>JAGQTV010000002.1 GCA_020438845.1 Mycobacterium sp. | reverse complement strand
CGGTGATGGGGGGTCGTTCTCCTATACCCCGACTGCGGTGGCCCGGCATGCGGCGGCGTCGTTGACCGCGACCGCGGCGGACATGGTGGAGGAGTTCACGGTGACCGTCGGTGACGGTCACGGGGGCTCGGTGGTGGTGGCGGTCAGTGTGGCGATCACCCCGGACAACGCAACGCCCACCGGTTCGTCGAGTTCGGGCGCGCCTGATGTGACCAGCGGTGTGGTCGCCGGCAGCGTGTTGGGCATCGACAGCGACGGTGACCCGCTCAGTTACAGTGCGCCGGGCAGCACCGGCAAGGGGGCCATCGTTCTCTCAGCCGACGGCGCCTTCACCTACACGCCGACTGTGCTGGCCCGGCACGCCGCATCGCTGGCCACAGCAACCGTCGACGACACGACGGACTCCTTCACCGTCACCATCAGTGATGGTTACGGCGGCACCATCGACATACCGGTCAGCGTGACCATCTCGCCCGCCGCGGTGACCTTCAACTTCGTCTATGGCAGCGGATCCGGGTATTGGACGGCCGACGCGCGTAGCGCCCTGGAGGCCGCCGTGGCATCGCTGTCGTCCTACATCGTGGTCGAGGCCCCGGTCAGCCTCACCTATGACGTCATAGGGCAGAATTCGGCTACCTCGGGCCTGCTGGCGACCGCCTACGCGCCGTTCAGCAGCAGCAGCGTCGGCTACACCGGAACCGTCGCTCAGACCAAGATCATTACCGGCGTCGACGCCAACGGTTCTGCTTCGGATGGAAGCATTACCTGGAACTTCGCCTATCCGTGGGCCACGGGCGACAGAGTGGGTAACCGGCAGTATGACTTCCAGGCGGTGGCGCTCCACGAGATGCTGCACACGCTGGGGTTCCTGACCGGAATCGAATCCCCAACCAGCATGGACCGCAACTGGACGATCTACGACAGCTTCCTGGCGACCTCCGACGGCACCGCGGCGATCGGCGGCGACTACGTCTGGAACAGCGCCTACACGACGAATCTGACCGGGGGCAACGGAGGACTGTACTTCGACGGCCCCAATGCCGTGGCGGCCTACGGTGGCCTGGTTCCGCTCTACACGCCGAGTACCTGGGCGAGCGGAAGCTCGGTGGCGCATCTCGATCCGAATAACCCGCCGGTCGGGACCTACATCATGGATCCCGCAGACGGCTTCGGCCCCGGAGCACGGGTGATCGGTGCCGTCGAACTGGGCATCCTCCAGGATCTGGGCTACACGGTGACGCCGTCACAGCTTTCGGTGTTCGTCATCGTCGGCCTCGGCTTGATGCGGCGTCGCCGAGAATAGGCTGGTTCAGCCACCCATCAGCGAGCGCCACTGCTCCAGATTGGACACCCGGTAGACGTAGTTGCTGCGTTTGACTTCCGACAGGCTGGCGCTGGGGTCTATGGAGTACCAGTGCCCGGGGAACACCGTTGGGTCGCCGGGCAGCTTGGCCAATTGCTGCAGGCTGCGGAACATATCGTCGACGTCGCCGCCGGGGAAATCAGTGCGGCCGCAGCCGTCCAGGAAGAGCGTGTCACCGGCCACCAGCCGACCGTCGAGCAGGAAGCACTGGCTGCCGGGGGTGTGGCCGGGGGTGTGCAGCAACTCGATGGGGATCTCTCCGACATTGACGACGTCGCCATGCTCGTGGAGAGTCAGATCGCCCATCGGGATTCCGGTGACCTTCGACACCCATTGCGCCTCATGAGTGTTGACGTGCACCGGTACGCTGACCCGCTCCAGCAGCTCAGCCAGACCCTTGAGTTGGAAGCCCATCATCGACCCGCCGATATGGTCGGGATGGTGGTGGGTGACAAGCACCCCGGACAGGCTCATGTCATCGGCCGCGAGGGCGTCGAGCAGATCGCCCGCGGCGTAGGCCGGATCGATCACCACCGCCTCGCGAGTCTCCCGGTCGCCGATGAGGTAGGCGAAGTTGCGCATCTGCTGGGCGATCATGTCTCCGGGGGCGTAGTCGCGGCCGGAGAGCAGTTGGCGGAAGTAGAGGCGGTCATCGGATGCCATTAGCCCACAGTAGGACTTAGCCCAGATAAGGACACAGTCCGACCCCGCCGGCGTGGGTGCCGACCTTGCGGTGCACCGGGGTGTGACGGCGTGCGGTTTGGCTGGGCCCAGCCGCAGGCTGTACCCTCTGTAAGGCCCTCAGAACGGTTAGCCCGACACTGCGGGTCAGGCCCCCTTAGCTCAGTCGGCAGAGCGTTTCCATGGTAAGGAAAAGGTCAACGGTTCGATTCCGTTAGGGGGCTCGGTGGACGCCGTACCGAGCGGCGGCGCCGTCATGGCGGTGTAGCTCAGCTGGTTAGAGCGCACGACTCATAATCGTGAGGTCGGGGGATCGAGTCCCCCCACCGCTACCGGACCAAATTGAGAAGTGAAAGAGAGCAGTCGACGTGGCCTCCAGTACTGACGTCCGGCCCAAGATCACCTTGGCCTGCGAGGTGTGCAAGCACCGCAACTACATCACCAAGAAGAACCGCCGCAACGATCCCGACCGGCTGGAGCTGAAGAAGTTCTGCCCTAACTGCGGCAAGCATCAGGGTCACAAAGAGTCCCGCTGACCTGTCGTGGCTCTCTCCGAGAAACTCGTCGGGATCCACTACCGCTATCCCGACTGCTACCTGGTTGAGCGGGAGAAGATTCGCGAGTACGCCACCGCGGTCAATAACACCGATCCGGCGTTCTTCAGCGAGGATGCCGCGGCTGAACTCGGCTACAAGGGTTTGGTTTCGCCGCTGACCTTCATCTCGGTGTTCGGCTATACCGCCCAGATGGCCTTCTTCAAGCACCACAACATCGGTATCACCGATAAGCAGATCGTTCAGGTGGACCAGGTTCTAAAGTTCGTCAAGCCGGTTACCGCCGGTGACAAGCTCTACTACGACGTGTACCTGCATGAAATTCGGCAGGCGCACGGTACCGACATCATTGTGACCAGGAACGTCGTCACCAACTCCGACGGCGAGGTGGTACAGGAGAACTACACTACGCTCGCCGGGCGGAGTGACGAGAGTGGAGAGAGTGGCTTTAAAGATGGCACTGCGTGAGTTCAGTTCGGTCAAGGTCGGCGACGAGTTGCCGGAGCGGGTTATCACCCTGACCCGTGCGGACCTGGTCAACTATGCCGGCGTCTCCGGTGACCTCAACCCGATCCACTGGGACGACGAGATCGCCAAGCAGGTCGGCCTCGACACCGCTATCGCGCACGGCATGCTCACCATGGGACTCGGTGGCGGTTACGTCACCGAGTGGATTGGCGACCCGGGAGCAGTCACCGAGTACAACGTACGTTTCACCTCCATCGTCCCGGTACCCAACGACGGTGTCGGTTCGGAGATCGTGTTCAACGGCCGGGTCAAATCCGTCGATCCAGACGAAAAGGCGGTCACTGTCGCGCTGACCGCAACCCACGGCGGCAAGAAGATCTTCGGTCGAGCCATCGCGATCGCGAAGTTGGCGTAGCCATGGCGCTGAAGACCGACATCCGTGGCATGGTCTGGGCCTACCCGGAACCGTTTGTTGTGGGCCGTGAGCAGATCCGGCAGTACGCGAACTCCGTCCAGTGCTGCGACCCGGCGTCTGTGGACACCGATGCTGCGCGCGAACTCGGGCACGACGGCCTCGTCGCGCCGCTGACGTTCCTCTCGATTCTCGCTGTGATGATCCAACGGCATTTTTTCCAGCACGTCGACGTGGGCTTCGAGACCATGCAGATCGTTCAGGTGGATCAGAAGTTCAAGTTCTACCGCCCCATCGTTGAGGGTGACGTGGTCCGTGGCACCATGCACATCGAGTCCGTCGACGAGAGGTTTGGGGCGGACATCGTCACCTCCCGAAACGTTCTCACCGACGACCGGACGGGTGAGGTGGTCATGGAGTCTTTCACCACGCTGATGGGCCATGAGGGCGACAACTCCATCTCGGCCGGCTGGGACCCGAAGACCGGTCAGGTGCTGCGCAAGCCCGTCGCCCACGACGCGGATTAGTAACTCCGGCCGGACTCGCGCTACACTCACTCGTCGGAGTTTTCCCACGTTAAGCGCGCTGTCCGTCAGCTGACGGGGGGCGCGCGAACTGTGTGGGGGCCGACCGCGGCGATGACTAGCCTTACTGTACGAAGGCGAGGAGTGCCGCAAGAGCAGCACGCGGCAGCGATGCCGCAAGAGCAGCACGCGGCAGCGATGCCGCAAGAGCAGCACAGAGGGGCGTAGCTCAACTGGCAGAGCAGCGGTCTCCAAAACCGCAGGTTGCAGGTTCAAGTCCTGTCGCCCCTGCCCAACTGAATAGACTCGAGGGGTATCCGACGGGATAACCCAAGACTTGACACGAAGGAGCATGCGGTGAGCGACGAGCCTGACGGCGCCGCAGGCGAGGACGCCGACCAGACCGGTGCGCTGACGCAGCCGCTTCGGCCCACGGGTAAGCGGCCTCGGCAGCGTCCCGGAGCCAGCACCGCGCTGGCCGAGGTCGAGGTGACCGACGAGGCGCTCACCGAGGAGTTCGAGGCCGCCGACGAAGGCGACGCCAAGGGAAAGAAAAAGAAATCGAAGAAGGATCGCGGCGGTAAGACCCGCAATCCCTTCATGTTCGTGTGGACCTACCTGGGGCAGGTCGTCGCCGAACTGCGCAAGGTCATCTGGCCGAACCGCAAGCAGATGGTCAGCTACACCACAGTGGTGCTGGTGTTCCTGGTCTTCATGGTGGCGCTGATCGGCGTCACCGACCTCGGTTGGCACAGGCTCGTGCTGCTGGTGTTCGGCTGAGCAGAACGTTGTAGAGAGGACTGACTACCGTGACAACCCCCGAAGGCGGAGCGCTCGCGGGTGAGGCCATCGTCGATGTGATCGACGAGGCGGCACCGGAGGCGGAAGATCTCGACCCCGCCACCGCGCTCAAGAAAGAGCTGCGTGGCAAGCCGGGGCAGTGGTATGTCGTCCACTCCTACGCCGGCTATGAGAACAAGGTGAAGGCCAACCTCGAGACCCGCGTTCAGAATCTCGACGTCGGCGATTACATCTTCCAGGTCGAAGTGCCCACCGAAGAGGTCACCGAGATCAAGAACGGCCAGCGCAAGCAGGTGAATCGGAAGGTGCTCCCCGGATACATCCTGGTGCGTATGGACCTCACCGATGACTCGTGGTCCGCGGTTCGAAACACCCCGGGGGTGACCGGCTTCGTCGGCGCCACCTCACGGCCGACTGCGCTGTCGCTTGATGACGTAGTGAAGTTCCTGCTGCCGCAGGGGGCGGCGAAGAAGGCTGGCCGGGGGGCCTCCACGGCCGCAGCAGCGTCCTCTGAGGCCACCCTTGAGCGTCCGGAGATTTTGGTCGATTTCGAGGTCGGCGAGTCGGTAACCGTCATGGACGGCCCCTTCGCCACCTTGCCTGCATCAATCAGCGAGGTCAATGCCGAGCAGCAGAAGCTCAAGGTGCTGGTGAGCATCTTCGGCCGCGAGACACCCGTCGAACTGACCTTCAACCAGGTCGCCAAGATCTAGACCGAACTTCGGCGCGGCTTCGCTCAATGTAAGTGTGCGCCCAGCGCACGTAAGCGCGCCCCAACGAAAGGAAAAAAAGCCATGGCCCCGAGGAAGAAAAAGGTCACCGGCCTGATCAAATTGCAGATCAACGCCGGGGCAGCCAACCCCGCTCCGCCCGTCGGTCCCGCGCTGGGTCAGCACGGTGTCAACATCATGGAGTTCTGCAAGGCGTACAACGCCGCGACGGAGAGCCAGCGCGGCAGCGTCGTCCCCGTGGAGATCACCGTCTACGAAGATCGCAGCTTCACGTTCGTGCTGAAGACCCCGCCGGCTGCACGGTTGCTGCTCAAGGCTGCCGGGGTGCCCAAGGGTTCGGCCGAGCCGCACAAGACCAAGGTCGCGAAGGTCAGCTGGGACCAGGTCCGCGAGATCGCCGAGACCAAGAAGGCCGACCTCAACGCCAACGACATCGACGCCGCCGCCAAGATCATTGCCGGCACCGCGCGCTCGATGGGCATCACGGTCGAGTAACGAAGCAGATCGACCCGGAAGAAGTCGTGGGAGGGCCCGCTTCGGCCCGACTGACCACAACTCCAACCCCTACAAGGAGACACAATGAGCAAGAACAGCAAGGCCTACCGCGAAGCCGCCGAAAAGGTCGACAGGAGTCGGCTGTATACGCCGATGGAGGCTGCGAAGCTGGCCAAGGAGACAAGCTCGAAGAAGCAGGATGCGACCGTCGAGGTGGCGATTCGGTTGGGCGTGGATCCCCGCAAGGCCGACCAGATGGTGCGAGGCACCGTGAATCTCCCGCACGGGACCGGCAAGACCGCCCGTGTCGCGGTGTTCGCAGTGGGTGAGAAGGCAGAGCAGGCAGTAGCCGCCGGCGCCGACGTGGTGGGCAGCGACGATCTGATCGAGAAGATCCAGGGCGGCTTCCTGGACTTCGACGCCGCAATCGCCACGCCCGATCAGATGGCCAAGGTCGGCCGGATCGCTCGTGTGCTGGGCCCGCGCGGTCTGATGCCGAACCCGAAGACCGGCACTGTCACCCCGGACGTGACCAAGGCCATCGCCGACATCAAGGGCGGCAAGATCAACTTCCGCGTGGACAAGCAGGCCAACCTGCACCTGATCATCGGCAAAGCGTCCTTCGACGAGAAGAAGTTGGCCGAGAACTACGGTGCTGCGCTGGACGAGGTGCTGCGGGCTAAGCCGTCTTCGTCGAAGGGCCGCTACCTCAAGAAGGTCACCGTCTCGACCACGACCGGTCCGGGCATCCCCGTCGACCCGTCGGTCACCCGGAACTTCACCGAGGAGTCGTAAGCCTTTATAGGGCAGAGTCGTCGCGAACGGCGAGGCTGCTCTAGTCCAGCGGAACCTGGATTGTCGCCACCAACCCAAGGTGATCGGAGCCGGGAACGGACACCACTTTGACCGACTTGGCGACAGCGTTGCGCGTCAATACGTGGTCGATGGTGATGAGCGGTGGAACCGACGCATCGGCGGGAAAGGTCGGCGCGAATCCCGCGCCGCTCTCCTCGACTGCGTCGCGGTAGCCGTCGGTGAGCAGGTCGCGGAACTGCCGCATGTCCGGCGTGCTGTTGTAGTCGCCCCCGACGATCACCGTGCCGGCGCCGGCGGCTTGCGCGAAGTTGCCCAATTGCGCCTTGGCGGCGGCCATGCCCTCGCCCCAATCGGCCACGGTGTTCTCGTCGCCGGCGACCGGGGACATGACGTGGGTGCTGGCCAGTACCGGTTTGATGGCGACGCCCGGCACACTCAGCCGGGCTGCCGGCATGACGACAGCCCGGTGCCGCGGCACGGACACCGCGGTGAGCGGGTAACGGCTCCACATGCCGATGCCGCCGCCCCCGACTGAGGGCAGCAGGTGCGAGTAGGGAAACACCTGCTCCAGTCCGGCTTGCCGGAAACCCCTGACCGAGTCCGGGGTCAACTCCGCCACCGTGATGACGTCAGCGTTGTCGGTGGCGAGCCGGACGAACGCCTCGGGGTCGGCCTGACCTTTGAATATGTTCGACGCGAACACTCGTATCTCGGTGTGACGGTCAGCCTGGAGTGCCCGCCCATCCGTCGAGCCGAGGTAGTACCAGGAGACCTGGATCGCCAGGCTGACCACCACGACGATCGCGGCCACTATCGACAGAACGGTCCGGCGCCCCCACAGGGCCAGAACCAAGCCCACCACAGCAATCAGCACCGTGTAAGGCGAGCCGACCGACACCACCATCTCGGGGAAGTCGGTAATCGGCCTGGCCCTGACGGTCAGCGTGACAGCGGCGAATACCACTGCGAGGGCCGCCGAGGCCGTCAGGAAGTGACGGCCGACCTTCCCGGCTACTGGGCCGCCTCTTCCAGAAGTGCACCGGGCTTGGCGTAGGTGACGAGGCTGACGTCGAGACCTTCATCGATGAAGTAGTACTGGCAGCCGGTCAGGTATTTCATGTACCGGTTGTAGTTCTCTTCATCGGTGATGGCGATGGCCTCGTCCTTGTGCTGCTCCAGCGAGGCCGCCCACAAACCCAATGTCTTGATGTAGTGGTTGCGCAATGACATGGTCTCCGGCACAACGAAACCCGCCTTTTCGCCGAGCTCGACCATCATCTTGGTGCTCGGAATCCGGCCACCCGGGAAAATTTCGGTGTAGATGAATCTGGCGAACCGGGCCAATTCGAAGGTGAGCTTCTTGCCACGGGCAGCCAGCTCCAGCGGGTGGTAGCTGACACTGCTCTGGATGGTCATCCGGCCGTCGTCGGGAAGAATGTCGTAGCAGTTCTTGAAGAAGTCGTCATAGCGCTCGAAGCCGAAGTGCTCGAAAGCTTCGATGGAGACGATCCGGTCTACCGGCGAGTGGAACTGCTCCCAGCCTTCCAGCCGCACGTCGAAAGTCCGGTCGCTGTCCGCTTGCGCGAGGAGCTCTTGGCAGTACGCCTGCTGATTCTTCGACAGCGTGAGGCCGATGACGTTGACGTCGTACTTCTCCATCGCCCGCTTCATTGTCAGGCCCCAGCCGCACCCGATTTCCAGCAGTGTCATTCCGGGCTTGAGGTCCAGCTTGTCGAGGTTGAGGTCGACGTTGGCGATCTGGGCATCCGAGAGTGTCACGGAGGGCCCAGTGAAGTAGGCGCAGCTGTACTTGCGGGTCGGATCCTGGAACAAGCCGAAGAAATCGTCAGATAGATCGTAATGGGCCTGGATGTCCTCGAAATGAGGCTCCATGTCTTTGGCGTTGGATACCTCAGCCATTACTGCGACTCGCTTTCCGTGCTGGTTGTCCTACTAATCACCACGGCCCCCGGCTGCGCCCTAATGAGAGACATGACCTGTTCAGGGCTACTTCAGGCGCTTCTGAACCTTACCCGTGGGGACTGCCCGGCACCAATCAGCGCTCACCGCGCGTCGGCAAACTGAGCGAACGTGATGTCGAGTTCCCTGATGATGTCGTCCCATAGCGGCTCGGGGAGATCGTGGCCCATCCCGTCGAACAGCACCAGCCGGGCTCCAGGGATTGCTTCCGCGATTGCCCGGCCTCCCGAGGGCCGCATCAGCTTGTCGGCCCGGCCGTGGATGACGACTGTGGGCGCGCTGACCTGGGTGTCGTAGTGCTTGAGGCTCCCGCTGCCCAGCACTGCGGCGAAGTGCCGGCCGATGCCCTGGGGATAGAAGCAGCGCTCATAGCGTTCGATCGCGTCGGCGCGCATCTGGTCTTCGGACTTCGGGTAGCGCGGGCTGCCGATGATCTTGGACACCCGCACCGCGTTGGCCACGATCACGTCGCGTGGGGAATCCGGCGGCGGGCCCTTGATCAGCGTCATGAGTGCTCTGGGCGCCGGTGGTGGCAGCATCGCGGAGTTGTTCGAGGAGAAAATAATGCCCAGGCCTGCGGTGCGCTCCGGGTAGCGCGCGGCGACGATCTGGGCGATCATCCCGCCCATCGAGGCGCCGACGACATGGGCGCGTTCGATGCCCAGGTGATCGAGCACGGCCACCGCGTCGTCAGCCATGTCCTCCAGGCGGTATACCGACGGGCTGGGCAACCCGGCGAAAGACCTCAGCAGCTTCGGGATCAGCTTGCCTCCCGGCCGCTGGCCGTGCAGTTTGGTGGACAGTCCCACGTCGCGGTTGTCGAACCGGATCACGCGATAGCCGAGATCCACCAGCTTCTGGCAGAACTCGTTATGCCACAGCACCAGTTGCGCACCCAGACCCATGATCAGCAGCACCGGCGGATTGTCGGGGTCGCCGAGGTCCTCGTAGTGCAATTCGACGTCGCCGGACGGCGATGAACGGTGGGCGTAGCCGGGACGGACGTCCATGATCAGGCCTCCACATCGCTTTGGTGCTCGCGACTGACTTCGACCATGAAGTTGGCGAAGTAGCCGGAGAATTGCGGGTCGCTCATCATCTGCCACTTCGGCGCCAGCAGCTTCATGTAGCGCTCCACGTACAGGAACTGCTTTCCGATCAGCACCAGTTCGCGTGGCAGCTTTACATCGTAGGCATCGGCCAAGGTGGACAACTGCTTGCCGATATCGGCATACGACATGTCACCGAGGGTTTTCAGAGTCAGCGGTTGCGCGAACGCCTCGAGATCCTTGGCGGCCTGGGCTTCGGGTTTCACCGTACCCACCGCTCCCAGCAGCACGACGATCTTGCCGGCGGTGGCGTGATCCTTCTTGACCAGTAGGGCGTAGATCAGTTCACGCAGCAGCCACCGGGTGCGCGGGTCGATTCGGCCCATGATTCCGAAGTCGAGGAACACGATCCGGCCCTTGTCGTCGACCAGCAGGTTGCCGGCGTGCAGGTCGCCGTGGAACAGCCCGTGCCGTAGTCCGCCTTCGAAGGTGGAGAACAGCAGCGCCTTCACCAGTTCGGTGCCGTCGAAACCCTTCTTGCGGATGGCTTTGACGTCGTCGATGCGTACACCGTGCACGCGTTCCATGGTCATCACCCGCTCACTGGTGAACTCCCAGTGCACCTGCGGGACCTTGATATTGCGACCGAGCGGTGAACCATGCAGGCCCGATACCCAGGCCTCCATCGACTGGGCCTCGATGCGGAAGTCCAGTTCCTCGGCTAGGTTGTCGGCGAAGTCGGCCACGACGTCCTGGGCGGACAGCCGGCGGCCCAGCTTGGCGAACTCGACCACTTGGGCGAAACGCTTGAGAATCTGCAGGTCGGCGGCTACCCGTCGACGGATGCCGGGCCGTTGGATCTTGACGACCACGTCCTCGCCGGTGTGCAGGGTGGCGAAGTGGACCTGGGCGATCGATGCGGAGGCGAAGGGCTCTTCCTCGAACGAGGCGAACAACTCGGCCGGGTCGGCGCCGAGTTCCTCTTTGAACAGTTTGTGCACTTCGGCGGTGTCGGCAGGCGGAACGGCGTCGAGGAGGCTGCGGAACTCTTTGCTCAACTGCTCGCCGAATGCGCCCGGGCTGGAGGCGATGATCTGGCCGAACTTCACATAGGTCGGCCCGAGGTCGGCGAAAGTCTGGGGAATCTGCCTGATCACCTTGTCGCCCAGGCTGCCTTTCCCGGGCAACGTCGGTAGGACGCGCAGTCCGGTGCGGGTGAGCTGCCAACCCGTCACGCCGATGCGGGCCGCTTCAAACGGAAGCGGAACCCGGTCCAGCTGGGGCACCTCACGGTGTTTGGGCCCGTTCTTGGTGGAACTCATTCTTGCCAGTCTGCCAAATCCGCGCTCTTGGTCGTAATTTCGCGACGGCTGTCACAGGGCTCCACCGGTGCGGCCGCATCGGCTCCGACCGATGTTGCCACCAGCCATTTTTCCTTCCGGAGTGCGTTCTCGGAGTGCATTGGTCACGTAGTTTGGGGGTGTGCAGGTGAGCGCGGCGGAGTCCACCGGACTGTTCGTCGGGGATGCGGACGCGCCGCTCCAGGTGGTCCGGGTCAGCTACACCCACGCCGCTGCGCCCACCGAAGTTCGCGTTTCGGGCGACGGGCTGAGCACTCCGGAGCCGGCGACGGTGGCCGCCGGCGAGGGCGTGGTCGAGGTTGCGGTCCGGGTCGTCGACCCGGTGCCCGGCCAACGACGCGCAGCGCGGGTGGTCAGCGCCGAGGCGCCGGAGTTCGCCTTCGAGTTCGAGACGGCCGAGCCGGGCTGGACGATGTTCATGATCAGCCACTTCCACTACGACCCGGTGTGGTGGAACACCCAAGGCGCTTATACCAGCCTGTGGACCGAGGACCCACCCGGCCGGTGTAGGCAGAACAACGCGTTCGCCCTGGTGGCTGCCCACCTCGAAATGGCCCGCCGTGAAACTGCATACAAGTTCGTGCTGGCCGAAGTCGACTACCTGAAGCCGTATTTCGACGCCCACCCCGAGGACCGCGCCGACCTTCGCCGGTTTATTGCCGAGGGCCGCGTCGAGGTGATGGGCGGTACGTACAACGAGCCCAACACCAACCTCACCGGCCCCGAGACCACGATCCGCAATTTCGTTCACGGCATCGGGTTTCAGCGTGACGTACTCGGCGCCCACCCCGCCACGGCGTGGCAGCTCGACGTGTTCGGCCACGATCCGCAGTTTCCGGGCATGGCCGCAGAAGCAGGGCTGACTTCTAGTTCCTGGGCGCGTGGTCCGCACCACCAGTGGGGTCCAATGGCAGGCTCCGGTGACCCGCGGCGTATGCAGTTCCGCAGTGAATTCGAGTGGATCGCCCCGTCAGGCGTGGGTCTGCTGACGCATTACATGCCGGCGCACTATGCGGCCGGCTGGTGGATGGACTCCTCGGCGTCGCTGGCCGAGGCCGAACAAGCCACTTACGAACTGTTCCGGGAACTGAAGTCGGTGGCGCTGACCCGCAACGTCCTGCTGCCGGTAGGCACCGACTACACCCCGCCGAATGCCTGGGTCACCGATATCCACAACGACTGGAACGCCCGCTACACCTGGCCTCGGTTCATCTGCGCACTGCCGGGCGAGTTCTTCGCCGCGGTGCGCGCGGAACTGGCCGAGCGGGGTGCGGGGTCGACTCACAGGGCCTCGCCGCAGACCCGGGACATGAACCCGATCTACACCGGTAAGGACGTCTCCTACATCGACACCAAGCAGGCCAACCGCGCTGCGGAGGTCGCAGTCTTGGGGGCGGAGCGCTTCGCGGTTTTCGCGGCGCTGCTTTCCGGCGCCCGCTACCCGGAGGCGGCGCTGGCCAAGGCCTGGGTGCAATTGGCCTGGGGTGCTCACCACGACGCGATCACCGGCAGCGAGTCCGACCAGGTGTATCTCGATCTGCTCACCGGCTGGCGCGATGCGTGGGAGTTGGGCCGGGCTGCACAAGGTGGAGCGCTGTCGGTGTTGTCGAGCGCGGTGCGTGCTGAGCTTCCGTCGGTGGTGGTGTGGAACCCTTTGGCGCACAACCGAACCGACATCGTCACCGTGCACCTCGACCAGCCGGTCGATGGCATTGTGGCGGTGCTCGACGCCGCCGGTGCCGAGTTGCCCGCGGTGGTGGAGGACGGCGGCCACACGGTGAGCTGGCGGGCCGTGGACGTCGGTTCCCTGGGATGGCGGACCTACCGAATTGTTGACGGCGTCGCCCCGTCAGGCTGGCGGCCGGTGGACGGCGTAACGATCGCCAACGAGTACCTGCGACTGCATGTCGATCCGGCCCGCGGCGGAGGCGTGGCCTCGCTGGTGCGCGGCGGCCGCGAACTCATCGCTCCCGGCGCGGTGGGCAATGAACTGGCCGTCTATGACGAATACCCCGCGCACCCCGAAGCCGGCGAGGGGCCATGGCACCTGCTGCCTCGCGGCCCGGTGGTGGGCTCGTCGGCCGGGCCGGCCGGAGTCCGGGCCTATCGGTGTCCGCTGGGGGAGCGCATCGTGGTCACCGGCGCGATCGGTGACGTGCTGCGCTACACACAGACGCTGACACTGTGGACGGGGGTCGACCGGCTCGACTGTCGCACCACGATCGACGAATTCGCGGGTGCCGATAAGCTGGTGCGGCTCCGGTGGCCGTGCCCGGTTCCCGGAGCCTTGCCGGTCTGTGAGGTCGGCGATGCGGTGGTGGGCCGCGGCTTCGGCCTCATGCACGATCACCAGACCGGTGAAGATCACGCGGTGGACACCGCGGATCACCCATGGACACTCGATAACCCCGCCCACGGTTGGTTCGGGCTCTCGTCCTGCGTGCGGGTGCGGGTGGGGAAGCAGTCGCGCGCGGTGTCGGTGGCAGAGGTGGTCGCTACCAGTGAGCCCGGCAGTGACTTGGCCCGCGAGCTGATGGTGGCATTGGTGCGCGCCGGGGTTACCGCCACGTGCAGTAGCGCAGACCGTCCCCGGTACGGCAATCTCGCCGTCGACTCCAACCTGCCGGACGCCCGGATCGCCCTGGGCGGCCCCGACGACAACCCGTTCACCGCCGAAGTGTTGGCCGTCGCCGATCACACCTACACCGCTGAACTGCACCGCCAACTGGCTGCGACCGGGCAGGCCCGGGTATGGGTGCCGGCAGGTGCCCCGCTGAGCGAGGTGTGGCGCCCCGATGCCGACCTGCGCGGAGCGCTCGCGCTGCCGGTGTTGATCGTCGCCGGCCATTGGATGCAGGGGCTGGGTTCGGCGGTTGCCGCTCTGATCGACGACCTCGACGACGCCGAGATCGTCATCAGTCAACATGCGCCTGCCGCATGCGGTGAGTTCGAATCACACACGGTGGCGCTGATCAACCGCGGAGTACCTGGCTTCGCTGTCGAGTGCGACGGCACTCTGCAGACCTCGCTCATGCGGTCCTGCACCGGCTGGCCGTCGGGAACCTGGATCGACCCGCCGCGGCGCACCGCTCCGGACGGTTCCAATTTTCAGCTGCAGCACTGGAGCCACAGTTTCGACTTCGCCCTGGTGTGCGGGCCCGGCGACTGGAGGCAGATCGGAATGCCCGCGCGCAGCGCGGAATTCAACCACCCCATGCACTGCCTTCCCGTCGTCGGCGGAGCCGGGACGCTGCCGGCCGACGGCTCACTGCTGTCGATTGAGCCGGCTGGGATGGCGCAGCTGGGCGCACTGAAGGCCGCTGGTAACCCCACCTCCATCGGCAGCGTGGCCGCCGTGGACCCGGAGTCGGTCACCCTTCGTCTGGTCGAAACAGCGGGCACGCCCACCGACGTGAGCATCACCAGTCAGGTTGCTGAGATTTCCGACCTGCTGCCTGCCGACCTCTTGGAAAACGTTCGTGCACAGGGTGATCCACTGCAGTTGCACGGATACCAGATCTCCACGGTGCGGGCCCGGCTGCAGGCCGAACGGATTATCGACGCCACCGGCCAGGCGCTGGCACCGGATGCCGAGCCGGCACAGCCGCTCTACGCCCGGTACTGGCTGCACAACCGCGGTCCGGCCCCCCTCGGTGGACTTCCAGCTGTGGCGCACCTGCACCCCGAAGCGCTCAGCGCCCGCCCGGGCGAGACCGTTGAACTGCGACTGAGCGTCGCCAGCGACTGCAGTGACGCCACCCTCGCCGGTTCAGTGCGAATGCGCTACCCGGCCGGGTGGGCGGATCAGTCGGCGACCCGGATGTGGACGTCTCGGGAACCCTTCGAACTCGCACCGCGCGGGCACCGGGACACGGAGTTCTCCGTTACCGTTCCGCCCGAAGCGCCACCCGGGCTGTACCCGGTGAGCGCCGAGTTGACGCTCAGCGGCGACTTGCCGGCGGCCTGGCGGCAAACCGTCGAAGACGTCTGCGTCATCGCCGTCGGCGAAGGGACCGGTGAACTGGCGTACCTGGTGGCCGAACCCGAGGACGTCGTCGTCCCGCCTGGCGGGAGGGCTCGCCTCGCCGTCACCGTCGGCACCGACGCGCACGCCGACCTTGCTTTGGAGGCGCATCTGATCAGCCCCTGGGGAACCTGGGAATGGCTCGGCCCGGCCTCCCGGGGTGCAGTGCTGCCGGCCCGTTCGACCGTCGAGGTGGGCTTCGAGGTCTCCCCGCAGCACTGGGCCGCCCGGGGGCGATGGTGGGCCTTGATCCGGATCGGCTGCGCCGGTCGGCTGCTGTACACCCGGGCGGTTGCGGTGGTGGTCGAATGAATCTGGCCGCAACGGTTGCCGGACGTCTGGTACCCATCGACGAAGTCGATGCTCGCGAAGCCCTGCTGCGCAGCTCTCCGCAGACCGCGGCCCTGCCCCGCGCGGGCACCAGCGAGGGCCGTCAACTTCGACGTTGGCTGACTCAACTCCTGGTGGTCGAACACGTCGTCGCACACGAAGCCGCGGTGCTCGGCGTCACCGTTACCGCAGACACCCCGGATGTCGAGGACCTGCTTCCCGACCTCACCGCGCGGTTGGAGATCGGCAGCATCGCCGCCTCGGTCCTGGCCGACCCGGCAGCGCGGGCTGTTTTTGCGCGGGTGACTTCCGATGTCGACGTCGATGAATCCGCAGTGGCCGACTACCACCGGCGAAACCCGCTCCGCTTCGTCCGTGGCACCGGCCCGGCCCCCGAATTCGCCGCGGTCGCCCCCAGGATCGCTGCATTGCTCCGCGGTGCGGCCCGGCGGCGGGCCTTCCGGATCTGGCTCGAGCAACGCCGGGCGGCGCTGGTCTGGCTTGCGCCCGGATACGAACATCCAGGAGACCCACGCCAACCCGACAACACCCACAGGCATTGACATGTTCAGCACTCTTGCACTCGACATCGGCGGCACCAAGGTCGCCGCCGGACTGGTCGACCCCGATGGCCGGCTTCTGCACCAGAATCGTCAGCCCACCCCGCGCAGCGGGGACCCGGATGAGGTATTCGCCGCAGTGAGCCGTGTCGTCGCCGACGCACTCGCCGCCGCGGACGGCCCGGTCAGCGGCGTGGGCATCTCCTCGGCTGGGCCCATCCACCTTCCAGAGGGCACCATCAGTCCGGTCAATATCGGGGCCTGGCGCGGCTTTCCGATCCGCGAGCGTGTCGCTGCCGCGGTCCCCGGGGTGCCGGTGGAACTGGCCGGCGACGGGTTGTGCATGGCGTTGGGGGAGCACTGGCGGGGGGCCGGGCAGGGTGCGGCATTCATGCTGGGCATGGTGATCTCGACCGGGATCGGAGGCGGGCTGATCCTCAATGGCTCGCCCTATCCTGGGCGAACCGGCAACGCCGGACACGTTGGCCACGTCGTGGTAGAGACCGACGGCGAGCCGTGCCCGTGCGGCGGGCGTGGTTGCGTGGAGAACATCGCCAGCGGTCCGCACCTGGTTGCGTGGGCCCGCGGTCAGGGCTGGGCCGGGCGCCCCGAAGACACGGCGCGGGAACTCGCCGAGGCCGCCGGGCGGGGGGATGAGATCGCGGTCCGGGCCTTCCGTCGTGGGGCCAGGGCGGTGGCGGCGATGATCGCCTCGGTGGGGGCGACGTGCGACCTCGACCTGGTGGTCATCGGTGGCGGGGTGGCCCAAGCGGGACCTGTGCTGTTCGACCCGTTGCGTGCGGCGCTGCGGGAATACCTGGGGCTGGATTTCATCACCGGTCTGCGGGTCGTGCCGGCGGAACTGGGTGGGGAGGCCGGCCTTATCGGCGCCGCGGCTCTGCTGCGCTGCGCTGCCTGACCTTCAGCCGGTTTTGGCTGATCGAGCTGCGAGGGGTTACCCTGTCACAGTTCCACCGAAGACCGTCGGTCACCGAGTAATCGGTTGAAGGTCCGGGATTTCCCGGCGGCCCACGCAGGAGGACGAGGCACGTCGCTGTCGCTGTGGCAGCATCTCCGCGCCCCGACCGTCTGCGTCGGGGCGCTGTCTATTTCCAGGTCTATTTCTGACCGTTCTTCCGGTGGTGCAACCGGAATACCCCCATCACGAGGAGGCAATGCATGGCCAAGGATGACAAAGCCACTGCGGTCGCCGATATCACCGAGCAGTTTCGGTCCTCGACGGCCACCTTGGTCACCGAGTACCGCGGCCTGACCGTGGCCAACCTGGCTGAACTGCGTCGTTCGCTGAGCGGCACGGCTACCTACACCGTCGCCAAGAACACGCTCGTTAAGCGGGCCGCGGCGGAGGCCGGGATCGACGGCATGGACGACCTGTTCGCCGGACCCACTGCGATCGCGTTCGTCACCGGTGAGGCGGTCGATGCGGCCAAGGCGATCAAGAAGTTCGCCAAAGACCACAAGGCGCTCGTCATCAAGGGCGGCTACATGGACGGTCACTCGCTGACCGTCGCCGAGGTCGAGCGCATCGCCGACCTGGAGTCGCGCGAGGTGCTGTTGGCCAAGCTGGCCGGCGCCATGAAGGGCAACATGTCCAAGGCAGCGGCCTTGTTCGTTGCACCTGCCTCGCAGATGGCCCGACTGGCCGCTGCGCTGCAGGAGAAGAAGGCCGGCGAAGAAGCCGCGTAATTAACCATCCGTACCCAACACCGACGCAACACAAAGTAAGTAAGGAAGGACCACAACCATGGCCAAGCTCAGCACCGAAGAACTGCTCGACGCCTTCAAGGAGATGACCCTGCTCGAACTCTCCGAGTTCGTGAAGCAGTTCGAAGAGGTCTTCGAAGTCACCGCGGCCGCTCCGGTCGCCGTCGCCGCCGCTGGCGGTGCCGCCCCGGCTGCCGAGGCCGCCGAGGAGCAGAGCGAGTTCGACGTCATCCTCGAGAGCGCCGGCGACAAGAAGATCGGCGTCATCAAGGTGGTGCGCGAGATCGTTTCCGGCCTGGGCCTCAAGGAAGCCAAGGACCTCGTCGACGGGGCTCCGAAGCCCGTTCTGGAGAAGGTCAACAAGGAGGCCGCCGAGGAGGCCAAGGGCAAGCTCGAAGCCGCTGGCGCGAAGGTCACCGTCAAGTAGTTCGACAGCAGGCCGAACCGGCCGACAGCACGTCAAGAAATCCCCCGTGGGCAGCTATGCCCACGGGGGATTTTTCCTTCGCAGGCCCTGCTAGTACACAAACTGGGTGGGGCTGGGTTCGCGTGCGCTACAGTGACTCAAACCACAAGGGTGGAAATAGTCGAACCACAAGGGTGGAGTGACTCACCTGCAGGGGCGGAACGGCCAATCAGTGCAGCGCGGGAAGGATCGCAAATGGGCGTCACTATCGACGTGACCGGACTCAGCAAGTCTTTCGGATCGTCGGTCATCTGGGAGGACGTCACGCTGTCCATTCCCAAGGGTGAGGTCAGCGTCATGCTGGGCCCGTCCGGTACCGGTAAGTCGGTGTTCCTCAAGTCCCTGATCGGACTGCTGCGCCCCGAACGCGGCTCGATCGTCATCGACGGCACCAACATCATCGAGTGCTCTGCCAAGGAGCTCTACGAGATCCGCACCTTGTTCGGCGTGTTGTTCCAGGACGGCGCGCTGTTCGGCTCGATGAACATCTACGACAACACCGCATTCCCGCTTCGCGAGCACACGAAGAAGAGCGAGAGCGAGATCCGCGAGATCGTCATGGAGAAGCTCGACATCGTCGGTATGCCCAATGACGGGCACAAGTTCCCCGGCGAGATCTCCGGCGGTATGCGCAAGCGCGCCGGCCTGGCCCGTGCCCTGGTTCTTGACCCGCAGATCATCCTCGTCGACGAGCCCGACTCAGGTCTGGACCCGGTCCGTACCGCCTACCTCTCGCAGCTTCTGATCGACATCAACGCCCAGATCGACGCGACTGTGCTGATCGTTACCCACAACATCAACATCGTGCGGACGGTGCCGGACAACATCGGCATGCTGTACCGCAAGCACCTCGTCATGTTCGGGCCGCGCGAGGTCCTGCTCACCAGTGACGAGCCCGCCGTCAAGCAATTCCTCAATGGTCGCCGTATCGGGCCTATCGGTATGTCCGAGGAAAAGGACCAGGCGACTGCGGCCGCTGAACAGGCGGCCATGGAGGCCGGCCAGAGCGACGGCGGGCTGGAAGAGGTCGAGGGCGTGCCGCCGCAACTCAAGGCGACTCCTGGCATGCCCGAGCGCAAGGCCGTAGGACGCCGGCAGGCTCGGGTCCGCGAAATGCTGCACACGCTGCCGCCGAAGGCCCAGGAGGCCATCCTCCGTGACTTGGAGAGCACCTCCGTCTAGACGAAATCAGCCTCAACTCCGCCGCGGCGCCGCTTGGCGCCGCGGCGGTTCGGCTTAATCCGCCCTGCAAACCGCTTCGTGCGCGGTAACGTGTTCGCGAAGCTGATAAAAAGCTGATAATAAGCGGAGGGGTTGCTATGGGCGAAGTACGTTTGACGCTGGGCGGGGGAGCAGCCCTTGTCGGGCTCGGCTTGGGCCTGGGCCTCGGTCTGAGCCTTGGTCTGAGCCCTGTCGCTGCAGCGGACAACGCGTCGGGTGCGTCTTCCCCCGGGGTGTCGAGCGCGACCGCCGGCGGCCCAGGTTCGGCTGGGGTCAATAGCCGTCGGGGAACGCCGCGCGTGCGCACTTCGACCGCCCCCGGGGCCGGCGCTCCTCGGGCGGTCGAAATGCGAACGCGCCTCGCTGCTCCCGAAGGCGGCCCCTCGCAGCCCAGCGCTGATCGTCGGGCCGGCAAGAACGTCAACCCGACGATCCGCCTGCCCCTGATCCGATCGGCCGCCGCGCAAACGACTCCAGTGCCGGAGGTCGCGGTCGACACTGCGGCGGTGTCCGCGTCCGTCTTAACTGATGCACCTGCCCCCACCCCGGTCGTCACCTCCGCGGTCGGTACGGACAGGGCGGTTCCGCTCGCGACGGCGGCCATCGCTCCGGCGGTCCAGTCCGTTCCTGCCAGGCGGCCGGCGATCGCCGTGCTGGACAACGTTCTGGCGGGATTGGGTGCTAATCCCGCCACCAACTTGGTGATCACTCTTCCGACGATGGCTGCATTGACGGGGTCGCGTCAGACGGCAACCGCAGCTGCGGTCGTCGAGGCTACGGCGGTCGCTGCTGCGCCACCGGATCCCACTGCGCTTCTGCCCGGCGACAGCAACGGGGTGACCGGTGTCCAGGTCGGTCACTCCAAGCTCGAGATCCCCTGCGGACCCAACGGTTATACGGCCCGGGCCGACTGGTACTTCCCGACTCAAGTCGACGGCACCGTGCAGGCACAGGGCGTGATCTGGCTGCAGCATGGGTTCGGGGCCACCAAGGACTTCTACGGTCAACTGGCCACCGAACTGGCTCAGCAGACCAACAGCATCGTGGTTGCGCCCACGCTGAGTTCCCTACCCAGTCTGTTCTGCCCCGGCTGCTACATCAGCGGTGCGCCGATGCAGCAGGCCGCCGCCACGCTGTTCCTGAATGGCGAGACCGCCCTGAACACCAGCGCCGCCGCAGCCGGATACCAGGGCACGCTGCCGACCACGTTCATCCTGGCCGGCCACTCGGCCGGCGGCGGGTTCGCCACCGGGGTAGCCGCCGACACCGTGCAGAACGGTGCCGCCGGCAACCTGCTGGGTGTGGTCATGTTCGACGGCGTGTCCGTGGGAACTTTCGACGGCACCTTCAGCCAACAACTGGCCGAACTGGACGGCGTCCCCGTCTACCAGATCGCGGCACCGGGTCAGATCTGGAACAACTTCGCCCAGACCACAAACATTCTGCTCGCCGACCGGCCCGGCCAGTTCGACGGCGTCGTGATGGCGGGCGGGTCACACGTTGACTCGATGCTCGGCAAGAACCCGTTGGTCAACCTGGTTCTGCAGTTGGTGACCAAGCGTTCCCCGGCCGGCAACACCGCTGCGAACTACCGGTTGAGTACCGGCTGGATCAACGACATGTACGTCGGCGCCACTCCGTTGGCCCCGCAGTACGGTTTCTATCCGGCGGCCAATGAGCAGCTCATCATGGGCGAAGCTGCCGCGTTGGGCTTGCCTAGTCCAGTGCTCAACCAGCTCTCGCCCCTCGGCCGCCTGACCAAGAACGTCGTGGACTTCGTCACCGGCATTTTCGGTATCCCGCCGACCCCTGAGGTCAACACCGGGAGTAACGGTCTCACCGGACTGGTGACGCCGCCGCTGTCCAACGGGGTCACCGGTGTGAAGACCGGTCATGCTGTGGTGACCATCCCCACCGCCAACGGCTATGACGCCCCGGCGGACTGGTACTTCCCCACCCAGGCCGACGGCTCGGTGCAGGCCAACGGCGTCGTCTGGCTGCAGCACGGCTTCTTCTGCTTCAAAGGGTGGTACCAGGACCTGGCGGTCCGCATCGCCCAGGAGACCAACAGCATTGTGGTGGCACCCCAGATCTTCTGGTTCAACGACGCCGCCTACTCCGGTGAGGCGGCAGCGCAACTGTTCGTCGGCGATCGGTCGGCACTGAACATCAGCGCGAACAAGGCCGGCTACCAGGGCCTGCTTCCGGAGAGTTTCATCCTGACCGGAAACTCCGCGGGCGGCAGCTTTGCCACTGTGGCCGGGGGTTACACCGTTGACAACGGTGCTGCCGCCGACCTGCTCGGCGTGGTGATGTTCGACGGTGTGTCGTTCCCGGACGTTTTCGAACCTGCGCTGGCCAAACTGGATAGCCTCGGGATCCCCGATTACCAGATCGCCGCCACTCCGCAGTCCTGGAACGCCTACGGCGTCACCACCGAAGAACTCGCGGCCCTGCACCCTGGCCAGTTCGTCGGCACGATGATCGACAACGGGTCGCACGCGGACTCGCTGGGCGGCAACTGGTTCGCTGATCTCGCCGCCGCGATCCTGGTCAAACCGTCGCCGCCGGGAGGCAAGGCGGCGGTGGGCACCTTCGCCACCGGCTGGATCAACGACCTCTACGCCGGGAACAGCCCGACGAACCCGTACTACGGAATCTATGGAAACCCCAATGACGGAACCTACGTGGCAAATCAGCCGATCGTCATGGGTGAGGCAGGGGCCACGACCCTGCCTGCGCCGCCTCCGGTGGACGTCAAGGACTACGCCGGCTTGTGGTACGAGTTGGGCAGCGTCAAGCTGCCCTTCGAGTGGTTCCTGGTCAACACCACCGCCACCTATACCGTCAACCCCGACAACACGGTCGGGGTGACGAACTCCGGGAACTACTTCGGTCCCAACGGGCCCAAGGTCGACATCAATGGCACGGCGGTGGCGGTCAACAGCCCCACCAACACCCGGCTCAACGTCGGCTTCTTCTTCGGCACGCCGAGGAGCAGCGAGCCGGGCAATTATTGGATCCTGGACTACGCCCCCGACTACAGCTGGGCGATCGTCAGCGATCCCTCGCTGTTCAGCGGGTATATCCTCAGCCGCACCCAGACCCTGCCGGCAGATGAATACCAGGCGCTGGTGGACCGGGCTCGGCAACTGGGGGTGTGGGGGCCCATAAGTGAGACCAAGCAGTACATTTAGGCGGTTTTTCCACAGAAATCCTGCGAAAACGCTTGACGGAACCGTGCAGACGGTCCACTCTGATGGCAGCATGTCTGTTCGGGTACCGGTATTCGCCAGCCAGCGTCAGCCGGTCCCAGTTTGCGTGGGTTGAGTGCTGCGCCGTTTTGCGGTATCGTTGGACGTTGCGCTGGCTGCCCCCTGCCTCATCATTACCGCACTTTGACACCGTGGTCATGGCCTGAGTCTTTATCGCTCCAGGTCATAGGACCTTTCACGTGTCATGTGTGTTGACGGATCCGACAGGCAAACGCCAGTGCGAACCGACGCAGAGAAGCGGCGATAAGGTCCGGGTCCTCCGGTCCGCTGAAGCCGCATGAGGTGCTGGAAGGACTCAATCTTGGCAGTCTCTAGCCAGAGCAATCCGACTTCGAATTCCGTTCCGGGGGCGCCAAAGCGAATTTCGTTCGCCAAGCTGCGCGAACCGCTCGAAGTTCCCGGCCTGCTCGACGTTCAGACCGACTCGTTCAAGTGGCTGATCGGCGCAGAGGAGTGGCGCGCCAAAGCCAAGGAGGCCGGGGATCCCAACCCCGTAGGTGGCCTCGACGAGGTACTCGCCGAGTTGTCCCCGATCGAGGACTTCTCCGGATCGATGTCGCTGAGCTTCTCCGATCCGCGCTTCGACGAGGTCAAGGCGCCGGTCGACGAGTGCAAAGACAAGGACATGACGTACGCGGCTCCGCTGTTCGTCACGGCCGAGTTCATCAACAACAACACCGGTGAGATCAAGAGCCAGACGGTCTTCATGGGCGACTTCCCCATGATGACCGAGAAGGGCACCTTCATCATCAACGGCACGGAGCGTGTCGTGGTCAGCCAGTTGGTCCGCTCGCCGGGGGTGTACTTCGACGAGAGCATCGACAAGGCCACCGAAAAGACCTTGCACACCGTCAAGGTGATCCCCGGTCGTGGTGCGTGGCTGGAGTTCGACGTCGACAAGCGCGACACCGTCGGTGTGCGCATCGACCGCAAGCGCCGCCAGCCGGTCACCGTGCTGCTCAAGGCGCTCGGCTGGACCAACGAGCAGATCCGCGAGCG
>JAGQTV010000012.1 GCA_020438845.1 Mycobacterium sp. | reverse complement strand
CTTCCGCACATACGCCACCGCCCGAACCTACCCGCTTAGTACCCCAAAACACCCAGCCGCCAGCGCAACACCGCAGGTCAAGCAACTATCAACTGCGAAAATCGGCCGAGGTGTCCAAACTCAGGTCCGACGACGCCGTCACCACCCAGACGAAGGCCCTGCCCGCTACGCGGACAGGGCCTTCGCTACATCAGAAGCATCTGCATCAGCAGCGACCGCATCAACTGCATCCACGGCGACGGTCAACAACACTGTCTCGGCTGGCCTGGCATTTTCCTATTAGTCGGGTCTCATCCCGGATCAGCCGGTCCCCATCGCGTCCTTACCGAGGCCGGAAGAGTGACCGACACGGTCACGCGGGCATTTCGCGCGTGATGCCGTCCTGAATGTATCTGGCATTCAAAGTCGGCGTCCAGGAGGGGTGGAGCATTCGGAACTTGAATCCCCGACTTTCAGCGTCACTAAGCCTGCTATCCAGCCAGTCGCCGTGGGTTTGCCTGACGTACCTAGATTCGTCGCCTTTAGGTAATAGTGCGTCAAAAAAGGCGGGATGCGCATTCCGAATTGTCGGAATCAGTTCAGGGTAGGCGTGTGCAGACGAGTAGGACCAAAAACCGGTGTCGTTCGGGGCGCGACCGTCGAAACCGCAGAGACGAATGTCAGCACTCAGGGTGCAACCCAAGGGGAGAAGTAGATTATTCAGGACGTTTGGAACGTTAGGGAGAGCAAACCGACTAATCAGATTGTTGGTGACGTCCGTATGTTCACCCATCGGTATCGGAACTAACAGTTCTTCGATGTCGCAAAACTCGGATCGAATGATTACATCATAACGGGCCGGGTACACGAATAACGTGCGCCCTTCAGATTCCTGGAGTCGTCGCAGCGCGTCAGCTCGGAATGTTCGAGCGTGCAGGTTATCCCCAAAGTGGTAGATTGCGTCTCCCGCTGCGAAGAAGGCAGGTTTTAGCTCATGCCAAATATTCGCGTCTCGAACAATTGTGTTGCAAACTACGGTGATTCCGTCAGAAAATGACCGCTGGCTAGCTAGTATCAATGAAGGGCCAGTGCCGAACAGGTAGACAGGTCGTGGGCCAACTGCTTTGATTTGCTTTACGCGATCGACAAATATCTCACGTCCCCTCGATATCCGGTTGTCCAGATCTTTACGAGACAGAGCCGTCCCTAGGTCCATTAGGGCCCATCCGTCAGAATAATTCTTGTCGTAGTCAAGGTTGGCGATCCAGCCTGTGTGTCGACAGAGAAATGCAGGAATTGCAGCTTCGTCGACCGCCGCGACACCTCGGTAGCGCAGGTACGCTAGCGGCGAGGCCTTCTGCGCCCTCCGAAACTTTGGGACATCTCCCAGATGTGAAAATAAGAAACGAAGCCTCGCCTCAACCTCTGCAACCTTCTCTTCGGCGGCGTTGCCGGTTACAAGAAAAATCTGTGGACTCCGGATCGGTTTCCTTATGCGATCAACCCCGTTGTTCAGGGCTCGCCACACTGAGGCTTTTGCTCGCTCCCAAGCCGAGTACGAGTACGTATTCACTACCTCATGATCGCCGAAGAACCTTCGCCTAAGCAAGTCGGCCCCGCCAGACCTTGGCCCCGCCAGACCTTGGCGCCAGCTAAAGTTCTGAACTAAGGCGACCTGCAGTCCAACATTGCTAGATGCAAGGTTGGTTCCGGCGCTAGGATCCGGAGCAGATCGCTCGGCACTCGAGGGTGTATTCTTTCCGTCGAGACCAGCCTAGAATATCTCGACCACAAGCCAATTACGTCGAAAATCACGGCGGACTTCTTATTTAGCTTGATTTCGCACTCCCCGTGTTGGCGCCGTGTCGGTGCGCCTTTCATTTCTAAAGAATCAGTTTTCCATTCGAAGTACTTACATGGTATTCGAATTCGCCACGAGTCCGTAGCATCGAAAATGAACCACCCGCAGCTACTACAAGCGTCAAACTAGCCGCCACATCCCAGAGGTAGATACCCTCTTCCTCGTAGGCATCCACCCTTCCAGTTGGGATCTACTGACGTTTTAGTGGGTCATTTTCGGCCTGGTAGGCTAACCTGCCCTGCCATGATTTTCAGTCCAACGCCGCCTGGTTGGAGATCGTGCTGGCTGCCGCTGACCTGGTCGCCTGGGCCCAACTGATCGGGTTCACCGACACCCCCGAGTTGGCCCGCTGCGAGATCAACGCCTTCCGTTACCGGGTCTTGCACGTCGCGGCCCGCATCACCCGCGGCGCCCGGCAACGCATCGACGCCACCTGACGCTGGGCCACCGCCATCGCCACCGCCTGGCAGCGCCTGCGCGCCGCTTTCCCCTGACCACGACAACACCTGTCCCGACGAACCCGAAAGACCCCACGGCCACCTGGAAAGCCCGCCCACCCCGGCGACACGGGACAGACCAACACGCCCCAAGCCCAAAATAGCTGCCGTTCAGCGCTTTCCGTAGCCGAGCCTCGCCGGACCCCACCGGCACGCAAAATCGAGGTTAGCGGCCCAGGGGCGCTGCGCTCCTCCGTGGTAGGCGAAAATTCCCTTGTCGGCTGCGGTTGGCGGGGTGGTTGCGTCCGATCAACTCCGAGATGATGCTTAAGAGGTGTTTCGGTCGACCCCGGTCGAACTATGTTGCCGATGAGCCCGCAGGTTAGCGTGGGGCGGAGGGCACAACCTTGTCCGCGGGAACCGTGGAATGTTGCCTTCGAGCACGAGTGTCAGATTCCTGTTTCACCCCGCCCTCCCCGAAACACACTCCACCACAACGAGGTATGCGAGTTTTCGAGGGAGTGATGGGTGATGGATGTCGTGCACCCGCGGTGCGCGGGGATCGACTGCTCGAAGAAGGACGCGAAGGTCTGCGTGCGGATCCAGGGCCAGGGTGGCCGCGTGAGGTCGGCGACGGTGAGAACCTGGGGTGCCACGACCGGCCGGATCCTGGCGTTGCGTGAGCACCTGATCGGCGAGAAGGTCAGTTGCGTGGTGATCGAGTCCACCAGCGGCTATTCGGAAGCCGTTCTACTACCTGCTCGACGACGGCTTGGACGTGGTCCTGGTCAACGCCGCGGCGGTGCGTAACCTGCCCGGCCGCAAGACCGATGTCTCCGATGCCGCCTGGCTGGCTGATCTGGGCGCCCACGGGTTGGTGAAGGCCTCCTTCGTGCCGCCCGCCCCGATCCGGGCGTTACGGGATCTGACTCGTACCCGCACGGTGATCACCCGGGAGCGCACCCGGGAGGTGCAGCGGCTGGAGAAGCTCCTCGAGGACGCCGGCATCAAACTGTCCTCGGTAGCCAGCGAGATCACCGGGGTCTCCGGGCGGGCGATGCTTGAGACGCTGATCGCCGGCCAACGGGACCCCGCCACGTTGGCCGATCTGGCCCAACGCCGGATGCGCTCGAAGATCCCTGCCCTGACCGAGGCGCTGACCGGACGGTTCAGCGAGCACCACGCGTTCATGGCCCGGCTGTTTTTGGACCGCATCGATGCCCACAGCGCCGACATCACGCGCCTCGACGAGCGCATCGAGGCGGCGATGGAACCCTTTCGTTGCGCCCGGGACCTGTTGATCAGCATTCCCGGGTTCTCCCGCATCGTCGCCGAGGTGTTCATCGCCGAGACCGGCGGGGATATGAGCGTGTTCCCTTCCGCCGGGCACCTGGCGTCCTGGGCCGGGTTGTCCCCGGGATCCAACGAGTCCGCCGGACGGGTCAAATCCAGCAAGACCCGGCCTGGTAACCGCTACCTCAAAGGTGTCCTCGGCATCGCCGCACTCTCGGCGGCCCGCTCGAAGAACACCTACTTCTCCGCCAAATACAAACGCATCGCCGCCCGCCGCGGACCCATGCGCGCCATCGTCGCCGTCGAACACGCCATGGTCATCGCCGCCTGGAACCTGCTCACCAACGGTGACTTCTACCGCGACCCCGGCGCCGACTACTACACCGCGCACCGACCGGACGCCGCCAAAACACGAGCGGTCAAACAACTTCAAGCCCTCGGCTACAGCGTCACCCTGCAACCACTTGCCGATTCCGCCTAACTCGCCACCGCGACGGTCACCTGTTGTGGTCACCTATTTTTCGTGTCAGCAAATCATGGGCGCTTCGCTGCCCCTCCGTGGGGACGGAAAATTGGGCGCCGACCTCACCGAGGCTCGTGGATTGACGCTGACTCTGGCGTGATACCGGGTGGAGGGCGCAGGATTTT
>JAGQTV010000117.1 GCA_020438845.1 Mycobacterium sp. | reverse complement strand
TGGAAACCGGCGAGGGCAAATTCCAGAACGCGGTGCAGGCCGGCCGGCACCGCATGTTTGCCGACGAGCCGGAAAGCGTCGGCGGCATGGATTCCGGTCCCTCGCCTTATGATTTCCTGTCGATCGCGCTAGGCGCCTGCACGGCGATGACGCTGCGCCTTTATGCAGCGCACAAGAAGCTCGATATCGGGCGCATCAGCGTCGACGTCTCGCACGCCAAGATCCATGCCAGCGATTGCGAGGAATGCTCCGAAGCAGAGCGCGCCGGTGGCGGCAAGATCGATCGCTTCGAGCGTGTCATTTCCGTCGATGGCAATGTCCCGGCAGACCTCCACGACAAGCTTCTGGAGATCGCCGACAAATGCCCGGTTCACCGCACGCTGGAAGCAGGCGCCAAGGTCAGATCCTCGGTGCGTGCCTCATAGCATCAGGGAAACAGCACCGACGGCAGATAAGTCGGGATCGCTGGCAGGAACCAGATGATCGCCACGCCCACGATCTGCAGCAGGATGAAGGGCGCAACGCCGGCATAGATCTGCCCGGTGGTGATTTCGGGCGGTGCCGCGCCGCGCAGATAAAACAGCGAGAAGCCGAAGGGCGGCGTCAGGAATGATGTCTGCAGATTGATCGCGATCAGGATCGACAGCCACACCGGGTCGTGCCCCATCAGGATCAGCAGCGGCGCCACCAGCGGCAGCACGATCACCGTGATTTCCACGAAGTCGAGGAAGAAGCCGAGCACGAAAATCAGCAGCATGCAGAAGATCAGCGCACCGGTCGGGCCACCGGGCATCGCCGTCAGAAGCTGCTCGATGCGTTCCTCACCGCCAAGCCCGATGAAGACCAGCGAGAAAATGCTGGCTGCGATGATGGTGGCAAAGATCATCGACGTGACCGTCATGGTCGACTTCATCGCCGGCACCAGCAGTCCGCTGCCGTGGACGCGCAACAGCGTTACGACGAGCGCCGCCAGTCCGGCCAGCGCCAGCAGCGTGTAGGCACCGCCCTGCAGCCACCCAACGATCGTCACATCGCTTCGCTGAAGGCGAACGGGGGCAGCACCCGCCGCAATTGCAAGAAGAAGCAGCGCCACGGCTCCGCACAAGACCAGCCAGCGCGGCGCACCGAGGCGATACCCGGCAAGCAGCATCGTGCCGACGGCGCCAACCGAAGCGGCCTCGGTGGGCGCCGTCGGCACGATGCTGCTTGCCGGACATCGCCTCGGTGCGCCCCGCTGGCTGGTGCTGAGCGGAGCCGTTGCGCTGCTGCTTCTGGCGATTGCGGCGGGTGCTGCCCCCGTTCGCCTGCAACGCAGCGACGTGACGCTGATTGGCTGGATGCAGGGCGGGCTTTACGCGCTGCTGGCGCTGGCCGGACTTGCAGCACTTGTCGTCACCGTGCTGCGCATCCACGCCAGCGGTCTGCTTGTACCGGCGCTGAAATCGACCATGACGGTCACGTCGATGATCTTTGCCACCATCATCGCAGCCAGCATCTTCTCGCTGGTCTTCATCGGGCTTGGCGGCGAGGAGCGCATCGAGCAGCTTCTGACGGCGATGCCCGGCGGTCCGACCGGTGCGCTGATCTTCTGCATGCTGCTGATTTTCGTGCTCGGCTTCTTCCTCGACTTTGTGGAGATCACAGTGATCGTGCTGCCGCTGGTGGCGCCGCTGCTCATCCTCATGGGTCACGACCCGGTGTGGCTGTCGATCCTGATCGCGATCAATCTGCAGACGTCATTCCTGACGCCTCCATTCGGCTTCTCGCTATTTTACCTGCGGGGCGCGGCGCCACCCGAAATCACCACCGGGCAGATCTATGCCGGCGTTGCGCCCTTCATTCTGCTGCAGGTGGTGGGCGTGGCGATCATCTGGTTCCTGCCGGCGATCCCGACCTATCTGCCGTCGGTGCTGTTTCCCTGATGCTATGAGGCACGCACCGAGGATTTGACCTTGGCGCCTGCTTCCAGTGTGCGGTGAACCGGACATTTGTCGGCGATCTCCAGAAGCTTGTCGTGGAGGTCTGCCGGGACATCGCCATCGACGGAAATGACACGCTCGAAGCGATCGATCTTGCC
>JAGQTV010000116.1 GCA_020438845.1 Mycobacterium sp. | reverse complement strand
CATGGCCCGCGTTCCTTGTCCTGGATGCCTGAAGAACACCCAGCTCACAGGGGCGCGGGCCCCCAATCAATCACCGACACGACACGATGCCGGACAGCACCAGACCCCTACAAAGTGCGAAGAGCCTCCATACCCGGGCAGAGTCCTTGGGGCAGGAAGACGCCTGCGTGGTTGACGGGATTCCGGCGACGACCCCAGAACGGACGATTCTCGACGTTGCCTGCTGGCATCCCGTGATGGCGGCGGTGGCGGCGATCGACGCCCTGGCCCGCGCGACAGACGTGAAGATCGCGGATGTGGAATTGCTCGCGGAGCGGAGCAGGGGCCGCCGCGGGATCATCCAGGCGCGTAAGACTATCGGGCTGGCCGACGCGGGTGCCCAGTCGCCGAAGGAGTCTTGGCTGCGAACGGTCCTGGTTGAGGCCGGCCTGCCCAGGCCTCAGACCCAGATCCCGATCCACGACGAGTGGGGTAAGCCCGTCGCGTACCTCGATATGGGCTGGGAGGACCTCAAGATCGCCGTCGAATACGACGGCGATCATCACCGAACCCGCCGCTCCCAATACTCCTACGACATTCGCCGATCGGAGATGGTGCAACGTCGGGGATGGATCGTTATCAGAGTGACGGCTGAAGATTCTGCCGAGGATGTCCTGCGGCGGGTTAGGGACGCCCTCGCTCGCCGCAGGTGAAGTTGGCTTCCCTGGCGGGGTCCGCCGGTGAAGGTAAGTTCACTCGCGGCGAGGCTGAACGGCTGCTGCGTCAGACTGGGATGAGTTCGACGCCCGACAGCACGACGACGTTCTCCCGGGCCGGCACGGTGACGACGGCGACGTACCGCGCGGCATCCCGCCAGATGCTGACTCGGAGGGTTTCGCCGGGGAAGACGACGCCGGCGAAGCGGGCGCCGAAGGAGCCCACCTGGCTGGTGTCGGCGTCCAGGACGGCGTCCACCATTGCCTTACAGGTCATGCCGTAGGTGCATAACCCGTGCAGGATCGGTCTGGGAAAGCCAGCGGCCAAGGCAAATTCGGGATCGGAATGCAACGGGTTGCGGTCACCGCAGAGTCGGTACAGCAACGCCTGTTGCGGCAGCACGGGGACGTCGATCTCCACGACTGGCGCACCATCAGGCGGAGCTACCGATGTCGATGGACCCCGCTCGCCGCCGAAGCCACCCTCGCCGCGGGCGAAGATCGAGCGCTTCGTCTTCCACAGCACGGTGCCGTCCGGGGCCATCACAGTCGTCTGGTTGACCAGCACAGCGGCCTTGCCCTTATCCCATATGTCGGTGAACCGGGTCACCGCCCGGGCCGACCCACTCGGCGGCAGCGGCGCCGGGACTGCAACCGCCTCGCTGGCGTGCAATACCCTGCTGAGTTCGATGTCGATCCCCGGAAAGCGCACCGAGGGCGGCTCGGTCATGTGGAACGTGGCCGCGACGCTGCTGAACGTGGGCAGCACCTGAGGGGTTCCGTCGGTGAGGTAACGCAACTCCGACGCAGACATCGGGTCAGCGCCGGCACCGAGAGCCAGGTGATACAGCTGAATGTCACTTGCGTTCCAGGAGAACTCGACGGGCGGCAATTCGGCGCCCAGTGCGACTGCAAGATCTATTGGCACGCTCAACTCTTTCCGGCAATGTGCAATGCCGCAAGATACCCGAACGTCATGGCCGGGCCGATGGTCCCGCCCGGCCCCGGGTACGTGTGCCCCATTACCGGTGCGCTGGCATTGCCCGCCGCGTACAGGCCGTCGATCACCGAACCGTCGTCCCTTAGCGCCCGGCCGTGGATGTCGGTGCGAATACCTCCCTTGGTGCCGAGGTCGCCCGGTACCAGCTTGGCCGCGTAGTAAGGCGGGTGTGCGATTTCGCCCAGGTTGGGATTCGGCTTGTTGGTGGGATCGCCGTAGTAGCGGTCGTAGGCACTTTCCCCGCGGTGGAATTCTTCATCGACTCCGAGACGGGCGAATCCGTTGAACCGGTCTACCGCGAAACGGAATTCGCCCGGCGGCAGCCCGGTCTTCCCGGCGAGCTCCTCAACGGTGTCGGCCATGACGATCACCCCCGAGTCCAGCCACTTCTTCGGAATACGTTGTCCGGGTTGCAATCCGGCGAAGATGTAGCGGTCGCGGTACTGCTGGTCGAAAATCAGCCAGGCTGGTACGTTCTCGCCGGGACCGGGTCCTTGGCCGTACTGACCGCCATACATGTGGTGGCAGGCCTCGACATACGGCATCGACTCGTTCATGAAGCGCCGGCCGGCCATGTTGACGATCATCGACCCGGGGGAGTTGCGCTCGGATAAGGCGAACCAGGGAGCGCCGACCAGCGGCACCGTAGGTCCCCACCAAGCGTCCTCCATGAGATCCAAAGCTGCGCCGAGCTTTTCGGCGGCCAAAATGCCATCTCCGGTGTTGGCCGCGGCACCCACCGTCCAGTCGGTTCCAATCGGCGCACGCTGGTACTTGACCCGCATCTGCTCGTTGTGTTCGAAACCGCCGCAACCCAGGATCACCCCGCGGCGGGCCCGCATCAAGCGGGGCTCGGCAGCCTCAGGGGCGCCACTATCGCGGACGTAGATCCCGCGTACCACCCCATCCTCGACGTAAAGGTCGGTCAGTGCGGTGTTCAACAGCACCGGCACACCGGCCTCGCGCAACCCGATGCGCAGAGGTGCGATCAGCGCACGGCCCATGCCGACCAGATTCTTGCGGCGCAGACCCGCCCACGCGGAGCGGGCACCGACCTTCAGGCTCCGCAGCACACCCCGGTGATGCCGCTTCATTTGATTCAATCGAACGTAATCCTGCTGCATAACAACAACATTCAAGGGAATCTTGCCGTAGGGCGGCTCCAGTCCGGCCAGATCCGGACCCAATCGGTTGGCGTCGAAGGGCTCCGGCTCGATCGAGCGTCCACCCGCCCTCCCGCCGGGTTGCTCGGGGTAGTAGTCCGAGTAGCCGGGCACCCAGCACATCTTCAGCGGAGTGTGTTTGAGAACGAACGACAACATCTCGGGGCCGCGTTGCAGGTAGGTATCGATCCGCTCGGGCGCCACGACATCCCCGACGATGGTGTGCAGATAGGTACTGGCAGCTTCGGCGGTGTCGGTAACTTCGGCGCGCTGGAGAATCTCGTTGTTGGGGATCCAGACGCCGCCGCCGGAACGGGCCGTCGACCCGCCGTAGTGCGCAGCCTTCTCCACCACTACCGTCGAGAGTCCCTCGTGGGCGGTGGTGAGTGCGGCAACCATCCCGGCAGCGCCACTTCCGACGACAATGACGTCGAACTCCTGGGCTGTCATACTAGAACACGTTATAGAATTGGTCCGTTCGGGCGCTACTGGTCACACGATGGGACTCCCAGGACGGATTGCGAATGCTCAGTGCGCAAACCCGCGCAGAACTCGCCGCCGCGCTGGTCGGGGCGGAACGCAGTCGCGAGCCCATTAGTCCGCTGACTGCCGCCCAACCCGATATCGACCCCGCCGATGCCTACGAGATCCAACTGATCAACATCCGCAGGCGGGTGGCCGACGGTGCGCGGGTGGTCGGCCACAAAGTGGGCCTCTCGTCGCAGGCCATGCAGACCATGATGGGCGTCGACGAGCCCGACTACGGCCACCTGCTCGCCGACATGGAGGTCTTCGAAACCATCGCGGTGCCCGCGGCTAATTACCTGTTTCCCCGGGTGGAAGTCGAGGTCGGTTTCATCCTGGCCGACGACCTTCCCGGCGCCAGTTGCACCGAGGATGACGTACTCGCGGCCACCGCCGCCTACGTCCCCGCGATCGAGTTGATCGACAGCCGCATCACGGACTGGAAAATCACCCTCTGCGACACTATCGCCGACAATGCGTCGTCGGCTGGCTTCGTCCTGGGCCCGCAGCGGGTGTCGCCGAAAGATGTCGGCATCACGGCCATCGACGCGGTGCTGACCTGTAACGGTCAGGTGGTGGCCGAGGGGCGTAGCGATGCCGTGCTGGGCAACCCAGTCACCGCTGTGGCGTGGTTGGCCCGCAAGGTGGATCAATTCGGCGTGCGGCTGAAAGCCGGTGACATCGTCCTGCCGGGCTCCTGTACCCGTGCTATCGACGTCCATGCCGGGGACACATTCGTCGCGGACTTCACCGGTCTCGGTTCGGTCCGGCTGTCGTTCGAGTAAGGGGAAGCCCAGTGGGCACGAAGAAGTCGGTCGCGATCGTCGGCTCGGGCAACATCAGCACCGACCTGCTCTACAAGCTGCTGCGGTCGGATTGGCTGGAGCCACGCTGGATGGTCGGTATCGATCCAGCCAGCGAGGGCCTGGCGCGCGCCCGCAAGCGTGGTCTGGAGACCAGTCATGAAGGGGTTGACTGGTTACTGGCGCAGAAAGAGTTGCCCGACATGGTGTTCGAGGCCACCTCGGCTTACGTCCATAAGGCTGCCGCTCCCCGTTACGCCGCAGCCGGTATCACCGCCGTCGACCTCACCCCCGCCGCCGTCGGACCGGGTGTGGTGCCTCCGGCCAACCTGCGCGAGCACCTCTACGCCCCGAACGTCAACATGATCACTTGCGGCGGGCAGGCCACAATTCCGATCGTCTACGCCGTCTCTCGCGCGGTGCCGGTGCCCTACGCGGAGATCGTCGCCTCGGTCGCCTCGGTGTCGGCCGGGCCTGGAACCCGCGCCAACATCGACGAGTTCACCAAGACCACCAGCCAGGGGGTCGAGACCATCGGCGGGGCTCGCCGCGGCAAGGCAATCATCATTCTTAACCCCGCGGAGCCACCGATGATCATGCGCGACACCATCTTCTGCGCCATCCCCGAGGATGCCGACCAGGATGCGATCACTACCTCCATCCACGAGGTGGTGGCCGAAGTGCAGACCTACGTGCCGGGCTACCGACTGCTCAACGAACCGCAGTTCGACGAACCGTCAGTGGTGAACGGCGGCCAGCATGTTGTCACCACCTTCATTGAGGTCGAGGGTGCCGGAGATTATCTGCCGCCGTACGCGGGCAATCTGGACATCATGACGGCGGCAGCCACCAAGGTCGGCGAAGAAATCGCGAAGGAAGCGGGAGGCGCGAGATGAGCGAACACATCTGGGATGTCCGGATCACCGACACCTCGCTGCGGGATGGATCGCACCACAAGCGTCACCAGTTCACCAAGGAAGAGGTGGCCGCCATAGTTTCCGCCCTCGATGCTGCGGGGGTGCCGGTAATCGAGGTGACCCACGGCGACGGCCTCGGGGGATCCAGCTTCAACTACGGCTTCTCGAAGGTGCCCGAGCAGGAACTGATCAAACTCGCCGCCGAGACGGCGAAGGAGGCCAGGATCGCCTTCCTCATGCTGCCCGGGGTGGGCACCAAAGAGGACATCAAGGAAGCACAGAACAATGGAGGGTCGATCTGCCGAATCGCGACACATTGCACCGAGGCCGACGTGTCCATCCAACACTTCGGACTTGCCCGCGAACTCGGCTTGGAGACAGTCGGTTTCCTGATGATGAGCCACACTCTGCCCCCGGAGAAACTAGCTGCACAGGCGCGGATCATGGCGGACGCTGGATGCCAATGCGTCTACGTAGTGGATTCGGCGGGTGCGCTGGTGCTCGACGACGTCGCTGACCGGGTGGCGGCACTGGTCGCCGAATTGGGGGACGACGCCCAGGTGGGTTTCCACGGGCATGAGAACCTCGGCCTCGGGGTGGCCAACTCGGTCGAGGCGGTACGGGCTGGCGCCAAGCAGATCGACGGCAGCGTGCGGCGGTTCGGGGCCGGGGCGGGCAACGCGCCCGTCGAGGCGCTGATCGCGGTGTTCGACAAGATCGGCGTCAAGACCGGCATCGACTTCTTCGACATCGCCGACGCGGCCGAGGACGTCGTCGCCAAGGCGATGCCCGCCGAATGCCTGCTGGACCGCAACGCTCTCATCATGGGCTATTCCGGCGTCTATTCAAGCTTCCTCAAACACGCTGTCCGCCAAGGCGAACGCTACGGCGTGCCCGCTCATCAACTGCTCCACCGAGCCGGCCAGCGCAAGCTGATCGGCGGTCAGGAAGACCAACTTATCGACATCGCCCTGGAGATCAAACGCGAGCAGGAGCAGTGACCACCAGGGCACGCGCCCAGGAGATCCTCGGACAACTGGCCGGCGACCGCGCGCAACTGCGCGACGACCAGTGGGCTGCCATCGAAGCATTGGTAGTTGGCCGCCGGCGGGCACTGGTGGTTCAGAGAACCGGTTGGGGCAAATCGGCGGTGTATTTCATCGCCGCGAAGCTTCTGCGCGAGCAGGGCAGCGGTGCGACGGTGATCGTGTCGCCCTTGCTCGCGCTGATGCGTAACCAGGTCGCCGCGGCGGAGCGGGCCGGGGTGCGGGCGGCGACCATCAACTCCGGCAACGTGACCGAATGGAGCGGCATCCACCGGCGGATTGCGGACGGTGAGGTCGACGTGCTGCTGGTCAGTCCGGAGCGGCTCAACAACCCGGAGTTCCGCGACTCCGTGCTGCCGGTACTGGCCGCCGACGCAGGACTAGTGGTGGTCGATGAAGCTCACTGTGTATCGGACTGGGGCCACGACTTCCGGCCCGACTACCGGCGCATCCGAACCCTCGTCGCGGACCTGGGTGAGGGAACGCCGGTGCTGGCCACCACCGCGACGGCGAACGACCGCGTGGTCGACGATGTCGCGGCCCAACTTGGCGTCGGCGGTTCGGACACGCTGGTCCTCCGCGGCGGCCTGGACCGCGAATCGTTGCGGCTTTCCGTCGTTCAGATTCCGAGCGCAGCCCAGCGCGTCGCGTGGATTGCCGCGCAACTGAATTCACTGCAGGGCTCGGGAATCATCTACACCCTCACCGTCGCCGGGGCCCGCGACCTCGCTGCCCTGTTGCGGGACATGGGACACGATGTCGCCGCCTACACCGGATCCACCGAACCGGCCGAACGCGAGCAGCTTGAAGCCGACCTGCTGGCCAACCGGGTCAAGGCGCTGGTGGCCACCTCGGCGCTAGGCATGGGCTTCGACAAGCCCGACCTCGGCTTCGTCATTCACCTGGGTGCGCCGTCGTCGCCGATCGCCTACTACCAACAGGTCGGCCGTGCCGGCCGCTCGACGCCCAGTGCCGAGGTGATCCTGCTGCCAAGTCGAGAAGACCGAGACATCTGGAGTTACTTCGCCTCGGTGGCCTTTCCGTCGGAAGCAATGGTGCGCAGAGTGATTAACATCCTCGAGCCCGACCGCCTGCAGTCCACCGCGGCCCTGGAGCCCCTCGTTGACCTCGGCCGGTCCCGCCTGGAGATGGTGCTCAAAGTGCTCGACGTCGACGGTTCCGCGCGGCGAGTGAAGGGCGGCTGGATCGGGACCGGCCAACCCTGGCACTACGACGAGCCTCGTTACCGCAAGCTCGATGAAGCGCGGCGCCGCGAGCAGCAGGCGATGCTGGATTACCAGTCCACGCCACAGTGCCGGATGACGTTCTTGCGGTACCAGTTAGACGACCCCGAACTCGCGGCCGACACCAGGTGCGGTCGGTGCGATAACTGTGCCGGGACCGCTTACGACGCGGCCGTCGATTCCGCGGCCGTCGACGCTGCAAAGGACCGGCTGCAACGCCCCGGGGTCGAACTCGCCCCTCGGCGCCAATGGCCCACCGGCATGGCCAAGATCGGAATCGATCTGAGCGGCCGGATCGCCGACGGGCCGGCTGAGGGACGGACCATTGGGCGGCTGACGGACCTCGGCTGGGGGGCGCGCCTGCGCCGACTGCTCGACGCCCCGGATGGACCGATCCCTGGCGATGTCCTCACTGCGGCTGTTGCCGTCCTCGCCGCCTGGCCCTGGGAGCAGCGCCCGTTAGCGGTCATGGGGCTGGACTCGTACTCCCATCCCCTGCTGATCGGCTCCGTGGTCGACGGTCTGGCCGGACTGGGTCGCCTGACGAACCTGGGCATTCTGCGCTACCACCCCAATCGGCACCCGGTCAGTGCGGCCAACTCCGCGTACCGCGTCGCCGCACTGGCGGATGCGTTCGCCGAGCCCGAAGTCGGGGGTGTGTCAGGCCCGGTGTTGTTGATCGACGACGTCGTCGACACGGGATGGACTATGACGATGGCGGCGCGGGTCCTGCGTCGGGCCGGCATCGATGCGGTCTTGCCCTTTGCCCTGGTTAGTTCTAATTAGATTTGGGAAAAGGATGTATTCACAGCCACTGCTCGACGCCATCGCCGAAGCCGAACAACTGGTGCGTGCGGCACCGCATGTCGAAACCGAATCGGATCTTCTGGAAGGTCTGCAGTACCTCGCGGGTTGCATCGCTGGTTGCATGCATCTTGCCTTCGACTATGACCGCGATCACCCGTTCCTGCATTCCGGCACCGGGCCTTTCACCAAGATGGGCCTGGACAACCCCGACACGCTGTACTTCGGCACGCGTGTTCAGGCTGGCCACGAGTATGTGGTTACCGGTAACCGTGGGACGACAACCGATCTCAGCTTCCAACTGCTGGGCGGCGAGTACACAGACTCGGGCGTTCCGGACAGCGAGACCGCCTTCGACGACCGCCGACTCGACATCGGCCCCGACGGCTCGTATGAGTGGAGTTTCACCCCGAAGGCGAACGCCCAATTGGTGATCCGCGAGGTCTACAACGATTGGTCTTCCCAACGTGGCACAGTCGCGATCGCCAGAAGCGATACCGCAGGCACCGCCCCACCGCCGCTGACGAGTGAACTCATCGAAAAGCGGTATGCAGTAGCCGGCAAGCAGTTGGTCCAGCGGGTCAAGACCTGGCTGAAGTTCCCGCAATGGTTCTACCTGAACATCCCGGTCAACACGATGGCCGCGCCGCGCCGCACCCCCGGTGGACTGGCCACCCAGTATTCTTCGGCCGGCCACTTCGATCTCAGCCCGGACCAGGCCCTGGTAATCACCGTCCCTGTTTCCGACGCGCCCTATCTCGGTTTCCAACTGGGCAGCATGTGGTACATCTCGCTGGACTACATCAACCACCAGACCTCTCTCAATGGCACCCAGGCGCAGGCCGATCCGGACGGAAAGATCCGCATCGTCGTCGCCGACCGCAGCCCGGGTGTGACCAACTGGGTCGAGACCCTCGGCCACGGCAAGGGATTTCTTCAGTTCCGCTGGCAGCGGGTGTCCAGGGCCTTGAGTGCGACTGACGGGCCCACCGTGGAATTGATAACAGGTGACTCGGTGGCCGAGTTCCTGCCCTTTTACGAGTCCAACGTGATCTCCGAGTCGGACTGGCGTGACCGGATCGCGCTGCGGCAGCGCCAGATTGCCAACAGGATGGTGGGATGATGCTGGAGAACAAGGTCGTCGTCATCAGCGGAGTCGGACCAGCACTGGGTAGCACGCTGGCCAGGCGGTGCGCCCAGGCCGGGGCCGATTTGGTGCTCGCTGCGCGAACCGCCGAGAGACTCGGGGGTGTTGCCATGGAGGTGCGCGCACTGGGGCGGCGTGCGGAGGCGATCACCACTGATATCACCGATTCAGCCCAGGTTGACAATCTGGTCGCCCGGAGCGTGGAGGCCTACGGCCGGGTCGATGTCTTGATAAACAACGCCTTCCGGGTGCCGTCGATGAAACCTCTGGCCGACACCACGTTCCAGCACATTCGCGATGCCATCGAACTGACCGTGCTCGGCGCCCTGCGGCTGATCCAGGGGTTCACTCCGGCACTCGCTGAGGCGAAAGGCTCCGTTGTCAACGTCAATTCGATGGTGATCCGCCACTCCCAACCCAAGTATGGGGCTTACAAGTTGGCTAAGTCGGCTCTGCTGGCGATGTCCCAATCGCTGGCGGCCGAACTGGGAGAACAAGGTATCCGGGTGAACTCGGTTGCGCCGGGCTATATCTGGGGTGACACCCTCAAGGGTTACTTCGCCCATCAGGCGGGCAAGTACGGGACCACCGTCGAGCAGATCTATGCCATGACCGCTGCGCAGTCCGACCTCAAACGGCTTCCCACCGAAGACGAGGTGGCCTCGGCGATTCTGTTCATGGCGAGCGACTTGTCCAGCGGTATCACCGGTCAGACCCTGGACGTGAACTGCGGGGAGTACAAGGCGTGAACCCGCGTAGACGAGCGCGAGTGAGGATCGCTGCGAGGAACGAGCGAGGACCGGATCGAGTGGGAGTCGCGCCATGAGCCGGAGAACGGACGTCGGGACCGTTGAGGACCTCAAGGCATCGGCGGCGAAGACCGTCGGCCTCGACGACTTCGGCTCCGACGATGACAACTATCTCGAAGCGTTGGAAGTGCTGCTCGATTCCTATCGCCGTGAGGCTGACTTCACCGAACTCGGCAGCAAGATGTCGCGGTTCTTCCTGCGCAATGCGTTGGTGGCCAGACTGCTCAGTGAGTCGTCCTGGAAGCAGTATCCCCAGCACACCGATGTTCCGATCACCGCGCCGATCTTCGTCACCGGCCTACCGCGAACCGGCACAACGGCCCTGCATCGCCTGCTGTGCGGCGACCCCCGCCACCAAGGACTCGAACTGTGGCTCGCAGAATTTCCCCAACCCCGTCCCCCGCGCGAGACCTGGCCGCAGAATCCGGTTTTCGCCGAACTGCAGCGCCGCTTCGCCAAAGCCCACGCCGAGAATCCCGATTACACCGGGCTGCACTTCATGACTGCCGACGAGGTCGAAGAGTGCTGGCAACTATTGCGCCAATCGGTGCACTCCGTGTCCTACGAGACCCTGGCGCACGTGCCCTCCTACGCACAGTGGCTCGCCCGTCAGGACTGGACCAAGCCATATCAGCGGCATCGCAGGAACCTGCAGTTGATCGGACTCAACGAACCCGAGAAGCGGTGGGTGCTGAAGAACCCCAGTCATCTGTTCGCCCTCGATGCGCTGTTCGCCGCCTATCCCGATGCGTTGGTGGTCCAGTGCCATCGGCGGGCCGAGACCATCATGGCCTCAATGTGCTCTCTGGCCCAACACACCACGGCTGGCTGGTCGAACCGCTTCGTCGGGGCGACCATCGGGGCCGACTCGCTGGAGACGTGGTCGCGTGGTCTGGAGAGGTTCAACGCAGTGCGAGCCGAGCGGAATCCGGCCCAATTCTGCGATGTCGACTACGACGACCTGTCCCGCGACCCGATCGGAACTGTCGAGAAAATCTACGACCGTTTTGGGATCGAAATGACTGATGAGGCTCGTGCGGGCATCCGGCGAACCGGCGAGGCGAGTCAGCAGGGCCCGAGGGCACCCAAGCACACCTACTCATTGGCGGACTACGGGCTGACCGAGGAGCAGGTCAGAGAGCGATTTCGTGGTCTGTAGCCCGGATTTTTCGCGGAATGCGGATGTAGCTGGGTGTTTATACGCGAAAGTGCCTGTCCTGCAAGGGATAGTTGGACTTCTTTACGGTTCAAAAGCCCTATTGGAAGGCACTTCGCACGTGCAGAATATCGCGGCGGCTCGGCGGGTAAAAGTATCGGCTGATGGGCATGGGGTGGTGTCGCACGCCGGGATGGGGCTGTTACGCGAACTGGCCGGACCAAACCGGGTTATCCGCCCAGGTCACGGCCGTGTTGGCTGACACCTACAAGGGGCCGTGGGTGCATGCCCCGGGTGCGGTGTTCGCCGATCTGGCCGCGGCGGTGGCCGACGGGGCGGATTGCATCGACAGAGTCGGGCAACTGTGTGGGGATCGGGAGCACGTGTTCGGGGCGAAGGCCTCCACGACGGCGATGTGGCGGCTGGTGGATCAGCGTATCGACGCTTCACATCTGCCCAAGGTCCGTGAGGCCCGCGCCGCGGCGCGGGCGGCGGCCTGGGCGGCCGGAGCCGCCCCTAGCCGTGACCGACCGCTGCACATCGACTTCGACGCCACGCTGGTCATCGACCATTCCGACAACAAGGCCCAGGCGGCACCGACCTGGAAGAAGTCCTTCGGCCACCACCCACTGCTGGCGTTTCTGGACCGCCCGGAGATCGCCGGCGGTGAGCCGCTGGCCAGGCTGCTGCGCAAAGGCAACGCCGGCTCCAACACCTCCGCCGACCACATCACGGTCCTCGACCAGTCGTTGGCGTCGCTGCCGCCCCAGTGGCGTCCCGACCTGGATATTGCGCTGGTCTAGAGCCACTGTTCCGGTGGTCGGTGAGCCAGGGTTCCGCTTGGGGGTGGGCCGTGGTGACGCGGTCTTGTGGGGCGCGGGCTTGAGCCAGCAGGGCGGGCGGCGGTGTG
>JAGQTV010000115.1 GCA_020438845.1 Mycobacterium sp. | reverse complement strand
CATCAGTTCCTCGGCACACTGACGGTGCCGACCACCAACATCAAACCCCGGTCACACCACCGACCCCATCGGCACCCTCAACGACGCCGACCCACCCCGTGGTCGTCGTACCCAGTGACGGTCAACACCTCAGGCGTGGAACTGTACGAACAGGTTATGGACTTCAAACTGTGGGGTTCGTCCCTCACGGATTGACGGCACGCGGCGAGCGTTGAGGGCAGAACACCCCCGACGGTTTCCCGCCGGGGGTGTTCAACCAGATCAGCCCCAATGGCAAACAAGCCGACCCGTAAACCGGGGAATCGTCTCAGGGTCTCCCCGTAAAAATCTGTCAGCGGGCTTGCACCCGATACCTATTGCACACTTGCCGCTCCAACAGGGTCAGACCAGTGTTGTCGGCCATTCCGAAATGCCGCCCACCTTCAGCGGCCAACCCGCCGGGATTGGCTAGGAATCGCAGCGTGGCTGACACGATCACAGCCCGTAAGTCCGATGCCGGTTCGCCGTCCTCGCTGAACCCAACCCCACGGGTGTAGCTCTTGACGAGAGCCGTCACCAATTCCACAGCCGATGCTTGACGGTCCTCGGGGGAGGCCACCGGATCGCCGTGCCGATCAAGACCCTGACGGCCACGAACCAGCGCGGCGACGGTTTCGACCGAAACCCAATCCTCAGCCATCAGGCTTCAGTCAGGACAGTGACAGCCTTGGCCTGCAAAAGGGCCACGTCATAGCGGGTCACCACACGGATGCCCACGCTGTCGTAGTCGCCGAATGTCTGGTCAAGAATCTTGACCTCGGCGTCAACGTCGCGGGCTACGACAACCTTGGACATATCGACTAGGGCCACCCGTTTCTTGGTGGACACCGCCGGGATGTTGTCGGTGACGATCACGGGCAGGCCGAATAGCTGAAATGCGGTGCCGTTTTGGATGGTGGACGGGTCGAACAGGTATTGCCGGAAATCCTGGTCGGAAGTTGTACCGGGTTCGGCAATCTTCAGCTTGCGAAGCGCCGAGAAGCTGCCGGAGGTCATCACCCAATGGGTTGGGTTCACCTTGTTGCCCAACGCTGTGGCCATGCCGTCAATCAATGAATCGGCGTCGGTCAGGTCAAGGGTTCCGGTAGCGACACCGGTCTGTTTGAAAATTCCCTTGATCGTGTTCGACGTTCCCGCACCGTCCCACAGGGCAGCATCCAAGGCATTGCCCACGTCGGTGATAAGTCGCTGCTGTAGAACAGCATCCAATCCGACCACGCTCTGACGGATCAACTCATTGCTGACCTTGACCAGAACCTTGAGCGATTTCAGGGTGGACGGCAACAGGGTTACTTCGTCAAAGGACACGTCGCCGTCGCTGATCTGATCGCCTTCGGCCACGAACCCGGCGGTAACGCCCGAAGCGACTCGGGGCACCCTCAGCGGGTTGGCGCTGTCGATGATCGTGGGACCGGCGGACAAGAACGTAGACGCCTGCTCAAGTGGCTGCACCAACAGGGAAGCAACCTGCGACTGTAGAAGGGTGGTGTTGCTGGAAGTGATTTCAATTGCCATGACAATTAGAGACTTTCGTTAAGTGCGGAATGGTGTACGCGGCCACCAGGGCCAGCGCGCTCGGGGAGGTCTGCACCAGGCAGCCGCTCAACCCGCTTACATTTATGTTAGCACAGCTAAACAATGTTTCGGAGGATGCCCAGCAGTGAAACGGGTACCTCGGCGGTGCCCCTATTGCCCTGCCCAACATCCCCGGACGGCGCGGTGGGTTTCTTCAGGTGAGGTTTCGCCGTCAGTAGCTCATCTATCGCGGTGTTAAGCGCGTCCGAGTCGGTCAGGTGATCCTCGGAATAGGCGAGGTCCGACGGGTCTGCTAGCCGTCCGGTGGCTTTCACCAGTTCGGTGTGCAGCCGCTGGGCTAGCTCGTCGGTGTGCTGGGCGCGGGTGCGGTATTTGGCGTTCTCAGCCCGTAGCCCTTCGACGTAATCGCGAGGGAAGTTGTCGGGTTCGTCGGGGGCGTCGGTGGTTTCCTCGCCTGCAATGTCGTCGGTGTTCTCGGCCTGTTCTTTGCTCATCGTTTCTTGATCCTCACGGGTTTCGGTTTCGTCGGGCTGATGACTAGTTCCTGCACACATCGGCAGGACGGGTGACGGGGCATCCGGTGGCTGGCTGGCCATACCCGGCCATTGCGCGCCCACCAGCGGCACCGCTCGCACGGGTCGGCGTCCAACTTCCGCATCCAACCCAAATAGCCGCCCCGAACCCTCTGCCCTGTAGCCGCCTCTGTAACGGTCGATTGTGCGGTGGCGAGGGGTTCACTACGGGCCAAGCGTTCTGCTCGCTCTAGCGGCGAATCAGGGCCAGCCAGAACCGTTTTCACTGCCTTAAGTAGGCGTTCACTGTCGTCGGTAGCGGGGATTCCTCGGGCCGGAACAGCCCTGCCGGTCAAGGCTTCGATCTGTCTGCGGGTGTGGTCGTCGGCCAGTGCGGTAGCGGCTGCGTTGGCGCGGTTGAGCAGACCGGCCAGCCTGACTACTTTGTCGGCTTTCGTGATGTTTCTTCGGTTGGCGATCCGGCGGGCCTGGGCGGCGGTGTCATCGGCCAGCTTTTCCATCGCGGCCTGAAAGTCGTCGGCGGCTGTCACAGCGGTTCGTCGGTCAGGCCCACGCCGACGCCTTGCGAGTCGAGAACTTCGGCACGCTTGGCGGAGCGGATCGCGGCAATCTCATCAGCGGAATAGCCCAGCTTCGCCAGCGCGTAGGTAACCGGCAGAATCCCGGCCTGCACCAGCTTCACAACCGCATCGGCCTCTTGAGCTACCGACCGGGTAGCCGCCTCAGCCCACTGCACCCGTGGGGATGGAACATCGGCAACACCCGCGCCGGAATCGACTGCCAACAGCAACCGGGCCACCTGTTCCCACGACCGCCCGAAGGTGAGTTGCCGTTGTTCTGCACGGGCGGTTAATGACGCCTCAGAAGCCCGTAGAGCGTCCGCTGAGGATGGTTGGGTAGTGAGTATGCCCAGGTAGTGAGATGGCAACGCAGACACCGCCATAAGCTGCGACAGGATCACCTGAACACCCTCGCGGAACCCCGACAAATCCGACGCCGGTAGCTGACCGAACTTCGTGTCCGGACTCTCGGCGATCATCGTTTGGATGACGTTCACGTCAGAAATTGGCGACGTGGTTTCAATGACCGGGTTGCCGTCGTCATCAAGCACCGGGTTGCCGTCATCGTCGGTCACGGGGCGCTCGGTCAACTCAAGGCCCGATATCCAACGGCGGGGCTTACCGGCGGCCTCGGATGCGGTCATCATGTCCAGCAACAGTTTGTTGAGAGCATCAACCAGGGGCATCAGGTCGGTGACCTCGGAACGCCCGTGCATCCGGCCCACATACGCCGGAGTTGAACTGTCCGGGATCAACTGGCCGTTATCCAACGGCACCAGTGGAACCGCCCCCAGGTTGTGCTCCACCACGCCAATCAAGGCGAACCCGGCAGTAGCCGCCCCCGGCGTTTTCGCCTGCCAATGCTCCACCCTGTCAGGCAGATAGACGTATGCCTCAGTCGTTGCTTTCGTGCGGAACCGCTTTACCCCGGCCATCACCGACCGGTCAGCAGGATCACGAAGAACAGACACCTGCTGAGGACGTTCCACCGTGGCCACCGGGGCACCATCACGGCCCCACACCAACACATAGCCGGTGCCGTAAGTCAGAGCGTCGGCCATCGCCTCGGGGGCGCGTTGGTCTAGGTCGGCGGCGAGGAACAGATCAAACGCCCTCCGGTCGCTGAAGCCAGTTATCCGCAGCCGCTCCACCAGACTGGACACCGCCAACGCCGGAATGTTGCTGCACATCAGCGACAATCGGTTACCCAAGGCTTTGCGTGATTCCGGGCTGATGAACGCCAACGGCTGAGAACCGGTCACATATCGTTCAAGCTCGGCATACCGGCCCTGACGGGCATCCAACGATTGCAACAGTTCAATGAGTAGGTCAGACAATTTCAGACTCCAATTACGCGGGCGCGTTTCGGTTTACGGGAAGCCAGCCAGGAACAGCGGGAATAGCCCATGAGCAGGCAGGCGGCAAGGTCGATCTTCGGGGCGTGACGGGACCGCGACACCTTGCCCAGACGTAACCCGCCGTCAGACTCGATCACCGACGCCGCCAGCATGTGCGCCCGCAACGTGACATCCCCGGAATGGGTCAGCCCGCCATTGCCGATAGCCGAATGCAGGTCCGTGGTGGCTTTGGTCAGCCGTGCCGGGGAATGCGGAAACTCAATCACTGGGATGTCCTCGGCGGCCAGGACTTGCAGGGTCCGATTCCAGCGGAACGGGTCGGCCACCACTTCCCGAACATTCCACCGTCGGCAGGCTTGCCGAATCTCGTCCTCTACGGCCAGCACGTCCACCCGCCAGCCCTCGTCTCCGGGGTTGGCCCACACCTTGAGCACGTCGAAATGCGGCTCGGCGGCCACGGTGCCCACCAGCAGGGCGGTGCAGTCCCGGCTATGGGAACCGTCCAATGCGATCACCACATCGGACCTATCCGGCACGCCCCCCGGTGCGGCCAGCCCGTCCCACACATCCCCGGTTACGAACGGGTCGTCATTGTCGGTAACCCACTGCACTAAACGTGTTCTACGGAAATGGCTCTCGGTCATTTTCGGCGGCTGTAGGGCGGCCAGGGCGTCCCGGTAGAGGAAGTCATCTAGAGCAGGGTTGGCGGCTTCCCAGCAGTGTTCGCAATCCGTGGAATGGGATTCGAAACCGGCTGCCGAGATTTCCCGGTAGACCTGCGTGGAATCGTCGGGGTTGGCCAGTGCGGTTTCCCGAACCCGTGCCAGCACGTTGTCCGGGCGGGGTCCGGGTGTACCTATCAACAGGACTGTTGATAACTTTTTCTTGCCTGACGCAAGTGCCGCCACTTCATACGCCTCGGGTAGCAACCGGCCACCTTCATCACAGATACACAGGTCCGGGTTTCTGCCCTCCAACGCTGCCGGTGTTCCTGGCAGACACCACATCTCAGACCCCGTAGCCGGATACACCAGCCGATCCCGATACACCTGAACCCGCTCCGCCAAATCCGGGTTACGGCTAATGAACCTCGCCGCGATCCCGAAAACAATCCCCGCCTGACGCTCATCGACGGCGATAACGTCTACAGATGCGTCATTACCGGCAGTCATCAGGGTCCACACCGCCAGCGCCGCCGCCAAGGATGACTTACCGTTACCGCGAGCTAAAGCCCACGCCGCCAACCTTGGGTGTGGTTGTGAATCCCACACTGCTGCAACTAATTCCAATTGCCACGGACGTAGCGCTAGCGGTGAACCATCGGATAGCCTAAGATGCTGAAATGCGAACTGCCGGAACCGATCTGAAGGTTTTCCGAAGCACGAAAATGCAAGCGGTGTAACCACTTTCGACCCTTTGGGTCCGCGTTTCACTTACTCACTCCAATGTTGATACAAACCGTGCTACAAATAGATCGGCTCCGCGCCTAAGAGCGCGCGTGCGCTCCCGAACCGGCAACCGCTACCCCCCAAGCCTGTTGTGGTGCAACATGTTTGGGTTGTCAATGCTGTTGTGGCAGTGCGGGTTTCAGTCTGTGCGAGTGACGTTGCTGCCGCGCGCCTGTCCTGCTTGTACGTTGTGCAGGTGGCAGCGGACTGCTATGTCGCACAGTCGGATTGGTAGCCCTTGCTGTTGCCGTTGATGTGCGATTGGTAGGTGGTCTGCCTCTAGTTGTCCTCGGCAGCCGTTGGGTCCGTCGATGCACCAGGGTTGTAGCTTGCGGGCGCGGGCTGATAGTCGCCGCCATTGGCTGCTGTACCAGGGGCGGGGACCGTGGGTGCGGCTGGCTTTTTTGAGTTGGTGGTTTGGACAGCGGGTGTCGGGGCTGATGTCGCCGCAGGTCAGGCAGGGGCGGTTCATGCTCGGGCGAAGTCTCCGAGCCGGCTCAAGCTAGAAGTCACTGGTATGCCGGGATAGGACTGGATCAATCCCGGTAGTCGTGTGTGGATCGCCAGCACTCGGTATGACTGGCAGCGCCATGACGGTGCTGAGGCCATCGGAGCCATATGGGCAGTCTCGGCAGTGGGGACCAGCGGCGGGTACGGGTCAGGCAGGACACCACCGAGAACTTCACCGACAGTCACTGCCACGGTTTGCATGGCCTTAACGGGTTCCAACACTTCCAAGTTGTCGTAGTAGTAGACCCCACACCAGCAGCCGTCAGCGGGGATGTTGGGGTGCTGGTCACACCCGGCGGTGAGGACACCATCGTCGGGTAAAGCGATGCGGTCGGCGTTCTCCGGGTGCAGTGGTCCGAGGTTTTGATGCCTGGAGATTGGTGACCAGAGTGGGCCGGGTCTGGGGATCAGCCCTGATCGGTAGCCGATGTCCCAGTAGCGGTAGCCGATCAACGGGAATCCCTCACACGATCCGCCTCGGCAGCGATATCGGGGTCTGTTGTTGCCGTCAACAGATCGGTTGCAAGCTGGTGGGCGGTTGCCGGGTCGGTCACCAACATTCGCCTGGCCCCGGTTGCCGCATCGACCATGCTGATGCTGACGACGTCGCCGCATTTGTGGGGGTGAACTGCCACGGCGATGCTGTCAGGCAGTGGCCGCACCAGGTCGATTGCGTCGCTCATGCGGGCATCAACTCGCCCAAACGCTCCATGAGCATCCGGCGGGCATCATCCACACGACCCCACCGCTGCCATGCTTCGGCGGCAAGCTGGGCAGATTTACGGGCCGACTCAAAAGCAATCCAGTCGATACCGGTTTCGTCCTGCAACGCCCACATGTGGATGGCGGCGGCATCCGTGTCGCTGTCTAGATAGATGAGTATGAGCCGCATGGCGAGTATTTCGCTTTCGCGGGAAACCCATTTAGGCGGTGTCGCCGGAAACATCACAAGACTCCAATTTCCTGGGGGAATTCAATTGAATCTCCCTACTGTTAATTATATCTAGTAATTTCAGCCTTGACTTCCTCGCGAGCTTTGACAGCGGCAATTAAAGCGTCGGCGGATTTTATTGCATGGCAATCGCTGCAAATTCCACCGCATGACACATCATTGTTACAGTAGTCGGTTTTGCATATTCGGGGTTTCGCCCCGCCCCGAGCATCTCCGATTGTGGCACACCCTTCGGGCGTGCTGATCGAAGATTGCCCCGGTTCGGGGGAGTGTGGTGTGTGTTGAAAGTGTTGAATTACCTGGTCAAGATCGGTTTCTTTTTCAACACTATCTTGATTAGTGTTGAATTCACTTTCAACACTGTCAGTTTTGTGTTGAATTGAGTTACCGTCTTGACCAGGGCTTTCAACACTTTCAACACATTCAACCTGATATACCCCCCGCTCGGTCTGAACAAGCAGACCCCTCTTCACCATCCGTCGCAGATATCCACTTACTTGTTTCGGCTCCAGCCCCAACGCTTCGGCAATCTCGGCTGGTGTTGACGGGCCGTGGTCACGGACGTGCCTAAATATCGCGTTTGTCCGTTCACTGCCCCGTTGGCGTTCGGCGTGTTCGGCTGCCTGTTTGTGGCTTTTCGGGTCGATGCTCCACCGGTATCCGTCGTCACTGCCGGTCATCGTGAACCCGTAGGTGGCCTCTGGGATATCTCGCCCGGTGACGTGCAACTCGCCTTTGGAGTCGGTTCGTTCGCGGTGCACGACGATCACAAAGTCAGCCGCCGCCGTGATCCCGGTGGTGCCAGAAACTTGGTGAACGTGGTCGGCGGCTTCAGCTTTGCGGGTGTGGTGAACGATCAGGAACGTCGAACCCTTCGCCGCCTGCTGAAGTTTCATCAGTGCCGATACCCGCTGGTAGTCCTCCGAAAAGCAGTTTTTGGCAGCGTTCGGTGGTAGCACCTTGCCCAACGTGTCCAAGATGACCAGCGGGGCGGAGTCGGCGTGGTCGGTGAGGAACTTAGTTGCAGCCGCGATGGCGGTGTCCACGTCGATACACAGCGCTAAGCCCCCCGGAATGGGCTTACCGCCCAACAGTTGCCGAAACCTGTCCTGCAACCGCCGCCGTTGATCCTCCAAAGCTAGGTAGAGCACTGGTCTCTGGCCGGCTGGGAAGTGACCCAGCGCGGTTCCGCCGCCCGCGCAGGCTAGGGCAATGTCGGACACCATCCACGACTTACCGATCTTCGGCGGCCCCGCGATGATCCCGGTACCTTCGGGGATCATCCCCTCAACGCACCAATGGAGCGGTGCAAATTCCTCGGCGTCGAGTTCCGCGCCGGTAAAAATAGTCATGCGACACCACAATTTGAGCTATACAATTTGGCAAAACTTTCGCGAAAAAGAAATTGATGACGTAGACGGTCGAGGATAAACCCGTTTAATTCAATTGCTGCATGAATGCTGTATGTTGCCGCCGCGAACTGACGCGGCTTTCTGCTCAGCAACCCACGCATCTAAATCAGCCCGGTCGTAATAGACCATCCGCTGCAACGTGTAGGACGGTGGACCAACTTTATTGCTACGCCAGTAATACAATGTGTTTACGGGAACGTTCAGATATTCCGAAGCCTCGGAAATCCTAAATCGGTAACTGCTCATAGTAAACAAGTATGCTGTGAAATCTCATGAATTGCCGTGGCGACACGCCAACCGACATTTATGCCGAGGGTGAAATCGCCTGTTCCATCGCGGCCGCCAAATTGTCGAAATCGTCGGGCAATTGGTGGCTATAAACATTCATCGTTGTTGTGGCATTCAGATGGCCCAACAGTTTCTGAACGGTGACCACCGATGCCCCCGCCGCCAACGCCAACGAACCCGCAGAATGCCGCAACGTATGCGGGGTAACACCGTCAAGTCCCAGCTTGGCGGTCGCTTTATCAAACCGGACCCGCAGGTACCCGACGGCCATCGGCCCACCGTCCGGGCCAGGAAACAGATATTCGGCAGCGTCGCGGCCACGAACCAACTCGGCAAGTTCTGTGTTCAACGCTGCCGTGAGAATCGGTGCGCTACGACGCTGATGAGTTTTCGTGTCACCTTCGATCCGACCCTGACCGCGAACCTGAGTGATCGCCTTGGATACCAGAACCCGACGCCGCCGGGTGTCCACATCACCAACCCGCAACGCGACAGCCTCGCTCCACCGCAAACCGGAATAGGCAAGGAATCGCACCAATGTGCCGAGCGGTGCCGGGGACACCCGGCTATCGGAGCGGTGGCGAACCGCGGCGGCGGCGGTTTCCTCAGCCAACCGGGCGATCTGCTCGTGGGTCAGAACAACATCTTTGCTTTTCGGTTTACGGGGGAGGGTGATCCCGTGGGCCGGGTTGACCGATATATACCGGGCGCGGATCGCGTAATCGAAAATCTGCGAGACGATGTTGTGGACCTGAACGACGCGGGCGGGGCTGAGACCGGCGTCGGGATCGCTTTTCCGTTTGTGCTGACGGGCCTCAGGGTTGGTGGATAGCCACACGAACCACGCCTGCATCTGTTCGTGGGTGATGTTGGCGAGTTTCGCGTTCCCCCACTTCGGCAGGATCACGTTGTTCAGGATTTCCTCGTATCCGGCGACGGTTTTCGGGGCACGGTTCGCCGCCCGTTTCGTCATCAGCCACGCCTCAGCCATCGCATCGAACGTCACAGCCGCGCGCCGGGGATCAACATAGGTGCCGGTTTCCAGGTCGACGGTCCTGGTCCGTTTCTCCCGCTCGGCGTCGGCCCGCTTGTCGAACGATCGAGAACGTTCCCGGCCCTCGGCGTCAACCCAACGGGTCAGCCAGCGTTTCCCCAGTCCGTGCTTGGCGGTGCACACCTCAGTTCCGGGTGTTCCGTGGCGGGCGTCCATGCACCACGCGCCGATGGTGGTGCCGGTGTCGGCGGGGTAGGGAACGGCTTCGCCGCGCCGCCGTGGGCGGTGCCAGCGGTCTTCAACACGGGGGTCTTGCTGGGCTTTCACAGATCACAGTCTATGCATCGAGCGGACCAGGAGCGGACCAGACGCGGCTGTCGATTTGCCTAGGTGAGCTATTTAACGCTCTGAAATGCTAGCTTTGGTGCCCTCGGTGAGATTCGAACTCACACTGCACGGGTTTTGAATCCGTTTCCTCTGCCAGTTGGGATACGAGGGCGGCCTTGTTTGCGCGGTCCAACAATAGTTGATGGCGCGGCTCGCCGTTAGCGGGTGGGCCGCCCGACAAGCCGGACTGTCTTCGCGACCCGCGCTCAGCCCATCGGACCGCCCGCGACACAATTGGCCGATGATTTCCGGCACCCCGAGCACCACCGACTCCGCCACAGCGTCCATGCGGGTGCTGATCGCAGAGGATGAGGCGTTGATCCGGCTCGACCTCGCCGAGATGCTGCGCGAGGAAGGATATGAGGTGGTCGGCGAGGCCGGAGACGGCCAGGAGGCTGTCGAGCTGGCCGAGAGCCTGCGGCCGGATCTGGTAATCATGGACGTCAAGATGCCCCGCCGTGACGGGATCGACGCGGCTGCCGAGATAGCCGCCAATCGGATCGCCCCCGTCGTCGTGCTCACCGCGTTCAGCCAGCGTGAACTGGTGGAGAAGGCGCGCGACGCCGGGGCGATGGCGTATCTGGTGAAACCGTTCTCGATCAGCGACCTGATTCCGGCAATTGAACTGGCAGCAAGCCGGTTCAGCGAGATCATCAGCCTCGAGCGTGAGGTCGCCGGCCTGAGTGAACGCCTGGAAGCGCGGAAGCTCATCGAACGTGCGAAAGGTCTCTTGCAGGCCAAACACGCCATGACCGAACCCGAGGCTTTCAAGTGGATGCAGCGCGCTGCAATGGACCAGCGAACCTCGATGAAAAAGGTGGCTGAAGTGGTCCTCGAGACTCTGGATGACGCCGGCAACGCGGCCCCCGGCGGTACTGAGCCGAGCTGACAACCGCTGTTGCGGCTATGATCACGTGGCGGATCGGCCTGTCGTTGGCAGCGTCCGACCGGAGGTGCCGACGCCTGGCACTGACACCTGGCATTACTGCGGCCTTGCGTAATTCGATGCGGGTCCTTGAACTACTCACCTGGAGGTGGACGTGCGCGGTCGTGCGACACGCAGTGCAATCGCAGCCAAATCGGCAATTGCCGTGAGCTCGGCTGCTCTAGCCATGCTGGGAATCGCAGGGTGCAGTCAGCCGGCGCCCTCCGGTGATTCGTCGAAGACGTCCGCAACCAAGGCCGACGCTCCGGTGGATTTGAAGATCGTTGAACAGGTTCAGATCGACGAGAACGGGTCCGAGATCAAGCCCGAAGCCGGTGTGGTGGCCGCCGATCCGGCCGGCGACGGCAAGGCGACCTGCGCACCGGTGGCGATTGCCATGGCTGGCGCGCTCAACGGGCCGGACGCCGCCCTGGGCATCAACATCAAGAACGGTGTGCAGATGGCGTTGGACAAGCACAATGCCGCCAATCCCGGTTGCCAGATCGACCTGAAGACCTTCGACACCGAAGGCGACCCTCAGAAGGCCACCGCGATCGCCCCGCAGATCGTCGACGACGCCACCATCATCGGACTGGTTGGTCCGGCCTTCTCCGGTGAAACCAAGGCCACCGGCGGCGTGTTCAACCAGGCCGGACTGGTTGCCGCCACCGCCTCGGCAACCAACGTCACACTCTCCGAGCAGGGCTGGAAGACGTTCTTCCGGGGCCTGGCCAATGACGGGGTGCAGGGCCCGTCGGTCGCCAACTACATGAAGACGACACTGGGTGACAAGAAGGTCTGCGTGGTTGACGACAGCACCGACTACGGCACCGGTCTGGCCCAGGCTGTGCGCAACACCCTGGGTCCGGTGTCGGACGCCTCCTGCTCCATCTCGGTCAAGAAGGGCGACAAAGACTTCTCGGCCGCGGTGACTCAGGTGAAGGGCGCCTCGCCGGACTCGGTGTTCTACAGCGGTTATTACGCCGAGGCGGCCCCGTTCGTCCAGCAGCTGCGTGACGCCGGGTTCACCGGCAGGTTCGTCAGCGCCGACGGCACAAAGGATCCGGAGTTCGTCAAGCAGGCCGGCGAGTCGTCCAAGGATGCCGTGCTCTCCTGCCCGTGCGGCCCCGCGTCGAAGGCCTTCTCCGACGAGTACACCAAGAGTTTCGGCCAGGCTCCCGGCACCTACAGCACCGAGGGCTACGACCTGGGAGCCATCATGGCCAAGGGCATCGACTCCGGTGCCGTCACCCGTGAGGCGCTGCTGGATTACCTGAGCAAGTACGAGGGGCAGGGCGTGGCCCGCAAGTATCAGTGGACCGACACCGGTGAGCTCACCACAACGCTGATCTGGATCTACAAGGTCCAGTAGTCGCTTCGACGAGCGCGTCCGGGACTACTTGTCCCGGACGCGTTCTCGTGAGAGACCTACAAGGAGCTCCCTCCCGGATGATCCACGACTGCCTGAGCCAGTGCGTCTACCTCGCCGGTGATATCGGTTTCAACGTCGAGAACCTGCGAAAAGGCTTCTGGCAGTTGACCGTGGATGGACTGGCGTGGGGGGCCATCTACGCCTTGGTGGCCGTCGGCTACACCTTGGTGTTCGGCGTCCTGCGGTTGATCAACTTCGCGCACTCCGAGATTTTCATGATGGGAATGTTCGGCGCGTACTTCTGCCTGGACATGATCCTGGGGTTCACCCCGAGCGGCAACGCCTACAACCGCGGCATCGGTTTGACGGTGTTGTACCTCGGCGTCGCCATGGTGTTCGCGATGCTGGTATCCGGTTTGGCCGCAATCGGATTGGAGGCTGTGGCCTACCGGCCGCTGCGGCGGCGCAACGCCCGGTCGCTGACCTTCCTCATCACGGCGATCGGCATGTCGTTCGTGCTTCAGGAGTTCGTCCACTTCGTGTTGCCGAAGATCATCCACGGCTACGGCGGCAGCAACGCTCAACAGCCGATCATTCTGGTGCAGCCCAAGACTCAGTTCCACATCTTCAGCGCCTCGGTGTCGAACATCACGCTGGTGATCATCGTGGCCGCACTGGTCCTGGCCCGCCTCACGTACCTGTTCGTCCACCGCACGAAGTTCGGTCGGGGAATCAGGGCGGTCGCACAGGACCCCACCACCGCCACCCTGATGGGGGTGTCGCGCGAGCGGATCATCATGACGACCTTCCTCATCGGCGGACTCCTCGCCGGCGCGGCGGCCCTGCTCTACACGCTGCGGGTACCCCAGGGCATCATCTACTCCGGCGGCTTTCTCCTGGGCATCAAGGCTTTCTCAGCGGCCGTCCTGGGTGGCATCGGCAACCTTCGCGGGGCCCTGCTGGGCGGTCTGCTTCTGGGCATGATGGAAAACTACGGTCAGGCCTTGTTCGGTACCCAGTGGCGCGACGTGGTCGCCTTCGTTCTCCTGGTCCTGGTGCTGTTGTTCCGGCCCACGGGCATCCTCGGCGAAAGCCTTGGGAAGGCACGCGCATGACTCACCGGGCAGCGAACGTCATGCTGGCACCGGGTGATGCCATGCGGCGGTGGTGGGACGGGTTGAGCCGAGTGCAGAAGTGGGGCTTCGGAATCCTGGGCTTCGGTGCACTGGCCCTGCTGCCGCTTTACACCCCGGGGTTCATCGACACTCCCGGCATCAGCTTCGGCGGCACCATGGCCCAATTCGCCATGGTGGCGATCATCGCCATCGGCCTCAACGTCGTCGTGGGCCAGGCAGGATTGCTCGACTTGGGCTACGTCGGCTTCTACGCGGTCGGCGCCTACACGGTGGCACTGCTGACCAGTCCGGACAGCCCATGGAACAAGGTCGGCCCCGACGGTTGGTTTACCGAGAAATGGGCCTGGCTATCCTGCGTGCCCGTCGCCATGGTGGCCACGGCGCTGGCCGGGCTTGTCCTGGGTATCCCCACCCTGCGCCTGCGTGGCGACTACCTGGCCATTGTGACCCTGGGTTTCGGCGAGATCATCCGACTCCTTGCCGACAACCTGGGCGGGATCACCAACGGACCCCGCGGCCTCAATCAGGTGGCCTATCCGCACGTCGGCCTCAGCCCTGATCTGCCTGACGGCGTGTTCTCCAGCGGCAATTCGCATGGCGACGCCAACTACGGCACATGGTGGTTCTGGCTGGGACTGATCCTGATCGTGGCCATCCTGGTGTTGGTCGGCAACCTCGAACGAAGCCGAGTGGGCCGGGCCTGGGTGGCCATCCGGGAGGACGAGGACGCCGCGGAGGTGATGGGCGTCAACACCTTCCGCTTCAAGCTGTGGGCATTCGTGATCGGCGCCGCAATCGGCGGGTTGTCCGGGGCGCTGTATGCCGGGCAGGTGCAATACGTCGCGCCGCCGACCTTCAACATCATCAACTCGATGCTGTTCCTTTCGGCGGTGGTCCTCGGCGGCCAGGGCAACAAGCTCGGAGTGATCTTCGGAGCCTTCGTCATCGTCTACCTCCCCAACCGGTTACTCGGCGTGACCCTCGCCGGTATCAACCTCGGCGACCTGAAGTACCTGTTCTTTGGCCTGGCGCTGGTGGTCTTGATGATCTTCCGGCCCCAGGGCCTGTTCCCGGTGCGCCAGCAATTGCTGGCCTACGGTAAGTCGGCGCGGCGGATGCTCGCCGGGGCGGACGGCACGGGCGACGGCAAGGCGCAGGCATGACAGAACCCGTGATCGACGAGGAGGCCGCGGCCCTGCACCGGCAGGTCCATGTTGCGGAAGGCGAAACGCTCCTGCAAGCAACTGATCTCACCGTCCAGTTCGGCGGCCTCACCGCCCTGGACAAGGTGAGCTTCACCATCCGGCGCGGCGAGATCCTCGGCCTAATCGGCCCCAACGGAGCAGGCAAGACCACCTGCTTCAACGCCATTACCGGCGTCTACCGCCCGACGTCGGGCTCAGTCACGTTCGACGGGTCGGTGCTGGGCCGGAGGAAACGCCACCAGATCACCAGGCTGGGCATCGCCCGGACCTTCCAGAACATCCGGCTGTGGGGCGAGATGACGGCCCTGGAGAATGTCGTGGTCGGCACCGACGCCCGGCACAAGACCTCGGTTCCCGGGGCGCTGGTGCGTTCCCCGCGGCATCGCCGTGAGGAACACGATGCCATCGAACGGGCTGCGGCGCTGCTGGAGTTCGTCGGGATCGCTCACCGTGGTGAGGAGAAGGCCAAGAATCTGTCCTACGGCGACCAGCGGCGGCTGGAGATAGCTCGCGCGCTGGCTACCGAACCGATGCTGTTGTGCCTCGACGAGCCTGCGGCTGGCTTCAACCCCAGCGAGAAGGCCGCACTGGTGGAACTCATCCAGGCCATCCGGGATGACGGATACACCGTGCTCCTGATCGAACACGACATGCGGGTGGTCATGGGGGTGGCCGACCGGATCGTCGTGCTGGAGTTCGGGCGCAAGATCGCCGACGGCCGCCCTGCCGAAATCCGAGAGAACCCGGCAGTGATTGCCGCGTACCTGGGGGTCCCCGATGACGAACTCTGACACCTCGGCGACGGGCGCCTCGAGCGACGACCGACGGGCCCTGCTCGAGGTGCGTGATGTGAAGGTGAGCTACGGCAGAATCGAAGCGCTGCACGGTGTTTCGCTGCTGGTTCAGCGGGGCGAACTGGTCACGCTGCTGGGCTCCAACGGTGCCGGCAAGACCACGCTGATGAAGGCAATCTCGGGGCTGCTCCCACTGTCGTCGGGCTCCATCTGGTTCGACGGTCGGGACATCAGCAAGGTCAAGGCCCACAAGCGGGCGATCGACGGTCTCGTCCAGGCGCCCGAGGGGCGCGGCGTCTTCCCAGGGATGACGGTTGTCGAGAACCTCGAAATGGGTTGTTATGGAAGGACGTTTGAGTCGAAGGCCGCCCATGACGAGCGGTTGGACTGGGTGTTCGCCCTTTTTCCGCGGCTGGCCGAACGCAGTAAGCAAGTCGGCGGCACGCTTTCCGGCGGCGAACAGCAGATGCTGGCGATCGGACGGGCGCTGATGGCTCGGCCGCAGGTGTTGCTCCTCGACGAGCCGTCGATGGGTTTGGCGCCCATGATGATTTCGCAGATTTTCTCCATCATCGCCGACATCAACGCGCAAGGGACGACGGTGTTGCTCGTAGAGCAGAATGCCCAGCAGGCGTTGAGTCGCTCCGACCGGGCCTACATCCTGGAGACGGGCAACGTCACCTGCAGTGGACCGGCGCGAGAATTGCTGGCCGACGACAGTATCCGTGCGGCCTACCTGGGCGTGGCCTGACTGTTGTCCATTTGGGGGCGCCTACAGCTTCGCGCGCTAGCCGGGACCGGGACCCGAGGACTGCTGCGACCGCTGTGCCTCAAGCGCTTCCAGGACGGGGGAGTAGTTGAATTCTTGGATGTAGGGCTCTAGGGCGTCGGCTGCTGCGGGAGAGACGTCGCGGACTTGGCCGAGCGCCGCGGCAAGTCGGTTACTGCTCCCGAACACAAGTGCCTCAGTCAGCTGCGCACGGAGTGTTTCGGGGAGTTTCGAGAGCACCGTCCAGAGCCCGACCGGAGACTGTGTTGGGGACTGCTCATGGGGCTGCGCCTCGTAGAGGTACTCGACTCCGAGGAGGCGGTGCATGCAGTCGAAGATCTCCGGAGGTGTCAGATGGTCTGTGTAGGTCCGGGAAAGGGAAGGATCTCGGGGTATGACAACTGGTGCGGAAGTGAACTCGGAGTTGGTGGGTGCGGTCTCGACGGTGGAGATGGCTGAGGCGCTGCGTG
>JAGQTV010000114.1 GCA_020438845.1 Mycobacterium sp. | reverse complement strand
CCCCGCCGCCAAGCGAGGAGCCACCCCCGCCTCAGCCGCCACCGGAGACGGTAACTGTGACCCCAGAGCCTCCTCCACCGCCGCCGGTGACGACTGAAGAGCCACCGCCGCCGGTGACGACCACCGAGGAGCCACCTCCGGCTACTACGACGGCTGCGCCCCCGCCGCCGGGTCCGCGCCAGGTGACCTACACCGTGACCGGCACGAAGGCTCCCGGTGACATCATCACGGTGACCTATGTCGACGCCTCCGGTCGTCGCCGCACCCAGCGCAATGTTTACATTCCGTGGTCGCTGACGGTCACGCCGATTTCGCAGTCCGATGTCGGCTCTGTTCAAGCTTCCAGCCTGTTCTTGGTGAGCCGGCTGAACTGCTCCATAACCACTAACGACGGGACGGTGCTGTCATCGAACCAGAACAACGGCGCTCAGACGAGCTGCTGATGACTCCGACGGGAATGCATGAGGCGCGAGACGGGCGGCCGCCCGAGACGGTGGACCGGATTCTGGTCGGCGCCTGTGGCGCTATCTGGCTGGCCCTGATTGCGATCAGCGTGATCGAACTGCTGGCGCTGATCGACCTCGGCCGCGGACAACATCGAGGAGAAGCCGAGTCAGGGCACACGGCATGGGTGCTGTACAGCATCATTGCGGTTTCGGCGTTAATTCTCCTGGGTGCCATTCCCTTGCTGCTACGGGCAAGGCGGACCGCAACTGCCGGCGAGGTCGAAAAGAGTGAGCCGGTTGCTGCGCCCGTCCAGCGAGTGGAGCCTCGGACCGAGAAGCTCCGGGTTTTCGGAACGTCGGTAGACCCATACGAGCGGCAGTCGCCGGAGGCGTCGCCGGCCGACAAGCGGATCGATGCCACTGTGTTGCAGCGTTTGTGGCTGCGCGGCACGGTTTCCCTGGTTGCGGTGATCGGTTTGGCGCTCGTCGCTGTCAGCACCGCGACCTACCTGCTCGCCACCTACAGCACGACGGCCGCCTGGGCGGTATTCGGTGTGGCCGGCGTGATCACCGTGGCTATGCCGGCGGTGTTGGTGTTTTTTCAGCGCCAGTTGGGTGAGGCTGTCGAGGAAGCGGCCGCGTAGCGGTCTCTACTGCGGTTTCCGCATCGCTGAATCGGGACTGGTTCATCGAGGCTGTCTCCAGATGGTCGGTGCGGCCGAATTCGCGGTCGGTACGCAGACTCGGTGATCGGTACGCAGACTCGGTGATTCATCCGCTGGCGCGGTGCTCGCCACGCACCCCCAATCCTGTGCCGGCTGCGGGGTAGGGGAGTGGCATGTGCGCGGCACGAGTCGCCACCCGCCGGGGGCGACATCCACTGGAGACAGAGAAGGCCCCAGCCGAGCGGCTGGGGCCTTCTCTGTGACTGGGAGCCCTAGTGATCGGGCTCGTCGTCCTGGTACTCCTTGAGGGCGGTGAGTGCACGGTGCTCTGAGACATGCGATGCCTCGTTGAGCGCCGCATCTTCGCTGGCGGGGTCGGCACTGAGGAAGCTGCCGTGTCCCGGCTTGCCGGCCGCACCCAGCTTGTTCATCCGCTTGGGCAAGGCAGCCCCCTCGTACTCCAGCGGAATGGGATGGCCGTGATCGTCGACCGGTCCGAGCGGCTGATGCAGCTCGATGTAGGCACCGTGCGGCAACCGCTTGATGATGCCGGTCTCGATGCCGTGCTCCAGGACGTCCCGGTCGCTGCGCTGCAGGCCGACTGCCCACCGGTAGGCGATGAAGAACACCAGAGGTGGAATGACCAGCAGCCCGATGCGCCCGAACCAGGTCGTCGCATTCAGTGAAACGTGGAACTTGAACGCGATGAGGTCATTCAGGCAACTGAAGGTGAGTACCAGATAGAACGCGATGGCCATTGCGCCGATCCCGGTCCGGACTGGCACGTCACGCGGTCGTTGAAGCAGGTTGTGGTGCGCGTCATCCCCGGAGAACTTCTTTTCGAGGAACGGGTAGATGGTCATCAGCCCGAGCACCACGCCCAAGATCACCGCCACCCAGAAGGCCGCTGGGATGGTGTGGTCGCCGATGTAGATGTCCCATGGTGGGAACAGGCGGATCAGCCCGTCAGTCCACATCATGTAGAAGTCGGGCTGTGAGCCGGCCGACACCTGCGATGGCTTATAGGGTCCTAGTTGCCAGATTGGGTTGATCTGCAGAAGCCCGCCCATCAGCCCGAGGATGCCGACCACCATCGCGAAGAAGGCACCGGACTTGACCGCGAACACCGGCATGACCCGGACGCCGACGACGTTGGTCTCGGTGCGCCCGGGGCCGGGGAACTGGGTGTGCTTCTGAAACCACACCAAAGCGAGGTGCATGCCGATCAGGGCCAGCATGATCCCAGGGAACACCAGGATGTGCACCGCGTAGAACCTCGGGATGATGATGTTTCCCGGGAAATCGCCGCCAAACATCGCCCAGTGCAACCAGGTACCGATCAGCGGGATACCCAGGGTGATCCCTGAGAAGGCGGCGCGGATGCCGGTGCCCGAGAGCAGGTCGTCCGGCAACGAGTAGCCGAAGAAGCCTTCGAACATCGCCAGGATGAGCAGCAGCGAGCCGATCATCCAGTTGGCTTCGCGAGGTCGGCGGAACGCTCCGGTGAAGAAGATCCGGCACATGTGCACCAGGATCGAGGCTGCGAACAGCAGCGCCGCCCAGTGGTGGACCTGCCGGACGAACATACCGCCGCGCACGTCGAAGCTGATGTTCAGCGCGGTCTCGTAGGCCCGCGACATCTGGATGCCCCGCAGCGGCTGGTAGATGCCGTTGTAGGTCACCTCAGTCATCGAGGGGTCGAAGAACAACGTCAGGTACACGCCGGTGAGGAGCAGCACGATGAAGCTGTACATCGCGATCTCACCCAGCAGGAATGACCAGTGAGTGGGGAACACCTTGTTCAGCTGACGCCGTAGGGCCGCCGAAGGGTGATACCGCGAATCGATGTTGTCGGCTGCTTTGTCGATGCGATCAGCGGTGCTCATGCTCATGACTTGCGCTCCCAGAATGCCGGTCCGACGGGTTCGATGAAGTCGCCGTTGGCTACCAAGTAGCCCTCTTCGTCAATGGTGATGGGAAGCTGCGCCAATGCCCGTGCAGCCGGCCCGAATATCGGCTTTGCGAAGTGCAGGGCGTCGAACTGCGACTGGTGGCATGGGCACAGGATGCGGTAGGTCTGCTGTTCATACAGTGACGAAGGGCAGCCCAGGTGCGAGCAGACTTTGGTGTAGGCGAACAGTTCGCCGAAGTTGAAGTTCTCCTGGCCCTGGCGCTTGACCACCCGGGACATGTCGACCGGCTTGATCCTGATCAGCATGACTGGGTTGCGAACACCCATCGCGACCGTCAGCAGTCTCTCGTGGGACTCGACCGTCGTACCGTCGCCGTCCTCTTCACGCCAGGGGAACACCGTCTCCATGCCGCCTGCGTCGATGTCTTCCGGGCGCATCTTGGTGAAGGGTGAGTCACCCGGCCGGCCGGTAGCCCGGCCAAGGTAGATGGTCTCGCCCTTGTACCGTGGCGTCCAGTCCGAGGTCCACAGCACGGCCTTCAGACCGTCGGCGGTCGGGACGACCGGCTTCCACGGATTCTTGATGAGGCCGCCGATACCGGCCACCAACGTGCCGACGCCGAATGCTCCCAGGCCGATGCCGGCTGCCACCCCGATCATCTTGCGGCGCTTGATGGTTGAACCCTCAAAAGCATCGATCAGGGTGGCGGCTGAGGTTTTGCGGTCCAATTCGGAGGAGGCGCCGTCATGGCGATCCTGGATGGAGATCTCCTCAGGGATGAACCGTTTCTGGAATAGCACTGCGCCAATGCCGATGGCGAGGATGGACAGCCCGAAGGTGATGCCGTACATCGGAGTTGCCCAGGAATAAAGGAGGTTGCCCTTGACCCCGTAGGGCTTGTACTCCCACGGCCAGAAGATGAAGACCACCAGTAGCAGAAGTCCCATGAGGCCGCCGAACAGCAGCCAGAACGCCACCAGGCGCTCCGATCGCTTCTCGGCCCGCGTGCCGGCGATCGGCCAGCGCTCCTCTTTGAAAATAGTGTCTACGCCGTCGAGCTGACCGCCGAGCGCGGAGAGCTCCTCGGTTGACATGTGGTCGAGTCGATCTTCGTTGTGTTCGCTCATGCCCTTGCCCCGATCCACAGCGCGACCGCGATCGCGGCCACCATTCCGACGACGAAGATCGCCATACCCTCCGGCCCGGGGCCGAAGCCGCCGAGGCCGTAGCCGCCCGGGTTCATCGTTTGAGACGACGAGCGGACGTAGGCGATGATGTCCTTCTTTTCCTCCGGCGAGAGCTGCCGGTCGGAGAACTTCGGCATGTTCTGCGGTCCGGTCAGCATGGCGGTGTAGATCTGTGCGGGTGTGGCCGGATCAAGACCGGGTGCGTACTTGCCCGAGGAGAGCGCGCCGCCACGGCCGGTGAAGTTGTGGCAAGAGGCGCAGTTGAGCCGGAACAGGTCGCCGCCGCGCGCGACGTTGTTGCCCATCAGGGACTGGTCGGCGATCTGCCCGTTGGCGTCGCGAGGCGCCTCGGGGCCACCACCCATGCTCTGGACGTAGGCGCCGAGCGCATCGGTCTGGGCCAGGTCGAAGATGGGTTCCTTGCGCGGAGCCTGCGCCTCGCCGCGCATGGCAGGCATGCGGCCGGTGTTGACCTGGAAGAACACCGCGGCGTCACCGACGCCTACCAGGCTGGGCCCCCGGCCGGCTACACCCTGCAGGTTTGCGCCGTGACAGGTGATGCAGGCCGTGTCGTACAACTCTTTTCCGGTGCGTAGCAACGCCGAGTGTGACTGGTCGGCGACCGCGACCTGGGGGCGCGGTGTCAGTGTGGCGGCCAGGATTCCGGCGAAGCCCAGGCCGAGGATTAGCAGGACGGCCCCGGTCAGCCGGCGATGCAGGCGCCTACGCGACTTGGCGCGCTTGGCAGACCCAATGGTGTGCATCGAACCCCTTCTCATCAATGGATCGAGTGGATCGCTCATCAACGGATGAAGTAGATAGTGGCGAACAGGGCGATCCAGACGATGTCGACGAAGTGCCAGTAGTAGGACACGACAATCGACGCGGTCGCCTGGGCGGGGGTGAACTTACTCATGCGCGTTCGGAGGAGGAGCAGCACGAACGCGATCAGACCGCCGGTGACGTGCAGGCCGTGGAACCCGGTCGCGAGGTAGAAAACGCTGCCGTAGGCGCTGCTGGAGATCGTCGTGCCGTGCGTCACCAGGTGGTAGTACTCGTAGACCTGGCCGAGGACGAAGAACAGGCCCATCAGGAAGGTGATCGTGTACCACCGGCGCAGACCGAAGACGTCGCCGCGCTCGGCGGCGAAAACGCCCATCTGGCAGGTGAACGACGACGCGATCAGCACCAGGGTCACCGGAACCGCCTGGTAGAGGTTCAGTTCCGTGGGCGGGGGAGGCCAGCTCCCGCCGGAATGGGCGCGCGCGGTGAAGTACATCGCAAACAATCCAGCGAAGAACATGAGCTCGCTGGAAAGCCACACGATGGTGCCGACACTGACCATGTTGGGTCGGTTCAGCGAATGCACGCGCGACGTGATCGCAGTTCCTGAGGTACCTACAGCGCTCGTCACAGAGAGAAGTATGACGCTTTGTAGTTGTTCAGGTGCGCGCAGGGGCCGAATTGGTCACAAGAAAGTTTCACGAGCCCCCTACCGGAGCGCTGGGCGCCTTACCGGGGGGCGGGTTTGTGCGACGATCGGGCCGTGACCACCATGCCTTCCGAGTCAATTCCCGAGCCGACATGGCCGCAGGTCCTGGGCCGTTTGACGGCCGGTCGCGAACTTGTGCCGGGGCAGGCGGCCTGGGCGATGGGGCAGATCATGGCCGGTGCCGCGACGCCGGCTCAGATCGCCGCCTTCGGCGTGTCGATGAAGATGAAATGCCCGACGTCAGCCGAGGTGCGTGAACTGGCCGACACGATGCTGCGCTTCGCCCGCCGAGTGCCAACCGACGTTATCGGGACCGAGACGGTCGACGTGGTGGGTACCGGCGGCGACGGCGCACAAACGGTCAACCTGTCGACTATGGCTGCTGTTGTGGTCGCCGCTGCGGGGATACCGGTGGTCAAGCACGGAAACCGGGCGGCCTCATCGCGCAGTGGTGGCGCTGACATGCTCGAAGCGCTTGGGTTGCGGATTGAACTCGGACCGCAGGAGGTGGCCCGCTGCGTCGCTGAGGTCGGCATCGGGTTCTGTTTTGCTCCGGTATTCCACCCGTCGTACCGCTACGCGGGGCCGCCGCGTCGGGAGATCGGTGTTCCCACGGTGTTCAACCTCATGGGGCCGCTGACGAACCCGGCGTCGCCGCGGGCTGGTCTGATCGGTTGTGCCTTCGGTGATCTGGCCGAGGTGATGGCCGGTGTGTTCGCCGCACGGCGGGCCAGTGTTCTGGTGGTGCACGGGGATGACGGCCTCGATGAGCTCACCACCACGACCACCAGCACGATCTGGCGGGTACAGGCGGGCACCATCGACAAGTTGACCTTCGATCCGCTCGGGTTCGGGTTCCCTCGCGCGCAGCTCGCTGAACTGGTCGGCGGGGACGCGGAGACCAATGCCGCCGAAGCGCGCAGCGTGTTCGCCGGGGCCACCGGTGCGGTGCGTGACGCAGTAATCCTCAATGCGGCCGGTGCCATGGTCGCCCACGCCGGGTTATCCAGCCACGCCGAATGGCTGCCGTCCTGGGAGGACGGCCTGCGGCGTGCCGCCGAGGCTATCGACTCCGGAGCGGCCGAACGTCTGCTCGACCGCTGGGTAGCGTTCACCCAGAAACTCTGACGCCGCGTACCGCGCCGAGTGTGCCGTGGACGCCCAGGTCAGCCACCGGCCGGCGGCATTCAACGGCGAGGCCAAACCTTCGGTGGCGCAGACGATGCGGACGCCGGGCTGGGATAGCCAGCGCGCGATGAGCGAGGTCTCCTCGACCAGCGCGCCGCCCAGTGGGGCGGCCTGCGGCAACACAACCTGAGCGGCACTGCGCAGCGCTTCGACCACCGGCATCGGTGGTACCCCTCGGCGCGCGCAGCCCGCGGCAGCCAGTTGTCCGTGGCGCACGACAGCCAACTGCCAGCCGCCGGCGCCGTCCGGGGCGGCGGCCACCAGTTCGGCGACCAGGGCCAGGGCGCGTAATCGTTGGGCGCGCCAGAGCACCTCCACGCTGTCGGCGATGAGGTCGCGCAGCCGGGCGGCGCTTTCGTAATGCGTGCGGGAAGCTAATTCGCCAACCCGCTCGACGGCGGCCGCCAGTGCTGTGTCTGCGTGGCCGTCGATCAATTCGGCCGCCCGCAGGGGGGCGATCGCGTAGTCCGCGGCCGACACCCCGTGGACGGCCGGACACGGCGCGACCTCCCGCTGCGGGCAGGCCGGCCCGTGCTGGGCATTACGGCCGATCCGGGTGGTACAGGTTCGCAGCCCGGTGAACCGGGCGATCAAGCCGGCGGTGTCCAGTGCGTCACCGCGGGACCGGAAGGGGCCGACGGCCCGGTCCTGGCGAGGGGTGCGGACCGCCACCAATCGGGGGAATGCCTCGTCGGTGAGCACCACCCACCACCAGCGCTGCGGAAAGCGCGAGCGGCGGTTGTACGGAGGAGCGTGCGCGGCCAGCAGTCGGAGTTCGCGCACGCCCGCTTCCAGGGCGTGAGCGCACTCGACATGGTCGATCGCCTCGGCCAGCCCGACCATTTCCTTCATGCGCCCGCGGGGGTCGGCGCCGGTGAAGTACTGCAGCACCCGTCGGCGTAGGTCGCTCGCGGTTCCGATGTAGAGCACCTCGGCACCCGGTCCGCGGAATAGATAGACGCCGGGCCGATGCGGCAGCCCCTGCGCCAGCACCCGCTTGCTGCGCTGGGCGTTGGACACCCCCGGCAGGAGCGACTTCAGGTCGCTATAGGTAGAGACACCCTGATTTCCCACCCGCGCGATCAGGGCATGAAGGACGTCGACGGTTGCGCGGGCGTCGTCGAGGGCACGGTGGGTTGGGGTGGTGGCTGCGCCGACCAAGCGCGCGAGGGCGGCCAGCCGCACGCTGGGTGCCTCCTCGCGGCTGAGCGCCCGGCGCGCGAGCCGGACGGTGCAGAGCACCGGCGGCCTCGGCCAGGCGATACCGCACTGTTCGGCGGCGGCTTTGAGGAACCCGATGTCGAAGCCGGCGTTGTGCGCGACAAGTACTGCGCCATGAGCGAATTCCAGGAACATCGGCAGCACCGACGTGATCGTCGGGGCGTCGCGCACCATGGCGGTGGTGATCCCGGTCAGTTCGACGATCTGCGGCGGGATGGCTCTTTGGGGGTCGACGAGGGTGGCGAATTCGCCGAGAACCTCGCCGCCGCGCACCTTGACCGCCCCGATCTCGGTAATCGCATCACGACTGCCGTCCGCGGCGGGCTTGGCCCGACCGCCGGTGGTCTCGAGGTCGACCACGACGAACGTCGTCTCCCGCAGGGAGGCTTCAGCGCCGCCGAGCCCGAGGTCGGCGAGATTGGAACCGCCGAGCCCGACGTCGGCGAAGCTCAGCTGCAGATCAGTGTGGGATCCGGCCACAGTGATCGACGGTAAGCACCGATACCGACAAGTCCGCAGTAGGCGCGGCCGAAACGTGTCGGTGGGCGCACTTATGGTGCGAGTCAGTACTCACCGGCATGGGCAGCCCTGAGAGACGGGCAGCCCCGAGAGACGGGCAGCCCTGAGAGACGGGCAGCCCAGATAGGACGGCGACAATGAGCGCGACGGGCGACACGAGAAACGGGAGAAACGGGCCAGATTGCGACTTTCCGGAAGATCCGCCCGGAGATCCCCGCGACCATCTCTCCGGAGATCCCCTCGAAACGGGTGAACCCGTGGTCATCGATTGCGACGAGTGCGCAGTGCGGGGCCCCGGTTGTCGCGATTGTGTGGTCAGTGTGTTGCTCGGGGTGCCGGAGACGCTGCTGAACGACGAGCGCGTGGCGCTCGAAGTGCTCGCCGAAGCCGGTCTCGCGCCGCGATTGCGCCTTGTTCCGGTGCGTCGCGCCGGGGATCCCGGGTTGGCGAGTTAACGCGTCGAATTAGCTTTGCGATGCGACTTCGCTGGGTGCTGGACCAGCGCTGATTTGCTGAGGCCAACGGGGCGAAAGTATGCTCAGAAAGTTCTGCCCGAGCGTTGGACAAAGCCGTTGCCGTTTCGTAACCTATCCGAGACCTAAGGCACATCAAGGACGTAAGTCGGGCTCAGTCAAAGGATTTGTGATCTTGAGGTTTGCTTCTAAACCAGTAGTGGGTGCGACCGTGGGGTTCGCAATCCTCGCAAGCATCTGGAACTCCGCTGCCGTCGCCGACCCGGCCGAGGACGCGCTGGCGAAGCTTAATGAGTTGTCGCGCCAGGCCGAGCAGCTGACCGAGAGCATGCACTCAGCAGAACTCGACCTGAGCCAGAAGGTCCAGGCGCAGGCGGCCGCCGATCACAAGCACGTTGACGACATGACTGCTTTGGAATCGGCGAAAACCCAGCTCGCCGACTACCAGGGCGCGGTCGACAGGCTGGCGGCGTCGGTATATATGGGCGGCCGCACCGACGGTATGAACGCGATCCTCACCGCGGCGTCGCCCCAGGGCCTGATCGACAAGATGTCCGTACAGCGTGTGATGGGGACCGAGATGTCGGCCCAGATGCAGGCCTTCCGCCACGCCAGTGAGGTGGCTCTTGTTGCCGAAGGCGCGTCAGCCAAGTCTGCTGCCGAGGCAAAGGCTGCCGCCGATGCTGCCGCTGCCGTCCGGGCTGACCTCCAGAGCAAGCAGTCTCAGCTGCTGATTCAGATCGCAGCCGTCAAAGCGCGTTACCTGGCGCTGACTCCCACCCAGCGTGCCGCGCTTGCCGCCCCGCCCGCACCGCCGCCATTGGCGCTGCCGGCCGCTGCTCCCGAAGCAGCCCCGGAAGCACCCCCTGCAGAGGTGCCGGGTAGTGACATCGCCACACTCGCAGCGGCCGTGCCGACCCCGAGTTTCGGTGGAGGCGCCGCCGGTTCCACCGCTGTGCAGGCGGCCCTGACCCGGCTGGGCGATCCCTATGTCTGGGGTGGCTCCGGCCCGGGCGCATTCGACTGCTCCGGCCTGGTGATGTGGTCGTTCCAGCAGGCCGGCATCTTCCTGCCGCACTCCAGCCAGGCTCTGGCGGCAGGCGGGCAGCCGGTGTCGATGGATTCGATGCAGCCCGGTGATGTCATTACTTATTACGGTGACGCCTCGCACGTCGGGATGTATGTCGGCGACGGCATGATGGTGCACGCTTCGACCTACGGTGTTCCCGTTGCCGTGGTCCCGGTCAACAACGCACCTATCTACAACGTTCGTCGGTACTGAGTGCGAGTTCGTCGGTACTGAGTACATGTCCGTCGGTACCGAACCCGTCTCTGGACGCTGCTGAGCCTGTTTCGCGACGGGCTCTCCGTCCGGGCCTTGTGGCCTTGCTGCTCATCGCCGAGTTGGCGGCTGCATTGCTTTTCCTTGCCGGTCGCCATGACCGCCACCACGTACGACTGGTCAACCTCGGCGACGCCCGCTCCGAAGCCCTGCTGACTCGTGTCGATGGGGACGTCGCTGACGCCGTCGACGCGGTAGACGCCTTCTGGGCCGCTGACTGGCCTGCCGAGATCGTCGTCGTGGCGACCGGTTCGCCTGCTCAGTTCGCTGCCGAGGCGCAGCTTGATCCCAACCGGCAGTGGTCGGATATCGCCGCCGTTGCCGTTGCGGACAGCGTCGACCTCGACAACCGTCGGGCTGTCGGTCAGCGGATCGTCCTGGCCCCCGGAGCTGCGGGCATGAGCGACTCGGCCTTGCGCATCGTCCTCACGCACGAGCTCTTTCATCTTGCCGCCCGGGTTGACACCGCTCTGGACGCCCCCCGTTGGCTGACCGAGGGTACCGCCGACTTCGTCGCCCGGCCGTCGGCTCCGCTTTCGCTTCCCACGGTTGGGACTCCCGCGGCCAGCCCCGAGTTGCCCAGCGACGCCGAGCTCGATGCGGCCGGCGCGGAGCGGTCCGTCGGTTACGACAGGGCCTGGTGGTTCACCCGATTCGTTGCGGATACCTACGGCGTGGACGGCTTGCGCCGCTTGTACGTGGCGGCCTGCGGCCCTGGCCACGGCGATCTGGCCGCCGCGGTCCGCCAGGCGCTCGGGGTCGACCTGAACCGACTGCAAACCCAGTGGGAGCGCTGGTTGACCGGCTAGCGTATCCGAGGCAATGACAAGGGTTCTTCTGGTCACCAACGACTTTCCGCCCCGCCGTGGCGGCATCCAGTCCTACCTCGAACAGTTCGCGACGCGCCTGGTCGCTGCAGGCGAGCACGAACTGATCGTTTACGCCCCGCAGTGGAAGGGCGCCGACGATTACGACCGGACCGCCCCGATGCCGATCGTGCGGCATCCCGGCACGCTCATGCTTCCGGAACCGGGCGTCGATCACCGGATGCGTCGCCTGATAGTCGAGCACGGCATCGAGACCGTGTGGTTCGGCGCGGCCGCCCCATTGGCGCTACTCGCCCCGCGGGCCCGCGACGCCGGGGCCACTCGGGTGCTGGCCTGCACCCATGGACACGAGGTGGGCTGGTCGATGTTGCCGGTCGCCCGTTCGGCGCTCCGGCGCATCGGCGAGGGTGCCGACGTCATCACCTACGTCAGCCGTTACACCCGGGGCCGGTTCGCCTCGGCGTTCGGGCCGCGGGCGCGGCTGGAGCACCTGCCGCCCGGCGTGGACACCGACCGCTTCCGCCCCGACCCGGAGGCTCGGGCGCAGTTGCGGGCCCGCTACGGCCTCGGTGAGAGACCGCTGGTGGTGTGTGTGTCGCGACTGGTGCCACGCAAGGGGCAGGACATGCTGATCAGGGCTTTCCCGGAGATCCGGCGGCGAGTTGACGGCGCAGCGCTGGCCATTGTTGGCGGCGGCCCGCACGCGGAAACGCTCCACCAGCTCGCCGAGAGTTGCGGGGTAGTCGACGACGTCGTATTCACCTCCGGTGTGCCGGGTGAAGAACTGCCGGCCCACTACGCGATGGGCGACGTTTTCGCCATGCCGTGCCGTACCCGCGGCTACGGCCTCGACGTGGAAGGCCTGGGGATCGTGTTCCTAGAGGCCTCGGCGACAGGCGTGCCTGTGGTAGCCGGCCGTTCCGGCGGTGCCCCGGAGACCGTTGTTGACGGCGAGACCGGGCGGGTGGTCGACGGCCGGTCACTCACCCAGATTGCCGACGCCGTCTCCGAGCTGCTCGCCGACCCTCAACGCGCGCGCCGGATGGGCGAGGCCGGCCGGCGCTGGATCGTCCACGACTGGACCTGGGCCACCCATACCGCCAGGCTGGCCGACCTGCTGCGGGCAACTCCCCGGTCTCCCTGACGTCCAGCGGTATGTGAAGCTAGTCGGCGTGCACACCATCCAGATCGCCGACGAGACGTTCGTGGCTGCCGATCCAGCGGCGGTGGGGCGCGAGGTGTCGAACCGCGACGCTTGGCGGCGCTGGTTCCCCGACCTGGCCCTCACCGTCGTGGAGGACCGCGCCGAGAAGGGTATGCGCTGGGCCGTCGCCGGTCCGCTGACGGGCACCATGGAGATTTGGCTGGAACCGGTGCTCGACGGTGTCGTGCTGCATTACTTTCTGCACGCGGAGCCGTCGGGGGAAGTTGTGAAGACCAACGCTGCCAAGATGACTCATCAGCGCCGTGTGGCGGGCAAGCGGATGGCTTTCGAAGTCAAGAGCCGGTTGGAGGCCACTCGGCCGGTGGGCGTGGCGCCCACACTCTAAGATCCAGACTCTAAGACCCAGACTCTAAGACCCAGACTCTAAGACCCAGACTCTGAGACCCAGCCTCTGAGGTCCCAGGCCTCTGACGTGGGCACCCTGACGTTGGCGCTTGACATCGGCGCGACCCCGGCGCGTGCGGGAGGGTACGGTTTTATATTCGGCGCGAAACGGGCCGGTCAGGGAAATGCACGGGGAAAGTACACGGGGAAGCGGCAAGAGTGGCGGACAGGACGGCGCAGACGATCTACGTCGATGCGGACCCGCGCACGGTGATGGCCGTCATCGCCGATATTGCCTCCTATCCGGAGTGGGTTTCGGAGTACACCCGGGCTGAAGTCCTGGAAACAGATCCCGAGGGGTATCCGCTGCTCGCCAGAATGGTGCTCGAAACCTCGGCGCTGAAGGACACCATGGTGCTGCGGTACGACTGGCCGGCCGACCGAAACTCGGTACGGTGGTCGCTAGAGTCCAGTTCCCTGATCACGGCTTTGGACGGCAGCTACACCCTCACCCCGAGCGGGGGTGGGACCGAGGTCACCTACGAATTGTCGGTGAACCTGGCGATCCCGATGATCGGCCTGCTCAAACGGAAGGCGGAGCGTCGGGTAACCGGTACCGCGCTTACCGATTTGAAGAAACGAGTCGAGGCCTGACGTGCGGATCAGCTTCTTCGTCGGCAAGGGCGGCGTCGGCAAATCGACCTTGGCATCGGCCACCGCGGTACGCGCCGCTCTCCGCGGGCAACGGGTGCTGGCGGTATCGACCGACCAGGCCCATTCGCTGGGAGACGTCCTCGGCATACCGGTGGAGCCCACCGGATCAACCGATCCGGTGCGGGTCTTCACCGAGGAACGCGGCGGCGACACCGGGGGCGGCCATCTGGATGCGCTGGCGTTGGACACACTGGCCTTGCTGGAGCCGGCGTGGCGAGCGGCCGCACCGGTGCTGGCCGCGCAGTTCCCGGCTTCGGATCTCAAAGGCCTTGCACCGGAGGAACTTTCCGCCCTGCCAGGCATCCAGGAGGTACTCGGCCTGCAGACGGTGGCCCAACTCGCCGACTCGGGACGCTGGGACTACGTCGTGGTCGACTGTGCTTCTACCGCCGACGCTCTGCGGATGCTGACCCTGCCCGCTGCCTTCGCCGAGTACGTGGAGCGGTGTTGGCCACGGCACCGCCGGCTGGGGACGACGGTCGCCGACATCCGCACCGCTGCCACGGTCGCGCTGGTGGAGGCGCTCAGCGCCGGTGTCGAATCGCTTTCCGCATTGCTGGCCGACTCCGAACGGGTGAGCGCACACTTGGTGCTCACTCCGGAGCGGGTAGTCGCCGCCGAGGCGAAACGCACGCTCGGGTCGCTGGCCCTGATGGGTGTGCAGGTGGCCGAACTGATCGTCAATCAGGTTCTTTTTCAGGATGATTCCTACGAGTACGGCAATCTCCCGGAACATCCCGCCTTCGACTGGTACTCGGCGCGGATCGCCGAGCAACAGTCGGTGCTGGAGGATCTGGCGGGGTCGACGGGCGATATTGCACTGGTGCTGACTCCTCATCTGGCCGCGGAGCCGATCGGTCCCAAGGCCCTGGGCCAACTGCTCGACGAGGCCCGGTTGCGGGACGGCTCTGCCCCGCCGGCGCCGCTTCGGCCGGTCGTCGACCGGGAATGCGGCTCCGGACTGGAGGCGGTCTATCGGTTGCGGCTGGAGCTGCCACAACTTGATCCAGGGGCGCTCAGCCTGGGGAGATCTGGTGACGACTTGATCATCGGTGTTGCTGGATTGCGACGGCGGGTGCGGTTGGCCTCGGTGCTGCGCCGGTGTGTCGTCACCGACGCCTCGCTGCGAGGCAGTGAACTGACGGTTCGATTCCGACCCAACCCGGAGGTGTGGCCAGCGTGACCTCTCCAGGCCATCCCGAGATCGGCCCCGAACTGCGGGCGCTGATGCAGACCATTCTCGACCGCATCGATCCACTGGTGAGTGCGGCCGCGGCGGCGGTAACCGCCGATACGCTGCGCAGTCCGGGGGCCTGCCAGCAGGTGTGGTGTCCGGTCTGTGCGTTGGCCGCACTGGCAAACGGCGAACAGCACCCGCTGCTGACCGTCCTCGCCGAGCACAGTGTGACAGTCATGGCGCTGCTCCGCACCCTGGTCGCCGACCCAGCGGCTGCGGCGGCCCAGACCGGCCCGGAAACGGCATCGACGGACGAACCGGGGTCGCCGGATGAACCGGGGTCGGCTGCGAACAACGGAAGCCGTTACCAACCCATTCCGATCGTCATCGAGACCGATAACGATGAAGGGTGATGAAGGGTGATGTCGACGCTGGCGGGAAGAGTGCTGAGGATTGGCCGTGAACGGTGTTGCTTGTGTAGTCCCGGCAACATCGGCTGGGTAAAGTTGCCCTAACGTAAAGGTGAACGGGCCGTTCGATGGTCGGCCACCGAGGGAGGATTCCATGTGGTACTACTTGTTCAAGTACATCTTCATGGGTCCGTTGCTGGCTTTTCTCGGTCGTCCGAAAGTTGAAGGGCTGGAATACGTTCCACGCAACGGGCCGGCGATTCTGGCCAGTAATCACCTTGCCGTGGCGGACAGCTTCTACCTTCCGCTCGTGGTCCGTCGGCGCATCACGTTCCTGGCCAAGTCGGAGTACTTCACCGGCAAGGGCCTCAAGGGCTGGTTGACCAAGTGGTTCTACAGCGTTTCCGGCCAGGTACCGATCGACCGCACCAACGCCGACGCCGCCCAAGCCGCGCTGGACACCGCGCAGCGCATTCTGGGCGACGGCAAGCTGCTCGGGATGTACCCGGAGGGCACCCGCTCGCCGGACGGCCGGCTGTACAAGGGCAAGAGCGGGCTGGCCCGGCTGTCGCTGGAGACCGGCGTCCCGGTTATTCCGGTCGCGATGATCGGAACCGACGTCGTCAACCCGCCGGGTTCCAAGATGTGGCACTTCGGGCGCGTGACGGTGCGCTTCGGCAAGCCGATGGACTTCTCCCGGTTCGAGGGGTTGGCCGGTAACCGGTTCATCGAGCGCGCCGTTATCGACGAGGTCATGTACGAGTTGATGAATCTCTCCGGCCAGGAATACGTCGACGTCTACGCCGCGAGCCTCAAGAAGGGTGTTCCGGGGTCCGACGTCAAGCCGGGAGCGGGAGGCCAGCCGCCGGCGCGGATCCCGGAGACCGCGGCCGGATAGCTGTCGGAGTCGTCACAGTCAGGCCGGCGACGGCGATGACCGCGACCGCCCACCAGACGTAGGACATTCCGAACAACTGGCGCCACCACGACGCCGCATCCTCGTGGTGTTCGGGCAGCAGGTAGATCGGCGTCCATACCATCAGGGCGATTCCCGCGGCGCTCACCACGGCAAGTGCCGGGTTCCGCCGGCGGTAGGCCAGCACGGTGGTCACGATGACGGTCGGCACAACCCACACCCAGTGATGCGACCACGACACCGGCGAGACCACCAGCCCGAACAACGCCACACATATCACCGCTAGCGCCTGCTCACCGGCCGCCAGAACCCTCCGCACCGCCCACACGGTCAGCCCCAGCACGGCGAAACAGGCCACGGTCCACCACACGAACTGCCCAGTTTCGCCCAAGCCCAAGCGGGCCACCGCGCCGGCGATGTTCTGGTTGGTGTTCAAAGTGGCGGCGCCGATCCGGTCGATCTGTCTGATTGTGTGCATCCAGTACTCCAGGGAGTCCCGCCACGCCAGTGCGCAACCGAGCAGGCTGGCGAGGATGAACGACGCAGCGGCGGTCAGAGTCGCGCGCCCGTCCCGACGCAGCACGAAGTACAGGAGAAACACTGCTGGCGTGAGTTTCAAGGCGATGGCCAGTCCGAGCAGTGCCCCGCGCGGCCACGGCGTGCGGCGCGGCATGCAGTCGGCGATCACGAGGGTCATCAGCACCACGTTGATCTGGCCGAAGGCGAAGTTGGCCTGGATCGGCTCCAGGGTCAGCACCGACAGGGCCACTATGCCCGCCGTCAGCCACCAGCGTCGGCCGCCGTCGGCAACCTGCAGGGCGTTCAGCACCAGCCACACCGACACGAGCAGAAGGATCAGCGTCGTCACCGTGATGGCAACGCTCGCCACCGGAAAGGGAACCAACGCCAGCGGGCTGAACGCTATTGCCGCCAGTGGGGGATAGGTGAACGGCAGGTCAAGGCCGATACGGGTGTGGAACGTCGCGCCGTCGGCGTACAAGGGCCGGTCCTGCAACCAGGCTTGCCCGCCCATCCGGTAGACGTCGACGTCGATCCGGTACGGAATGTGGCCGAACAGTTGCCAGCAGGCCTTGATCATCGCGGCGATGATGAGCACCTGGACTATCCGCCATGCCACGATGGCCGTACGGCTGGTGCTGGAATCCCTGCTCATGACGTTCACTACCCTATCTGGCTTAACCGGGACCAGGATTTCGCGGATTGGGTAAATTCCCAACCCATGCCACACGCAGCGCACGTCGGCGGACGCCTCGATCTTCTGGTGGCACCCGGACGGGTGCCTCTGCTGTGGTGCCTGATCGCCTTTATCCTCACGTTTTTCGTCACCCGGACGATCACCCGTTACATCCGGGCGACGGCAGACCAGACGGGCCCCCGCAAATGGTGGCAACCGCACAACATCTCGGTCTCGGATAAGTCGGGGTCCGACGGCTCGGGGAATGGAGGCGGTGGCCTACACATTCACCACGCCGTGTTCGGCGTGATCCTGGTGCTGATCTCCGGGGTGGCCATGGTGACCATGGCTTCGGAGGGCACCAATGGCCAGTTCACAGCGGCAGCCATCTTCTTCGGCATCGGCGCAGCTCTGGTGCTCGACGAATTCGCTCTCATCCTGCACTTACAGGACGTGTACTGGTCGCAGGACGGCCGTACCTCGGTCGACGCCGTCTTCGTCGCAGCGGCGGTGGCCGGGCTCCTGGTGCTCGGATTCAACCCGCTGTCGATGTTCGAGGTCGCCGGCTGGCATCACGCCGATTCGATGTCTGCCAGGATCGCCGTGATCCTGCTGGCTGTGCTGAACCTGGCATTGGCGGTATTGGTGCTGCTCAAAGGCAAGCTGTGGACTGGGCTGCTCGGTATGTTCTTCACCCCGTTGCTGGTGATCGGCGCCATTCGGCTGGCCCGTCCGCACTCGCCCTGGGCCCGCTGGCACTACCAGGACAAGCCCCGCAAGATGCATCGCTCCCTGGAACGGGAGCGCTATGTCCGTCGGCCGTTCGTTCAGGCGAATCTGTGGTTGCAGCATGTCATCGCGGGTGAACCGCGGTTCCCCAGCGACGACGAGGTCAACGCGGAACTCGACAAGCAGATCCACGCGGCCCCGGCGCCCTCACCCCAAGGGCAGCTCCACCCCTCGGCAACCGGAAACTAGGAGCGCGGCCGTGCGGTATTTCTACGACACCGAGTTCATCGACAACGGCAGGATCATCGACCTGATCTCGATCGGGGTGGCGGCCGAGGACGGCCGCGAGTTCTACGCCGTCTCCGCCGAGTTCGACCCGCGCTCGGCGGGCAGGTGGGTCCGGACGCATGTGCTGCCCAAGCTGCCGTCGCCTGCCTCGCCGCTGTGGCGCTCACGCCGCCAGATTCGCGAGGATCTCGAGGCTTTCCTCGGGATCGACGGTCCGGAGCCAATCGAGCTGTGGGCGTGGGTGGGCGCCTACGATCACGTCGCGCTGTGCCAACTCTGGGGGCCGATGACCAGCCTGCCGCCACAGATCCCCCGTTTCACCCGGGAGTTGCGTCAGGTGTGGGAAGACCTTGGCTGCCCCCGTATGCCACCTCGCCCGCGCGACACCCATGACGCCTTGGTGGATGCGCGGCACAATCTGCGCCGATATTCGCTGATGATGGGCGGCTCGGAACCGAGTTTCGCGGCTCGGGAATGACGGGTCGTCGCCACTAGCCCTGGTCTCGCCTGTGCGAAGGGTGCGCCGAGCCCGGCTACGATGGACCGGTGAACTGGACCGTTGACGTGCCGATCGACCAGCTGCCGGCACTGCCGCCGCTGCCGACCGATCTGCGTGCGCGGCTGGACTCTGCCCTGGCCAAACCGGCCGCCCAACAGCCCAGCTGGGACGGTGCCCAGGCCAAAGCGATGCGCACGGTGCTGGAGAGTGTTCCGCCGGTCACGGTGGCCTCGGAGGTCGAGAAGCTCTCTGACCAGCTGGCGGCGGTGGCCCGTGGCGAAGCTTTCCTGCTCCAGGGGGGCGACTGCGCCGAGACGTTCGCCGACAACACCGAACCCCATATCCGGGCCAATATCCGAACCTTGCTGCAGATGGCAGTGGTGCTGACCTACGGCGCCAGCCTGCCGGTGGTGAAGGTGGCCCGGATCGCCGGCCAGTACGCCAAACCCCGCTCATCGGATATCGACGCCCTGGGGCTCAAGTCCTACCGCGGCGACATGGTCAACGGATTCGCCCCCGACCCGCTGATTCGCGACCATGACCCGTCACGATTGGTTCGCGCCTACGCCAACGCCAGCGCGGCGATGAATCTGGTGCGGGCCCTCACGTCGTCGGGTCTGGCCTCCCTGCATCTCGTGCATGACTGGAACCGGGAGTTCGTCCGCACCTCGCCGGCCGGTGCCCGCTATGAGGCTCTGGCCAGCGAGATCGACCGCGGCATGCGTTTCATGGAGGCCTGCGGGGTCAACGACCGCAACCTCGACACCGCCGAGATCTACGCCAGCCACGAAGCCCTGGTTCTGGACTACGAGCGAGCGATGCTCCGGCTTTCCGACCAGTTCGGCGAACCCAAGCTCTACGACCTGTCGGCCCACTACGTCTGGATCGGCGAGCGCACCCGACAACTCGACGGCGCCCACATCGCCTTCGCCGAGGTGATCGCCAACCCGATCGGGGTGAAGATCGGCCCGACGATGACACCGGAACTGGCGGTGGAGTACGTCGAACGGCTGGACCCGCACAACAAACCGGGACGATTGACCCTGATCAGCCGGCTGGGCAACCACAAAGTGCGCGACCTGCTGCCGCCGATAATCGAGAAGGTGCAGGCCACCGGCCACCAGGTGATCTGGCAGTGCGATCCCATGCACGGCAACACCCATGAGTCGTCCACCGGCTACAAGACCCGTCACTTCGACCGCATCGTCGACGAGGTGCAGGGCTTCTTCGAAGTGCACCGGGCCCTGGGCACCCACCCCGGCGGTATCCATGTCGAGATCACCGGAGAAAACGTCACCGAATGCCTCGGCGGGGCGCAGGACATCTCTGACACCGACCTGGGCGGCCGTTATGAGACCGCCTGCGATCCCCGGCTGAACACTCAGCAGAGCCTGGAGTTGGCATTCCTGGTTGCGGAGATGCTGCGGGACTGACCGGTCAGCGGCGCTCGCAACTGTCAGGGGCCGATTAGGCCCGGGAAGTTGAGGCCTACCGTCCACGCCGCGACGCCCACCAATCCGGTGAGCACCAACACGGCCAGCACCCAGAAGACCACCATCCGGCGGGCGCGTAGCCGTGCGTAGACGAAGTCGTCGATGTCGATACCGGCGAACTGCCGTGGAAATTCCGGGTCTTCGTCGGCCTCGTCCGCAACGGCATCGGTGACACGGTCCTCGGAGTAGCCCGGAGTGGGGGTGAACTGCCGGGTCTGTTGCCGGCCGGGTGGGGAGTTCGGTTGGGCGACCCGTTGGAGGAGGGCGGTCGCCGCGGCGTGCTGGGCCGAGTTCTTCGGCGCAGGGACCCGGAATTTCGGCAGGACCAGTTCGTCGGCGATGACGTCGAGTTCGGCGGCCATGTCGAGCGCGTCTTCGAAGCGTCCGGTGGGGTCGATCGCGGTTGCCTGGGCAATGAAGTGGTCGAACTGCGGCGGTACCCCGTCGATGATCGTGCTCGGGGGCGGCACTTCGCGATCCAACCGCTGGCTGGCCACCGCCAGGGCATTGTCGCCCTGGAAAGGCGTTGTGCCGGTGAGTAGTTCGAAGGCCATGATGCCAGCGGAATAGACGTCGCTGCGCGGCCCGGTCGGGGTGCCGGCGACCTGTTCTGGAGAGAGGTACGCAGCGGTGCCGAGGATGACGCTCGTGGACGTGATTCCCGCCTCGGCGATGGCCCGCACCAAGCCGAAGTCGACGAGTTTCACCTCGCCGTCGTCGGAGATCAACACGTTCTCGGGTTTCACGTCGCGATGCACCAGACCGGCCTGATGGGCGACCCCCAGACCGCTGAGCACCGGGCGTAGCACCGCCACCACCGCATGTGGCGGCATCGGCCCGCGTTCGCGCAGCAGTTCGCGCAGCGTCCCGCCCTCGATCAACTCCATCACCAGAAACGGCCGACTGCCGTCGTGGCCCTGGTCGTAGATGGCGACCAGGCCGGGGTCCTTCAGCCGGGCGATGGCCCGCGCCTCGCGCTGGAAACGGGTCAGGAACTGGCTGTCGCCGGCGAAGCGGGCCTCCATCACTTTCAGCGCGACCGGGCGGTCGAGTCGAGTGTCCAGTCCGCGGTACACGGTCGACATCCCGCCGCTGGCGATCCGGGCCTCCACGCGATACCGGTCGTCGAGCAGCGTTCCGACGAGTCGGTCCGAGGTCACCGATTCATCCTAAGGTCCGGACCCGGAGTGCTCCGGGCCTAGACTGGCGGGCGTGAGCAGCATTCCGGCCGGCGATGACGTACTCGACCCCGAGGAGCCGGTCTACGACCTGCCGACAGTGGCCGAGCTGCTGGGCATCCCGGTCACCAAGGTGCATCAGCAATTGCGGGACGGGCACCTGATCGCTGTTCGCCGCAACGGGATCAGGGTCATACCGAAAGTGTTTTTCACCCAGACCGGTCGGGGAGCCGCTGGTGTGGTGAAGTCACTACCGGGCCTGATGGCGGTACTGCGCGACGGTGGGTACCGCGACAGCGAGATCCTGCGCTGGCTCTTCACCCCTGATCCGTCGCTGACTTTGACGCGCGATCGCGTGCGTGAGCAGACCGCAAACGCACGTCCAATCGACGCCCTGCACGCTCACCAGGCCCGTGAGGTGCTCAGGCGGGCGCAGGCTATGGCTTACTGAGCTGCCTGCGGGGGCGTACTGAGGTCTGCGCCCCGGTGTCTGCCGGGCGAACGACGAGGTTCCTCGCTGTGCAGCCAGTACCACGCCGCCACAGCGCATGCCGTTGCCAGCAGCACGTGCAGCCACGAGTACATGCCGTGTGATCCGTCCGGTTTGAAGATCACCATGATCCATGTCGAGAAGCCGGCGACCAGCGCGATTGCGGAGCGCGACTGGGCCAGCGCGGACACCACTGCCAGCGGCCAGGTGTAGTACCACGGCAGTGCAGCCGGAACGAACAGCACCACCACCACCATCGCTCGGAAAATGCCCTGCAGCGCCTCGCGGTCGGTGTGCCGGAATCGCCACCACAGCACGGGTAACGACACCAGGATGATGCCGGCACCGATGAGTCGGGTGACCTCGAGGACCGCATAGAAGTTGACCGTCCCGAACCACCCGCCGACGGTGCTGATCAGGTTGGCCGTCGCCGTGGGAATGGTGAGCCAGTTGATGATCTTCACCGAGCCGGCCAGCGCCGTCAGCCACCCGAGGCCGACTCCGGCCGACCAGGACAGCAGTGCGAACACCGCGATGAAGGTGGCCACCGATGTCGCTGAGGCGGTCAGGAAAGCCTTCAGCCGACTTCCCGAGAGATGCCGCATCCACACCCACACCATGAACGGCAACGCCAGTCCCGCAGTTGCCTTCACGGCGACCGCCACCGCGATCAGGGCGGCACCGGCGATGTGGTGTCGGGCGAAGGTCAGCGCAATGCCGGCCATCATCAGCCCCACCATGAGCATCTCGTTGTGCACCCCGCCCATGAGGTGGATGATCACCAGCGGGTTGAGCGCGCAGATCCACAACGCCACCGGGCCGCTGGCGCCGACATGGCGGGCGATCCGCGGTGCGGCCCAGACCAATAGGACCAGCCCGGGCAACATGCACAGCCGGAACAGCATGGTGCCCGCCACGAGATTGTCGCCGACGACCATCGTGACGAATTTCGCCACCAGGATGAACGCGGGTCCGTACGGGGCCGTAGTGGTGGTCCAGATCGAACTCACGTTGTCCAGCAGGATGTTCGGATTTTCAATCGGCCCCACGACGTAAGGATCGAAGCCATCGCGTAGAAGCGCGCCCTGAGCCAGGTACGAGTAGGTGTCGCGGCTGAACAGTGGGACGCTGAGCAACAGGGGAGCAAGCCAGAACCCCGTGGTGGCGATCATCGCGAACTCGCTGTCCGGCCTGCCCTCGACAATCCGCCGGCCGAGCCACAGCCAGGCGACCAGCATGACGATGACGCCGGTCCACAGCAGCAATGACGAGATCACCAGCCCGTGACCGAACCGCAGCCAGGACAGCGCCGCCGATTCCAGCACCGGATCGTGCTGCCGGGTGCTCCCGGCGCCCAGGCCGCCGACTGTGATCAAGACCGCGCCCAGAAACCCCAGCAGCGCCGGCCGGCCCTCTTCGGATCGGGTGAACTCGACCAAACGGGTCAGGATGGTGGTTCGTGCCGCGGTCATCTCTTATGCCGACCGGTGGGCCGCCAGCCCGGCAAGTTCGGCAAGCCCCGCTTTGGCCGGCGCGTTGATCGGTGCGGTGTCCAGGGCGGTGAGTGCGCGACGGGTAAGGACGCTGATGCGGTCTTCGACGGCGGCCAGTGCTCCCACCGAGACGATCACGTCGCAGAGTTCCTGCACCTGACGATCGCTCAGTTCGGTTCCCACCGAGGACCGAAGCAGTTCTGCAGCCGCCGGATCGGAGCGTTCGGCACGGTCGACGGCCTCGGCCAACAGCACCGTGCGTTTGCCGGATCGCAGGTCGTCCCCCGACGGCTTGCCCGTGACGGCCGGGTCGCCGAAGACCCCGAGGACGTCGTCGCGCAGTTGGAAGGCCACCCCGATGTCGTTGCCCAACCCGTGGAAGGCGGCCTGGATATCGGGGCGGTCGGCTGCTGCCGCAGCACCGAGCTGCAGCGGCCGCGACACCGTGTAGGACGCCGTCTTGTAGGTGTTGACGTTCATGGCCGAGGCAATCGAATTCGCGCCGCTGCATTCGGCGACGATGTCGAGGTACTGTCCACCGAGCACCTCGGTGCGGATGTCTGACCAGACCCGTCGCACGCGGCGGCAGCCTTCTGCCGACAGCCCCACCCCGGCGACGATGTCGTCGGCCCAGACCAGCGAGAGGTCGCCGAGCAGGATCGCCGCCGAGCGGCCGAACTGCTCCGATGATCCCAGCCAGGCGCGATTTCGGTGCAGGTCGGCGAAATGCACATGAGCGGTGGGCATTCCACGGCGGGTGGCGGAGTCGTCGATGACGTCGTCATGTACCAGGGCGCAGGCGTGCAACAACTCCAAAGCGGCGAACAACCGCAGAATCTCCTCGCCTACTGGGTCGTTGGGTCCGGCGGTCACCGCCCGGTAGCCCCAGTAGGCGAAAGCCGGGCGCAGCCGTTTGCCGCCGCGGAGGACGAAGTCCTCGAGAACGGCGATCAGCCCGTCGTATTCGGTGCCGATGTAGGTCGCACCGGCACGGCGATCGGACAGGTAGACCCGGAGTTGATCGGTGACGCCGCGGGCGAGATCGGCAGCCGATGGTGCTGTCACTTCGGCATTGAGCCCGACGTCGGCATTCAGCGCCCTGCCCCCTCGTCCTGTTCGGCACCCACGAATCGCGGTGATGACCGGTCGCGGTCACGCCAGGCAAGAAAACCGATCATGCCGGCGGCCAGCAAGGCCGTCACCCCCAGCCAGGTAGCCGCGGTAGTGAAAGACCTCGTGCTCGGGTCGGTATAGCTGGCTTGGGCGCTCAGGGTGCTCACGACTCCCGGCTTGAGCCGCCACCGGACGACTCCGGTGTCGATCTGATCGCCGTTGGTCGAGGTCACATCCCCCGGGAAAGCAGCGCTGAACTCGATATCAGCGTCCGGATCGGTCACGTTGGTGAGGTCGACACGGCCCTCCAGGATCACCGCGTTCCCAGCCCGGCGCAGCGAGATGTCCACGCCGGTGGCGTCGCGGCTGAGGTCGGCCAACTGCGGCAGTTCGGCGAAGGTCAGGTCGGAGAAGGATGCCTGTGAGCCGACGTACCCGTCCGAGTCGTACCGCGAAACGGCGACCTTGTCGGCGAACGGCAGGTTCTCCTCGAATTGAGGTCCCTGATCCTTGTCGTCGCGCGGTTTCGAAGCAGCGACGATAGTGCCGGAGACCTGGTCATTCGTCGAGACCGTGATCGAGGCGTTGACCCGCAGGCAGCCTGCCGCGAGTGGCGCCACGAACAACAGCAGCAGCGACAGCACCCGCCTACGGACGCGCGAGGATCGCGGCCGAGATCGTTGGGAGCGCACGGGGGTATCGTGCCAGACTCGCCCTAAAGGGGGAGGCTTCGACCCAGGATCGCGAAGGCCCGCGGGTCGCCGGCGAAGTGATAGCCCCGCAGGATGTCAGTAAAACCAAGCCGGCGGTACAACCTCCAGGCCCGGTTGGCCTCACCGTATGTTTCCGGCGTTGACAGCAGGACCCGGGACTCAGTCCGGCGGGTTAACAGCCGTCGCGCCAGCGCCTCACCCAACCCGCGGCCCTGGGCCTGTGGGTGGATATGGATTTCGGTCAGCTCGAAGTAGTCGCTCATCAGGCGCGTGATCTCGTCGCGCGGAAAGACCACCCGGCGCAGTCCCGTCACGACCTGCTGCTGCCACCACTGGTCGGGAGCCCCGCGGTAGCCGTAGGCAACGCCCAATATGGGTGCAGTCGCAAGTTGGTCTTCATCAGGAGAGTCGCTGTCGGGAAGCACGCTCTGCGGGCCTGGGACTTCCACCGCGGCCACCGCGGTCCAGCCACGCCGGCTGGTGTGTTCCCGCCACATCGGTGCCCGCTGGCGCTCGGTGCCCCGGGGGTAGTTCATGGCGTCGATGTACACGGCCAGGGCGTCATTGAGGCGGCGACGCATGTCATCGGGCGACAGATCGATCAAGAAGGTCGCCACGAGGCCATTATGGAACCCCACCGCCGGACACTGCCATACCGCCTGATCGACGCTCGAAAATTGGGTAGAGCGAACTGGGTGGTACCGGGCACCGAAGCCTCGTATCATGGCTCTATCCGCCACAGGTCCCGACGGCGTTAGGAGGGGAAGGATGCCACTCTCCGATCATGAGCAGCGGATGCTCGATCAGATCGAGAGCGCTCTATACGCCGAAGACCCCAAGTTCGCGTCCAGCGTTCGTGGGGGACACTTACGGGCCACCTCGACTCGTCGGCGACTGCAGGGCGCCGGGCTGTTTCTGCTCGGGCTGGGAATGCTGGTTGCAGGCGTTGCGATAAAGGCCACGATGATCGGTGGCTTCCCGGTCCTGTCGGTACTCGGTTTCGTCGGCATGTTCGTCGGTGTGGTCTTTGCGATCACCGGACCGCCCCAGGCAGGTCCGCGTGAGCGCAATGCCCGCACGGGACGCGGCAACCCGCGACGTGGGAAGGGGTCCAGCGGTTCGTTCACCAGTCGCATGGAGGATCGCTTCCGTCGACGTTTCGACGGTTGAATCAACCTGACTCCTCGGGGCAGCCACCGGCTGCCCCTTTTCTTTTCTCAGCGGATGCTCCCGCGGGGCCGAATGCTACCGCGGGTGGGCCCTGCCTCATCCGGGCCCACCCGGTCCTGTCCGGTCGGGGCGCCTTACCCGGTCCGGATCAGCTTCTTGTTGACGAACTCGTCGATCCCGTAGCGGCCGAGTTCACGGCCGAAGCCGGATCGCTTCACCCCGCCGAACGGAAGTTCGACCCCTTCGGCGCCGACAGCGTTGATGAACACCATCCCGGCGTCGATCGCCTCGGCCACCCGTTTGGCCTGTTCGGCGTCGGTGGTGAACACATAGGAGCCCAGGCCGAACGGGATGTCGTTGGCCAACTCCACCGCCTCGTCTTCGGAGTTCACCTTGAACACCATGGCCACCGGACCGAAGAGTTCCTCCCGGTAGGTGGCCGATGCCGGGGACACACCCGTCAACACTCCGGCCGGGAAGAACGCACCCTTGCGCTCACCCTGCGAGATCAGGGTGGCTCCGTCGGCGACCGCACGATCGACCTGCTCGCCGAGGTTCTTGGCGGCCGACGCTGAGGACAGCGGTGCCAGTCCGCCCGCGGTCTCGAGCACCTTCTTGGTGAACTTGTCCAGGAAATCGTCGTAGAGGTCGGCGGCGACGATGAAACGCTTGGCGGCGTTACACGCCTGGCCGGTGTTCTCGAACCGGCCCGCGACCGCGGCATCGACGGTGGCATCGAGATCATCAGTGCTGAGCAGGATGAACGGATCCGACCCGCCCAGTTCGAGAACGACCTTCTTGAGATTGCGGCCCGCGATCTCGGCCACCGCCGCCCCGGCGCGCTCCGAACCGGTCAACGACACGCCCTGCACGCGGGGGTCGGCGATGGCTGCGGCGATCTGCTCGTTAGTGGCATAGACGTTGACGTATGCCCCGCTGGGGAAACCGGCGTCGTCGAAGATCTGCTGGATTGCCGCGGCGGACTCCGGGCACTGTGGTGCGTGCTTGAGCACGATCGTGTTGCCGAGTACCAGGTTGGGTCCGGCGAAGCGGGCCACCTGGTAGTAGGGGTAATTCCACGGCATGATGCCCAGCAGCACCCCGACCGGTCGCCGGCGAATCACTGCGCTGCCGGTGCCGTCGAGCAGTTCGATCGGCTCGTCGGCGAGGAACCGCTCGGCGTGGTCGGCGTAGTACTCGTAGATCCCTGCGCTGAAGTCCACCTCGCCGAGCGCCTGCTCGACCGGCTTTCCCATTTCGCGGTTGATGATCTCGGCCAGTTCCTGTCGCCGCTCGGTGTGCAGGGCCGCGACCCGGCGGACGAGGTCGGCGCGACGGGCGGGTGTCCAGTCCTTCGACCATGTCCTGTAGGCCGCCGACGCCGAAGCCAGTGCCTCCTCCATCTGTGCGTCGGTTGCCGTCGGGTACTCGCGTACCACGTCGCCGGTTGCCGGGTTGACCACTGCATACAGGCTCATGGCCTCATCCTCGAATCAGGTGTTGTTGGGAATCAGGTGCTGTGTTTCTGGCTCTACCAACAACAGTTATCAGACCGCGACGCGTCGGGGGGTCGATCGGCGGCGTTCCGGGGAGCAGGCGCCTTCGTTCGGCCGGATTCGGGCCTTCGGCTCAGTGAAGCCCCACAATTCCCCACTCGCGCCGGTGCTCCCTGATAAGAGCCGTTGAACTGGGCATTCCCGGTGCTGACGACCGTTGCGTCGGGTGGTCGGGGACGTCCTATCGGCCGCTCAGCGGCCCTGATGGGCGTTCAGTGGGGGACAGTCGCAGCGATTCGGTGTCAAGGTGGAGCAAAGTGGGGGATTGTGGGGTATCGTGGCGGCTGGCGGGTGATACCGCTGGGAGCAGTAGTAAGCGGTAGGAGGTGCAGAGCATGTTTCTCGGCACCTACACGCCCAAGTTGGACGACAAGGGGCGGCTGACACTGCCCGCCAAGTTTCGCGACGCACTGGCAGGGGGGTTGATGGTCACCAAGAGTCAGGACCACAGCCTGGCCGTCTACCCGCGTACGCAGTTCGAACAGTTGGCGCGCCGGGCCGCGGCGACGTCGCGCAGCAACCCGGAGGCGCGGGCTTTCCTGCGCAACCTGGCGGCCGGCACCGACGAGCAGCATCCGGACGCTCAGGGCCGCGTCACGCTGTCGGCCGACCACCGGCGCTACGCCAACCTGTCCAAGGACTGCGTTGTGATCGGAGCGGTCGACTTCCTGGAGATCTGGGACGCCCAGGCCTGGCAGGACTACCAGCAGACCCACGAAGAGAACTTCTCTGCGGCGAGCGATGAGTCACTTAGCGACATCATCTGAATCCGCGACGAAGCCGCGTGCCCGTGCATCGTGGCCTCTGCCCGAACCGACCCTGGCGTACTTCCCCAACGCCAGGTTCGTATCGGACAGGGACCTCGGTGCACCGGTGACGCCCCACCAACCCGGAGGTGGTTTCGTGGCTCAATTCGACGATACGTCCAGCGACAGCCCCGCCAAAGGCCACGGACATATTCCCGTGCTGCTGGACCGCTGCGTCGAGCTCCTCGAACCCGCGCTGACTCGCTCGTCCTCCGACGGGTCGGGAGCGGTTCTCCTCGATGCGACGCTGGGTGCCGGCGGCCACGCCGAGCGGTTCCTCACGGAGTTTCCGGGTTTGCGGCTGATCGGCATGGATCGGGATCCGGGCGCGATGGAGATCGCCCGGCGACGGCTTGAGCAGTTCCGCGACCGGGTCGTCCTGGTGCGTAACCGCTACGACGCCATCACCGAAGCCCTCCATGACGCCGGACTCGCGTCCACGGGTTCGGTCAACGGAGCGCTCTTCGATCTCGGTGTCTCCTCGATGCAACTCGACCGGCCCGAGCGGGGCTTTTCCTACGCTCAGGACGCACCCCTCGACATGCGGATGGATCCCGATTCGCCCCTGACCGCCGCACTGATTCTGAACACCTACGGTCGACGCGAACTGACCGACATCCTGCGCCGTTTCGGTGAGGAGAAGTTCGCTTCCCGGGTGGCCGGCTTCATCGTCGAGAGACGGGCGCGCGCGCCGTACTCCCGCACCGGAGAATTGGTCGAAACGATTTATGACGCGATCCCGGCGCCGGCCCGGCGCACCGGGGGACACCCCGCGAAGCGGACCTTCCAGGCGTTGCGCGTCGCTGTCAACGCGGAGTTGGACTCGCTCACCGCCGCGATCCCTGGGGCGCTTGCCGCGCTGCGCCCGGGCGGGCGGATCGTCGTGATGGCCTACCAGTCGCTTGAGGATCGCATCGTCAAGACTGCGTTCGCTGCGGCGACGGCGTCGCGCACACCGGAGGGACTGCCCGTTGAATTGCCCGGGTACGGGCCGGAGTTCGTCCCGGTCACGCGGGGTGCCGAGCGTGCCGATGACGCTGAGATAGAGCGAAACCCGCGAAGCGCACCAGTGCGACTGCGGGCGATCGAACGCATCGCGAGTGTTCAAGGGCCGAGCGCGGGGAGTGCAGCTGATGAAGGTTGAGTCGAAGAAGGTCAGCCCTGCCCGCCAGGTTCGTGGCGGCAGGCCCCGCAACGGAGTCCAGGCGCGGCGGCCGCGTGAGGCGCGCGGCGCGCACCAGGGTCCGCAGACCGCGCCGATGGCGCGACCGGTCGCGCGCCCGTCGCGAGCCAAGACCGCCGACCAGGCCAAGGCCCGGGCGAAGGCGCGAAAGGCCAAGGCGCCTAAAGTTATTCGTCGCCCATTACGAGAGAGGTTGCGCGAGAGGCTGATTGCCCGGCTGGCCGGGTTGGACCTTCGGCCCCAGGCGTTGCTGGCCAGGATTCCCTTTGTCGTGCTGGTCATCGCCGCGCTGGCCATCGGCCTGGCCATCACCTTGTGGCTGTCCACCGATGCCGCGCAGCGGTCCTACCAACTCGGCAATGCCCGGGCTCTCAACGATGCCCTGGCCGAGCAGAAGGAAGCCCTCGAGCGTGATGTGCTGGAGGCGGAATCCGCTCCAGCCCTTGCCGACGCCGCACGCAACCTGGGCATGATCCCGTCACGGGACACCGCACACCTCGTTCTGGACCCGGTCGGAAACTGGGTTGTTGTCGGCCAGCCGAAGCCTGCCGAGGGCGCACCGCCGCCGCCGTTGAACACCAAGCTGCCTGACGAGAATCTGTCGGTTCCGCCGAACGGGGCACCGCCGGTGGCGGCCAAGCCGAAGCCGGGAGCCGCCGCGGAGGTACCGACCAGGGCTGTTCCAGTTGTTCCGGCACCGCCGGGTGCAGTGCCTGTGCCGGTACCGTCAGCAGCTGCTCAGCCCGGGCTTGAGCCTCCGGTCCTGGTTCCGACCGTTATTCCGTCGGTACCAGGGGTTCCGCCGGTGCTGGGCGAGCAGGATTCGCACGGCGCCGGCGGTAGCGCCTCACCCGGCGTGGCAGGGCCTGCGGGGCTGGTGCTCGAGCCGGTGACCGTCGGCGGGGTACCCCAGCCGGCCGGGGCACCCCAGCCAGGCGGCGTCGTCCAGCCAGGCGGCGTCGTCCAGCCAGGTGGAGTGGTCCGGTGATTCGGGGCGGAGCGGACAGCCGGGGCGAAGGAGGGGGCCAAGGGCGTCCGGCCACGGCCCGCCGAACTCGGGTCGCGACCGAAACCGGCTCGGCCAGTTCTTCCTTCGTCTACCGCTACCGCGTGGGCAACGTCGTCATCGGTATCGCGCTGGCGGTGGCCGCGGCCCAATTGTTCAGCCTGCAAGTGCCGCGGGCGGCGGGCCTTCGGGAGCAGGCCGCCAGCCAACTCAAGGTCACCGACGTGGAGAAGGCGGTGCGGGGTGCCATCGTCGACCGCAACTTCGACAAGCTCGCCTTCACCACCGAGGCGCGCGCACTGACCTTCCAGCCCGCCAAGGTCCGGCGTCAGCTAGTCGAGGCTCGGCAGAAGTCGCCGGAGGCTCCGGACCCGGACCAGCGGTTGGTGGAGATCGCCAGAGACGTCTCGGCGAAACTCGGCGATCGGCCTGACTACGCCACCGTGCTCAAGAAGCTGCGCAGCAACGAGACCTTCGTCTACCTGGCCCGCGCTGTCGACCCGGTCATCGCCGATGCGATCACTAAGAAGTCCCCGGAGGTCGGCGCTGAGCGCCAGGACATTCGGCAGTATCCCGGCGGATCGCTGGCCGCCAACGTGGTCGGCGGCATCGATTGGGACGGCCACGGACTGCTCGGCCTGGAGGAGACGATGGACTCCATGCTGGCCGGCTCCGACGGATCGGTGACCTATGACCGCGGCTCCGACGGGGTGGTGATCCCGGGTAGCTACCGCAACCGGCACCAGGCGGTGAACGGCTCGACCGTCCAACTCACCATCGACGACGACATCCAGTACTACGTCCAGCAGCAGGTACAGCAGGCCAAGGACGCCTCCGGCGCCAAGAATGTCTCGGCGGTGGTGCTCGACGCCAAGACCGGCGAAGTCCTGGCGATGTCCAACGACAACACTTTCGACCCGTCTCAGGACATCGGCCGGCAGGAGAACCGCCAGATCGGCAACCTGCCCGTTTCATCCCCGTTCGAACCGGGTTCGGTCAACAAGATCGTCACCGCCGCCGCAGCTATCGAATACGACTTGACCAACCCCGACGAGGTGCTCTCGGTGCCGGGTTCCATCAACATGGGCGGGGTCAACGTCCGCGACGCGTGGGGGCACGGCGTCATGCCGTACACGACCACCGGCGTATTCGGAAAGTCGTCCAACGTCGGCACCCTCATGCTGGCGCAGCGGATCGGACCGGAGCGGTATTACGAGATGCTCGGAAAGTTCGGCCTGGGCCAGCGGACCAACGTCGGACTCCCCGGGGAGAGTGCCGGCATCGTCCCGCCGATCGATCAGTGGTCAGGCAGTACGTTCTCCAATCTGCCTATCGGGCAGGGGCTTTCGATGACCCTGCTTCAGATGACCGGGATGTATCAGGCGATCGCCAATGACGGCGTCCGCATTCCGCCGCGGATCGTCAAGGCCACCATCGCCCCGGACGGCACCCGCACTGAGGAGGAACGTCCAGCCGGCATCCAAGTCGTCAACGAAGGGACCGCGCGAACCCTGCGCACCATATTCCGTGCCGTCGTCCAGCGGGACCCGACCGGTGTGCAGCAGGGCACCGGCCCGGCGGCCGGAGTGGACGGGTATCAGATAGCCGGCAAGACCGGCACGGCCCAGCAGATCAATCCGGCCTGCGGTTGTTACTACGAGGACGTCTACTGGATCACTTTCGCAGGGATGGCGCCCGCCGATGATCCCCGCTATGTCATCGGCGTGATGATGGACGCACCGTCGCGCAACGCCGACGGCACTCCCGGCCACTCGGCGGCCCCGTTGTTCCACAACATCGCCGGCTGGCTGCTGCAACGCGAGAATGTTCCGCTCTCGGCCGACCCCGGGCCGCCGCTGACGCTGCAGGCCACCTGACCCGATCGGTAGGGTGTCCTCCGAGCAAGGTACGGGAGGTGACCGGCGGTGACCATTAATGCGAGGCCCCGGGCCACACCGGGTCTGTCCCTCGCCGCATTGGCCGCCCGGGTGCAGGCAGCCGTGGTTGACGGCGGCGCTGCCGACGTGCGGGTCAGAGGAGTGACCCTGCGTGCCCAGGACGCTGCGCAAGGTGACCTTTTCGCTGCCCTTCCCGGTGCTGTCGCGCACGGTGCTGAATTCACCCCTGCAGCAGTGAAATCGGGGGCTGTCGCGGTGCTTACCGACCCAGTCGGCGCCGAGGTGATCGAGCGCCTGTTCGACCGCCGGATCGCGGATGAAGCTGCCGCGGGTGGCCCGGCGTCCAGCCCGGTGCCCATTCCGGTTCTTGTCCATCCCAATCCGCGATCGGTGCTGGGCGAAGTGGCCGCCGACGTCTACGGTCACCCGTCGGACCGTGTCGTCGTCCTCGGGGTCACCGGGACGTCGGGTAAGACCACCACCACCTATCTGATCGAGGCCGGGTTGACGGCGGCGGGCCGCACCGCGGGGCTGATCGGCACCGTAGGTGTCCGGATCGCCGGCGCCGACGCCCCGAGTGCGCTGACCACTCCCGAGGCTCCCGCGCTGCAGGCGCTACTGGCAGTCATGGCCGAGCGCGGCGTGGACACCGCGGTGATGGAGGTGTCCAGCCACGCCCTGGAACTCGGCCGTGTCGACGGCGTCCGGTTCGCGGTGGGCGGGTTCACCAACCTCTCCCGCGACCACCTCGACTTCCATCCGTCCATGGAGGCCTATTTCGACGCCAAAGCTCGACTGTTCGAGCCGGCCTCTCCGCTGTGCGCCCGGCGTGCGGTGGTGTGCGTCGATGACGCTGCGGGTCGGTTGATGGCTCAACGCGCCGGCGAGGCGGTGACGGTGAGCGCCGAAGGGTACCCGGCGGATTGGTCGGCCCAGGACATCGTCGACCTCGACAGTGACTTAGAGAGAGGCTTGCAGGAATTCACCGCCGTCGATCCCGCCGGAGTGCACCACCGATTGCGGATCCGGTTGCCGGGGCGCTACAACGTGGCCAATGCGCTGCTGGCCCTGGCGATGCTCGACGCCGTCGGGGTGTCTCCGGAGCAGGCGTCGCCGGGCCTGCGTGCCGCCTCGGTCCCCGGCCGGCTGGAACTGGTGGACCGCGGCCAGGACTTCCTGGCCGTCGTCGACTATGCCCATAAGCCGGGTGCGTTGCGCGCGGTTCTGGAGACGTTGCGTCGGCCCGGCGGACGGTTGGCGGTGGTGTTCGGCGCCGGCGGAAACCGCGATCCCGGCAAACGGGGACCGATGGGAGAGGCGGCCGCCGAACTGGCCGATCTGGTGGTCGTCACCGACGACAACCCCCGCGACGAGGACCCGGCGGCTATCCGGGCCGCCATCCTGGCCGGCGCCGGGACGTCGGGACGCCGGCCCGAGGTGGCCGAGATCGGTGACCGCAGGTCGGCAATTGAGCACGCGGTCGCGTGGGCCCGACGGGGTGACGTCGTGGTGATCGCCGGCAAGGGACACGAGCGCGGGCAGACCGGCGGTGGGCAGACTCGGCCGTTCGATGACCGCGAGGAACTGGCCCGGGCGCTGGAAATGCAGGTTGCGCGATGATCGACCTGACGGTGGCCCGGATCGCAGAGCTCGTCGGGGGCACATTGGCCGACATCAGCCCCGCGGAGGCCGCTGCGACGCAGGTGACCGGCACGGTGGAGTTCGACTCGCGGGCCATCACCGCGGGTGGGCTGTTCCTGGCGCTGCCCGGGGCACGATCCGACGGCCACGATTTCGCGGCTGCAGCCATCCGGTCCGGGGCGGCCGCTGTCCTCGCCGCCCGCCCGGTCGGAGTACCGGCCATTGTGGTGCCGCCTGCCCCGGCCGCCGACGCGCAGGCCGGGGTGCTCGAGTACGACACCGACGGCTCCGGCGCTGCGGTCCTGGCCGCGCTGGCCAAGCTGGCGGCGGCGGTCGCCGCGGAACTGGTAGCGGGCGGATTGCGAATCATCGGGATCACCGGTTCGTCCGGCAAGACCTCTACCAAGGACCTGATCGCGGCAGTGCTGCGCCCGCTGGGTGAAGTGGTGGCCCCGCCCGGGTCGTTCAACAACGAACTGGGCCACCCCTGGACCGTGCTGAGGGCGACCAGGGATACCGATTTCCTCGTGCTGGAGATGTCGGCCCGGCATCCCGGCAACATCGCCGCATTGGCCCGAATCGCCCCGCCCTCGATCGCGGTGGTACTCAACGTCGGCACCGCACACCTGGGCGAGTTCGGCTCGCGCGAGGTGATCGCGCAGACGAAAGCTGAACTGGTGCAGGCTGTTCCACCTTCAGGCGTGGTGGTCCTCAATGTCGATGATTCGGTGGTCGCCGCGATGGCGGGGCAGACGTCGGGGCGGGTGGTCGCTGTCGGCACCGCGCCGACGACGCGGGCGAGGGACGAGGCCGGGGAGGAGGCCGGCAATCGGGTTTGGGCCCGAACCGCAGATATTCGCGCCGAGGATGTCGTGCTCGACGAACTCGCTCGGCCGCGGTTCACCCTGAGCCGCGCCAGCGAACGGGTCGTCGTGCAACTGGCGGTACACGGTGAGCATCAGGTCGGCAACGCTTTGTGTGCGGCGGCAGTGGCACTCGAATGCGGGGCGACCATGGAGCAGGTCGCCGGTGCGTTGGCCGTGGCTGCCCCGGCGTCGCGGCACCGGATGGAGGTGCGCACCCGGCCAGACGGGGTGACCGTGATCAATGACGCCTACAACGCCAACCCAGACTCCATGCGGGCCGGGTTGCAGGCGCTGGCGGCCATGGCCCGTCCCGGCCGGGAAGGAGCCGCACCATCTGGCTCGTCGGCGCGGCGCAGCTGGGCGGTCCTGGGTGAAATGGCCGAACTGGGTGAGGACTCGATTACCGAACACGACCGCATCGGTCGCCTGGCGGTGCGCTTAGATATCAGGCGTCTTGTCGTCGTCGGAACTGGGAGGCCCATGAGCGCCATGCATCACGGGGCGGTCATGGAGGGATCCTGGGACTCGGAGTCTGTCTTGGTGCCCGATGCCGAAGCAGCCCTGGAGTTGCTGCGCGCCGAGTTGGCGGCCGGTGACGTCGTCCTGGTCAAGGCTTCCAACTCCGCCGGACTGGGCGCGCTGGCCGAGAAACTGGTGGCCGACCGGCCGGCGGCGGGGCTGGAAGCCGAGGACGAGACGCGATGAAACTGATCATCGTCGCGGTGGCCGTCTCGCTGGCTGTGTCGATTCTGCTCACCCCCTGGCTGATCCGGCTGTTCACCAGGCAGGGCTTCGGTCACCAGACACGCGAGGACGGGCCGCCCAGCCACCACGCCAAACGCGGCACGCCGTCGATGGGCGGGGTCGCGATCCTTGCCGGAATCTGGGCGGGGTACTTAGGCGCCCACCTGATCGGGCTGGCCATGGACGGCGACGGGCCCACGGCCTCCGGCCTGTTGGTTCTGGGGCTCGCCACCGCGCTGGGCGGAGTGGGCTTCCTCGATGACGTCATCAAGATCCGCCAAGCACGCAACCTCGGGTTGAACAAGACCGCCAAGACGGTCGGGCAGATCGCCGCAGCCGTGCTGTTCGGAATACTGGTGTTGCAGTTCGTCAACTCCGAAGGCCTGAGCCCGGGTAGCAACCAGCTCAGCTATGTGCGGGAGATCGCCACCGTCACCTTGCCGCCGGTGTTGTTCGTACTGTTCGTCGTGGTCTTGGTCAGCGCCTGGTCCAACGCCGTCAACTTCACCGACGGCCTCGACGGACTGGCGGCCGGCAGCATGGCGATGGTCAGTGCCGCCTACGTGCTGATCACCTTCTGGCAGTTCCGTAACGCCTGCGCCACCGCACCCGGACTGGGCTGTTACAACGTGCGCGACCCACTGGACCTCGCGCTGATCGCTGCGGCCACCGCTGGGGCCTGTATCGGGTTCCTGTGGTGGAACGCCGCGCCGGCCAAGATTTTCATGGGCGACACCGGATCACTGGCGCTGGGCGGCATCATCGCCGGGCTGTCCATCTGCAGCCGGACCGAGGTGCTGGCGGTCGTTCTCGGAGCCTTGTTCGTGGCCGAGGTCACCTCGGTGGTGATGCAAATTCTGGTCTTCCGGACGACAGGCCGACGGGTGTTCCGGATGGCTCCGTTCCATCACCACTTCGAACTCGCGGGCTGGGCGGAGACGACGGTGATCATCCGGTTCTGGCTGCTCACCGCTATCGCCTGCGGACTCGGCGTGTCTCTGTTCTACGGCGAGTGGCTCAGTGCGATCGGCGACTAGCCGCTCGGGGACCAGCCCGTCGGGTTCGCTCGAACCCTTGGTACCGGGGGCCCACATCCTGGTGACCGGTGCCCGGGTCACCGGCCGGGCGATCGTCGCAGCACTGGACTCGTGGGACGTGGCCATCTCGGTCTGCGACGACGATGCTGCAGCGGCGCGGGCGCTCGGGGATCACATCGCCCCGGCAGACGCGGTCGCCCGCATCGGCCAGTTTGATCTGGTGGTCACCAGCCCGGGCTTTCCGCCCACCGCTCCGGTGCTGGCCGCGGCGGCCGAAGCGGGCGTTCCGATCTGGGGTGACGTGGAACTGGCCTGGCGCTTGGACGCCACCGGCCGCTATGGCCCGCCGAGGCGCTGGTTGGTTGTGACCGGGACCAACGGAAAAACCACGACCACCTCGATGCTGCACCAGATGCTGCTTGCGGATAGGCGCGCCGCGGCGTTGTGCGGCAACATCGGCGAGCCGGTACTCGACGTGCTCTCCACACCTTCTGACCTGTTCGCTGTCGAGCTCTCCAGCTTCCAGCTGTTCTGGTCGCCGTCGCTACGGCCCGAGGCCGGCGCGGTGCTCAACGTCGCCGAGGACCACCTGGACTGGCATGGCAGCCTCGAGGCCTACGCAGCGGCCAAGGCGGTCGCGTTACGGGGTCGGGTGGCGGTAGCGGGCCTGGATGATGAGCGGGCCCGCGACCTGCTGTCGCAGACCGCAGCGCCGGTGCGGGTGGGCTTCCGAATCGGCGAGCCGGCCCCGGGCGAACTCGGGGTGCGCGACGGAGTGCTGGTGGACCGTGCGTTCACCGACGATCCCGGCGGACTCGAGCTCGCCCGGGTCGACTCGATCCCCGTCGCCGGTCCGGTTGGCGTCCTGGACGCGCTGGCCGCAGCCGCGCTGGCCCGGGCGGTCGACGTTCCGGCCGGGGCGATCGCGGAGGCGCTGGCCGGGTTTCGGGTCGGCCGTCACCGCGCCGAATCGGTTGGCCTCATCGACGGGGTCCGCTATGTCGACGATTCCAAGGCCACCAACCCACACGCCGCCGAGGCGTCGATACTGGCCTACCCGCGGGTGGTCTGGGTGGCCGGCGGCATGCTCAAAGGGGCATCCGTCGACGCCACCGTGGCCCGGGTCGCAGACCGCCTGGTCGGGGCAGTGTTGATCGGCCGCGACCGCGAGGTCGTGGCGAAGGCGTTATCGCGACACGCCCCGGATGTCCCGGTCATCCAGGTTGTGACGCGGGAGGATGCTGAGGTGCAAGAGGCAAACGAGTCAGTTGTGACAGATGGGACTCGAGTGATCGACGCATCCGGACCGTGTGTGGGCCTGCAGGTGATGACGGAAGTGGTCGCTGCCGCTGCCGGACTGGCGCGTTCCGGGGACACGGTGCTGCTGGCACCGGCGGGAGCGTCCTTCGACCAGTTCGCCGGCTATGCCGACCGCGGCGAGGTTTTCGCAGCCGCGGTCCAAGCCGCATCCCGGTAGTGCCGTGAAAGCGTTTCTCGCCGGTGCGCTATCCCGGATGAAGCGCGGCGGTCCCGCCGAACCGGGCGAATCCGAAGCCCATCCGGAAGCCCATTTAAAGGGCGTCAAGTCGAAGTTCGCCCGCTTCAACAGATTCGGGACCTGGCTGTCACGGCCGATGACGTCCTTCCACCTGATGGTTTCAGTCGCCGGACTGCTCGTCACGCTGGGCCTGATCATGGTGCTCTCCGCATCCGGCGTGCACTCCTATGACGAGGACGGCACCCCGTGGGCCATCTTCGCCCGGCAGGTGTTGTGGACAGTGCTGGGGTTGTTTGCCTGCTGGGTAGCGCTTCGGCTGCCGGTACGTTTTCTGCGCCGCACCGCCTTCCCCGCGTTCGCGGCCTCGGTCGTGATGCTGGTCATGGTCCTGATCCCGGGCATCGGCCATGTGGCTAATGGCACCCGTGGGTGGTTCGTCGTCGCGGGTCTGTCGATGCAGCCTTCCGAACTGGCCAAGATCGCGTTCGCCGTCTGGGGGTCGCATCTGTTGGCGGCACGGCGAATGGAACGGGCCACGCTGCGCGAGATGCTGGTTCCGCTGATCCCGGCGGCGGTGATCGCACTGGCGCTCATCGTGGCCCAGCCCGACCTCGGGCAGACCGTGTCGCTGGGCATCATTCTGCTGGCCCTGCTGTGGTTCGCCGGGTTGCCGTTGAAAGTGTTCATCAGCTCTTTGGTTGCGGCTCTGTCGGCCGGTGCGGTGCTCGCGGTGTCCGCGGGATACCGATCCGATCGGGTGCGGTCGTGGCTGGATCCCAGTGCAGACTCCCAGGGCGCGGGTTACCAGGCCAGGCAGGCCAAGTTCGCACTGGCCAACGGTGGCGTCTTCGGTGACGGCCTGGGGCAGGGCACGGCCAAGTGGAACTACCTGCCCAACGCCCACAACGACTTCATCTTCGCCATCGTGGGGGAGGAACTCGGGTTCGTCGGCGCCTGCGGGCTGCTGGCATTGTTCGGAGTCTTCGCCTATACCGGGATGCGGATTGCCAAGCGATCGGTCGATCCGTTTCTGCGGCTGCTCACAGCCACCACCACGACGTGGGTGATCGGTCAGGTGTGCATCAACGTCGGCTACGTGATCGGGTTGCTACCGGTCACGGGTATCCAGCTGCCGCTGATTTCGGCAGGCGGAACATCGACGGCCACAACCTTGTTCATGGTCGGACTCATGGCCAATGCGGCCCGCCACGAGCCTGCGGCCGTCGCCGCGCTGCGGTCGGGTCGCGACGACCGGGTGAACCGTCTGCTCCGTCTGCCGCTGCCCGAGCCGTACCTGCCCAGCCGGGTGGACACACTGCGCGACCGGCTTCGGTCCCGGGAGCCGGCCGCCAAGCCGAGCAAACCCGCCAAGCCCGCCAAGCCCGCCAGGGCGGTGAAGCCCGCCAAGGCCGTGAAAACGCCCAAGCCCGCCCCGAAACGAGCCGCATCGGTTGCCAAAGCGGGGACGCCGCAGCGCGTGCGGGGACGGGCAGGGCATCATGGAGGCGCCTCGCAGCAGAGGCGTGCCGGTGGGGCGCAGGGCCACGCCGGGCAAGTGCGGCAGGGGAGCGGCCGTCCGCGGCGTTCCCGACCCATGGAAGGTCAGCGTTACGGGTGAGTGCTTCGGGGATCTCGGTCGTCCTCGCCGGCGGCGGCACCGCCGGGCACGTCGAACCGGCGATGGCCGTCGCTGACGCGTTGACCGCGCTCGACTCGAACGTCCGCGTCACCGCGCTGGGCACTGCCCGGGGGCTGGAGACTCGCCTGGTCCCGAGCCGGGGCTACGACTTGAGGTTGGTGACGCCGGTACCGCTGCCGCGCAAGCCCAACGCCGACCTGCTCCGGCTTCCCGGTCGGGTGCGCCGGGCGATCCGCGAGACCCGAGCGGTGCTCGACGAGGTCCACGCCGACGTCGTCGTCGGATTCGGCGGCTACGTGGCCGTTCCGGCATACCTGGCCGCACGGGGCGGCCTGATCGGCGGCGGTCGGCGCATTCCGGTGGTGGTGCACGAGGCCAACGCCAGGGCCGGGCTCGCAAATCGGCTCGGAGCGCGCTCGGCGACCCGGATTCTGGCTGCGGTGCCGAATTCGGGACTGGCCCGCGCACAGGTGGTCGGGATGCCGTTGCGGGCGTCGATCACCGGTCTGGATCGGTCAGCGCTGCGGGCCGCCGCCCGCGCCCACTTCGGTTTTGCCGACGACGCCCGGGTTCTTTTGGTCTTCGGCGGCTCGCAGGGGGCGGTGTCGATAAACCGCGCCGTCGCTGCCGCGGCCTCCGGCCTGGCGGCAGCCGGCATCTCTGTGCTGCACGCCCACGGGCCCAAGAACACCCTGGATCTGCGGACACCGCGGCCTGGTGATCCGCCCTACGTTGCGGTGCCTTACCTGGATCGGATGGACCTGGCCTACGCTGCGGCCGATGTGGCGATCTGTCGCTCAGGGGCGATGACGGTAGCCGAGGTGTCGGCCGTCGGCATGCCCGCCATCTACGTCCCGCTGCCCATCGGCAACGGCGAACAGCGCCTCAACGCCCTGCCGGTGGTGGAAGCAGGCGCCGGGATGCTGGTCGCCGATGCCGATCTGACTCCTGGCTTCGTCGCCGACGAGGTGGCGGGTCTATTGACCGACAGCGCCCGCTTGATGGCGATGACAGCGGCGGCTGGCCGCGTTGGCCACCGCGACGCTGCGCGTCGGGTCGCCGAGATCGTGTTGGACGTCGCGCGCGTCGAGCGGCAGGCCCGGATAGGAGCCCGGAAATGAATGCGACCCAGGGTGCGACGCACTCACTTCCGCCCGAGCTGGCGCGCGTGCACATGGTGGGCATCGGCGGAGCCGGCATGTCGGGGATCGCCCGCATCCTGCTCGACCGGGGCGGTCAGGTTTCCGGGTCGGATGCCAAGGAGTCCCGCGGCGTGGTGGCCCTGCGCGCGCGGGGGGCCCTGATCAACGTCGGCCATGACGCGGCCAACCTCGACCTGCTGCCCGGCGGTCCGACCGCGGTGATCACCACCCACGCCGCCATCCCGAAGACCAACCCCGAACTGGTCGAGGCCCACCGCCGCGGAATTCCGGTGATCCTGCGGCCGGCGGTACTGGCCAAGTTGATGCTCGGCCACCGCACCTTGATGGTGACCGGTACGCACGGCAAGACCACCACCACCTCGATGCTGATAGTCGCGTTACAACAGAGCGGTTTCGACCCGTCCTTCGCTGTTGGCGGGGATCTGGGCGCGGCCGGGACCAATGCCCACCACGGCAGTGGCGAGGCTTTCGTCGCCGAGGCCGACGAGTCCGACGGCTCGTTGCTGGAGTACGCCCCTGACGTCGCCGTGGTGACCAATGTCGAGGCTGACCATCTTGACTTCTTCGGCAGCCCCGAGGCCTATACCGAGGTTTTCGACGCTTTCGCGAAGCGGTTGCGCCCTGGGGGGGCGCTGGTGGCGTGCGTGGATGACCCCGGTGCGGCCGCGCTGGCGCAGCGTTCCGCGGCCCTCGGTGTCCGGGTGTTGCGGTATGGCTCCGGTGCCGGGGAAGCAGGCTCGGAGCTGGCCGGTGCGCTGGTCGGCTGGGAGCAGCACGGGACGGGCGCGGTGGCCACCATCCAGCTGGCCGGAGAGGCGCATCCGCGCACCATGCGACTGGCGGTGCCGGGCCGGCACATGGCGCTGAACGCGCTGGGCGCCGTGCTGGCAGCCGTGGAGGCCGGCGCTGCGGTGGACACCGTCCTCGATAGCCTGGCCGGGTTCGAAGGGGTGCGGCGCCGATTCGAACTGGTCGGCACGGCCGGCGGGATCCGGGTTTTCGACGACTACGCCCACCACCCGACCGAGGTTCGTGCCGCGCTGGCGGCGCTGCGGACCGTCGCGCAGCAGGACGCCACGGGTCATCCCACCATGACCGGCGCTCGCAGTATCGTCGTGTTCCAGCCCCACTTGTATTCGAGGACAAAGACTTTCGCGCGGGAGTTCGGCGAGGCGCTGAGCACTGCAGACCGGGTGTTCCTCCTGGACGTGTACGCCGCACGCGAGCAGCCGCTGGTGGGGGTGAGCGGAGCGACCATCGCTGAGCACATCACTGCGCCGGTGCACTACGTGCCGGACTTCTCCGCGGTGGCAGAGCAGGTGGCGATGGTGGCCCGGGCGGGTGACGTGGTGGTGACGATGGGAGCCGGCGATGTGACGATGCTGGGCCCGGAAATCCTCGCCGCGGTGCGCCGTGCCGGGCGCGAACCGGGGAGCGGAGGGTGACCGAGTCGCCGGAACCGCCCACACCGCCGGAACCGCCCACACCGCCGGAACCGCCCAAACCGACAGACGGGCGCGAAAACGCGGGTGAGGACGACCAGAACGTCGACCTCGGGGCGCCCGCTGACGCCGCTGGCCGGGCAGACGACCTCGCTGACAGCTGCGACCCCGGCGACCCCGCAGCCGACAAAGAGGCTGTCGATCTCGAGGGCCCGCGGCGGCGCGCACGCCGGGAGCGGGCCGAGCGCCGGGCGGCACAACAGCGGGCCATGGCCATCGAAGAAGCGCGCCGCGAAGCCAAACGACGTCTTCGGGGCCAGGCTGCCGCAGAAGCCGCTCCTGCGGCGGTCAGTAGCGTCAAGGGCCTCAAGACGCTGATCTGGCTGGTCGTTCTGACGGTAGTGACCGTGGCGTTGGGTCTGGTCCTGTATTTCACCCCGCTGATGTCGGCACGCTCGGTTGACGTCCTCGGCATCGCGGAAGTGCCTCGTGAGGAGGTCATCGACACGGCGCAGATTCGGCTCGGCACACCGCTGTTGCAGATTGACACCGATGTGGTGGCCGACCGGGTGGCCGGCATCCGGCGGGTGGCCAGTGTCCGGGTGCAGCGCGAGTACCCATCGGCGGTGCGGATCACGATCGTCGAGCGGGTACCCGTCGTGGTCAAGGACTACCCTGACGGGCCCCACCTGTTCGATCGGGACGGCGTGGACTTCGCCACGGCGCCTCCGCCACCTGGATTGCCCTATATCGAGGTCGACAATCCCGGCCCCACCGATCCGCCGACGATGGCCGCGCTGGAGGTCATCACGGCCCTGCGGCCGGAGGTGGCGATGCAGGTCGGCCGGATAGCCGCGCCGTCGGTCGCATCGGTGACGCTGACCCTGACCGACGGCCGGACCGTGGTCTGGGGGACCACCGACCGAACCGAGGAGAAGGCCGAGAAACTGGGCGCACTGCTGACCCAGCCTGGCCGGTTCTACGACCTATCCAGCCCCGACCTGCCGACGGTCAAGTAGCGCGATCGCGGCAGCTGCCCGGCGGTAGCAATCGGGCCAGGAAAAAATTTCACCCGCGACACGTCGGCGCGCCTCCCAAATACTGCGTGCGACGGCCATACCGTTCTGTTTGCGCGGAACAACTTGACATAACTCTAAGCCTCTGGTTGAGGTTGAGGGTTTATCAAGAAGTTTCGCCCGCCTGGAGACCATCATGGAGGAGACCACGCCGATGACCCCCCCGCACAACTACCTCGCCGTCATCAAGGTCGTCGGAATCGGCGGCGGCGGCGTCAATGCCGTGAACCGGATGATCGAACAGGGCCTCAAGGGGGTCGAGTTCATCGCCATCAACACCGACGCCCAGGCACTGCTGATGAGCGACGCCGACGTCAAGCTTGACGTGGGTCGTGACTCCACCCGGGGACTCGGGGCCGGAGCGGACCCGGAGGTGGGCCGCAAGGCCGCTGAGGATGCCAAGGACGAGATCGAGGAACTGCTGCGCGGCGCCGACATGGTGTTCGTCACCGCCGGCGAAGGTGGCGGCACCGGCACCGGCGGCGCTCCGGTGGTGGCCACCATCGCCCGCAAGCTCGGCGCACTGACCGTCGGCGTGGTGACCCGCCCGTTCTCCTTCGAGGGCAAACGGCGCTCAAACCAGGCCGAGGCCGGCATCACCGCGCTGCGCGAGAGCTGCGACACCCTGATCGTGATCCCCAATGACCGGCTCCTTCAGATGGGCGATGCCGGTGTTTCGTTGATGGATGCCTTCCGCAGCGCCGACGAGGTTCTGCTCAACGGCGTGCAGGGGATCACCGACCTGATCACCACTCCCGGGCTGATCAATGTCGACTTCGCTGACGTCAAGGGCGTCATGAGCGCTGCCGGCACCGCTCTGATGGGCATCGGATCCTCGCGCGGTGAGGGCCGGGCTGTTCGGGCGGCCGAGATGGCGATCAACTCGCCGCTGCTGGAGGCCTCGATGGAAGGTGCCCAGGGCGTGCTGATGTCCATCGCCGGCGGCAGCGACCTCGGCCTTTTCGAAATCAACGAGGCCGCCTCGCTGGTGCAGGAAGCTGCGCACCCAGAGGCCAACATCATCTTCGGCACCGTGATCGACGATTCGCTCGGCGATGAGGTGCGCGTCACCGTGATCGCCGCCGGGTTCGACCCGAGCAGCATCAACCGCAACGTGATCACGGCTGCGCCCGGAACGGCTCCGGCCGCCAAGGCAACGGGGCAGGTGCCGACCACCCCGGCGGCTGGCGGGCAGACCATCGCCCCTGGAGCGGCCGGCCACCTGAGCTCCAAGATCTTCGAACCGCTGGAGCCGGTCGCCGCAGCAGTGCACACCAACGGGTCGTCGCGTTTCGGTGACGATGACGACGACGTCGACGTGCCGCCCTTCATGCGGCACTGACCTTTTCGCACCGAACCCTTCTCGGTCGGAGAGGCCCCTTCACGGTTGGAAAGGCGCTGAACGTGACCGTTCGAATTCGACGCGTCACCACAACGCGGGCCGGGGGAGTATCGGCGCCGCCATACGACTCGTTCAACCTCGGTGACCACGTGGGCGACGACCCGGCCGCAGTGACGGCCAACCGGGCGCGGCTTGCAGCGGCGATGGGGCTTGCTGATGACCATGTGGTGTGGATGAATCAGGTTCACGGCGCTCACGTCGAGGTCGTCGATGCACCGCACCCCACCGGGGCGTTCGACGACACCGACGCCCTGGTGACAGTCACCCCCGGGTTGGCATTGGCGGTCGTCACCGCAGATTGCGTCCCAGTGCTGCTGGCCGACGCACAAGCCGGCGTGGTCGGAGCCGTCCATGCCGGACGGGTCGGGGCGGCCAACGGGGTGGTGCTGCGTACGGTCGAGGCCATGCTCAAGCTGGGCGCCCGCAGCGAGAACATCTCAGTCCTGTTGGGGCCGGCTGTCAGCGGGCCCAATTATGAAGTCCCTGAGGAGATGGCCGCCGAGGTCGAAGGCCGGTTGCCGGGCAGTCGCACAACCACGAGTCGAGGTACGCCGGCGCTGGATTTACGAGCAGGAATTGCACGGCAACTGAATGCCGTGGGCATTCGGTCCATCGACATCGACCCGCGCTGTACCGTCGCCGACCCGGCGCTGTTCAGTCACCGCCGGGGTGCGCCTACGGGTCGGCTGGCTTCGCTGATTTGGATGGAATGACCTGACCATGATGCAGGACAGCGAGCGGGTAGCGCAGTTGACCATCGGGCTCGCCGCGATTCGCGCGCGCCTGGCGAGGGCGGCCGAAGCCGCCTCTCGGCCGGTGGGTGAGATCCAATTGTTGCCGGTCACCAAGTTCTTTCCGGCCAGCGACGTAGCGATTCTGTGGCGGTTGGGATGTCGCGCCTTCGGCGAGTCCCGGGCGCAGGAAGCCAAGGCCAAGATCGCCGAGTTCGATCAACTGATAACCGCCGGTGCCGACAGTGTTCATAGCGGGCGGCCGCACTGGCATATGATCGGCCAGATCCAGCGAAACAAGGCCAAAAGCGTTGCTGCATGGGCTGATACGGCGCATTCGGTCGGCACCGTCAAATTGGCCGCCGCCCTGGACAGCGCCGCATCCGAGGCGCTGGCCGAAGGTCGGCGTCGTGAGCCACTGCGGGTTTTCGTGCAGATCAGCCTTGACGGCGATACTGCGCGTGGGGGCGTCGACATCGGCGACGCATCCTCGGTAGACCGAGTGTGCGCCCGGGTTGCCGAGGCAGAGGCTCTGCGGCTGGTGGGTTTGATGGCGGTCGCCCCGTTGGGGGCCGACCCCGACCGGGCTTTTGCCGCCTTGGCCGAGGAGCACCGACGGGTGTTGAGCAGCCACCCCGAGGCCACCGAACTGTCCGCCGGTATGTCGCATGACCTTGAAGCGGCGGTGCGACACGGCTCAACATGCGTGCGTGTCGGTACGGCGCTAATGGGTGAACGTCCTCTAACGTCTCTCTAAGTATTCACTCCAGTCACAGGCTTATCACGAATCACGATCACCACAAGAACCCCAAACGTCTCAGCTTCAGAAGGGTCCCCGCGGATGAGCACTCTGCACAAGGTCAAGGCCTATTTCGGCATGGCACCGATGGATGATTACGAGGACGAGTACTACGAAGACGACCGCGACGCCGGGGCACCCCGCGGTCGCGGGTATTCCCGTCGTGCCGAGCGGGTCGCCGAGGACTCCTACGACCGCCCGCGTTACGAGGGTGGCCGTTACGACGAGCCTGAATACGGTGACGGACGCGGCGGTGACCATAGCTACGGCGGGGAGCACAGCTACGGTGACCGCGAGCCCGAGTACGCCCCCACCAGCGGCTTCCGGGCTGCCTACGGAGGCGGGTTCGCGGAGGACGCACGTTTCCGCCCACGCGACTTCGACCATGCACACGACATGCCTCGGTCCCGGTTCACACCATTGCGCGGTTCGACTCGCGGCGCGTTGGCGATGGATCCCCGCCGGATGGCAATGCTTTTCGAGGAGGGCAGCCCGCTGTCGAAGATCACCACCCTGCGGCCCAAGGACTACAGCGAGGCCCGCACCATCGGCGAGCGATTCCGGGACGGACAGCCGGTGATCATGGACCTGGTCTCCATGGAGAACGCCGATGCCAAGCGACTGGTCGACTTCGCAGCGGGACTGGCCTTCGCGCTGCGCGGATCTTTCGACAAGGTGGCGACCAAGGTCTTCCTACTCGCTCCGGCCGACGTCGACGTCAGCGCCGAGGAGCGTCGTCGGATCGCCGAGGCAGGTTTCTACAGTCACCAGTAGCCCGGTTGCCCGGTAGCCCGGTAGCCCTGCGCAGGGCGATGAGGTGCCGGCAACCGTCCGATAGGCTCTCGAGGTGCCGCTGTTATTCGAAATCCTGGGCTTTGCGCTGTTCGTCTTCTGGCTGCTGCTGATCGCCCGGATTGTCGTGGAGTTCGTCCGGTCATTCAGTCGCGACTGGCACCCGCGGGGTTTGACCGTGGTGTTTCTGGAGGCGATCATGACCGTCACCGATCCGCCGGTCAATCTGCTCCGCCGCATCATTCCGCAGCTCACCATCGGAGCGGTACGGTTGGATTTTTCCATCATGGTGCTGCTGTTGCTGGCCTTCATCGGCATGAATGCGGCATGGCAAGCTGCCGGCTGAGGGCTCACAGTGCCGGGCAGGCAGAATGCCGTAAAATTGAAAATCGTTCTTAAATTCTCCAGCACTTGCACAACTGGCGGGTCTGGTGTGACAGGATGGACGCCAGTTACAGTTCGGGACGGCAGTGGTGTGCGTTCCACACTGCAACCTGAATTTAATAACCTGAATTTAATCCACCGTCCCAGGATCGGAAGGGGCACACGATGCCACTGACACCGGCTGACGTGCACAATGTGGCGTTCAGTAAGCCTCCTATCGGCAAGCGCGGATACAACGAGGACGAGGTGGACGCCTTCCTCGACCTGGTGGAGACCGAGTTGGCCCGCCTGGTCGAGGAGAATGCCGACCTGCGCCAACGGGTCGGCGAACTCGATGCCGAGCTGGCTGCGGCTCGGTCGGGCGTGCAGACCACCCAGGCCATTCCGCTCTACCAGCCCGAGCCCGAGCCGGCGGCGGAAGCAGTCGTCGTCGAAGAGGCGCCAGCTGCCTCTGCGGCATTCAACGAGCAGAACGCCGTCAAGGCGGCCCGGGTGCTGAGCCTGGCCCAGGACACCGCCGACCGGCTGACGGAAGGCGCCCGGGCAGAGGCCGACAAGCTGCTCTCCGATGCCCAGGCCAGCGCTGACCAGATCGTGTCGGAGGCGCGCTACATCGCCGAGACCACCGTCAACGAGGCTCGGCAGCGCGCCGATGCGATGCTCAACGACGCGCAGATGCGTTCGGAGAATCAGCTTCGTCAAGCTCAGGAGAAGGCTGACATCCTGCAGGCCGACGCCGAGCGGAAGCACTCCGAGATCATGGGGACGATTAACCAGCAGCGCACTCTGCTCGAGGGGCGCCTCGAGCAACTGCGGACTTTCGAGCGGGAGTACCGCACCCGGTTGAAGACCTACCTGGAATCGCAACTGGAGGAATTGGGTCAGCGCGGTTCGGCAGCCCCCGTCGACGCCGGCGACGCCGGTTACAACCAGTAGCAGTAAGGGTCTGAGGAGGACTCTGCTGGGGGCTGGCCAATGCTTGTAGTTGCCTTGGTGCTCGCGGTCATTGGGCTGGCTGCTCTGGTGACGGCGGTTGTCGCCAGCAATGAGCTGGTCGCCTGGGTGTGCATCGGCGCAAGCGCACTGGGCGTCATCTTGTTGATCATCGACTCGATCCGAGAGCGTAAGAAGCGCCGGATGGAAGCGCTGGCCTTGGCCGAGATGGGGGCGACGGCCGTGCTCGCGCACACCGCTGCATCGGTTGACGAGCCTACCGAGGTGATAGTGGGAGCTGAGGCTCCAACCGAAGTGGTTGAGAGCCTGGCGGAAGTCGGTTCAGAGGGGCCCGAGCTCGGCCACGTCGAGCTTGAGGACGTTCAGGACTACCTCCCTGAAGAAGATGGCCCTGAAGAAGATGGCCCTGAAGAAGATGGCCCTGAAGAAGATGGCCCCGAAGACGCGGTGGTGGAGCACGAGGTGATCGAGGAGGATCATCCCGAGGAAGTGGTCCACGACGAGCCCGAGTACGACACCTACAGCGATGACGAGCCAGACTTCCCCGAACCGGCCGAAGAAGCGGCCATTCACACCGAGACCGCCGATGTGCCCGCCGACACGGTAGAGAGTGACACGGTGGACAGCGGTAGCGACGACGCTGCCGCTGAGGAAGAAGCAGACTCCGAATCGGGCCCCCGCGTGGTCGCCACTGATGAGGAGTCCTGAGCCCACGGCGTGGGCAGAATTTTAGGGGAATGACGATGGGAATTCAGTACGCCAGCATCGTCGACCATCCTCTCGACGAGGTGTTTTCCTGGCATACCCGGCCCGGTGCGATGCGCCGCCTGGTGCCGCCGTGGCAGCCCATGCAGGTGGTCAAAGAGACCGAGTCACTGGCCGACGGTCAGGCGATACTTGGCTTGCCGGGTGGGCTGCGCTGGGTCGCTCAGCACGATCCCGACGGCTATGACCCGCCCCGGCAGTTCGTCGACGTCCTCGCGTCCTCCGCGGGGCTCGGTGGCCTGATGACGTTGCCGCCCAGGGCAATCGGCTGGTGGCGGCACACCCACCGGTTCAGTGACGCCGGCGGCGGTACCACCCGCGTGCACGACATCGTGGACACCACCGTTCCCGGAGCCGCTCTACGTTCGACGTTCGCCTACCGGCATCGCCAGTTGGCCGAAGATCTCGCCGCCCATCGCGACGCGGCCAAAGCTGGGGCCGCCTCGTTGACGGTCGCGGTGACCGGAGCCTCGGGCCTGGTCGGTACCGCCCTCTGTGCGTTCCTGAGCACCGGAGGTCACCGGGTGATCCGGCTGGTGCGGCGCGACCCGGCCAACGGCGACGAACGACGTTGGAAACCAGGAGAACCCGCGGCAGATCTGCTCGACGGGGTGGACGCGGTCGTGCACCTTGCAGGCGAGTCCATCGCCGGGCGGTTCACCGACGCCCATCGCCGGGCGATTCGCGACTCGCGCATCGAGCCGACCCGGCGACTGGCTCAGGCCGCTGCGCAGACCGCCGGACTGAAGGCATTCGTCAGCGCCTCGGCGATCGGGTTCTACGGCTATGACCGCGGCGATGAGATCCTCGACGAGGACAGCTCCCGCGGGCAGGGATTCCTGGCCGACGTAGTCGCAGACTGGGAGGCCGCGACGGCCCCGGCAGCTGATGCCGGGCTCCGGGTCGTGACGGTCCGCACCGGGATCGTGCAGTCCGCCGCAGGCGGCACCCTGAAACTCCTGCGGCCGTTGTTCAGCGCCGGGTTGGGTGGCCGGCTGGGCAGTGGGCGGCAGTGGTTGTCGTGGATCGGCATCGACGACCTACTCGACATTTATTACCGCGCCGTCTACGACGGCAGGCTCACCGGGCCGGTCAACGCGGTCGCGCCGAATCCGGTGCGCAACGACGAGTACACCCGGACCTTGGCCGCCACCTTGCATCGGCCCGCGCTGCTTCCGGTTCCGTCGATCGGTCCACGGCTGTTGCTGGGCAGGCAGGGGGCAGTCGAGCTGGCCGAAGCCGATCAACGAGTGGCACCGGCCAAGCTGGTCGGGTTCGGACACAGGTTCCGTCAGCCGACCCTCTCCGATGCGCTGGCCCATCAGCTCGGCCACGATCCCGCGCAAGGGCTGCTGTAAAACCGATTCGTGGTGCACGATAGGTGACATGACCTCCAGCGAGCCGGCGGTGCTCGACCGTGAAGGACTTGGAGCCCTCGTCGACGAGTTGCGCCGCTGTGGCTACCGGGTGGTCGGGCCGAGCCTGCGTGACAACGCGATCGTCTTAGCCGAACTCAGCAGTGCCGACGAATTGCCCTTCGGCTGGGGCGTCGACGTCGCACCCGGCACCTACCGGCTGCGCCGCCGCACGGACGGTGCTGCCTTCGGGCATTCGTCCGGCCCGCAGTCCTGGAAGCAGTTCGTTCACCCGGCACGTCAGCGCATCTGGTCCAGCGACCCCGAATCCGATACCGGGTCCGATGCTGGCGAGGCGCGATATGCCTTCCTCGGGGTACGCGGGTGTGACCTGGCTGCACTCGGCATCCTGGACAAGGTCCTGATCGGTGGAGCTCACATCGACGGTGACTACGCTCGGCGGCGCACCGGTGCCTTCATTGTCGCGGTCAACTGCACCGAGCCGGGTGGCCTGTGCTTCTGCGCCTCGATGGGTACCGGACCCGCCTGCGGACCCGGATACGACCTCGCACTGACCGAGCGCGCGGATGGGGATGGCGTGAGCTACCTGGTGGATATCGGTAGCCAGGATGGCGCCCAGATCCTCGAGGCCGTTCCGCGCCGCTTGGCCGAACCGGCGGAGTCGGAGACCGCCCGCGCCGCCGTCGATGCTGCAACGCACAAGATGGGCCGCCAGATGCCCGAGGGCGACCTGCGGCAACTGCTGGTCGACTCCCGCGAGTCACCGCACTGGTCGCAAGTCGCCAGCCGCTGCCTGACGTGTGGCAACTGCACCATGGTGTGCCCGACCTGCTTCTGCACCAGCACGTCCGACGTCACCGATCTGACCGGTCAGCATGCCGAGCGGTGGATGCAGTGGGCCTCGTGCTTCGAACTGGACTACAGCTTCATCCACGAGGGCCCGGTACGCAGTTCCGGGCAGTCCCGATACCGCCAGTGGCTCACCCACAAGTTGAGCAGTTGGCACGACCAGTTCGACAGTTCCGGGTGCGTGGGCTGCGGCCGCTGTATCGCCTGGTGCCCCACCGGGATCGACATCACCGAAGAGATGGCCGCCTTCGACCGGGAACATGCCGGGGAGTCCAGTGATGACTGAAGCTATGACCGACCTGGCTCCGGCGATGGCTCCCGTGCCCTATCGGGTGCTCACCCGGATGGAGGAGAACGCCGATTCGGTTACCCTGCGCCTCGAACCGGTGCGCGGGGCACTGGCGGCTCCTGCGCCGGGTGAGTTCAACATGATCTACGCCTTCGGCGTCGGTGAGGTCGCGATCTCGGTAAGTGGTGACCCGTTCTGCACCGATGGAACCATCACCCACACCATTCGTGCGGTCGGGGCGGTCAGCGCGGCGTTGTGTGCAGCCGAACCCGGTTCGACGTTGGGCCTTCGCGGGCCCTTCGGCACCGGCTGGGGTTTGTCGGAGGCCGCCGGCCGCGATCTCGTCATCGTCGCCGGCGGGGTCGGCCTGGCCCCACTTCGGCCGGTGGTATTGGGTGCTCTCGCCGAGCGGGAGCGGTACGGTCGGGTGATTGTGATCGCCGGTGCGCGCGCTGAGCGCGACTTTCTCTACGCCGCGGAACTGGTTGGTTGGCAGGATGATTCGCGCCTGGAGCTGCACCTGACCGTGGACGTCCCACTGCAGGGCTGGCCGGGGGAGACCGGCTTTGTGACCGAGCCGCTGCGCCGCCTCACTCTGCAGCCGGACCGGACCACGGCATTCCTCTGCGGCCCCGAGTCGATGATGCGGTTCGGGGCGCAGGCATTGCTGGAGAAAGGCGTTGCCGCGCAGGATATTCGGGTATCGCTGGAACGCAACATGCAATGCGGCATCGGCTGGTGTGGACACTGCCAGCTGGGCCCGCTGCTGCTCTGCCGCGACGGCCCGGTCGTCGGGTATGACGTGGCCGCAGCGCTGTTCGAAGTAAAGGAGTTGTAGATGGCCCGGGGGGCAGGAGCGGAGCAACCGGGCAATGTCCCCAGCCTGGCCGTATGGAAATTCGCCTCCTGCGACGGTTGTCAGCTGACGTTGCTGGACTGCGAGGACGAGCTGCTGACTCTCGCCGAACAGGTGCAGATCGCCGCTTTCGCGGAAGCCTCCAGTGCCATCGTCGGTGGCCCGTATGACGTGTCATTGGTGGAGGGTTCGGTCACCACACCGTCAGATGAGCGCCGGATCAAGGAGATTCGGGCTCAGTCCGGGATTCTGGTGGCTATCGGGGCATGCGCCACCGCCGGTGGTATCCAGGCTCTGCGTAATTTCGCCGATGTCACCGAGTTCGCTTCTGTGGTCTATGCCCGGCCGGATTACATCCAGACCCTGGCCACCTCCACGCCGGCCTCGGCGCACGTCACCGTCGACTATGAATTGCGGGGGTGCCCGATCGACCGTGGCCAGTTGCTGGACACCCTGGCCGCGTTGCTCGTCGGTCGCAAGCCCAAGCTGCCGGCGGCGACGGTGTGCACCGAGTGCAAACGGTCCGGGGTGACGTGCGTGGCCGTGGCCGAGGGTATCGCCTGTCTGGGTCCGGTCACCCACGCCGGCTGTAATGCTCTGTGCCCCAGGCATCACCGCGGTTGTTACGGCTGTTTCGGCCCGACGGCGACTCCGAACACCGCCGCCTTGATCCCGCTTCTGCATCGTGACGGGATGTCCGGTGACGATGTGAATCGGGTATTTCACACCTTCAACGTCACGGCATTCGGGGGTGAGGAATGACCGGGTCCCGCACCATCCGGGTCGGTGCGCTCACCAGGGTTGAGGGTGAGGGTGCCCTGCATGTCGAGTTGCGGAACGGGGTGCCTGAGCGTGTGGAGCTCAACATCTACGAGCCGCCAAGGTTTTTCGAGGCGTTCCTGCGCGGCCGCGCTCACACCGAGCCGCCGGACCTCACTGCCCGAATCTGCGGTATCTGCCCCGTCGCGTATCAGACCAGCGCCTGCAACGCCATCGAGGATGCCTGCTGCGTCACGTTGGATCCCGAACTGGTAGCGCTGCGCCGGCTGTTGTACTGCGGGGAGTGGATCCACAGCCACGCCCTGCACATCTACATGCTGCACGCACCGGACTTCCTCGGGGCACCCGACATCATCACGGTTGCCCGTGACCACCGTGCCGCGGTCGAGCGCGGCCTGGCGCTGAAGAAGGCCGGAAATCGGTTGCTGGAATTCGTCGGCGGCCGGTCCATCCATCCCGTCAACGTGCGGGTCGGCGGGTTCTACTCGGTGCCGACGGTGGCCGATCTTGTCCCGCTTGCCGAGGAATTACGGGCTGCCCTCGACCACGCGCTCGCGACTGTGGAATGGGTTGCCGGGTTCGACTTTCCGGATCTGACCGTCGAGCATGAACTCTTGGCGCTGACCGGGGACCGCTACCCGTTGGAGGACGGCCGGATCATCCGCAGCGACGGCCCGGCCTTCAGCGTCGCGGAGTTCAGCGAACACGTCCGAGAGACCCAGGTGCCGCACTCCACCGCCTTGCAGGCCACTCTGGACGGCCGTCGGCATCTGACCGGACCGCTGGCCCGCTACTCGTTGAACCACGACAAGCTCACGCCGTTGGTCCGGGAAGCCGCGGCAGCCGCAGGATTGGGCACCCAGTGCCGGAACCCGTTCCGCAGCATCATCGTTCGGGCGGTGGAGGTGGTCTACGCCGTGGAAGAGGCGTTGCGCATCATCGAGGAGTATCAACGCCCGGCACGTCCGTATGTCGAGGTGGAGGCCCGTCCCGGGGTCGGGCACGGGGTCAGCGAGGCTCCGCGCGGGTTGCTCTACCACCGCTACGAGATCGACGAGGACGGGCTGATCGCAGGCGCGGTGATCGTGCCGCCGACGTCGCAGAACCAGGCGGCGATCGAGGACGACCTGGCCAGGGTGGTGGTCGCAGGGGAGGGCTTGGACGATGCGGCCCTGACTGACATGTGCGAGCGGGCGATCCGCAATTACGACCCGTGCATCTCCTGCGCCACGCACTTTCTTACCCTGCACGTGAACCGGCGGTGAGCCGACCGGTCCTGATCGGCATCGGCAATCCCTACCGCCGTGACGACGGTGTCGGTCCGGCGGTGGCCGAACTGGTCCGGCGTGAGTTCCCCGAGGTCTGCACGCTGGCCTGCCCCGCCGAACCGACGGCGATCCTGGACGCCTGGTCGGGTGCGGGGTTGGCGGTCGTGGTGGACGCGGTCGTCGGCGACACCCCGGGTCGGGTGCGCCGCTGCGAACCCGGTGAACTCGCCGGCCCGGCCGGGCTGAGCTCACATGACCTTGACCTGAGGCAGACCTTCGACCTGGGTCGAGCGCTCGGGCGGGCACCGGACTCGCTGGTGATCGTCACCGTCGGAGTGCTCGACACCGGGCACGGGACCGGATTGAGCGACCCGGTGACGGCGGCGCTACCGGAGGCGGTGCGGGTCGTCGCGGCCGTCCTCCAGCAAGCCGAGGAAGCCGCTCACCAGAGTTCGTAGACGCTCCACCGCACCGTCGATCTCGGCGCCGGTACGCCTCTGGAGTTCGTCGGGATCCAGTCCCAGCCGGACCATGTCTCCATCGGAGTCCTCGGCGATCCACCGCTGGACCAGTGCCTCGTCGACCTCGGGGTGAAACTGCAGACCCAACGCCCGGCCGTGCGTGAAAGCCTGTGCTGCCCGGTCGTTTCGGGCAACCAGCCTGGCATTCGGCGGTGGCGTGAAGCGGTCGAAGTGCCACTGGAACCACGGACCGCCCGGCACCAGGTCCGGCGTGTCGCTGCGCACCTCGTGCCAGCCCACTTCCGGATGCAGGGACCGGGTGACCGAACCACCGAGTGCGGTGGCCAGTAGTTGACCGCCGAAGCACACCCCGAGCACCCCGACGCCGGCGTCCAGGGCGTTGTGCACCATGGCGATCTCACTTGCCACCCACGGCAGTGTCTCGTCGTAGACCGGCCACCGGGACCCCAGTGGCACGATCACGTCGTAGCGGGTGGGGTCGGGAAAGGTGACCTCGACCCTCGGGTCGTCGATGCGGTGTGGTGGGACGACTTCGAAAGTGGTTATCTGGAAACCGGATTCGGTGAACACCTCACCGAGAAGCGCCTCCGGGGCGCTCGGGTCGTTGTAGACGAAAAGGACACGGCGGCTCACCGACTCAGTCTTCCTCATCAACGCCCCCGAGATCGATGCCCATCGCCCTGTCGCGGCGGTATCTTGTGGTCATGCGGCCGCTGTACACCGGCCTGGTCTGGCTGACCGTGGCTGCGCACTTCGCCTTCTTGATTTACCTGCCCAGCGGCGGGTTCATCGCACTTGCCCTGAGGAGGGCGAACCATCGGGTCTGGAGTAGGCGCGCCGTCTGGCTGCACGTGGCCGTCGTGCTGTGGGGCCTGGGCAGTGTGGTGCTGCACTTCTGGTGCCCGTTGACAGCGCTGGAGCAGTGGGCGCGCCCGCGGGCCGGGATGGCCCCGCTGGGCTCGGCTGGCTTCATCGACCACTACATCACCGGGGTCATGTACCCGTCCGGGGCAACCGGCTACGCCCAGGCGGCGGCGTTCACCGCCGTCCTGGTGTCCTGGGTGCTCTTAGCGGTAAGTGCTCGGCGGGTGCCGGCCGCGGGCCGTCCGGTCGGAGCGCGCTGAGGTGGGAGTCTCCATCCAGATCTGGGTCCTCACGTGTGTGGTGATCCTGGGGTTGTTCGTCTTCGACTTCTTCGCCCATGTACGGGTGCCGCACGAGCCCACGTTCCGGGAGTCCGCGCTCTGGTCGACGGTCTACATCGTGATCGCGATCGTTTTCGGCCTGGTGATCTGGTGGCAGTGGGGTGGGGAGTACGGCGGGGAGTACTTCGCCGGCTACATCACCGAGAAGGCGCTGTCGGTGGACAACCTCTTCGTGTTCACCGTCATCATGGCCTCGTTCAAGGTGCCGCGGCAGTTCCAGCAGAAGCTGCTGCTGATGGGCATCGTGCTGGCCCTGATCATGCGGGCGGGCTTCATCGCGGTTGGCGCCGCCGCCATCAACGCCTTCAGTTGGATGTTCTACCTGTTTGGGGCATTCCTGATTTACACCGCGCTCAAGCTGGCCCGCGAGAGCGGTCACGAGCGGGAGGCCGAGGTGGAACGGGAGGGACGCTTGGTCAGACTGGTGCGCCGGTTCGTGCCTACCACCGACGACTATGACGGTGACAAGCTCGTCACCACAGTGGGCGGCACCCGGACGGTCACTCCGATGCTGCTCGCGCTCGTCGCGATCGGGTTCACCGACCTGCTGTTCGCGTTGGACTCCATCCCCGCGATCTACGGGCTCACCGAGGAGCCGTACATCGTGTTCACCGCCAACGCCTTTGCGTTGATGGGTCTGCGGCAGCTGTACTTCCTGATCGGTGGGCTGCTCGACCGGCTGGTCTACCTGTCCGCCGGGCTGGCCCTGATCCTGGGATTCATCGGGATCAAGCTCATCCTGCACGCGCTGCATGAGAACACCCTGCCGTTCCTCAACGGAGGTCAGCACATAGCGGTCCCGGAGATATCGACCGGGCTGTCGATGGGGGTGATCGGGGTGGTGCTGCTCATCACCACGGTGGCCAGTCTGTTGAAAACACGGGGGCAAGCCCGCACGTGATCGGCCGGTGCCTGACCGGTATGTGTGTCCGAGGGGGGACTTGAACCCCCACGCCCGTTAATAGGGCACTAGCACCTCAAGCTAGCGCGTCTGCCATTCCGCCACTCGGACCTGTGCGCCCGCTGAACAGTGGGCGCTTAAGGCTAACGGATCGACGGGGCCCGCGAAAATCCGGGCCTGACACTTAAGCCCAACTCAATCCGCGGGCAGCCGGTCGCCGATGGCGGTAGCGATAGCGGCAGCTGAATTGGTGGGTCCGTCGAGGCTGCACGCCTCGACATCGACGGCTACGGCACCGCGCACGCTCAAGGCGCGTTGGCAGGACCAGCGCTGTGGCCGCAGCTGCGTCCGGGAGACCGTCAGCACGTCATGCTCGGATCGCGCGGAGCCGATCGACCAGACCTGGTCCGGTGCCGGTTGCTGGGTGTACGTCAATTCCCGGTCCGAGCAGCCGGCCCAGCCGTCGCGGGACTTGGCGAAGAAGTCGGATGCGGCTTGCGGGGTGGGGAACAGGGTGACCGCCTGCACCGCGAAGTGCGACCAGGCCGGGGCTGTGGGCGGATCGCGGAGCACCTGGCCGTGCATGGCGGTCCAGTCGGTGTCGGCGTAGACCTCGCGCTGGGCTGCCCCGGTTACGGCCAGGCAACCGCCCCCGGCGAAGTGCCCGCTGTCGTTCCAGGGCTGGCTGACCTCACGGGTGACGACGACGTCGTGACCGGTTGCCGCAGCGACGTCGGCGGCGGACAAGAGTAGAGCCGGCAGGGTCTCGGCCGTGGTCGGCGGAACGGGAGCCGGCGGCATCGCGAGGCCGTCGGTGGTCTGCGCACACCCGCTTGCCCCGAGGCAGATCAGGGCGGCGGCCACCGACAAGCGAGTTATCACGGATAAATAGAACCTTATGATGCGCGTGTTGCATATGGGGTTTGAGATAAGGATGTGGTAAGGGACTTCCGGGTAGCCGGTTCTATGGGCCATCGCAGCACGGGCAATGGTAGGAAAGGACTGTGACCGCTCCCGTCGACGAAGTCGTCGAATTCGTCAGCGCGCTGATCCGGTTCGATACCTCCAACACCGGCGAGCCGGCCACCACCAAGGGTGAGGCTGACTGTGCCCGCTGGGTCGCCGAGCAACTCCGGGAGGTCGGGTATGACCCGGAATACGTCGAGTCCGGTGCGCCGGGCCGGGGCAACGTCTTCGTCCGTCTTCCGGGCGAGCCCAGCAATCCCGGCGAGCCCGGCAACCCCGGCCAACAGAGTCGCGGCGCGCTGCTGATCCACGGCCATCTCGACGTCGTTCCGGCCGAGGCCGCCGATTGGAGTGTGCACCCGTTTTCCGGGGCGGTGTTCGACGGCTACGTATGGGGCCGCGGCGCAGTGGACATGAAGGACATGTGCGGGATGATGCTGGCCGTCGCCCGCCATTTCAAGCGAGCCGGCATCGTCCCGCCCCGGGACCTGGTGTTCGCATTCGTCGCCGATGAGGAGCACGGCGGCAAGTACGGAGCGCACTGGCTTGTGGAACACCGCCCCGACCTGTTCGAGGGCGTCACCGAGGCGGTCGGCGAAGTCGGTGGTTTCTCAATCACCGTGCCGCACAAGGACGGCGGTGAGCGTCGGTTGTATCTCATCGAGACTGCGGAGAAGGGTCTGCTGTGGATGCGGCTGACCGCGCGGGCCCGGGCCGGGCACGGCTCGATGATCCACAGTGACAACGCTGTCACCGCCATCGCTGACGCGGTCGCGCGGCTGGGCCACCACCAATTCCCGCTGGTGCTCACCGGCGCCGTCACCGAGTTTCTCAGCGCCATAGCCGAGGAAACCGGTTTGCACTTCGACCCGGACGACCCCGACCTGGAGGGAACGATCGCCAAACTGGGCCCCATCGCCCGCATGGTGGGGGCCACTCTGCGTGACACCGCCAACCCCACCATGCTCAAAGCCGGTTACAAGGCCAACGTCATCCCGGCGACCGCCGAGGCCGTGGTCGACTGCCGGGTGCTGCCCGGTCGGCAGGCTGCCTTCGAGCACGAGGTGGACGAACTCATCGGCCCGGACGTCACCCGGGAGTGGATCTCCGCACTGCCCTCCTACGAGACCGAGTTCGACGGGGCCTTGGTCGACGCGATGAACGACGCGGTGCTGGCCGTCGATCCCGGTGCGCGCATCGTTCCCTACATGCTCTCCGGTGGAACTGACGCGAAAGCTTTTGCCGCCCTTGACATCCGGTGTTTCGGTTTCGCCCCCTTGCGATTGCCGCCGGACCTGGACTTCACCGCCCTGTTCCACGGGGTGGACGAACGGGTTCCGGTGGACGCGCTGCTGTTCGGCACCCAGGTGCTCGAGCACTTCCTGATGAACTGTTAAGCAGTGCTGGCCAACGACGACCCAACGACGATCCAACGACGAAAAGGAAAGATGCACATGGCATTTCCGTACAACCCCTACGACTTTCTGCCCAAACTGCCCGGTTTCACGCTGCGGAGCTCGGACATCACCGACGGAGAGCCGCTGAAGATGGCCCAGGTCAGCGGCATCATGGGCGCGGGTGGCGAGGATGCGTCCCCTCAGCTGAGCTGGTCCGGCTTCCCCGAGGCGACCCGCAGCTTCGCCGTGACCGTCTACGACCCGGATGCCCCCACCGCGTCGGGCTTCTGGCACTGGGCGGTGGCGAACCTGCCGGACACCGTCACCGAGTTGCCCAGCGGTGTCGGCGACGGCTCACTGCTGCCCGGTGACGCCCTGACGCTCGTCAACGACGCCGGGATGCGCCGTTATGTGGGCGCCGCTCCGCCCCCTGGGCACGGCACCCATCGTTACTTCGTGGCCGTGCACGCCCTCGATGTGGAGAAGCTCGACCTCGCCGAGGACGCGAGCCCGGCCTACCTCGGCTTCAACCTGTACATGCACGCCATCGCCCGGGCCGTCATCCACGGCACCTACGAGCAGAGGTAGCCGCCCGGCCGGGTCAGCCGGCGCTCGATACTGTGATGCCCGTGACAGACGAGAGCTTGCGGCGGCTCTTAGACAGCCTTCCGGCGATGGTCTGTCAATGGGATCGCGACCTGCTCAACGTGGTCGCAAATGTCGCCTTCGCCGAGTTCGTCGGGATGACCCCCGCCGAGATCCGCGGCCGGTCGTTCGCCGAGGTGTTCGACAAGAATCTTCGTCGGCTCAACCCGGCTGACCTCGACGCCGTTCTTGCTGGTGAGCAGCGCTTGGCCGAGTGCGAGCTCACCGACCGGCACGGCATGGCCCGCCGCTTCCAGACGGCTTACGTTCCCGACATTGTCAGCGGTGCGGTCACCGGTTTCTACCTGCAGGCCACCGAGTTGACGTCGCACGTTGCCCACGAGCAGGCCTGCGAAGACGAGGCGCGGATGTTCCGGACCTGTGTCGAGAATGCGCCCATCGGCCAGGCGATCGCCGACACGTCCCTGCAGGGGTTGTACGTCAACCCCGCTTTCTGCTCGATGTTCGGGTGCACCGTCGAGGAGGCGCTCAGCACCAACTTCCGCGAGTTCGTCAGCCCCGAGGATATTGAGGTCGCCGAGGCGGATTTGGCGGCTCTGAAGAACGATCCGAACTCGCATGTCGCAACCGAACTCCGGGTTGTCCGCCGCGATGGGACGGCGATCTGGGTGCAGCGCAACGCGGTGATGGTGCCGGCTGGCCACGACTCCCGGGACATCCTGATCGGTCAGTTCCAGGACATCACGGCGCGAAAGCAGGCCGAAGCCGAACTGGCCAGGCTGGCCGTGACTGACCCGTTGACCGGATTGCTCAACCGGCAGGCATTGGTCGATTCCATCGGAAGACAACGTGATGTGGATCCTTCGGCGTCGGTCGGGATCGTGTTTCTCGACCTCGACGGGTTCAAAAAGATCAACGACGAGCGCGGGCACGCCGTCGGCGATGCCGTCCTCGTTCAGGTCGCCGAGTGCCTCACACAGGTCGTGGGTGCGCCGGACTCGGTCTACCGACTCGGCGGCGACGAGTTCGTCATATTGGCGAGGGTGGCCGATTCCGAGTCGCATGTCACGGAACTGGCCGACCTGCTGCGCAGGGCGTTAAGCGGCAACTACGACGGCGGTGGAGTTCCGGTGAGCCTGACTGCCTCGGTGGGTTCGACGTGGGGTCCCATAGCCGACCTCGAGGAGTTATTGCACCTTGCCGACGCCCGCATGTACCGGCACAAGGCCCGACAACGCGAGGGTCGCGATTCCGGTCCGGAGTGACCTTCAGTCCCGGGCGCCCGAGCCGACCGCGTCGGCCAGGCAGGTGAACCCGCCGGCGTGCAGGCGCGCGGCGAGGCCGTCGTGAATGTGCTTGGCCCACATGCCGCCGCCGTAGATGAAGCCGGTGTAGCCCTGCAGCAGCGACGCCCCGGCCGCAATCCGCTCCCAGGCGTCGTCGGCCGTCTCGATACCGCCCACGCTGATCAGCACCAGTCGGCTACCCACCCGTTCGTGCAGTCGGCGCAGCACCTCGAGGGACCGTCGTGCGACGGGCGGACCGGAGACGCCACCGGGCCCCAGGTCGTCGACGTGCGGTGTGTGCAGGCCGGCCCGTGACACCGTGGTGTTGGTCGCCACGATCCCGGCTAGCCCGGTCTCGACCGCGAGGTCGGCGACGGCGTCGACATCCTCGTCGGACAGATCCGGGGCGATCTTGACCAGGACCGGTGTCGTCGTCTCGGCGCGCACTGCGGACAAGATAGGCCGCAACGACTCGACGGCCTGTAGGTCACGTAGGCCCGGCGTGTTGGGTGAGCTGACGTTGACGACGAGGTAAGCGGCCAGTGGGCCGAGCAGGCGGGCGCTGGACGCGTAGTCCTCGGCGGCTCGCTCGGGTGGGGTGACCTTGGACTTGCCGATGTTCACCCCGATCGGCACATCCGGGTTGTGCCGGGCAAGTCGGGTGGCCAGCGCTCCGGCACCATGGTTGTTGAAGCCCATCCGGTTCAGCAGTGCCCGGTCGGCCGGCAGCCGGAAGAGTCTGGGCTCGGGGTTTCCCGGCTGCGGGACGGCGGTGACGGTCCCGACCTCGGCGTAGCCGAAGCCCAAAGCCCCCCAGGTGTGCAGGCCCAGGCCGTCCTTGTCGAAGCCCGCGGCCAAACCCAGCGGGGCGGGGAAGTGCACACCGAACACGGTGCTGGACAGCACCGGGTCGTGCGGGGCGAGAACCCTGCGAAGCTGCCGGCGGGCCACCTCGGTCGCGGTGGCTCCGCGCAGCGCGCCGAACACCAGCGTGTGGATGCGTTCTGGTGGCGCCTGGAACAGGGCGCGGCGTACGGCGTCGTAGATCACGGGCCCGGCTGGTCGGTCGGTTGCGGGTTCTGAACACGGGACTTCTTGCGGCGCAACAGAACCCGTCGACTTCCGTCGGTGTAGAGCCGGACCCTGCTCAGTTCCCAGCCGCGGTACTCGGCTTCGATGGCCAGTCGCGTCGAGGCGGTGATCCGAGTGACATCGGGGGGCAGTCGCAGCGGAATCCACTCGTAATCCCCGGAGACATCCTTGGAGAGTTCGGCTTCCCAGGAGGCCGGGATGCGGCTGCGCTGACTCACCGGGCGCCGGCCGCGTTCGGGATCACCTGCACGCCCCCGCCCGACCCGGACACCACGTACAGGGTGCCGGAGTCGTCGTCGAAGGCCAACGTGTCCGGTTGCTGCACGGTCGGATAGCGCACCTTTTCTACGGGAATGCCGGTAGCCAGATCGTAGCCAACAACGGTGTTCGCCGCGGTCTGGGAGACCCAGACCAGCCCGGGCGATCCGGCCACCCCGTAGGGAGACTCGGGCACCGGATAGGCCTCACGTTCGACGAGGGGGTCGACGCTGAAGACCAGGAGCTGGCCGCCGCGGGTATCGGTCACCAGCACCCGCCCGACTGCGTCGGCTGCGATGTTGGTCGCGCCGAGTCCGGCCCGAAGCGCCTGTTGGGGCGCGCCTTGGGGGTCCAGTGCCGTCACCGAGGTCTGGGCGCGGTCGAGAACGACGGCGATTTCGCCCACGGTGACGATTGCGTCGACATGGGCGAAAATCGACGCGGTGTGCGACACCGTCAGGTCCCTGGCCGGTGTGGCGTCCAGGGTGTAGGCATCCCCACCTGAGCTGCCGAGTACCAGTCTGCCGTCCTCGCGGCGTGCGATGGCGGTGAAGTCGGTATCGGATTGCCCGGTTACTTGGCGGCGGGTTGCCGTGCCGGTGGCGAGGTCGACGGTGATCACACCGCCCCGAGTGGACAGGTAGACCGTCCCGTGCCGGTCGCCCGTGATCGCGGTGACTGCGGCGGGCAGGGGCACGATTCGTGGTGAACCGTCCGGCCGGAAAAGCGCCAGGCTGGCGGGCCCGCGGGCGTCCGATCCCGGGGTCGGGACCACCAATGACTTCGTGGCGCTGTCGAACACGGCTGCCAGGGGTTTGGCTGCGAGCGGTAGAACCTGGCCGGCGGGTATTGCGGTCACCGGAGGCGAGACCGCCGGCCGGGCCGGCTCGATGGTGGGTGGTGGCACGTCGATGGGATTCGACGAGCAACCGCCGAGGACCGCGGCCGACGCCAGCAACCCGCCTACCAGCCTCACCGCCGTTGTCCGCGCGCCGGTGCGTTCTGGGTGCTTTGACCCTGGCTGGTTAGACACCGGATAGCCCCTCCGCGCGTTGGTGTTCGCATGATCGACACGGCGATTTCGCCCGGTTCAACGTACTAAAGGCGGGAATCTGGGCATCCGCGCGACAAACTCTGGTCATTTTTCCTTAACGAGCGCGTAACCCGCGTTATGGTGTGGATATGACGCTGGCCACAGCCCCTGAGACCCACAGGGCGGAGTTCGTCGTCGAGGACATCACGACCGGGGTGTTCGCCAACGGTTTCGGTCACCTCGGCGACGGCCGCACCTTCGCCTTTCACCTGCACCGCGGAAGGCTGGAGGTGGAGATCTACCGGGCCAGGCTGGCCAGGCCGGTTCCGTTGCCCGAAGACGTTGTCGCCGTAGCGATCCGCAACCTGACCGATCTGGACATCGACGACGAGCGCAGCCTGGCCGCAGCGGTACGCGATGCCATCGCCGACGCCGTACCCGTTCGCTGATATCCCCGGTCGCAGCCGTCGCCGTGCGCACTGACATCCCTGTGCGCTGATACCCAGCTTGACCCAGTACGGTCAGCGGCGTGGATGTGATGCCGATGTCGTGGCTGCAGGTTTTGGTGCTGTCCGTAGTCCAAGGGCTGACCGAGTTCCTGCCGATCTCCTCATCGGGCCACCTGGCGATCGTGTCGCGGCTGTTCTTCGCCGGCGACGCTGGAGCGTCGTTCACCGCGGTCTCCCAACTCGGCACCGAGGCCGCCGTTCTGGTCTACTTCGCCGGCGACATCGTGCGCATCCTCAAGGCCTGGTTCAACGGGATTTTCGTGAAGGCCCACCGCACTGACCCCCGATACGCAACCGATTACCGGTTGGGTTGGTATGTGATCATCGGCAGTATCCCGATCGGTGTACTGGGCCTGGTATTCAAGGACGCGATCCGTTCGGAGGTGCGCAATCTCTGGGTGATCGCCACTGCGATGTTGGTGTTCTCCGCCGTGATCGCTGCAGCGGAGTACGTCGGTAAGCAGAACCGTCACGTCGAGCAACTGCGCGCCAGCGACGGTCTGCTCATCGGTGTGGCGCAGTGCCTGGCGCTGGTGCCAGGGGTGTCCCGGTCGGGATCGACGATCAGCGCCGGGTTGTTCCTCGGCCTGGACCGACCGCTGGCCGCCCGATTCGGCTTTCTGCTGGCCATCCCGGCGGTGTTCGCCTCCGGGTTGTTCTCGCTGCCGGACGCATTCCACCCGGTGAAAGAGGGTATGAGTGCCACCGGTGCCCAGCTGGCGGTGTCGGTGCTGATCACGTTCGTCATCGGTTACCTGGCGATCTCCTGGCTGCTGCGCTTCCTGACCCACCACGCGATGTACTGGTTCGTCGGATATCGCGTGGCGCTGTCGCTGACCGTGATGGGGCTGCTGGTGGCAGGAGTGGTGTCGCCGACCTGAACCGCGCAGGTGGGGCGGGACGTGTAACCATGGCAGGCATGATCATGGAAGTCGCCTACATGGACATCCTCCCCGGCCACGAAGAGGGGTTCGAGGAAGCATTCGCGCAAGCAAAGGACGTGGTGGCGCGAGCGCCCGGGTTTCGGGTGATTCACCTGCATCGCGGCGTCGAACGCCCGGGAACCTATCTCGTCGCCATCGGCTGGGACACGGTCGAGGACCACATGGAGGGCTTCCGGAATTCCGATCTGTTCACCCAGTGGCGAGCATTGCTCGGTCCGCACTTCGCCGGCACGCCCACGGTGGAGCACTGGCGACTCTTCGATGAGTAGCGGCCCATGACCGTCATCCTGCTGCGCCACGGCCGCTCGACCTCCAACACCGCTCACACGCTGGCCGGGCGGTCGGAGGGGGTCGAACTCGACGAGAAGGGCCACGCCCAGGCGGCCGCGCTCGTCGAACGTCTACAGGGACTGCCGGTCAAGGCGCTGGTGCGATCCCCGTTGCTGCGCTGCCGGCTGACCGTGGAGCCGCTGGCCGCCGCTCTCGGGCTGGAGCCGGTGGTCGACGAGCGCCTCTCGGAGGTCGATTACGGCCAGTGGACCGGCCGTCCTCTGACCGAATTGTTGCGCGAGCCGCTCTGGTCGGTGGTCCAGCAGCAGCCCAGCGCCGCGGTGTTCCCGGAGGGTGAGGGGCTGGCTCAGGTGCAGGCCCGAGCGGTGGCCGCGGTACGCGAACACGACCGGCGGCTGCGCGCCGAGCACGGCAGTGACACCCTGTGGGTGGCGTGCACGCACGGCGACGTGATCAAGGCGGTGGTGGCCGACGCGCTGGGCGCCCACCTGGACAGCTTCCAGCGCATCACCGCCGATCCGGCGTCGATGAGCGTCATCCGCTACACGAAACTCCGACCGTTCGTGCTGCACGTCAACCACACCGGGGCCCAGTTGGCCGCCGTCCTGTCGGCGCCTTCGGTAGTCGATGCCTCTGACGGGGGAGATGCTGACGGGGGAGATGCTGTGGTCGGCGGCTCGACGGACTGATGGGCGTTACTTGCCGGACAACAAATCCGCTCTCATCGTGGCCAGATTCGCCTGGCCGGCCCTGTCCAGCTCGGGATAGCGGGGGTCCAGCGCCTTCATCGTCTCCAGCAGGATCGCGAACGTGGAGATGTGCGAGAACCACTTGTGGTTGGCGGGAATGACGTGCCAGGGGGCATGTTTGGTGCTGGTATGGGTCAGCATTTCCGAGAACGCCTTCTGGTATTGCGGCCAGAACTGTCGTTCGGTCATGTCGGCAGGTGAGACTTTCCAGTTCTTTGCCGTGTCGTCGACCCTTTCCAGGAAGCGCTTGGTCTGTTCGTCGCGGGACAAATTGAGGAACAACTTGATGATTACGGTGCCGTTTTCGGCCAGATGGTGTTCCCAGTCGTTGATCGCGCGGTACCGGCGGTCCCAGAGGTCTTTGGGGACATCGCCCGCCGTGTGCGGCCACAACAACTCCGGATGCACCCGGGTGACGGTCACGTTCTCGTAGTGCGAGCGGTTGAACACGGCGATTCTTCCCAGAGCGGGAACGACGAGTTGGTGGCGCCAGAGGTAGTCGTGTGCACGCTCGGCGGTGCTGGGCGCCTTGAAGCTGTGGACATCCACCCCCTCGGGGTTGACGCCGGATATGACGTGCTTGATGGTTCCGTCCTTGCCGGCCGCATCGATGCCCTGCAAAACCACCAGCAGGGCCCGATCGGATTGGGCGTAGAACCGGTCCTGCAATGCGAAAAGCTCGCCCTTGGCTTCTTCGAGTGCCAGTTCGGCGTTCTCCTTGCCGAGGTTGTGGTCGGCCCGGCCGGGGTCGAAGTCGCGCTCGAGGTCAACAGTTGATCCCGGCTCGACCCGGCACGCTCCGCTCAGCTTCGGGTAATCGACCAACACTCCGTTGGCGGGCACGGTAGTCATAGTCTGACGGTAGACCCAGTGCTCGGCGGGAAGGCCAACATGGCAGCTGCAGCGACGGCGACCAGCCTGGAGAAGGCCTCGTTGGCCGATGTCCTCGCCCAACTGGATGTCACGCCGAACGCTGGCCTGACGGCATCGGAGGCCAAGGCCAGGCTTGCCAGATACGGGCCGAATGCCCTGCCGGAGAAGCACGTTAGTCCGTGGCGCAAGGTGCTCGGCTATCTCACCGGTCCGATCGCCTTCATGATCGAAGCCGCGGCGATAGTCTCGGCGATTCTGGGCCACTGGGACGATTTCGCGATCATCGCATCGCTGCTGGTGTTCAACGCCGCGCTCGGCTTCTGGCAGGACAGCAAGGCCGCCAACGCCCTGGCCGCATTGAAGGCGGGATTGGCCCCGACCGCGATGGTGCTGCGTGACGGATCATGGCAGACCGCCGACGCAGCCACCCTGGTACCGGGCGACATCGTCCGGGTCCGGCTCGGCAACATCGTGCCCGCGGACCTGCGGTTCATGGGTGAGGGTTTTGCCTCGATAGACCAGTCGGCGCTGACCGGTGAATCGGTACCCGTGACCAAGCACGGCGGTGACCCTGCCTACTCGGGCAGCACCGTCAAGCAAGGCGAAATGACGGGCGTCGTCATCGCCACCGGTAGCTCCACATTCTTCGGCAGGACGGCGAAGCTCGTTGCCGGTGCCGGCGCGGTCAGCCACGCGCAACGGGCGATGTTCCAGATCGGGAACTTTCTGATCGTGGTCGCAGTGGTACTCGCGGTCGTCCTGGTCGTCGGCGAAGCCTGGCGCCAGGTCAATTCCGGTGGATGGCGCTGGCGCGACGCACTGGCAATCCTGCAATTCGTTCTGGTTCTGCTGGTGGCTTCCATCCCGGTGGCCATGCCGGCGGTCTTCTCGGTGACCATGGCACTGGGTGCGCTCGCGCTGTCGAAGAAGAAGGCGATCGTCTCCCGGCTGGAATCCATCGAGGAGATGGCCGGTGTCGACATCCTGTGCACCGACAAGACCGGCACGCTGACCAAGAATGCACTCGAACTGGGCACTCCGGTTCTCATCGGGGCGAACGACGCCGGCGCGGTGATTCTGGCCGCGGCCCTGGCCTCGCACGCCAAGGACGGAGACCCCATCGACACGGCGGTGACCAACGCCGCCCCCGGTGGCACGCCCGGCTATTCCGTTGTGGATTACACCCCATTCGATCCGGTGAGCAAACGCTCCATGGCCACCGTCACCGACCCCCAGGGCAGGACGGTGAAGGTCGCCAAGGGTGCGCCGTCGGCGATCGTGGAACTGACCAAAGTCGATTCCGACACCGCGAGTCGTGTGACGAAAATCGTTGCACAACTGGCTAGCACGGGAAATCGGGCGCTGGGGGTCGCACGTTCCGACGACAACGGCGCAACCTGGACGGTGCTTGGTGTCCTGCCGATGTTCGACCCGCCCCGCGATGACAGCAAGGCCACGATCCAGGCCGTCGTCGCTCACGGAGTGGCGGTGAAGATGGTCACCGGCGACGACACCGCTATCGCTGTCGAAACAGCCCGCCGACTCGGGATGGGCACCAACATCATCGCGGCGGCCGACGTCTTCCCCGAAGGGATGGATCCCGACCACGTTCCCGCTCCGATCGCGGCCACCATCGCGCGAGCGGACGGTTTCGCCAGGGTTTTCCCCGAACACAAGTACGCGATCGTCAAGACGCTCCAACAGCAGGGCCACCTCGTCGCGATGACGGGGGACGGCGTCAATGACGCTCCTGCCCTGAAGCAGGCCGACTGTGGCACCGCCGTCTCGGGGGCCACCGAAGCGGCACGCGGGGCGGCCGCCTTGATCCTGACCGCGCCGGGGCTGTCGGTGATCAACAACGCCATCGACGAGGCGCGCCGGATCTTCGGGCGGATCACCAGCTACACGCTTTACCGGGTGGCGCTCACCATCGACCTGATGTTCCTGGTCGTCATCGCCAGCATCATGTTGGGTTTCCAGCCGCTCACCGCGGCCATGATCGTCGTCATCTCGCTACTCGACGACATTCCCATCATGACCATCGCCTACGACCGCACCGAAGTCAGCGCAAAGCCGATCCGCTGGCGGATGCCGCAGATCCTGGGAACCTCGGCCGCGCTCGGCTTCTTCGCGGTGGTCCAGTCGCTGGGAATGCTGCTGTTCGCCTATTGGGCCATGCAGTACGGCGAATTCGGCATACACGAGCGCGGCCACCTGCAGACGGTGATGTTCCTGCAACTGGTCAACGGCGGTCACCTCCTCATCCTGGTGACTCGGGCCCGGCGGTGGTTCTTCCTGCCGCCGTTCCCCGCCGCACCGTTGGCGATCGCGATTGTCGGCACTCAGCTTCTGGCGGTCCTGATGAGCGGGTTCGGCTGGCTGGTTCCGGCAATTCCCTGGTCGACGGTGGGTGTGGTGCTGCTCTACAACGGCGTCTGGGTGTTCATCATGAGCGCGGTGCGGATCACGGTGGAGAGGTTGGCCAGTCACGGCACCGCACTGGCGCTCCTGCATCGCCGGCTCATCAGCGCCGACGTTCGCGGGCCGCAAGCCGGGGACCCAATCGCGGACATCCGGGGTGAGGAGCCACACGGACGGCCTCGGCCGGTATTTTGGAACTGACCATGGCCCGTGCAATCCACATCTTCCGCACACCGGACCGGTTTATCGCCGGGACGGTGGGACAGCCTGGCAACCGGACGTTCTACCTGCAGGCCGTGCACGACACCCGAGTTGTCTCGGTGGTCTGCGAAAAACAGCAGGTGGCGGTGCTGGCAGAGCGGATCGGTGCGCTGCTCGCAGAGGTGCACCGCCGGTTCGGAACCCCGCTGCCGCCCGAGACCGAGGTCCGCGACCTGAGCCCCCTCGTTACACCCATTGATACCGAATTCCGAGTTGGCACTATGGGTTTGGGCTGGGATGCCGAAGCGCAGAACGTCGTGGTGGAACTGTTGGCGGTGACCGACTCAGCGTTTGATGCGTCGGTGATTCTCGACGACGCCGAAGAGGGTCCGGACGCGGTGCGGGTATTCCTCTCGCCAGAGTCGGCGCGGCAGTTCGCCACCCGGTCCAACCATGTGATCTCAGCGGGCCGTCCGCCCTGTCCGTTGTGCGACGAGCCGTTGGACCCGGAGGGTCACCTGTGTGTGCGTACCAACGGCTATCGACGATCCAACCCCGACGATCCCGACTCGTGACGGGACCCGATCGGCGACGTGAGGCGTTGCTGACGGGCCGACTAACCGTGATCGGCCGCATCCGGTCGGCCAGCAACGCAACCTTCTTGTGCGAGGCGGGACTGGACGACGCAGACGAGCCCCTGGTGCAATGCGTGTACAAACCGGTCGCCGGCGAACAGCCGCTGTGGGACTTTCCCGACGGAACCCTGGCCGGGCGCGAAGTGGCCGCCTATCTGATCTCCGAGGCGCTGGGTTGGAAGATCGTGCCGCCCACCATCATTCGGCAAGGTCCGGCCGGGCCGGGGATGATTCAGCTGTGGGTGGAGCAACCCGATGACCCGGATGGCGCCGGGCTGGTGGACCTTTGTCCGGCTAATGCCGTTCCGCCGGGCTACCTTTCGGTGCTGACCGCCAAGGACTACACCGGTGCCGAAGTGGCGTTGGTGCACGCCGACGACCCGAGGCTGCGGCGGATGGCGGTGTTCGACGTGATCATCAACAATGCCGACCGCAAGGGCGGCCACGTCTTAGCTGGTATCGACGGCCGGGTGTACGGCGTCGACCACGGGGTATCGCTGCACGTCCATGACAAACTGCGTACGGTGCTGTGGGGTTGGTCCGCCGAACCGATTGACGACGAAACCCTGGCCGACCTCGACGACTTGTTGGGGTGGCTGGGCTCCGAGTCGGGTGCCCGGTTGCGGGATCATCTCACCGCCGCGGAGATCACGGCCCTTCGGCAGCGGGTGCGCAGGCTTCTGGACGAACCGCAGATGCCCGTCCCAAACGGGCGCCGCCCGTTGCCGTGGCCTGCGTTCTAGTGTGCCGGCGGTATCAGAGCGGCGGCTTGTTGCGTTCGCAGTCGGGGCATCCGGAGGTCTCGGTTGACCTGACCTTGTGATTCGGCCGGCGACGTAGCATTGCTTGGTGAGTTTCGTCGTCTCGCCAGCGGCCTATGCCCGTTTCATGGGCCGATATGCCGAGCCTCTTGCGCCTGTCTTTGCGGCATTTGCCGGGGTCGGCGTGGGTGACAAGGTGCTTGACGTCGGTTGTGGGCCAGGGGCCCTGACTGCGCACCTGCATTCGGCCGGAGCCAGGATCGCCGCCATCGATCCCTCACCGCCCTTTGTCGACGCGATCCGTATGCGCTTTCCCGACGTCGATGTGCGTCAGGGTACGGCGGAGGAATTGCCTTACGACACCGCCGCCTTCGATGCCGCCCTCGCGCAATTGGTGGTGCACTTCATGACAGATCCAGTGGCCGGCCTGCGACAGATGGCGCGGGTGACTCGGTCCGGCGGTGTCATTGCAGCATGTGTGTGGGACGGGCCGACCGGTGCACTGGCGCCGTTTTGGGATGCGGTTCATATGATCGACCCTGCGGTTGGGGGTGAAGCTCTCCTCTCCGGGGCGCCCAGGGGGCACCTCGCTGAGCTCTTCGAAGCAGCCGGCCTGTGCGATGTGGCAGAAGATGCCATTGCGATCAGCGTCGTGCACCCGACGTTTGAGGAGTGGTGGGAGCCGTACACATACGGTGTAGGTCCTGCCGGCGATTATGTTCAGAGACTCGACGACGATGCCCGCGCGCGTCTCGAATCGGTAGCTCGCGAACGTCTGGGTAATGGACCGCTCACCGTCACTGCTTCCGCATGGGCAGCCCGCGGGACGGTGTGAGGACAAATCCACCACTGTCGCCGCGCCGGCGGCCCGCAAGTCGGCATCGAAGTCATGTCTGCATCACCCAGCGGGCTCCCAGTGCATGATCCCGCCGTCGACCGCCAGCGAGAGGTGCAGCCTTCCGTCGGTGATGAGGTAGGAGCGAACCTCGCTCAGCGCGGCGGTCACCTTGTTCTCCTGCGAAGGTTGCGGGCAATGCATCCGCGACAACGCAATCGGCCCGAAGCTGAGGGCGCCGGAGTCCGGCGCAGCTGCGGTGGCCTGCCAAGTCCCGCTGCCACGGTTGCAATCCACTCGGAAGGCGCCCCTGCCGTCGTCGCTGAAGGCGACTGTGTACTTTGCCGGGTCGTCGATGGCGACTGACAGCTCTTCGTCGGGGGCCATCGACTCGATGCTGAGCAACTGCCAGGTCGTGCCGGCCAACGGGTCGGTGGCAGCGTCCGCCGTCTCGCAGCCGGTAACGGTGAAGACGGCCGCTGCGGCCATTGCAGCGCCAATCATCCGGGGTGCGGTTCTCTGCAATCCCATCCCATCCGGGCAATTCACCCAACGCTCCTTCAGCGATGCAATAATCAATGCACAACCCATGTTATGTCGCGGGTCGGGGACAGGAGGTAGCAAATTCGTACCGCCTACCTGGCTGCGAGGTTACAAAGCGCGCTCGTGCGGTGGGAGCGGGTGGCCCTTGCGGTGGCAATGGCCCTGGCTGCAGCCGCGTGGGTCGGTTGGGCGACAGGCTGGCCGCTCCTGACCGGGATTTTGGGAAATTGGCCGCCGATGCGGCCGTGGACCGCTCTGCTCACGGTTGCGCTGGGCGCTGCGATTCTGCTGCAGTCGGGGAATCCGTCAGCCGTACGAGTGTGGGCGGGGCGGACTTTGGCCCTTCTGGCCGGCGTCTTTGCCGTGTTGTTTCTCATCGAGAGCGCCACAAGCATTTCGCTGGGTCTGGACAACGTGTGGTTTTCCGAGGGTTTGCGAAACTTGTCGGGCCAGGAGCTGGGACGCATCCCCCGGATCGGGGCAGTTCCTGTCCTGCTGTTGTCGTTGGCCGTGGTGTTGACGCGGCTGGAATACCGCTGGGTGCCGCCGGTATGGGCGGGAAGCCTCGCGGCTGCTTCAGCGTTGGTGGCCTACTCCATTGGTGACTACTTGTTCGGTGCTCTGTCCCATCTGGAATTTTTACCGTCAGCGGGAAATTCAATCGCGGCGGCGTTGGTCATGGCGTCGCTTATCCTCGCCGAAGTTCTCAGCCGCCCGGATCGCGAACCGGTTGTGTGGCTGTTGGCTCGACCCGACCGGATTCTGTTGGTTCAGTTGGCCGGAATCTTGTTCATTCTGCCGGTTCTGACTACCGCGGGGCATTCGATCACATCGATTCGCGGCATGGCTGAAGAGAAGGCGTGGGTTGTGGCGCTGTTGGTCTCGACCAGTATCTGCGGGGCGGCCATCTTCTACGTGATCGACCGCGAGCGACGGGATCGGCATGCAGCCGATGCGCAATTCCGATCGATTATCACCAACGCGCCGAACGCGATCGCGGTGCACAACGTGAAGCACGGCTACGAATTCGTCAATCCCGCATACTGCGGCCTGGTCGGCCGCGCTGATCCCCGAGAGCTGGTGGGCCGGACCCCCGAGGACATGGTGTCATCGGATCCGGAACTTATGGGCCATATTCGAGACGCTGAGAGCGCCGCAGCGAACGGCCAATCCTCGAAGTTCGAGCAAGAATTCACCGTTGGCGACCAGCACTTGACAGTCGAGATCCAGATGTTCCCCGTCGGCGACGAGCTGGGGGCGACAGCGAGTGTTGCAACTATCGGAACCGACGTTACCGAGCGGAAAAAGGTTCAACGCCAACTGCAGGCACGCCTCGACTTCGAAGGGTACATCTCTCGAGCGATCAACGATGGGCGCCTCCTGGTGTTCGCTCAGCCGATCGTCGACGCTGCCACCGGGCAGGTAGTTGAGGAAGAGCTCTTGGTTCGGATGGCCGGCCCCGATGGCGAGCTCATCAGCCCCGACCGATTCCTCCCGGAAGCGATTCGGTTCGGCATGATGCCGACTATCGACCGGTTCATGGTGACCCAGGCTATTGAGCTGGCCCGCGCAGGTCGTAACGTGGCGGTGAACCTTTCAGCGAATTCGATCAACAATCCGGCCACGCTCGCCGAGATTGTCGACGAACTCCGCCACGCCGGCGTCCTCGCGGGCCGCGTTTCCTTTGAGATCACCGAAAGCGCCGCTCTGGCATCGGCAGAGACGGCTGAGCAATTCTCCAACGTCATGAGTTCGTTGGGATGTCCACTGGCCCTCGACGATTTCGGAACGGGATTCGGCGCATTTACCGAGCTTCGAGGCATGGCGTTGCACAAGTTGAAGATCGATCAGAGTTTCGTTCGCGACCTGTTGAGGAGCGAGCGAGACGAATCGGTCGTGAAGATGATCGTCGGTATCGCGCGGGAATTCCGCTTGGTCACCACGGCGGAGGGGGTCGAGGACGACGAAACCAGAGCTCGGCTGGTCGAGTTGGGGGTAGATCAGTTGCAGGGCTATCTGATCGGCAAGCCGGCGCCGGCCCAACCCGCCATTTCTGAACTGCTTGTGAACGTGGCCGACGCCTGAGCCGGATTTCCGCCTGCCTGGAATACTGGCGAAGTGACCCGCACCGACGCCGAGCTTGCGGCTGATCTGGCCGAGGAGGCCGGTCAGCTGCTGCTCAAGGTGCGCGCAGAGATCGGCCACGACTTCCCACCCGCCCTCGGTGACGCCGGCGACATGGCGGCCAACGCACTGCTGCTGCGCCGATTGCAGGCCGAGCGGCCCGGCGACGCCGTGCTGTCTGAGGAGGCGCACGACGACCTGGTTCGACTGCGCGCGGACCGGGTGTGGATCATCGACCCCCTCGACGGCACCCGCGAGTTCTCCTTGCCGCACCGGGAGGACTGGGCAGTGCATGTCGCGTTGTGGCAGCGCAGCCCGGCGGCGGCCGGGGACCACGACGCCGGCGGGACCATCACCGACGCGGCCGTCGCGTTGCCGGCCATGGGGGAGGTGCACCGCAGCGACACCGTGAGCCCGCCCGCCTGCCCACGATCAGGACCCATTCGCATCACAGCCAGTTCCAACCGGCCGCCGGCGGTGTTGTGGCGGCTGCGGGATCGCCTCGATATCGAGTTCGTCCGGATCGGTTCGGCGGGTGCGAAAGCCATGGCGGTCGTCCGTGGCGACGCTGACGCCTATATCCACGCCGGCGGGCAGTGGGAGTGGGACTCCGCAGCTCCGGCTGGTGTTCTGCGGGCAGCCGGTCTACACGCCACCCGTATCGACGGTTCACCACTGCGGTACAACCGGCCCGATCCGTACCTGCCGGATCTGTTGATGTGCCGTCCGGAGTTGGCCGACATCTTGCTCGACGCCATGTGGGCGGTCAGCTGACATGCGGGCATGGCCGACCGTCGACATCCCCGAACTGCCGGGCCGCGGGCCGCAGTTGCGGCTCTACGACAGCGCCGACCGCCAGGTGCGCCCCACGGCACCGGGGTCTACGGCCACCATGTACGTCTGCGGTATCACCCCCTACGACGCCACTCATTTGGGGCATGCCGCAACCTATTTGGCCTTTGACTTGATCAACCGTATCTGGCGGGATAACGGCCACGAGGTGCACTATGTGCAGAACGTCACCGACGTCGACGACCCGCTATTCGAACGGGCAGACCGCGACGGTGTCGACTGGCGGGATCTGGGCGCACAACAGACCGACCTCTTCCGGGAGGACATGACCGCCCTGCGGGTCATTCCGCCCCGGGAGTACGTCGCGGCGACTGAGGCCATCGACGAGGTTGTCGAGATGGTAGAAAAGCTCATGGCCTGCGGAGCCGCCTACGTGGTCGACGATCCGGAATATCCCGACGTCTATCAGCGTGCCGACGCCACAGCCCAGTTCGGCTACGAGTCCAACTACGACCGCGACACCATGATGCGGCTGTTCGCCGAACGTGGGGGAGACCCCGACCGGCCGGGTAAGAGCGATCCGCTCGATGCCCTGCTGTGGCGGGTGCACCGGCCCGGCGAACCGAGTTGGTCCTCCCCGTTCGGCCCGGGCCGGCCAGGCTGGCATGTCGAATGTTCGGCGATTTCCCTGAGCCGCATCGGTTTCGGATTCGATGTCCAGGGCGGCGGCAGCGACCTGATTTTCCCGCACCATGAGTTCTCCGCCGCCCACGCCGAATCCTGCACTGGGGATCGGCGTTTCGCCCGTCACTACGTGCACGCCGGGATGATCGGTTGGGACGGGCACAAGATGTCCAAGAGCCTCGGGAACCTGGTACTGGTGTCCCAGTTGCGCGCCAGTGGCGTGGAGACTGCCGCCATTCGCCTCGGCCTGCTGGCCGGGCATTACCGCAGCGACCGCTTCTGGAGTGACGAAGTGCTCTCCGAAGCGCAGGCGCGATTGCACCGATGGAGAACCGCGGCGGCGCTTCCTGCCGGCCCGGACTCCGCGGACCTGCTCGCTCGACTCAGGCGCTACCTGGCCGATGACCTCGATACCCCGAAGGCCCTTGCCGCGGTGGATGGCTGGGTCACCGATGCGCTGGAGTTCGGGGGCCATGACCCGTCGGCGCCGGTAACGGTATCCGCGGCTGTTGATGCGCTCCTGGGTGTGCGGATCTGACATCGCACCGCGATGGAAACGTGCGTCGCTGCGTGTGTGAGCGGTGTGCCCTTGTCTGTGTCCGCTGACCCCCAAAAAACGGAACGCAGAATGTAAGTTCTCTGATGACGTCCCTTTAAACGAGGCAGTGAATGATTGGTTCGATGCCTAGGCAGACTTGCTCGACTCTTGCGGCGGTACGGGGAGCGACCACGGCGGATCACGAGTCGGTTGACCGGTTGGTCGATCCGGACCGGATGGTCGACTCCGGCTATTACGCTGCCGTCATGGGCGGGCTGATCGCGGCCGCCGAGGTCATCGAAGCCACGTTGCCGCTGATTCCCTCGAGCTTGTGGAGTGAGGGCCTCTCGCCTGCCGAGGTTTCCAAACGGGTGGCGATAGACGCCGAGTCGGCGTTCCTGGACGATCTGGCCGGCTCGCCTGACGTGCGGAGATCTTGTCCGGTAATGCGGCCTGCCCCGGAAATGCAAATGCTTGCTTCGGGAGGGTCGTCGGATGCAACCATGCTCGGGATCCTCTACGTCTACGTCGGATCCGGTTTGGGCGGACTCCATCTGTTGCGGTTCGTACGATCTGCCTCCTGGTGGCGGCACGATCGCGAAGACCTGTTCCTGCGCCCTTACGGTGCTCAACTCAAGCAGCGTTGGCGGGCGGTGCGCAACGCGCTCGACGACCTGGGTCCAGACCGGAGAGGGGATGCAGTGGAGGCTGCGCGTGCCGGGTTCGGCGTTCACCGTCGGGCCTTGATCGCACACCTGCAGGTTAGGGGGAACGATGGCTGACGGCGCGGAGTCCCTCTGGCAGATGGTCGATCACGCGGAGTGTGAAGCTGCGCCGATCCATACGCCGGACGCCATCCAGGCACAGGGATGGCTCATCGCGTTCGACCTCGCAGACGGGCGTGTCACCCACGTATCGGAGAACTTGATCGAGCCGGCCACCCAGGTCGTGGAATCGACGGTGTTGGGGGCGCAACTCCGTGACGTCGCACAGGCACTCGAACTTCCCGGCGCTGCCGAGCGATTCGAGGCAATCGACGGTTGGTGTACTGAAATGCCCTGGCTCACTGACGATCCCGTCGTGGTCAATGCCCACTCAACAAGCGATCATTACATCGTCGAATTCGAGCGCGACCTTCCGGCCGTCGCTCCGGATTCGACCTCGATGATCGCCACGCTGCTGTCTGCGGCGAACTGGCAGGCCTTCGCCGAGGCAGCGGTGGCGGCCCTGGGACGGGCGTTCGGTTACTCCCGGACCATGGCGTACACGATTTACACCGACGGCCACGGCGAGGTGACCGCCGAGTACCTCAACGATCCCGGGCTGCAGCCTTACCTTGGGCTGCACTATCCGGCAACCGACATTCCGGCGCAGGCCCGCCGGCTCTACGTTCTGCAGCTCGTGCGGGTCATCGAAGACGTCGGCGGAGATACGGTGCGGTTACTCGGCACGGACTCCGATGATGAACGGGCACCCAAGCTCGACCTCAGTTTCGCGCGGCATCGTGCCGTAGCACCGGTGCACCTGCAGTACATGCGCAACATGGGATCGGCTGCCTCGGCAGGGGTGTCGGTGGTGTCTGGGGGCCGGTTGGCCGGGATGTTCGTCATGCACCACAACGCGCCCCGATCGCTGGGCCGGCATGACCGTGCGGCGTTGGTCACACTCAGTCGTCTTGCCTCATTCGTGGCGGCGACGATGGATGAGCAGTCCTTCGCGACGCGACGGGCTACGGTGGCGACGCTGGCGGAGGAGCTGCGACGAAACCTCACTGCGGGCGACGATCCCATCCGCAGTATCGAGGCGATCGCCGATGACGCCCTTGCGGCGGTGCAGGCAGACGGGCTCGTGGTCCGCGTGGATCGCGCGGTGCTGCGCCGCGGTGACGTTCCCGATCAGGAGGCGGTCGACCGGCGGGTACGTCAAATGACCTCCGCCGGAACGAGGCTGGTGCAGACCAGCGATTGTCTGGCAGCCGATATGCCCGAGCTCGCATCCGACGAGTGCGCCGGAGCGATTGTCAGCCGTCTACCGGGCAACCTGGAGACGTACCTGGCCTGGTTCCGCCGGCCATACCTCACCACGGTGCGCTGGGGAGGTGAGCCCAGCGACCTGGTACGCAAGGACGAGCTCGGGCGGCTGCAGCCCCGCGAGTCGTTCGACGAGTTCGTCGAGACCGTTACCAACCGCAGCCGTCCGTGGAGTGCTCACGATCGGACTGCGGCAGAGGGGCTCGATAACGCGGTGCAGTCCGGTCTGCTTGAGCATTCCTACCGACAGCTCGCAATGGAAGCGACGATCGATCCGCTCACCCGGCTGGGGAACCGGCGTGCGCTGGCGATCGCCATCGACGAGGAGGGAAGGTCGGGTCCGGGCGGGGAAACCGGGAATAGCCGGGCCCTGTTGTTTCTCGACCTCGATCGCTTCAAACACATCAATGATGCGTTCGGACACGACAAGGGCGATTTGGTGCTGCGATCCGCAGGCGCCCGGATTGACTTGGTGACGTCTGATCTGGTCGGTCGGTCAGGCCGCGTGTTTCGTCTGGGCGGCGACGAGTTCGTCGTGCTCATCCGCGATGCCCCGCGTGATCTCGTCGCGCGACTCGCGGATCGGATCGTGGCGACGTTGCGTGACCCGATGACGTTCGGCGACGCGACGCATGTGGTGACCGCGAGCGTTGGTGCCGTGGTCGATACCGACGGCAGCGCCGACGCCGTCGAATTGCTCCGCCGCGGTGATCTGGCGATGTACTCGGCAAAACGAGGCGGCGGATCTCGTGTCGCGTTCTACGAGGACAAGTTCTCGCACGCGGCGGTTCACCGGTTGGAGTTGGAGCAGCAGCTGTATGAGGCGCTGGAACGCGACCAGTTGATTCCTGCGTTCCAACCCATTGTCTCGCTGAGAAGCCACCAGATCATCGGCGCGGAGGCGCTAGCCCGTTGGCGGCGGCCGGACGGGGGCATCCTCGCGCCTATCGAGTTCATCCAACTGGCCGAGGAGACCGGTCAGATCGGTCAGCTCGACCGCCGCATCGCCAAGCAGGCCGTCGTGCAGTGCGGCGACTCGTTGCGCGATCTGTCGCGGGATTTCCACCTGGCGATCAATGCCAGCCCGAACACGTTCGACGCTCAGTACGTCGAATATCTGGCCGAGTTGATGGATCAGTACGCAATTCCGCCGGGACGATTGGTGGTGGAACTGACCGAATCCGCCATGATCAATGAATCAGCCCGGCTGCAAGGGCTATTGGCCGAGGCTCGATCCGCCGGTGTCAAGGTGGCTCTCGACGACTTCGGTACCGGCTACACCTCGCTCGCCTACCTGGAGACCCTGCCGGCCGACATAGTCAAGCTGGATCAGACGTTCGTTCATCGGATGCGCGGCAACTCCGGTGACGAGGTCTTCGCCCGGTGGGCGATCCAGCTGGTCTCTGAACTCGGGATGCAGATTATTGCTGAGGGAGTGGAGACCGGCGAGCAGGAAGAGATGCTTCTCTCGCTGGGCTACGACTGGGTGCAGGGCTACCGGTACGGCAGACCGACACTCGGACTCCCGCCTAGCGGTGGCCTTTTCCTGAATGACACCGTTTCCTGAATGACCCTGTGTCCTGAATGACACAGCGTCCTGAATGACACCGCGGGCGGCATTGGCGCGCAATCCAGAAGGATTCCAGACGGATCCCGTAATGAACCCAGAAGGATAGTGTGCAGCGATGAACAGGATTGGATTGCGGCGCTGGGTCGTTCTCATCGTTGTCTTGCTCGTCGCCATGCTGGCCGGCTGCGGCAACAAGGCCACCCAGAACCAGGCCAGCACTACGTCGTCGACTCCGTCCACGGCTGGCCCACTGGCCCCCGAACGGGTCCGTGCGATCGCCAAGGAAGCCTATATCTACGGCTTCCCGATGGTCGACAGCTACCGGGTCCAGTACTCCTATTTCATCGACTCCGCCAGTCCCGAATACAAGGGGCCGTGGAACGAAGTTCACAGCACCGCAAGGGTTTACACCCCAGCGGACACGGCTGTTCAGACCCCGAACTCCGACACCCCGTATTCGATGCTGGGGGCGGACCTGCGGGCGGAGCCGCTGGTGTTGTTAGTTCCGCCGATCAACAAGGATCGGTACTTCTCGCTGCAGTTCGTCGACGGCTATACGTATAACTTCGCCTACCTCGGCAGCCGGACCAGCGGAACCGATGGAGGGGCTTACCTGCTGGCCGGGCCGGGTTGGAACGGCGAGAAGCCGGAAGGTATCCAGCAGGTGATCAAGAGCGCCACCGACTTCGCCGTGGTGATCTACCGCACCCAGTTGCTCGGCCCGGATGATCTTGAGTCTGTCGCGAAGATTCAAACCGGCTACCAGGCAGAGCCATTGTCGGTATTCCTCAAGAAGCAGGCGCCGACGGCGGCGCCGACCATCGACTGGCCTACCCCGCTGACTTCAGAGGAGCAGAAGACTTCGCTGCGATTCTTCGACCTGCTCGACTTCCAGTTGAAATACGCCCCGACCCTGCCGGCGGAGAGGGACATTCGGGCGCGTTTCGCGTCGATCGGGCTGACCGGTGACGGCACGTTCCGCTCCGAGATACTCAGCCCGGAGAACCAGGAGGCGTTCAAGTCCGGCATGGCTGACGCCTGGACGGAGTTCGAGACCCTCAAGAAGGACAAGTTCGACACCGGAGCCGTGCAGGCTGGCGACCTCTTCGGTACGGCGGAAGAACTCAACGGGAACTACCTGTACCGCATGGCGGGTGCGGTGCTCGGGATCTACGGAAACTCCAAGCAGGAGGCCCTGTACCCAGCCCTTGCCACCGATTCTGACGGCGCTCCGCTGACCGGAGCCGACAAATACACCCTGACTTTCCCGGCGGGGCAGTTGCCGCCGGTCAACGCGTTCTGGTCGGTGACCATGTACAAGCTGCCCGAGTCGCTGCTTGTGGACAACCCGATCAACCGGTACCTGATCAACTCACCGATGCTGCCCGACCTGGCCAAGAACCCCGACGGCAGCATCACGCTCTATATCCAGAACGCCCGTCCGGGCCCCGAGAAGGAGGCCAACTGGCTGCCGGCTCCACCCGGGCCGTTCACCATGTTCATGCGGTTGTATTGGCCCAAGCCGGAAGCCCTGGACGGCACCTGGCAGCCGCCCAAGGTTGTCAAGGTCGGCTGAGCCTTAAACGCTGCACGTCATATCGTTGCCGCAGCACATCGGTGACTTGATCTTGCCGTGTCCCGCGGGGCACTCCGCGACACGGACGTTGACGCCCTCGGCGGTGGTGATCGAGCCATCGGCCAGGTCGGCGCCGCAGTGTCCGCAGGTGACGACGGTGGACATGGAGCAGGTTGGGCAGGAGTAAGTAGCCATTGGCACAGGTTAGGCGCTGCAGTGTGGCACCGGAGTCCGTCCTGGAATTCCCGGCCGTTTTTTCGGCTAGCGTGGCTGGTCCGGGTCGCGGCCCGGCTGTCGCTGAGCGCGGAGGGCGGTGTTGTCGTCCTCAAGGTCGAGGATGCGGGCGATGCCGGCGATGTTGACCCCGGCGTCGACCAGTGCGGTGATGCGTGCGATGCGGGTCAGGTCGTTTGCGCTGTAACGGCGGGTCCCACCAGGGCTGCGGTGCGGAGTGAGCAGTCCGCGCTGTTCCCAGAGTCGGATGGATTGGATTGCGGCGCCGGAGAGTTCGGCGGCAATCGAAATCGCGTAGACGGGTTGTTCGGGTGGCGGGGTCATTCGGTGGCGCTGGTCTGTCATAGGCCGATGGCGCTCCCGTTCGACTCGAAAAAAATTCCGTCGGGTTCTTGCCAATCCAGCGTATCCGAGATATATAAAATATGTGCCAGTTGGCATAGATAAGTTCAGCCACATCGATGAGAGATGGGAGTAGTAGAGGTGGCGACCATGTTGATGCGTAGCGACCCTTTTCGGGACCTGGACCGCTTCACTCAGCAGGTGCTCGGGACCGCAGCCCGTCCAGCGGTGATGCCGATGGATGCCTGGCGTGAGGGTGAGGAGTTCGTCGTCGAATTCGATCTGCCGGGTATCGATGAGCGGTCCTTGGATCTGGACATCGAACGCAACGTGGTCACGGTCCGCGCTGAGCGTCCGGATGTCGACCCAGCCCGGGAGATGCTAGCCACCGAGCGGCCTCGCGGTGTGTTCAGCCGGCAGTTGGTGCTCGGAGACAATCTGGACACCGAGCGCATCCAAGCGTCCTACCAGGCAGGGGTGCTGCGACTACGGATCCCGGTGGCCGAGCGGGCCAAGCCCCGAAAGATTGCGATCGACCACGGCGATCGAGCGCACACAATCAGGGAAAAGCAGGTCATCGACGCCTGATCGGCGGCCGTCCTCCTACCCACGGATGCCCTGAGGCGATCGAGGAGGTGATGCCATCACATCGATACGCGGCTGGCCCGCCACCGGAATAAGGCACCGTTCGGAATGTCGTCAACCATGCTGCAGAGATGGTTGCTGAGCGCCAATGCCTAAGCCGGGCAGAACCTTCCGGTGGCGGGCTCGTCGCTATGAGCAGGGTGTTTTCGATCTCTGATCGACAATCGCGGGAAAACCTACAGCGTGACAACCCCGTAGTCGCCGACACGGCCGCTGAGGTAGCGCAGTTGGTCTGTCGCAGATCCGAACGTCTGGTCGATTGCGGTCAATCGAGCGGCGTAATGGGCGATCGGGTACTCCGCGGTCACGCCGATGCCGCCGTGCAGCTGGATGGACTCCTGTGCAATGTGCCGGCCGGAACGGCCGATCTGCAGTTTGGACCGCGCGGCCACCATCGGGTCGACGATCCCCTCGGCAAGGTACATCGCGGCATAGAAGTTCATGCTGCGGGCCTGCTCCAGAGAGACATACATATCGGCGGCCCGTTGGGTGAGCGTCTGGAAGGTCTTCAGCGGCACTCCGAACTGCTTACGGCTCTTGAGGTAATCGGTTGTCAGCCGCAGCGATTCGTCCATCGCTCCGACGGCCTCCGCGCACAGCGCCGACTGGAAGCGGGCCACGACTTCGGCAATCGTTCCACTTGCTTCGCCGCCGTTGCCGAGTGGTCGAGCCGGGGCATCGTCGAGAATCACCTCGGCGCCGCGCTGACCGTCGAAGGTCCGGTAGGGATGGCGGGTGGCTGCACCTGCATCCACTAGGAACAGCCCGGAACCACCGCCCGGAAGTGCGGCGCTGACGATCAGGACATCGGCGCAGTCGCCGGCCAGTACCGGATTCTTTCGCCCGTTCAGGGTCCACGAATCACCCTGTCGGACAGCACGTGTGGATAATTCGGTGGATCCGCGCCGGTCATGCTCGGTGTGGGCGAAGGCCAGCAGGAGTTCCCCGGCGGCCACGTCGTCAAGCAGCGCGCGTTGCTCGGCGGAGCCGTGTGCAGCGATGGCAGCGCCCGGGATGAGTGCAGCCGCGGCGACCGGTTCCGGAGCCAACCGGCGACCCATCTCAGTCATGACGGCCATGACCTCGATAGGCCCGGCTTCCTCGGGATCGAAACCCAGGCCCAGGATGCCGATCTCTGCGAGCTGGTTCCAGACCTCCCGGCTCCACCCGAGATCCGATTCGACTGTCTTGTTGCGGCTTTCGGTGTCATAGCTGCGCGACAGCAACTCCCGCGCAGTGTCGGCCAGCATCTGCTGCTCGTCGGTCAGGTCAAAGTTCATGGTGCTTACAGTCCCAGGATGGTCGAGGAGATGATGGTGCGCTGAATTTCGTTGCTGCCGCCGTAGATCGAGGTCTTGCGGTAGTTGAGGTACTTTGGCGCGGCGTGCTGGGCCCAGGGCGGTGAGTCGGTCCCGGTGGCGTCGAACGGCAGCGCGTCGGGCCCGGCCACCTCGACCAATAACTCCGTGATTTCCTGCTGGATCTGGGACCCGCGCAGTTTCAGGATGGACGACGCGGGATTGGGCTTGCCAGTGCCCTCGTCACCGCTGACGCGCAGCTGGGTGAGTTCCAGAGCCACCAACTCGCTTTCGATCTCGGCGACCCGGGCCGCGAACAGCGGATCGTCGAGCAGGGTGCCCCCCGCCGGGAAGCCCACCGGGGTCTTGGCGGCCCGTGCTTTCACGTCTTCCAGCCACACTTTCGACGTGCCGACCCGGGCGATGCCGGTGCGCTCGTTGGACAGCAGGAACTTCGCGTAGCCCCAGCCGGCGTTCTCCTCGCCGACGAGCTGGTCGACCGGAACTCGGACGTCCTCGAAGAACACCTCGTTGACCTCGTAGCTGCCGTCGATCAGCTTGATCGGCCGCAGCGTGATGCCCGGAGTGGACATCTCAACGAGGATGAAGGAGATTCCGGCCTGCTTCTTGGGAGCGTCGGGGTTCGTGCGGGCCAGCACGAAGATCCAGTCGGCGTACTGGCCCAGCGTCGTCCAGGTCTTCTGACCGTTGATGATGTAGTGGTCCCCGTCGCGCACCGCGGTGGTGCGCAGCGAGGCCAGGTCCGAGCCGGCCTCCGGCTCGGAAAAGCCCTGACACCACCAGATGTCGAGGTTGGCGGTCGCCGGGAGGAAGCGTTCCTTGATTTCCTGGGACCCGAACTGGGCGATCACCGGGCCTACCATGCTGGCGTTGAAGGCAAGCGGTTCGGGCACGCAGGCCAGCCGCAACTCGTCGGCCCAGATCTGGCGCTGCAGCGGGGTCCAATCCCTGCCGCCCCACTCGACCGGCCAGTTCGGCACCCCCAAGCCCGCTTTGTTCAAGATCTGCTGGGCGGTGACCAGGTCGTCGGGGTACTTCAGTGTGTCGTTGCGTGCGCGTTCGCGGATCTCGGCGGGAATCTGCGTGGTGAAGAACTCCCGCATCTCGTCGCGGAAAGCGGCGTCGGCGTCGCTCAAGGCAAGTCGCATGCCAGCACGTTATCGCAGACCCGGCCGAGCCGGGCTGGGCCGGTCGCTCTATCTCGGCGGTGGCGGATCGGCACTGGCCGGTTGTGCTGGGCGCCGGGCGAATTGGGGCGCGCGCTCGGGGCGGACGCCGACGCCCACCAGGTGGGCCGGAATCACCGAGGCCGCCGGGACCAGGCTCCACAGGGTGGCCGCGGCCCTGGTCACAAAGGCGGGGGGTTTCGGCAGCGGGTTGCCCGACAGAATCCGCGCGAATGCCCGGTGCAGGAGCCGTTGGGCGTTCTGAGTGAGCACCGCCGGCATCTTCCTGCGGCTCTCTACAGCGGCCAGGTCGGAGTCGGCGAGTCGGTGTTGCTTGAGTGGTTCGGCGAGGATCCCGGCGGCGGCGACGGCGTCGGCGATGGCCAGATTGACGCCGACCCCGCCGACCGGTGACATGGCATGGGCGGCGTCGCCGATGCAGAGCAGGCCGGGTTTGTACCACCGATGAAGGCGGTTGACCCGGGCGTCAAGGATCCTGACGTCGTCCCAGGAGTTCAGGGAGTCGATCGCGGCCTCCGGGACAAGGGCGGCGACTTGGGTACGGAATGAGTCCAGGCCTCGGGCGTGCAGTTGCGGTTCGCTGCCCTTCGGCAGAAAGGCGCCGGTCTGGAAGTAGCCTTCGCGGGGAATGAGAATCAGCATGAGTTTGTCCGAGATCCGCGGAGCGAGTTCGTATTTGATATCGGATTTGGCGTCGAGGCGAAACCATGCGACGTCGAACGGAACGGGAAACTCCTGGGGCACCATCCCGGCTTCGCTGCGAACCGTCGAGGTGCGGCCGTCGCAGGCCACGGTGAGCTCGGCGCGCAGTTCGCCGGGTCCGTCGGGGCCCTGGTAGCGCACGCCGGCGATCCTCTCGCCGTCGTACAGCAGGCCGGTGACTTCGGTCTGCATCCGCAGCGTGAAAGTCGGCTCCGCTTTGGCAGCCTCAGCGAGAAGATTAAGCAGATCCCATTGCGGCACCAGGGCAAGGACGGGGTGAGGCTCGCGCAGCCGTCGAAAGTCGGAGAAGACCACCCTGCGCCCGTTGGTCTGGAGTCCGAAGGTGCCCACCTCGCTGTGGGGCATCGCCTGGAACTTCGGGTACAAACCGAGGTCGTCAAGCAGGGTCAGGGTCACCGGGTGCACGGTGTCACCGCGGAAATCACGGAAGAAATCGGCATGCTTCTCGAACACGCTGACCTGGACGCCGGCGCGGGCCAACAGCAGGCCGAGGACCATCCCGGCTGGACCGCCGCCCACCACCGCGCATGTAGTCGATTCGGGATGGGTCATGTTCGTCTCCTGCAGGTCGCTTGCAATCGGCTTATCCACTGGGTTCGGCCTGGCCGCGCAGACGTGGATGAAACGTTGATACACGCAGCATGGTGCAACGTATCACACGTAGCATTGCCGGTTGAGGCCATCACATGACTCCAGAGAACAAGCCCACGACGCCAAACCCCGCCGACAACGAGAGCATCGCGCCCGAGTTGATCGCGGCTGCGTTGCAGGCCGCCGAGGCCGCGGGCTGCGACGTCGCCGATGTTCCGGTGGCGGTCATCGCGGCCACCGCCGGTATTTCGCGCAGCACCCTGTGGCGCCGACTCGGGGGTGCCCGCGACGTTCTCGACAATGCGGTTCGCGCCGTGGGGGTGGACCCCGGCGGCAAACCGCCCGTGCGGGTCCGCGCGATCGCGGCCGCCGCGGAGCTCATCGGTGCGTCCGGCTTGTCGGCAACAACACTGGAGGCTGTGGCCAAGCGGGCCGGCTGTTCGGTCTACAGCCTGCATGCCGCATTCGGCGGCCGCGATGCACTGATAACGGCGGTGTTTGAGCACGACAGCCCAATTCGCGAAATCGAGGATTATCTCTGCGGAGAGCAGGACGACTTCCGGGAGAAGGTCCGGGGTTTTCTGGCCACGGTGGCCACCGCATTCGGCCGCAGTCCCCACATCGCGCCGGCGATATTCGCCGAGATTTTCGCTCGGCCGGACAGTCCCGCTGTGCGAAACTTCACCGCATACTCGGCGCCGCGCGTCGTCGGGATCCTCACGCGTTGGCTCGACCGGGAGATCCAGGCCGGCCGCATTCTCGATCTCCCGCGGCCGCTATTGGCTCAGCAATTGCTGGGGCCGATCACACTCCACGTCCTGACCCGACCAGCGGCGCCTGACGTCCCCGCCTACCCCAGGACCGACATCGACACCGTCTGCGACATCTTCACCGATGCCTTCATCAAGTCGGTCGGAACCGGGACGCCCGCCGGGCAGCAGGTGCGCAGCTAGCGTCCGCGGCGGCGCAGGTAGCGCTCGAATTCCGCCGCCAGCGCGTCGCCGTCGACCTTGGACAGCGCCTCGTTGACGTCGACCTCGGCGTCTCCTCGTGCCTCGAGGCTGGCGACGTAGTCGGCGATCTCCTCGTCCTCGGCCGTCATCTCGGTGACCGCCTCTTCCCATTCCTCCGCCTGGGCCGGCAGGTCGCCCAACGGCACTTCGATGTCGAGCACCTCCTCGACCCGGCGCAGCAACGCCACCGTGGCCTTCGGGTTGGGCGGCTGGGAAACGTAATGGGGAACCGCAGCCCAGAACGTCACTGCCGGGATCCCGGCGGCCACGCAGGCGTCCTGGAAGACACCCGCGATACCTGTCGGGCCTTCGTAACGCGACTCTTCGAGGCCGAAGAACTTGGCCGAATCGGGGGAGTAGGCCGCCCCGGACACCGGCACTGGACGGGTGTGCGGTGTGTCGGCCAGCAGGGCCCCGAGAATCACCACGGTGTCGACATTGAGCTTGTCGGCTATGGCCAGCAGTTCAGCGCAGAAGCTGCGCCAGCGCATGTTGGGCTCCACGCCGTGCATGAGGACGATGTCCCGGTCGGCGCCGGGTGGTCGGCAGTAGGAGATCTGCATCGACGGCCAGACCAATTCCCGGGTAACCCCGTCGACCTGCCGGATCACCGGCCGATTGACCTGGTAGTCGAAGTAGGCCTCGTCGTCGATCTCGATAACCGGCTGGGCCTCCCAGATGGCATCAAGGTGCTCGAGGGCGTCACTGGCGGCGTCGCCGGCGTCATTCCAGCCCTCGAAGGCCGCCACAATGATGGTGTTGTGGAGTTCGGGCAGGCTGGGGCCTTGACTGCCGCTGAAGTTCCATGAACTCACCGCTTCAGCGTAACCCTGCTCGGGCCGCTATGAGACGCATCAGACATGGGTCTCGCGTTGGTCAAGCGGGTCGCAGCGACGAGACGGTCGTCCAGAAGCCGGTCGGGTCACGACGTAGACTTTCTCAAGGTCGAGAGGCGTTGCAACGGTTATCTGGGAGCTGGAGTCCCTTGGTATCCGCCACGCTCGGCAGAGTTAAGGACGCCTTCCGCTGAGGAAGGAGTGCACGTGAACGCCCCGAACATCCGCCCCGACTGCACAGACGAGCTGACCGCAACACTGCGCCGGCGGATCATGGTGATCGACGGCGCGATGGGCACGGCAATCCAGCGCGACCGGCCCGACGAGGCCGGTTACCGGGGTGAGCGGTTCAAGGACTGGCCGAGCGATCTGGTCGGTAACAACGACCTGCTCACGCTGACCCAGCCGCACATCATCGAGGGGATTCACCGCGAGTACCTCGAGGCGGGTGCGGACATCCTGGAGACCAACACGTTCAACGCCAACGCGGTCTCGCTGTCCGACTACGGCATGGAAGAGCTGAGCTACGAGCTGAACTACGCGGGCGCAGCCCTGGCGCGGGCAGCCGCCGACGAGTTCAGCACGCCGGACAAGCCGCGCTACGTCGCCGGGGCGCTGGGGCCGACCACGCGAACCGCATCGATCTCGCCGGACGTCAACGATCCGGGCGCCCGCAACGTCTCCTATGACGAGCTCGTCGCGGCCTACCATGAGGCCGCCAAGGGCCTGGTCGACGGCGGGGCCGACATCCTCATCATCGAGACGATTTTCGACACGCTCAACGCGAAGGCGGCGGTGTTCGCCGTCGAGACACTGTTCGAGGAGCGCGGGCGCCGCTGGCCGGTGATCATCTCGGGCACAATCACCGACGCCTCTGGGCGGACGTTGTCCGGTCAGGTCACCGAGGCGTTCTGGAACTCGATCAGGCATGCGCAGCCGATCGCCGTCGGCCTCAACTGTGCCCTCGGAGCGCCGGAGATGAGGCCGTATATCGCCGAAATGTCGCGCATCGCAGACACTTTCGTCTCCTGCTACCCGAACGCCGGCCTGCCCAACGCCTTTGGCGAGTACGACGAATCCCCGAAGCGCCAGGCCGGCTATATCGCCGAGTTCGCCGAGGCCGGCCTGGTCAACCTGGTCGGTGGTTGCTGTGGAACCACGCCGGCGCACATCGCCGAGATTGCCAAGGTCGTTGAGGGTCTGCCCGCACGCGAGGTGCCGGAGATCCCGGTGGCCACCCGGCTGTCGGGCCTCGAGCCGCTCAACATCACCGATGACTCGCTATTCGTGAACATCGGTGAACGCACCAACATCACCGGCTCCGCCCGGTTCCGCAACCTGATCAAGGCCGGCGACTACGACACCGCGCTGTCGGTCGCCCTGCAGCAGGTCGAGGTCGGTGCGCAGGTCATCGACATCAACATGGACGAGGGCATGATCGACGGCGTGGCCGCGATGGACCGGTTCACCAAGCTCATCGCGGCCGAGCCGGACATCAGCCGGGTCCCGGTGATGATCGACTCCTCCAAGTGGGAGGTCATCGAGGCAGGTCTAAAGAACGTGCAGGGCAAGCCGATCGTCAACTCGATCTCCCTCAAGGAGGGCGAGGAGAAGTTCGTCCGGGAGGCCCGGCTGTGCCGCAAGTTCGGCGCCGCCGTCGTCGTGATGGCCTTCGACGAGCAGGGTCAGGCCGACAACCTGGAGCGCCGCAAGGAGATCTGCGGGCGTGCCTACCGGACCCTGACCGGTGAAGTCGGCTTCCCGGCTGAGGACATCATCTTCGACCCGAACTGCTTCGCGCTGGCCACCGGAATCGAGGAGCACGCGACCTACGGGATCGACTTCATCGAGGCGTGCGCCTGGATCAAGGAGAACCTCCCCGGAGTGCACATCTCCGGCGGCATCTCCAACGTGTCGTTCTCGTTCCGCGGCAACAACCCCGTCCGCGAGGCGATCCACGCGGTGTTCCTGTTCCATGCCATCAAGGCAGGCCTGGACATGGGCATCGTCAACGCCGGCGCGCTGGTGCCCTACGACTCGATTGACCCCGAGCTGCGGGATCGCATCGAGGACGTCGTCTTGAATCGTCGCCCGGACGCGGCCGAACGTCTTCTGGAAATCGCCGAGCGTTTCAACAGCTCGGCGAAGGCGGACGACCCGGCAGCGGCCGAGTGGCGGTCTCTGCCGGTTCGCGAGCGGATCACGCACGCCCTGGTCAAGGGCATCGACGCCCACGTTGACGCCGACACCGAGGAACTGCGGGCCGAGATCGCCGCTGCGGGGGGCCGCCCGATCGAGGTGATCGAGGGCCCGCTGATGGACGGCATGAACGTCGTCGGCGACCTCTTCGGCGCGGGCAAGATGTTCCTGCCCCAGGTGGTGAAGTCGGCCCGCGTCATGAAGAAGGCCGTCGCCTACCTGCTGCCGTACATCGAGGCGGAGAAGAAACCCGGGGATGCGGCCTCCAGCAACGGCACCATCATCATGGCCACCGTGAAGGGCGACGTTCACGACATCGGCAAGAACATCGTCGGCGTGGTCCTGCAGTGCAACAACTACACCGTGATCGACCTCGGTGTGATGGTGCCGGCGCAGAAGATCCTGGACGCGGCGAAGGAACACAACGCCGACATCATCGGGTTGTCCGGGCTGATCACCCCGTCACTGGACGAGATGGTCAACTTCGCGGTCGAGATGGAACGCCAGGGTTTGGAGATCCCGCTCCTGATCGGTGGCGCGACGACGTCGCGCGCCCATACGGCCGTCAAGATCTCGCCGCGCCGCTCCGGCCCGGTGGTCTGGGTCAAGGATGCGTCCCGGTCGGTTCCGGTTGCGGCGGCCCTACTCGACGACAGACAGCGGGGTGCCCTGCTGGAGGCCACCGAGAAGGACTACGCATCCCTGCGCGAACGGCACGCCCAGAAGAACGAGCGGTCGATGCTGACGCTGGCGAAGGCTCGCGCCAACCGGACGCCGATCGAGTGGGAGGGCTATGCGCCGCCAGTGCCGGCCCAGGGTCTCGGCGTTCGGGACTTCCACGACTACGACCTCGCCGAACTGCGGGAGTACATCGACTGGCAGCCGTTCTTCAACGCCTGGGAGATGAAGGGCCGTTTCCCCGACATCCTCAACAACCCGGCCTCGGGCGAGGCCGCCCGCAAGCTCTACGACGACGCCCAGGAGATGCTCGACACCCTGATCAAGGAGAAGTGGCTGACAGCCAATGGGGTGATCGGGTTCTTCTGCGCGAACGCGGTAGGGGACGACATCGAGGTCTACACCGATGAGACCCGTACCGAGGTGCTGACCACCTTGCACAACCTGCGCCAGCAGGGCGAGCACCGCGCCGGCGTTCCGAACCGCTCCCTGGGCGATTACATCGCCCCCAAAGAAACGGGCCATCGGGACTACGTCGGCGCCTTCGCCGTCACCGCCGGTCTCGGAAGTCAGGACAAGGTCAAGGAGTTCAAGGCGGCCCACGACGACTACAGCGCGATCCTGCTGGAGTCGATCGCCGACCGGTTGGCAGAGGCGTTCGCCGAACGGATGCACCAACGAGTCCGCGAAGAGTTCTGGGGATACCAGCCCGACGAACACCTCGACAACGAGGCGCTCATCGGGGAGAAGTACGTCGGCATCCGACCCGCCCCCGGCTATCCGGCCTGCCCGGAGCACACCGAGAAGGCGACGCTCTGGGAGTTGATGGACGTGCAGAGGCGGACCGGAATCGAGTTGACCGAGTCGATGGCGATGTGGCCGGGCGCTGCGGTCAGCGGCTGGTACTTCTCGCACCCGCAGTCGCAGTACTTCGTGGTCGGTCGGCTGGCCCAGGATCAGGTGGCCGACTATGCGAGGCGCAAGGGCTGGACCTTGCAGGAGGCCGAGCGCTGGCTTGCCCCCAATCTCGGCTACAACCCGGAGGACTAGTACTTCAATGTTCGGCGCCGCATGAAAGCCGTGCTCTTCGACATGGACGGCACGCTGGTGGACTCCGAGAAACTCTGGGACGTCGCCATGCACAAGCTCTACACCAAACTCGGCGGAGTGCTGACTCCCGAGGTGCGGGAATCCACCGTCGGTGGCTCGTCCGAGAACGTCATCCGCATCGTGTACACCGATCTGGGGTTGGAGCACGATCCCGTCGAAATGGCCGCCACCGCAGACTGGCTGCACGAGATCGCGGGCGAACTGTTCGACGCCGGCTTGCCATGGTGCGACGGTGCGCGCGAACTGCTTGAGGCGTTGTCGGTGGCGGCTGTCCCGATGGCCCTGGTTACCAACACCCGCCGCGGGCTGACCGAACGGGCGCTCAACAGCATCGGACGGCACTATTTCACCGCCAGCGTGTGCGGCGACGAGGTGCCGCGTGGAAAGCCCGCACCGGACCCCTACCGCCGGGCGGCCGAATTACTCCGGCTGGATCCGGCCGACTGCCTGGCCATCGAGGACTCGGTCACTGGCGCGGCCTCGGCGCAGGATGCCGGATGTCCGGTGCTGGTGGTGCCCAATGACATCGCGGTCCCGATCGGCCCGCGGCGTCGGCAGATCTCCTCGTTGGCCGACGTTGACCACGAGACGCTGGTCCAGATCTATCACCGCGCCTCGGCTGAGTGACGACCGGTGACGCGGCCGGGTCCAGGAATGCCGGGGCCATGAACCGGTACGTCGCCCTTGGCAGTTCCATGGCCGCCGGTCCGGGCATCGCTCCACGGGCAACCGGGTCGCCCCGGCGTGCCATGCGTTCGGAGCGCAACTATCCGCACCTGGTCGCGGCGCGCCTGGGACTGGACCTGATCGACGTCACGTATTCCGGTGCGACGACGGCGCACATCCTGCGACAACCTCAGCACGGCTCGGCCCCACAAATCGACGCGCTCGACGGTTCTGAGCGGCTGGTCACGATCACGATCGGAGGCAACGACGTCGGCTACGTGCCATTGCTCTTCGCCGCAACGCTGCCCGCGATCCTGCGCCGTGTGCCGGTGATCGGTCCCGCCCTGCGTGTCCTGCTCGACCCTGCCGCGCGCGAGTGGGCCCTCAACGAGGTTGCGACGTCCCTCAACGAGGTCGGCGCTGCGGTGCGCGGACGCTGCCCCCGGGCTCGGGTGATGTTCGTCGACTACCTCACGCTGCTGCCCCCGGCGGGAATTCCGGCACCCCCGTTGTCTGAACCCATCGCCGATTTGGCCCGCCACGTGGCCGCCAGGCTGGAAGACCTGACCGCCACGGCTGCCCGCGAAACCGGCTGCGAGATCGTCGCCGCATCGCACGCCAGTCGAGACCACCACGCCTGGTCTGGTGCGCCGTGGACGATCGGAGCGGGACCATTCCTGCCGGGACGGCCCAAGCCATTTCATCCCAATGCCGAAGGTATGTCAGCGGTCGCCGATCTGGTTGTCGCCCGGGTGGGCGGCCGCGGCACGGGGGAAGGCGACGGTCATTGACGGCTGGTGTCAGCTGTGAGTGAACGGGGTGCTCCAACGGACGTTCGGGAATCTGGCGTATCCGCGATCGTTGGTGATCCAGGTGCCGCGCAGAAGTCCAAAGCCGCCCCGGTGCTGCTCGGTTGCCGGAAAACTCGGTGATTCGTAGCAAGACGCACCACCGCGGACAGAACCAGTTCGCTTACCCCCACGGGTTCCGCCCCGGTCATGGCGTTCTGTAACCACTGCGCGCATCGATGGTGTCGTCGCTGTCGCGGCGGAAGGCATACAGCAGGACGTTCGCATCAGGGCACTGCGCACTGGCGCATCATGGCATCAGGCGCCTGCATCATGATGCGCCTCGACCCGGGGCGCTCACTCGATCTCGACGCCCTCCAACTGCTCCATGTCCTCCAGTTGCACGCCCTTGGTCTCCTTCACGTACCGGTAGACGTAGAAGAACGAGACCACCGCACCCAGCGTGAACAGCCCGTAGGCAAGGCCGAGGGAGATGCCGACCAGACCGGGGAAGGTCTCCGAGACGATGAAGTTCGCGATCCAGTTGGCCGCGACCGCTACCGACATGGCCGCCGCGCGGATTTTGTTCGGGAACATCTCGCCGAGCAGCACCCAGACGATCGGGCCCCAGGTGGCTGCGAAGAACGCCACGTAGGTGTTGAGCATGATCACCGCGACCAACCCGCCGGAGCTGGACAGCATGGGTGTGTTCAGGTTGGCCACCGTTTCGCAGCCCTCGGTACCCAGCAGCGCCTCGGTGCAGGCCGGTGCGGATTGGAAGACGAACGTCAGCACACCCAGAGTGGCTGCCATGCCGATGGAGCCGATCAACAACAGCGGTTTTCGGCCGAGCCGGTCGATCAATCCGATGGCGACGAAGGTGAAGATGACGTTGACGGCGCTGATGATCGTCGAGGTGAGGAAAGCCTTGCTCTCGCCGAAACCAACCGCGCTCCAGATCAGGTTGGAGTAGTAGAAGACGGCGTTGATGCCGACGAATTGCTGGAGCACCGCCAGGATGATGCCTACCCAGACGATGGGCAGTAGGCCCGCGCGAGGTCCCTTGATGTCGGCCATGTGCATCTTGTGCTCGCCGGCCAGCGAGGCCTTGATGGCCGCTACCTTGTCGGCCACGCTACCGACGTAGATCTGCTTGAGAACACCGGCCGCGGCGCTGTCCTGGCCCCGAGCCACCAGGAAACGCGGGGATTCCGGCAATGTCAGCGACAGCGTCCAGTAGATGACCGCCGGGATGACCATGCAGAGAAACATCCACTGCCATGCCGCCAGTCCGAGGGCCAGCGTGTTGTTGGCTTCCACCGGCGGGACGGTGGGGTCCTTGAGGGGCTTCTCCACCGCGTCCGGGGTGAAGTGGATGATGATCTGGTTCACCAGCTGGGTGGCGAAGATTCCCACCACGATGGCCAGTTGGAACAGCGAGGACAGTCGGCCTCGCAGGTGTGCCGGTGCTGCCTCGGAGATGTACATCGGTGACACCACGGCGGCCAGGCCGATGGCGAAACCGCCGACGAAGCGCCACACCATGAAGTCGCCCGTGCTGAACGGGAAGGCTTGTCCCACACCGGCCACCAGGAACAAGATGGCGGCGACGATCATGACTTTGCGACGGCCGAACTTGTCGGTCAGCCGCCCGCCGATGAATGCGCCGATCGCGGAGCCCAGCAGCGCGATGGCCACCACGAACCCCTGCATGGCCTTGTCGGAGACTTGGAAGTGGTAGAAAACGGCCTTGTTGGCGCCGTTGATGACCGAACTGTCATAACCGAAAAGGAATCCGCCGAGGGCGGCGATCGTCGCGATCGCCACCACCCTTCCGGTGTGGACGGGTTCCTTCGGGGCCTCCTCCACGGTTCCGGTACCGGATGGTCCCTGCATGGCTGATCCTCCTACCTCATGAGCGATCGGCCTTCGCCTCCTCGCTGGACCTGCGGTGGGTGCGACATTACTCAGCTCAACCGGTGGCGGCTGGAAATCCGCCGTGACGGGTTCATCCCCTACATGGAACAATCGCTGGCCGTGAAGACTTTCGAGGAGCTGTTCGCCGAACTCGGTGAACGCGCCCGCGCCCGCCCGGCTGGCAGCGCCACCGTGGCCGCACTGGACGCCGGCGTGCATAACCTGGGCAAGAAGATCCTCGAGGAAGCTGGCGAGGTGTGGCTGGCAGCTGAGCATGAGCCGGATGAGGCGTTGGCCGAGGAGATCAGTCAGCTGTTGTACTGGACCCAGGTGCTGATGATCGCGCGCGGTCTGGGGCTCGATGACGTCTATCGGAAGCTGTAGCGGTCGGTCATGTTGCGTGTAGCGGTTCCCAACAAAGGGGCGTTATCGGAATCGGCGGTCGAGGTGCTCTCCGAGGCCGGTTACCGGCGACGGAGCGACCCCAAGGACCTCACCGTCATCGACCGGGTGAACGGTGTCGAATTCTTCTTCCTGCGTCCCAAGGACATCGCCATCTACGTCGGCTCCGGCCAGCTCGACTTCGGTATCACCGGGCGGGATCTGGCTGCCGAGTCCGGCGCCCCGGTCAGCGAACGGCTGGCGTTGGGGTTCGGTTCGTCCAGTTTTCGCTATGCGGCGCCCGCAGGCCGGTCCTGGACGGTGGCCGACCTGGCCGGAAAGCGGATCGCAACCGCCTATCCGCACCTGGTGCGAAGGGATCTCGCGGCCAGGGGCATCGACGCCACCGTGATCCGTCTCGACGGTGCGGTGGAGATTTCGGTGCAGTTGGGCGTCGCCGACGCGATCGCCGACGTGGTGGGGTCAGGACGCACGCTGAGCCTGCATGACTTGGTGGCGTTCGGGGAGCCGCTGTGCGATTCGGAGGCGGTGCTCATCGAGCGGGCGAACGCGGGTGACACCAACCGTGCGGCACGTGATCAGTTGGCCGCCCGGGTCCAGGGTGTGGTGTTCGGTCAGCAATACCTGATGCTCGACTACGACTGCCCCCGCTCGGTGCTCGACCGCGCCACCGAGATCACCCCCGGTCTGGAATCGCCCACCATCGCCCCGCTGGCCGACCCGGACTGGGTCGCAGTGCGGGCTCTGGTACCGCGGCGGGAGGCCAATGCCATCATGGACCGGCTCGCCGGTATCGGGGCCAAGGCGATTCTGGCCTCCGACGTCCGCTTCTGCCGGTTCTGAAGCCGCCCTAAAGCCCAGGTCGGGCGTGCTAGCGTCACCGTCATGACGCATGCGCTGGTCCTCTTGCTGGCTCTGCTGATCGGCGTCGTCGCCGGCCTGCGGTCGTTCACCGCTCCCGCCGTCGTGGCCTGGGCTGCCTTCCTGCAGTGGATCAACCTGTCGGGGACCTGGGCCTCCTGGATGGGTCACTGGGTGACAGTCAGCGTCCTGACAGTCCTCGCTGTCGCTGAGTTGGTCAGTGACCAGATGTCCTTCATGCCGAGCCGCAAGACGGCACCGCAATTCCTGTTCCGGTTGGCAACTGGTGCTTTCTCCGGCGCGGTACTGGGCACCGCCTGGGGCTACAGATGGGGCAGCCTCGGTGCCGGAATCATTGGCGCCGTAATCGGAACCATCGGCGGGTACGAGGTGCGCACCCGATTGGCCGGTGCGGACGGGCGCCGAGACCGGCCCGTCGCGTTGGGGGAGGATCTTTTCGCGGTGGCGGCCGGCGTCGCCGTGGCCTACTTGACCAGCGTGCTGTGATCCGCCGGGCCGCAGTGGCTCTGGTAGCCCCAATCGCGCTGGCGGCTGCCGCCATGGGCTTCGTCGGGTTCACCGCTGTGGCGCACGCCGACGACGCAGTACCGTCGCTGCCGGTCTTCGTTCCGCACCCCTCGGACTGGACGCCGAACTACACCGTCTATCCGTACAACCTTTGGCAAAATCGCGTCACGCCTGAACAGGTTGTCGCCGAACGTGACGCGTGCCAGTGGTTCAACGCCCAGTACGACGTGCTGCGAGACGGTGTCGTCGGCTTCCAGAACTACCTGGCCGACCGTCACGATGACTGGTCGGCACCGGGTGTCGCTGCAATCGCCGGTGTCGTCAAAGCCAACCTGGACCAGTCCGCGGCGTTTCTCGAACCGCGGGCGCGGACCCTGTTCATCGTCAACTATCCGGACCGCAGCGAGTACTCGCCGCTGTACAACGGGGACTCGATTCACTACCTGTGGTTCCAGCTGAACCAGATCAGCGACAAGATCGGCCACCGGGTTCCGTCCGGTCAGATCAACGCCAACGTGGCCACCATGAACGTCTACGGCTCGGTGATCCGGGATTCCGGCGTCTGCGCCGGGGCCTGATCGGCGGCCTGACCGGACCTATGGCAGGCTGCTCCGCTGTGATCGACCACCCGCATGCCCCGCGCAGGACCGGACCTTTCGCTGTCGGCGACCGGGTCCAGTTGACCGATGCCAAGGGGCGGCACTACACGATGATTCTGACTCCCGGCAGCGAGTTTCACACCCACCGCGGCGCTCTGAAGCATGATGCGGTGCTAGGGCTGCCGGAGGGCAGTGTGGTCAAGTCCGCGAACGGTGACGCGTTTCTGGTGCTGCGCCCACTGCTCATCGACTACGTGATGTCGATGCCGCGCGGGGCGCAGGTGATCTATCCCAAGGACGCAGCGCAGATCATCCACGAGGGCGACATCTTCCCCGGTGCTCGGGTGCTGGAGGCCGGTGCCGGCTCTGGGGCGCTGACCTGCTCGCTGCTGCGGGCGGTCGGGCCCGGGGGAGAGGTGATCTCCTATGAGGTTCGAGACGACCACGCCGAGCATGCCCGCCGCAATGTGGCGACGTTCTTCGGGGAGGAACCGCGCAACTGGCGGTTGGCGATCGGCGACGTCGTGGACTGCGACCTCGACGAGGGCTCGGTCGACCGTGCGGTGCTGGATATGCTGGCCCCGTGGGAGGTGCTCGACGCGGTGTCCCGGGTGCTGGTTCCCGGCGGGGTCCTGATCATTTATGTCGCAACAGTCACCCAGCTGTCCAAAACGGTCGAAGCGCTACGTGCTCAGCAATGCTGGACCGAGCCGCGATCCTGGGAAACCCTGCAGCGCGGTTGGAACGTCGTCGGCCTCGCCGTGCGGCCTCAGCACAACATGCGTGGGCACACCGCGTTCCTGATCTCTGCGCGCAGGCTGGCGCCCGGGACCGTCACGCCGGTGCCGTTGCGCAAAAAAGGCCGCGGCGGCTAGCCCGGGTACCGCTGTGCCGAATATCAAGTCGCTTGCGTCAATCGTCACTCCGACGCAGCTCCCGTCGCGCTGACAGCAGTTCGATCTCCGGCCGTCCCGCCACCAGTCGCTCCGCGGCGTCGAGCACGTCCACCACGTGAGCGCGGTCAGCGGCCACCACGGCCACTCCGAGGCCGGCCCGCCGGTGCAGGTCCAAGCCGCCGGTCTCGGCGGCGGACACGCTGAACCTGCGGTGAAGCTCAGCCACGATCGGCCGCACCACGGACCGCTTCTCCTTCAGCGAATGCACGTCGCCGAGCAGGATGTCGAACTCCAGCCATCCGATCCACACGGGCGCTTCACTGTCCGGACGAGAAGGCCAGCAGCATCTCGGCGGTGTCACGGGTCAATTGCCAGCCGGTCGGACCGGAACGAAACGCCAGTGGGAAGGCGAACTCGCCGTGATCGTCAGGGTTGGTGATCCGAAGCGTTGCCAGAACGACGCCGGGTGTCGCTTCCGACCAGTGGACGTCGGTGGCGGTGAAGGTGGCCGGGGCGAAGCCGCCGTCGCGCAGCGCGGTGGCGAACCGGTCGATCGTGCCCACTTCCCGCGGGGTGGCGTCCTCGATAAGGACGAGCTTGTCGGCTCCGCTGACCGTGGGGTCGGCCAGCCGGTCCATCACGGCGGTCAACTCCTGCGGAGCGGGCAGCGGGATGGGCGGCGGGGCTGCGACCGGCGACGGTTCGCCCGACGAGCTGGACATCGGGTTCGTAGCCGAGGTCTGTGGGGACTGCGCCGACGTGCCGCACCCAGAAACGCCGAGCGCCGCCACAACCGTGACGGCGCTCAGCAGGGCCCTGGAGCCGGTAATGGCTAGCCGAAGATCGCCAGCACCGTCGATGCCGACGAGCGGGACAGCTTCCAGCCGTCCTGGTCGACGAAGGTGACGGCCTGGGTGGTCGGGGCCAGACTCGGGCCGGATGCGGTGACGTTCGCGGTCGCCGCGGCCGGACCCGCCGGGGTGATTCCGCCGATCGAGAAATTCAGCGGAACCTGGCCCTTGGACACTGCGCTCTGCATCATGGCATCGGCGGTGCGGGCCTCAATGCGGCCGATGCCACCCTCGACCAGGTAGCTCTTCGACGCGAACGGAACGCTGGGGTCAGCCAGTCCGTACAGCACGCCGTTGAGTTGGTCGGCGGTGGGCAGGTCGGCAGCGGGGTCCAGCGGCATTGGAACACCGAAGACCACCGGCTCGATCGCCGGTGCGGAGCTGGGCATGGCTGCAGCAGCACCGCCGGCAACAACCGCGGCGGCCGCCACGCCCGTAGCGAGGAATTTGATAATCACAACCTGTCCTTTCGATCGGCCCAAATCGGCCCGATTTACTGAGCCAGATTACCAGCGAAGTCCGTGTGTCGAAATTCGTCGAGCACGCACCACGGCCCAATCGCCGGTAGCGTTGAGGTATCCGCCACGCCACAGACCGGTGCGGGGAAGGAGCCGTTATGAGTGATTCACACCGTTCTGGATCCGAGGCTGCAGAGTTGGAGCAGCTACGCCGGGAGATGGCGCTCCTGCGGGATCAGCTGCAGAATGCCGGCGGCGGCGCGCGCAGTCCCCGTGAGGTGCAGCAACTTGAGTCCCGTATCGACTCGCTGGCTGCCCGCAACGCCAAATTGATGGACACCCTCAAGGAGGCCCGTCAGCAGCTACTGGCGCTGCGTGAAGAGGTGGACCGTCTCGGTCAGCCGCCGAGCGGCTACGGCGTGCTCCTCGGCGTGCACGACGACGACACTGTCGACGTCTTTACTTCCGGGCGCAAGATGCGGCTTACCTGCTCGCCCAACATCGACGTCAAGGTGCTCAAGAAGGGGCAAACCCTCCGCCTCAACGAGGCGCTGACAGTCGTCGAAGCCGGGAACTTCGAGGCGGTCGGCGAGATCAGCACCCTGCGTGAGGTGCTCGCCGACGGGCATCGGGCATTGGTGGTCGGCCACGCCGACGAGGAGCGAATCGTCTGGCTGGCCGAGCCGCTGGTGGCCCTCGAGGACATGGATCCCGAAGTGGCCCGCGAACTGGAAGACACCTTCGCCGACGACCAGCGCCCCCGCAAGTTGCGCCCCGGCGACTCGCTGCTGGTCGATACCAAAGCGGGGTATGCCTTCGAGCGCATCCCCAAGGCGGAGGTCGAGGACCTGGTTCTTGAGGATGTGCCCGACGTCGCCTACTCCGACATTGGTGGCCTGACCCGCCAGATCGAGCAGATCCGCGATGCCGTGGAGCTCCCGTTCCTGCACAAAGAGCTCTACCGGGAGTACGCACTGCGTCCGCCCAAAGGCGTGCTTTTGTACGGCCCGCCCGGCTGCGGCAAGACGTTGATCGCCAAGGCGGTGGCCAACTCACTGGCCAAGAAGATGGCCGAAGTGCGCGGCGACGACGCCCGGGAGGCCAAGTCCTACTTCCTCAACATCAAGGGCCCGGAGCTGCTGAACAAGTTCGTCGGCGAGACCGAGCGTCATATCCGGCTGATCTTCCAGCGGGCCAGGGAGAAGGCCTCCGAGGGCACCCCGGTGATCGTCTTCTTCGACGAGATGGACTCGATCTTCCGTACCCGCGGCACCGGCGTCAGTTCCGACGTCGAGACCACCGTGGTACCTCAGCTGCTCAGCGAGATCGACGGCGTCGAGGGGCTGGAGAACGTCATAGTCATCGGTGCCTCCAACCGCGAGGACATGATCGACCCCGCGATCCTGCGGCCCGGCCGACTGGACGTCAAGATCAAGATCGAACGCCCGGACGCCGAGGCGGCGCAGGACATCTTCAGCAAGTACCTCACCGAGTCCCTGCCTGTCCACGCCGACGACCTGGCCGAGTTCGGCGGCGACCGCGGCGCCTGCATCAAGGCGATGATCGAGAAGGTGGTCGACCGGATGTACGCCGAGATCGACGACAACCGCTTCCTTGAGGTCACCTACGCCAACGGGGACAAGGAAGTCATGTACTTCAAGGACTTCAACTCAGGGGCGATGATCCAGAACGTCGTCGACCGGTCCAAGAAGTACGCCATCAAGTCGGTGCTCGAAACCGGGCAGCGGGGCCTGCGCATTCAGCACCTGCTGGACTCGATCGTCGACGAGTTCGCGGAGAACGAGGATCTGCCCAACACCACCAATCCGGATGACTGGGCCCGAATCTCAGGCAAGAAGGGCGAACGGATCGTCTACATCCGCACGCTGGTCACGGGCAAGGGCTCCAGTGCCAGCCGGGCCATCGACACCGAGTCCAACCTGGGCCAGTACCTCTGACCGAAACCTGCTTCTGACCTCAGAACTGCAGCGAGTAGCTGTTGGTCAGTTCGTCCTGTAGGACGTGGGCGTCGCGGGCGGTGGTGTCCACCGTCAACGGGCTGGTCAGCGTGCGGGTTTCATAGCGCCAACCATCCGGGAGGTGCAGCCGCGAGGCCAGGCCGGCCAGGTCGTCCAGCGTCAGGTTCTTGTCGACCACCTGGCTCCAGGTCTGCATCACCCACCGTTGCCCGTCCGGGTCGACGAGTTCGAAGACCGGGCGGCCGGGGTCGAATGTGAATACCGCACGGCGGTCCACCTTGTTCACCGAGTAGGGCTGCGGATTGTTCGATGACAATGTCACCGAGGCCTGCCGCATCATGTCGATGCCGCCGAAGTTCTTGGTGTCCGTCGGACCCGCGGCGTGCTTCTCGACGTGGCTCATCAGCCAGTAGCGGGGTCCGTTGAGTAACGCGGCCGCGGCACCGTTCGCCTTCGCGATCTCCTCGGCGTCGAGCGCGTCCCAGAGTTCGGCGGGGCAGTCGTTGAGCGGATAGCTGTTGTACACGTCCGCGACCGGCCCGCCGGCGCCAATCCGGATCAGAAGAACCTCACCGTAACGCTTCCCGAACAAGTCGCTTCCGGACTGCTCAACCATGCGCGGCCTCCTTTTCTAGACGGGCAGACTCGAGGGTACGGCCACCGCACATCAGGTGATCGGCGAACGTCTCGGCCGAACGGCCCGGTAGCGGTTGCGTGCCAGCAACGTCACCCGCACCGAATCCAGCATCGGCTCGACGAACTGCGCCCGGTACTGGGTGTCGGTCACCGCCTTGGCCGAGACGTACATGAAGGTGAGGGCTCCCAGCAGCATGGTGGTCTGAATCAGGGAGTCGGGAATGGGCAACGTCATCCCGAGAAATTCGCCGGTCCGACGGCCGGCTCCCCGGGTCCAGGCATCCAGAACTTCCGGGCTCACCAGGATCAGGCCCAGGACCAGGAAGACCATCCCCGTCATCATGGCGACGGTCAGTACATGCAGCAGTTGGGCGGCGGCCATGGCGAACACGATGTTGACTCGTTCCCCGATCGACAGCGGATCGGGATCGGACCCGTCGGGCATTTCCGCAAACGGGGTCCCGGCCAGTGGGTCGGGGTCATCGGGCACAGCCACCGGCACGGTGCCCGGGTCGGCCAGCAACGGCCGCACCTGATCGAGCGTGGTCGCCACCAGGAAGCTCGCCGAAATCAGGAAGAGAAAAATCATCCCTGCCCACAACCGTGCGCGGCTGATCAACGAGGTCATCAGCCACACGTGGGTGTTGAAGAACACCAGAAAGGTGAGCAGCACCACCGGGAGTGCCCGCACGAACATCGCGGTAGTCGACGCCGCGTTGGCCAGCATGGTCTTGCCCACCCAGCCCAGAATCGAACCCAGGCCCGTTGCTGTGAGGCACAGGATGATTCCGATCAGGGTGCTGAACAACACCAGGTTGCCCGAGATTCGGGGGCTGGGACCGCCGAAGATGGCGCCGAGAGCGATGACCCCCGTGGCCAGGGCCCCGATGGCCACCCGTCCGGAGACCGAATCGGTTCTCGCCGCCAACCATCCGAGGAACGCGGCGATGGGCAGCAGTACGACCGTCAGCGCCAGGACGATGCCCTCGGGCAGGTCCGGACGCCCGGCGATGTCGATGGTGTGGCTGCCGGAAAGCGCGACCACCGCGATCGAGTTGGCTGCCACCACCGCCAGGGCGACCAGTGCCGGCACCGACCTGCTCCAGATTCGGCTCACCAGAGCCGAACGACGGATCACTGCGGGCAGGCCATGGGCCAGGAACCAGTGCTCCGCAGCGTCGGGCCGAGACGCCCTGGATTGCGAGGGGGGCAGGGGTCGGCTCATCGTGGGTCACACTAAACCGTTTGCAGAGCCCGTACCGTTCGCAACCCCCGTTACTCTGTTTGGCATGCAGCGGATCATCGGCACAGAGGTGGAATACGGCATCTCGTCGCCAACCGATCCGACCGCCAACCCGATACTGACCTCCACTCAGGCGGTGCTGGCCTACGCCGCGGCCGCCGGCATCCAACGCGCCAAGCGCACCCGCTGGGACTACGAGGTCGAGTCGCCCCTGCGTGACGCTCGCGGATTCGACCTGAGCAGGCCCTCCGGGCCGCCGCCGATCGTCGATGCCGACGAGGTGGGTGCGGCGAACATGATCCTCACCAACGGGGCTCGCCTCTACGTCGACCATGCCCACCCGGAGTACTCCGCTCCCGAGGTGACCGACCCGTTGGACGCGGTGATCTGGGACAAGGCCGGGGAGCGGGTCATGGAGGCCGCCGCTCGCCATGTTGCCAGCGTGCCCGGCGCGAGCAAACTGCAGCTGTACAAGAACAACGTCGACGGCAAGGGCGCTTCCTACGGGTCCCACGAGAACTACCTGATGAGCCGGCAGACCCCGTTCTCAGCGGTGATCGCCGGCTTGACGCCGTTCCTGGTGTCGCGGCAGGTCGTTACCGGCTCGGGCCGGGTCGGGATCGGGCCGTCGGGCGACGAGCCGGGGTTTCAGCTGTCCCAGCGCGCCGACTACATCGAGGTCGAGGTCGGGCTGGAAACCACGCTGAAGCGCGGCATCATCAACACGCGCGACGAACCGCACGCCGACGCCGACAAGTACCGCCGGCTGCACGTCATCATCGGCGACGCCAACCTGGCCGAGACGTCCACCTACCTCAAGCTGGGCACCACCGCGCTGGCACTCGACTTGATCGAGGAGGGCCCGCAGCACGGTATTGACCTCTCCGATCTGGCGTTGGCCCGGCCGGTGCACGCAGTGCACGTCATCAGCCGGGATCCATCGCTGCGCGCGACGGTAGCCCTGGTGGACGGCAGGGAGCTCACCGGCTTGGCGCTGCAACGCATGTATCTCGAGCGGGTGGCCAAGCTGATGGACGCCCGAGACCCCGATCCGCGCGCGACCGACGTCGTCGAGACGTGGGCGCGCGTCCTGGATCTGTTGGAACGCGACCCGATGGAGTGCGCGGAGTTGCTGGACTGGCCGGCCAAGCTGCGTCTGCTCGACGGATTCCGGCAGCGGGAGAACCTGTCCTGGTCGGCGCCGCGGCTGCAACTGGTGGATCTGCAGTACTCCGACGTGCGGCTGGAAAAGGGCCTCTACAACCGCCTGGTGGCTCGAGGGTCGATGCAACGCCTGGTCACCGAGCAGCAAGTGCTTGCGGCCGTGGACAATCCGCCCACAGACACCCGGGCTTACTTCCGAGGGGAGTGCCTGCGCCGCTTCGGAGCTGACATCGCTGCGGCGAGTTGGGACTCGGTGATCTTCGATCTCGGCGGTGACGCTCTGATCCGGATTCCCACGCTGGAACCGTTGCGGGGCAGCAAGGCTCATGTGGGTGCGCTGTTGGACTCGGTCGACAGCGCAGCGGAGTTGGTTGAACAACTGACGAATTGACGCGCGGGGGTCGGCTTCGGTGTCAGTGCCCGACGGTGCGGGCGGTACTGTGGAGGCGACGTTCCGTTGGAATTAGACGTTCCGGTGGAATCAACGGGATCGTCGAGGAGAGCGGGAGGCAGCGATGGCCCAGGAACAGACCAAGCGTGGCGGCGGAGGCGGCGAGGACGACGACCTCTCCGGTAACGCAGCCGGCGGGCAGGAGCGTCGCGAGAAGCTGGCCGCCGAGACCGACGACCTCCTCGACGAAATCGACGACGTGCTCGAGGAGAATGCCGAAGACTTCGTCCGCGCCTATGTCCAAAAGGGCGGACAGTGACCTGGCTGAGCCCTGATCGCCTCGCCCCCAACCCGCCGCTGACCTCGTCCGCTCATTCCGTCGATCTGTCCTCCTTCTCCGAGTTCCTCCGCAGGCAGGCTCCGGAGCTGCTGCCGAACGTCAGGTATGCCGAACTGGCCAGAGGGGTCGCGGGGGAGCCTTCGGCCTCCCTGCCGCACGGCACCACCATCGTTGCTCTGAAGTATCCCGGCGGTGTCCTCATCGCCGGGGACCGGCGCTCCACGCAGGGCAACATGATCGCCGGCCGCGATGTGCAGAAGGTCTACATCACCGACGACTACACCGCCACGGGCATCGCCGGCACTGCTGCGCTGGCGGTTGAATTCGCCCGCCTCTACGCCGTGGAGCTCGAGCACTACGAAAAGCTCGAGGGCGTGGCGATGACCTTCCCCGGCAAGGTCAACCGGCTGGCCATCATGGTGCGCGGCAATCTGGGGGCGGCGCTGCAGGGTTTCGTCGCCCTGCCCTTGCTGGTCGGCTATGACCTCGACGACGTCGACCCGGCCGCAGCCGGCCGCATCGTGTCCTTCGACGCCGCCGGCGGCTGGCACATCGAGGAGGAGGGCTATCAGGCAGTGGGTTCCGGCTCGCTGTTCGCCAAGGCGTCGATGAAGAAGCTTTATCCGGCCGCGCGGGACGCCGATTCGGCGCTGAAGGTGGCTGTCGAGGCGCTCTACGACGCAGCCGATGACGACTCGGCCACCGGCGGACCGGACCTGGTCCGCGGGATCTTCCCGACGGCGGTCACCATCGAGGCGGCCGGGGCGCAAGAGGTGACCGAGGAACGGATCGCCGTTCTGGCTCGTGAGGTTATCGAAAACCGTTCGCGCACGGATGAGTACGGGCCAGGCCGGGGGCCGAGCAACCAGGCGCCCAGGGCGGACGCATGATGGGGGCAGACGTCATGGGGGCAGACGTCATGGGGGCACAGGCATGACGTTCCCGTATTTCATCTCGCCCGAGCAGGCGATGCGCGAGCGGTCCGAGCTTGCGCGCAAGGGGATCGCCCGCGGCCGCAGTGTGATCGCACTGACCTACGCCGGCGGTGTGCTGTTCGTCGCGGAGAACCCCTCGCGCTCGCTGCAGAAGGTCAGCGAGATCTATGACCGGGTGGGCTTCGCCGCCGTCGGACGGTTCAACGAGTTCGACAGCCTCCGTCGCGGGGGGATCCAGTACGCCGACACGCGCGGCTACGCCTATGACCGGCGCGACGTAACCGGCAGGCAGCTGGCCAATGTCTACGCCCAGACCCTGGGCACCATTTTCACCGAGCAGCCGAAGCCTTACGAGGTCGAGCTGTGTGTCGCTGAAGTGGCCCACCACGGCGAGACCAAGGCCCCGGAGCTGTACCGGATCACCTACGACGGGTCAATTGCCGACGAGCCGCAATTCGTGGTTATGGGCGGCACCACCGAGCCGATCATCACTGCGCTCAAGGCGTCCTACTCGGAGAACGCCGAACTGGCCGATGCGCTGGGGGTCGCCGTCGACGCACTGCGGGCCGGCGTCGCCAGTGCCGCCGGGAACGCGACTCCGGCGGCCGAGCCGAGGGTGCTGGGGCCGTCGACCCTGGAAGTGGCGATCTTGGATACCAACCGGCCCCGGCGCGCCTTCCGGCGGATCACCGGCACGGCGTTGGAGGGCTTGCTGTCTGCGGGTTCCTGAGCCTGGGGCTCAGTTGACGCAGGTCGTGTAGTCCACCGTGCGGGCGCCGTAGTTCGGCGCCGGCGGAATATCCTGGGCACACTGGGCCAAGGAGATAGGCTCGACCCGCCGGGTGGGGTTCGGGTTCGACGGTTCCGGTTCCGGAACCGTCCAACTCAGGATCACCACGACGAACCCGGCGATGGCCAACAGGACCATCCACAGCCTGGTGCCGGGTCTGACGTCGCGCTCCACGGGGGTCAGCGTAATCAACGAAGCAACCGCGCATGACCGTAACCGCGCCGCTTCGTGCCGTAAGTCTCATTTGTGGTCGCCCGAACCGCCGCGGCGGTCCCTCCCGGGAATCGGCCAAGCAGTAGGCTCGACTGCGTGCAGCGACGCATCATGGGCATCGAGACGGAGTTCGGTGTCACGTGCACGTTTCACGGACATCGCCGGTTATCCCCGGACGAAGTGGCCCGCTACCTGTTCCGTCGCGTGGTGTCCTGGGGCCGGAGTTCCAACGTCTTCCTGCGCAACGGCGCACGGCTGTATCTCGACGTCGGAAGCCATCCGGAGTATGCGACCGCCGAGTGCGACGACCTGTTCCAGCTCGTCACCCACGACCGAGCCGGCGAGCGGGTGTTGGAAGACCTGCTCGTCGATGCCGAGCAACGGCTGGCCGACGAGGGCATCGGCGGTGACATCTACCTGTTCAAGAACAACACCGATTCGGCCGGAAACTCCTACGGTTGTCACGAGAACTACCTGATAGTCCGGGCCGGGGAATTCTCCAGAATCTCCGACGTTCTGTTGCCGTTCCTGGTCACTCGCCAACTGATCTGTGGGGCCGGCAAAGTTCTGCAAACCCCGAAAGCCGCGACGTTCTGTCTGTCCCAACGCGCCGAGCACATCTGGGAGGGCGTCTCCTCGGCGACGACCCGTTCGCGCCCGATCATCAACACCCGCGACGAGCCGCACGCCGACGCCGAGAAGTACCGCCGGCTGCACGTGATCGTCGGCGACTCCAACATGTGCGAGATGACCACGCTGCTCAAGGTCGGTTCAGCTGCCCTGGTCCTGGAGATGATCGAGGCCGGGGTTCCGTTCCGGGACTTCTCGCTGGACAACCCGATTCGGGCCATCCGCGAGGTCAGCCACGATCTGACCGGACGGCGTCCGGTCAGGCTGGCCGGGGGCCGACAGGCCAGCGCTTTGGACATCCAGCGTGAGTACCACGCCCGAGCGGTCGACTACCTGCAGTCCCGTGAGCCCGATTCCCATCTCGGGGCCCAACTCGCGCAGGTGGTCGACCTGTGGGGACGTCAACTCGATGCCGTGGAGAGTCAGGACTTCGCCAAAGTCGACACCGAGATCGACTGGGTGATCAAGCAGAAACTTTTCCAGCGCTACCAGGACCGCTACAACATGGAGTTGTCCGATCCCAAGATCAGCCAGTTGGATCTTGCCTATCACGACATAAAGCGCGGTCGCGGCGTCTTCGACGTGTTGCAGCGCCGCGGTCTGGCGGCCCGGGTGACCACGGACGAGGAGATCGACGCGGCCGTCGACACCCCACCTCAGACCACCCGCGCCAAGCTGCGCGGAGATTTCATCGCCGCGGCCCAGGAGGCCGGGCGGGATTTCACTGTCGACTGGGTGCATCTCAAGCTCAATGACCAGGCGCAGCGCACAGTCTTGTGCAAGGACCCGTTCCGCTCCAGCGACGAGCGGGTGAAGCGACTGATTGCCAGCATGTGAAAGCCGGCCGGTGACTACCCGGCTGACGGCACGTCTCCGGCTAAAGTTGGCCGGTGGCGATCTCCAAAGTCGAGCGGTTGATGAACCTCGTCATCGCGCTACTATCCACTCAGGGCTACCTGACCGCGGAGCGGATCCGCAGGAACATCGCCGGCTACGCCGACTGCCCCAGCGACGAGGCGTTCTCCCGCATGTTCGAGCGGGACAAGGCTGAACTGCGGGATCTGGGCATACCGCTGGAGACCGGCAAGGTATCGGCGTTCGACGCCACCGAGGGCTACCGGATCAAGCCCGCCGTGTACTCCTTGCCCGAAATCGACCTGACAGCCGATGAAGCGGCCGCCGTCGCGGTGGCCACCACGCTGTGGGAGTCACCGGAGCGGATCACTGCCACCCAGCGGGCGCTGCTCAAACTGCGGGCTGCCGGGATCGACATCGATCCGGTCACCGAGGTTGCGATCACCACCAGTGCCGTGCCGACCGGTTTGCGTGGCTCCGAAGCCGTGCTGGGGAAGCTGCTTGCCGCCATCGACGCGGGCCGGGCGGTGCAGTTCCAGCACCGGTCCAGCCCGGTCGGGCCGTACAGCGTTCGTACCGTTGAGCCGTGGGGCGTTGTCACCGCGGCGGGCCGCTGGTACCTGGTCGGCCACGACCGTGACCGCGACGCCACCCGCATCTTCCGGCTGTCCCGGATCGGCTCGGAAGTGAATGCAGTCGGGCCCGACGGTGCCGTGGCCCGGCCGGATGGCGTTGACCTGAGAGCGTTGGTGAGCCAGTCGATCGGCGCGGCATCCGCTGGCGGCCGGGCGGCCGCAGCGGCCGTGGTGTGGTTGGCCGACGGGCGAGCCGTTGCCCTGCGACGGGCGGGACGGGTAATAGGCCGCCGCGCCATCGCCGGGCGCGACGGTGACCTCATCGAGATCGGGGGTGGCCCACCGGAATTACTGGCCCGGGAGATAGCCGGTTACGGGGCTGACGCGGTGGTGCTGGAACCGGCATCGCTTCGTCAGGACGTGGTGGCGCGGCTGACCGCCCAAGCTCAGGTTCCGGTGCTGCCGTGACCCCACCGCCAGCCACACCCATGACCCCCGTCGCCGCCCGCTTGGTGCGGTGGCTGAACATGATCCCCTACTTCCAGGCCAACCCGCGGGTCAGCTATGCGAAGGCCGCCTCGGACCTTGGCGTCAACCGCAGACAACTGCAGCAGGACATCAACCTGCTGTGGATGTGCGGACTGCCCGGCTACTACCCCGGTGACCTGATCGACTTCGAACTGTCCGGGGACACCATCAAGGTCACCTTCTCGGCCGGCATGGACCGGCCGCTGCGGCTGACCTCGCCGGAGGCCACCGGTTTGTTGCTGGCCCTGCGGGCTCTCTCCGACATTCCCGGCGTGGTGGACCCGGCCGCGGCGCGCAGTGCGATCGCCAAGATCGAGGCGGCCACCGGAGCAGCTCAGGGTCCGGTGACCGTCGGGCCAGTCGCCGGCCCGGGGGAGACCGCCCCAGACGAGACTGCCCCAGAGGAGACTGCGCCAGCGGAGACTGCGCCAGAGGAGACTGCCGCCGTCGCTGCGGTCCGGGCGGCCGTGCGCGACCAGCGCGCTTTGGTGATTGAGTACTACTCGGCCTCCCGAGACGCCCAGTCCAGCCGGATCGTCGACCCGATCCGAGTGGTCGTGGTCGGTGACTGGAGCTACCTGGAGGCGTGGTCACGCGAGGCCGAAGGGGTGCGGCTATTCCGGTTTGACCGGATTCTGGACGCTCGCGTGCTCGACGAACCCGCTGCCCCGCCCCGTCCGGCCGTCGAGGCGCCCACGAACACCGCCCTGTTCCACGCCGATCCGTCGCTGCCGTCGGCCAGGCTGCAGATCTCCCCGCAGGCCTCCTGGATGCTCGAATATTTTCCGATGCGGGTCACCGCGGAACTGCCCGACGGGAATTTCGAGGTGGTGATGACCTACGCGGCAGAGGAGTGGATGGCCCGCCAAATCCTCGGATTCGGCGCCGACGTACAGGTGCTGGAACCAGAGGGGCTGGCTCGCCGCGTCCGCCGGGCAGCCCAGGATGCGTTAGCCGTCTATGCGGTGCTGGGCAAGTCCGGGGCCGAAGCCGGGTAGCATCGAGTCCGACGTCTGGAGGTTAGAAAATGGGCAGTCTCAGTCCTTGGCACTGGCTGATTGTCATCTTGGTGTTCGTGCTTCTTTTCGGCTCGAAGAGATTGCCCGACGCTGCCCGCTCGCTGGGTAAGTCGATGCGCATCTTCAAGTCCGAGGTCAAGGAACTTCAGGGCGAGGCAAAATCCGACACAAAATCGGATACCAAGGCCGAAACGCCGCAGATCAGCCAGGCCCAGGCCCCCGTGGTCGCTCCCGTCCAGCCCGCGGCCGACCCGACCGACGCCCGGCCGGCCTGACCTGCCCCACCCCGTTCGGCGCGACGCGCCACAGGTAATCCGGCACCAGGTAATCGGGCACTAGGTAATCGACTGTGCGCACTCCCCGAATGTTCTCCCGCCTGGACCCCAGGCAGCGGCGCAGCCGCACCAATCCCGATGGCACCATGTCGCTGGTCGAGCATGTCCGGGAACTGCGCACGCGGCTGCTGATCTCGATGGCCGCGGTCGCACTGACCACCATCGTCGGGTTCTTCTGGTACGGCCACGGGTTGTTCGGCTTCGGGAGCCTCGGCGACTGGCTTCGGCAGCCGTACTGCAGCCTGCCGGCCTCGGCGCGGGCGGATATCAGTGCCGATGGCGGGTGCCGGCTGCTGGCCACCGCGCCGTTCGATCAGTTCATGCTGCGGTTGCGGGTCGGTCTGACCGCCGGGATCGTACTGGCCTGCCCGGTGTGGTTCTACCAGCTGTGGGCCTTCATCACACCGGGGCTCTACCGCAACGAACGTCGTTTCGCCACCGCGTTCGTCGTTTCCGCCGCCGCCTTGTTCGTCACCGGCGCGGTCCTGGCTTACGTTGTGGTGTCGAAGGCTCTGCACTTCCTGCTGACGGTCGGCAGCGACGTCCAGGTCACCGCGCTTTCCGGCGACCGCTACTTCGGATTCTTGATCAACCTGCTGCTGGTGTTCGGCGTCAGCTTCGAGTTCCCTTTGCTGATCATCATGCTCAACGTCGTCGGCATGCTCAGCTACGACAAACTCAAGAGCTGGCGTCGCGGGCTGATCTTCGGAGTGTTCGCCTTCGCGGCCGTCGCCACCCCCGGCCAGGATCCGTTTTCGATGCTGGCGTTGGGGTTGGCGCTGACGCTGCTGTTGGAGTTCGCCATCCAGATCACCCGCCTGCACGACAAGCGCAAGGCCAAGCGGGAGGCCGCGTCAGATCTTTCCGACGACGAGGCTGCACCGATCGAGCCGCCCACTCCGGTGGCCGCCCATGACGACATCACCTAATCAAGACTCCCAGCTTGCCGGCTTCGCCGAGCAGCTGACGTTCACACTCGATCCGTTTCAGATCGCCGGCTGCCAGGCGCTGGAACGCGGCCACGGTGTGTTGGTCTGCGCCCCGACCGGGGCAGGAAAGACGGTGGTGGGGGAGTTCGCGGTGCACCTGGCGCTGGCAGCAGGTCAGAAGTGCTTCTACACCGCCCCGATCAAGGCGCTGAGCAACCAGAAGCACACCGACCTGGTGCGCCGGTACGGTCCGGAGCGCATCGGCTTGCTCACCGGCGACCAGTCGATCAACGGCGACGCCCCTGTGGTGGTGATGACCACCGAAGTGTTACGCAACATGCTCTACGCGGGTTCGCATGCGCTGCGCGGGCTGTCCTACGTCGTGATGGACGAAGTCCACTTCCTGGCCGACCGCATGCGCGGCGCGGTCTGGGAGGAAGTGATCCTGCACTTGCCGGAGGAGGTGCGGCTGGTCAGCCTCTCGGCCACCGTGAGCAATGCCGAGGAATTCGGCGGCTGGATCAAGACCGTGCGGGGGGACACCACCGTGGTGGTCGACGAGCACCGCCCGGTGCCGCTGTGGCAGCACGTGCTGGTGGGCAAGCGGCTGTTTGACCTGTTCGACTATCAGGGCGCCACCGGCACAGCGGCCTCCGGCCGGCAGGGCGCCACCGGCACAGCGGCCTCCGGCCGGCAGGGCGACACGGGTACAGCGGCCTCCGGCCGGCATAACGTCGACCAGGAATTGGTCCGTCACATCGCTCACCGTCGCGAGGCCGACCGGCTGGTCGACTGGGAACCGCGCCACCGGCGTGGCCGTCCCGGCGGCCCGGGGCTGTACCGTCCGCCGTCGCGCCCGGACGTCATCACGACCCTGGACCGCGAGGGACTGCTGCCCGCCATTACCTTCATCTTCTCCCGGGCCGGATGCGAAGCGGCGGTCAAGCAGTGCCTGCGCAGCCCATTGCGGCTCACAACTGAATCGGATCGAGCTCGCATCGCCGAGGTGATCGACCGCCGCTGCGCCGACCTCGCCGACGCCGACCTGGCGGTGCTGGACTACTACGAGTGGCGCGAAGGGCTGCTCCGCGGGCTGGCAGCTCATCACGCCGGGATGTTGCCGATGTTCCGGCACACTGTGGAGGAACTCTTCACCGCCGGGCTGGTGAAGGCCGTCTTCGCCACCGAAACACTCGCGTTGGGCATCAACATGCCGGCCCGCACCGTGGTGTTGGAGAAGCTGGTCAAGTTCAACGGCGAACAGCACCTGCCGCTGACGCCGGGGGAGTACACCCAGTTGACCGGTCGCGCCGGGCGTCGCGGAATCGACGTCGAGGGTCACGCGGTGGTGGTGTGGAACCCGCAGGACTCCACCGCCGAACCGACCGAGATCGCCGGCCTGGCCTCCACCCGAACCTTCCCGCTGCGCAGTTCGTTCGTTCCGTCCTACAACATGACCATCAACCTGGTCAGCCAGATGGGGCCGGCCGCGGCGCGCGAGCTTCTGGAGCGCTCCTTCGCCCAGTACCAAGCGGATCGGTCAGTGGTCGGCCTTATCCGCGGGGTCGAGCGAGGCGAGAAGATGCTCGACGAGATCGCTGCGGAGTTGGGTTGGAAACGCCGCGCGGGCGGCGGCGTCGAACCGGCGATCCTCGACTACGCCCGGCTGCGCGCCAAGATCGGCGAACGCGAGCGCGCGGCGTCGCGAAGCTCCCGGCTGCAGCGTCGGCAGGCCGCCACCGATGCTTTGGCCACGCTGCGCCGCGGCGACATCATCACCTTGACCCACGGTCGGCGTGGCGGGATGGCGGTGGTGCTGGAACCGGCTCGCGAGCCAGACGATCCGCGTCCGTTGGTGCTGACCGAAAACCGTTGGGCGGGAAGGATTTCCTCGGCGGACTATACCGGTGGAGCGCCGCTGGGGTCGATGAGTCTGCCCAAGCGGGTCGAGCATCGTCAGCCCAAGGTCCGCCGGGACCTGGCCTCGGCGCTCCGGTCGGCTGCGGAGGGAATTGTCGTGCCTTCAGCGCGGAAGCGACGCGCCGAGACCGACGAATCGGCCGATTCGGATCCCGAACTCCTGGCTTTGCGGGAGGCGATGCGGCGGCACCCGGGCCATCGGATGGCCGACCGCGAGACACAGGTGCGCGTGGCCGAGCGGTTTCTGCGCATCGAGCGGGACAACGAGCAGACCCGCGCGAAGGTCAGCGCTGCCACCAACTCGCTGGCCCGTACGTTCGACCGCATCGTCGGACTGCTGACCGAGCGCGGGTATATCGGTGCCGCCCACGGGCAGGAGCGCCCGCAGGTCACCGACGACGGCAGGCTGCTGGCAAGGATCTACAGCGAGAGCGACCTGTTGGTCGCCGAGTGCCTGCGGACCGGGGTCTGGAAAGGCCTTCAGGCGGCTGAGCTGGCAGCAGTGCTTTCTGCGATGGTGTTCGAGACCCGCGGCGGCGACGGGCCTACCCCGCTGCATGCCGTCGAACTGCCGACCCCGCAGGTGCGCAGGGCGCTCGTTGCGACCCGGCGGTTGTCCGACCAACTACGCGCCGACGAGAACCGCCACCGCCTCAACCCCTCGCGGGAACCCGACGAAGGGTTCGCGCCGGCTGTCTACCGGTGGGCTACCACCGGCAACCTGGCCGCCGCGCTGGCCGCCTCCGACGTCGCAGGCAACGGTGTCCAGCTGCCGGCGGGCGATTTCGTGCGGTGGTGCCGTCAGGTGCTCGACCTGCTGGACCAGGTCCGCAACGCCGCACCCGAGGCAGGTTTGCGGAAGACCGCGAAACGCGCCATAGACGACATCCGGCGCGGCGTCGTCGCCGTGGACAACGGATAGGGTGAATCAAACGCTACGGTGGGAGCGCGGCGAATCGCGACCAGCGATCTGACAGCAAGGAGAGACGATGAGCGGACCGCAGGGTTCTGACCCCAACCCCTGGCAGGGTAAGGATCAGCCTGCCCCTGGCTCGGATGCGAACCCCAGCTGGCAGCCGCCGAGCAGCGAGGCACCGGCCTGGCAGCCGCCGGCCTACACCCCGCAGCAGTATCAGCAGTACGGCCAGCCGATGCCGGGCTACCCCCCGACGCAGGCCTACGGTCAGCCGACCGACTACGGCAATGCCTACGGCCAGCCGGGGCAGCCCGGTCAGTACGGCCAGTACGGTCAGTACGGCCCACCGCAGTACGGGCAGTACCCGCAGCCGGGCCAGTACCCCCAGCCCGGACAGCCCGGTCAGTACGGCGGCTACGGGCCGCCGGGAGCCCCGGATGCGGCCAAGAAGTCCGGCCGCGCCCTCGGCGTGGTGCTCGGGGCGTTGGCCGCGCTGGTCCTGCTTGTCGTGTTGGTGCTCGGATTCTGGAAGCCCGGATTCTTTGTCACCACCAAACTCGACGTCAACAAGGCGCAGCAGGGCGTGCAGCAGATCCTGACCGACGACGCAAATGGTTATGGGGCCAAGAACGTCAAGGACGTCAAGTGCAACAACGGTCAGAACCCGACGGTCAAGAAGGGTGACACCTTCAACTGCGAGGTCAGCATCGATGGCACCAAGCGCCAAGTCACGGTGACCTTCCAGGACGACAAGGGCACCTACGAGGTCGGCCGGCCCAAGTAATCCGTTCGGCCGCCGGTGCGGGCAGAACATGTTCGAGGGATTCCAGGCGCGCCGATCCGAGGACGGGATCGCCATCTGGGTGGGTGGTCACGGGCCACCCCTGCTGTTGCTGCACGGCTATCCGCAGACGCACGCGATGTGGCATGCCGTGGCACCCATCCTGGCGCGCACGTTCACCGTCGTTCTGGCCGACCTGCCAGGCTACGGCGACTCAGAACCACCTCCTGTCGAGGCCGACCACGCGCCGCACTCCAAGCGGGCCTGGGCGCGTCGGCTGGTCGCCGCGATGGCAGACCTCGGATTCGAGAGCTTTGCGGTGTGTGGGCACGACCGTGGTGGTCGGGTGGCGTACCGGATGGCCCTGGACCACCCGGCACGCGTGGAGCGCGTCGCCGTTCTTGACATCGTGCCGACCGCGGAGATGTATGACCGCGCCGACCGTGCGTTCGGCGTCGGTTACTGGCATTGGTTCTTCCTGATCCAACCCGCGCCGTTCCCGGAGACGCTGATAGGCCACAACCCGGACGGGTTCTTCGAGGGCTCGCTGATGCAGATGACTACGTTCGAACCGGGCGCGTTGGACTCCTACCGCGCGGCGTGGCGGCGTCCAGCGACGGTGCAGGCGATGTGCGAGGACTATCGCGCGGGCTTCGGTATCGACTCCGACCTTGATCGTGCCGACCGCGCCGCCGGACGGAAGATCACCGCACCACTGCTCGCATTGTGGGCCAGCTATGGAGCCATCGGGGTCTGGTATGACCCGTTGGCACTTTGGAGCCAGTGGGCCGATGACGTCTCCGGCAGGTCGGTGGATGCGACCCACTTCCTTGCCGAGGACCGTCCGCATGAGGTGGCTCAACTTCTGGCGGACTTCTTCGGCTGAGCGTCGTCGGGTTCTACACCGTCGGGGCTACAGGGTGTCGAGAGCTTTCTGCAAGCGCGTGACGGGTGATCCGATTCCGTAGGCCGCGGCCAGTTCGGCCACCCGCTTCGGATCGGCCGCGTGCAGCGGCAGACGGTCGGTTCCGGACAGCGAAACCGGAGCATCGCGGGCCACCCGCACCACCGGTCCAGCCGCCTCGATATAGTCGGTTGCCGCCAGGATCTTGGCGCGAAAAGCCTTGGGCAGCTGCGATTTCGGGTCATGCGCTGCTGCCAGGACGGCCGCAAGCGAGCCGTACTGGGTGAGCATGGTGGCGGCGGTCTTCTCGCCGACACCGGGCACGCCGGGTAGGCCGTCGGACGGATCGCCGCGCAGCAGCGCCAACTCCGCGTAGGCCGCACCGGCGCGATCCACCGGAACGCCGTACCGCTCGGCCACCTCAGCCGGGCCGAACGTCGTCGCATTGGACAACCCCCGCCCCAGATAAAGCACGCGCACCTGGACCGGGTCGTCGGCGACCAGTTGCAGGAGGTCACGATCGCCGCTGACCACCACGACCCGGTCGTGGCGCTCTGCTTCGGCCAGCGTGCCCAGGACGTCGTCGGCTTCGTAGCCCGGTGCTCCAGCGGTTGCGATCCCGTAGGCGTCGAGAACCTCCAGGATCATTTCCACCTGGGGACTCAGGTCGTCGGGGACTTCTTCGACGTCAAGTTCGTCGACTTCAGCGGCGACACGGTGGGTCTTGTACGACGGGATCAGCGATACCCGCCACGCCGGACGCCAGTCCAGGTCCAGACACACCACCAGCCGAGCGGGACGCTCCCGGGTGACCAACGTGGCGATGCTGTCGATGAATCCGCGAACGGCGTTGACCGGGCGGCCGTCAGGCGCCGTGATCGAGGTCGGCACTCCGAAATAGGAGCGGAACCACATGCTGGCGCCGTCGAGGAGCAAGAGTGGAGCGGCCGGGGGGATGGGCGCCGGGGGGATGGGCACCGGGGGGATGGGCATAAGCCCCCACGCTAACGTGGCAGTCGTGAGTGATCGGTTCAACAGTGAGGTTTATGCGCGTCGACTCGCCGCGGTCGCCGATGGTGCCCGGGCGGCGGGGCTTGCGGGTCTGGTGATCACCCCCGGCTACGACCTGCGTTACCTGACCGGGTCGCGGGCGCAGACCTTCGAGCGGTTGACGGCCCTGGTGGTTCCATCCCACGGCGATCCCACGGTGGTGCTGCCCCGGTTGGAGCTTGCGGCGGTGCGCGAGTCGGCAATCGCCGATCTGGGCGTGGCCGTGCGGGACTGGGTGGACGGAGAGGATCCGTACCGCCTGGTCGCGCAGGCTCTGGGCGGGACGGCCTGCGCGGTCACCGATTCCATGCCGGCACTGCACCTGCTCCCGCTGGCCGCAATGCTGGGAACGGTGCCGGTGTTGGCCACTGAGGTGCTTGCAGCGCAGCGGATGGTCAAGGATGCCAGCGAGATCGAGGCGCTGCGCCAGGCCGGAGCGGCGATCGACCGGGTCCACGCCCGGGTTCCGGAGTTCCTCAGGCCGGGCCGCACCGAAGCCGAAGTGGCCGCCGACATCGCTGAAGCCATAGTGGCCGAGGGCCATTCGGACGTCGCCTTCGTCATAGTCGGCTCCGGCCCCAACGGCGCCGACCCGCACCACGAGTGCTCGGATCGCACCTTGCAGAACGGTGACATCGTCGTCGTCGACATCGGCGGCCCGATGGAACCGGGCTACAACTCCGACTGCACCCGCACCTACAGCATCGGTGAGCCGAACCCCGAGATCGCCCAACGGTACGCAGTGCTGCAGCGTGCCCAAGCTGCTGCGGTGGACGCCGTGCGCCCCGGAATGACAGCCCAACAGATCGACGCCGCAGCGCGTGACGTGCTGGCCGAGGCCGGTCTGGCCGAGTACTTCGTGCACCGTACCGGACACGGCATCGGCCTGTCGGTGCACGAAGAGCCCTACATCGTCGCCGGCAACGATCTGCCGCTCGCCGAGGGCATGGCTTTCAGCGTCGAACCGGGGATCTATTTCCCGGGGCGGTGGGGAGCCCGGATCGAGGACATCGTGGTCGTCACCGCCGACGGAGCGCTGCCGGTCAACGCCCGGCCGCACGAGTTGATCGTCGTGTGACCCGTCGCCGGCGAATCCAGGTGGCGGCCAACGCCGTCGCGAGTAACGCGACAAGCGCCACCAGCCAGGGCCAGGCACCGTTCGTGTAGACGAAGCCTGCCAGCGCTCGTTGGAACCGGCCGGCTGAGGTGATGACCGGATCATTGACACCGACCTCCGAACCGAACAGCCGCAACTCGAACCACCCGTAGTAGGCGACGTAAAGACCGACCGCCACCATGATCAGCCCGCCCGCTCGGTTGACGTAGGGAAGTACTGCCCGCATCCGGTCGACCAGGGTCGAACTCGCCACGGCGAGCGCGCCTGCCAGGGCCCCTACCACCAAAACGAATCCGGCAGCGTACGCGAGGTAGACGCTCATCGCGCCCAGCGCTGAACCGGTGCCCACACTGCTGCCCGTCACCGCGAGGAAGGGTCCGATCGTGCACGATAGCGAGGCGAGTGCGTATCCGACGCCGTACCCGGTCATCGACCACAGCCGAGCGGTCGGCGCCCAGTGGGAGCCCTTGCCCATCGACCCGATCACCAACTCGCGCCCCGACAGCAACCAACCGCCGAGTGCAATCAGCACACAACCGATCAGCAGGGTCACATAGGGCAGGTACCGCTGAACGATGGAGGCAACCGACACGGTCAGAAGGCCGAACGAGCCGAACACCGCCAGAAACCCCAGCGCCATTGCCGAAGTCGCCAGTCCGGCGCGGCCGAGCGCTACCAACGGCCCGTCACCGGGCCTGCGAACAACCAGAGCAAGGTAAGCGGGCAGCATGGCGAAGCCGCACGGGTTGAACGCGGCGACCATGCCAGCCGCGAACGCCAGACCAATAAGGTCGGAGGACACCTCTGTCGGCTAGGTGGTCAGCGCGCGCACTCGGTCGGTGAGTTCCTGCTGGGACATCGCCGACGTCGGGTTGTTGACGAAAGACGATGTTCCGTCAGGCTTCAGGAACACATAGGCCGGCTGCCACGGCACGTTGAACTTGGCCCAGATGGTGCCGTCCGCGTCGTCGATGTTCGGGAAATTCAAGTTGTACTTGGCGACGAAGGCCTTCATGGCTGCTACGTCCGCCCGGGTGGAAATCCCGACGAAGGTCACATCAGGATTGGCCGCCGAGACCGCGCTGACGCTGGGGGCCTCCTGGTTGCAGAAAGGGCACCACGGGGTCCAGAACCAGAGCACGGCGGGTCGGCCTTTCAGGCTGGATCCGTTGAAGGTGCCCCCGTTTAAGGTAGTACCGGAAAAGTCGAGGTCGGCTGCGGACGCGGTGCCCGGTTTTGCCAGACCGAATGTCAGGGCGAGCACGGCGACCAACAGCGCCCCAGTCCTGGTGATCCATCGCATCGTCACGGGGGTGAACCTCCTCAAGTAGTCGCAAGCCTCGGTTGTGAGCCTGCGCAGGTACTTCGGAGCCAAGACCCGCACGGATTGCTCCAACCGCTAGATCAGCGGCAGCTCAGCGATCACTTGACCGGTGGGCTTCGTCGAACCGGCCCCCGGTTCCGCGGTAAACGCCAGCTTCCTGGCATGGTGCAAATCACTCAGTACTGCGGTCGTCGAGGGGGCCACAGCCTTGGCGTCCATCGTTCCGGCCGAGGTCGCACCGGTATCGTTCACCAGCCACATCTGATACACGGTTCCCGGAGCAGGCGGCGGTACGTCGTTCATCACCAGGACCCCGGCGTTGCGATCCCGCGAAAAGACCACGGTCGCAGTCCCGCCGGCTGGGATAGCCCCAGAGATCGTGTGCACGTCCGGAGCGGCGAAGACCTCCTGTGCGGTGGAGGGTTGCGCCGGTGGACGCAAGGACAGCCCGATACCGACCGCGCTGAGGCCCACCGCCAGCACTGCTGCCGCAGACAACACGGCAGTGCGCCAGCGGCGCCGGGGCACGGGGGAGCGCAGTGGCCGGACGTTGCCGCCGGTTGTGGCGCTGCCCTCGTCCTCACTGATGCGCTCGATCAGCCGCCGGCGAAGACCGGCGGGCGGCTCCTGAGCGGTCGCCACAGAAATGAGCGCCATGGTCTCCCGCACGGCTCGCACCTCGTCGTAGAAATCGTCGGCCACCGCCGAACCCGCGGCCGCCACTTTGCCTTCGACTTCGATGCGCTCGGATTCCGACAGGGCGTCCAATGCGTATGGGACGGCGAGTTCGACGAGCTCGGCCTGTGATTGTGTCATTCTCGCCTCCTCCTTATCCCGCGTTCAGGCAGTTGCGCAGACCACGCAGGGCGTCACGCATCCTTGACTTGACTGTGGCGAGGTTGGCCGACAGGCGCTTGGCAACCTCGACGTAGGTTAATCCTTGGTAGTAGGCGAGCTCGATGCACTCACGTTGCAAATCGGTCAACCCGCCAAGACAGCCGGTCACCTGTCGTCGTTCTTCGTCGGAAATGACCGCATCACTGACATGATCGGTATCGCGCTCCAGTGATGTTGTGCCGTAACGGAAATCGCGCTGGCTGGCCGCCTGCTCCACGCGGACCCTGTCCACCGCTCGACGGTGGGCGAGGGTCAACAGCCAGGCCAGCGCGCTTCCCAAACTCGGGTCGTAGCTTTCGGCGGTGCGCCACACCTGGAGATAGATGTCCTGAGTGGTTTCTTCGCTGTAGCCGCGATCCCTGAGGACCCGCAAGACCACCCCGTAAACCCGGGAGCGGGTGATGTCGTAGAAGGCTGCGAACGCTTCGCGATCGCCGTGGCCAATCTTGCGGAGCAGCTCATCGAGGGCTGCTCCTTCTTTGTGATTCACCGGTACACGCACCTGTTCTCAGCGTTATCGAACAAGAGCGTAACCAGAGAGCATCACAAATTTTCGACACTCCCCGTTATCAGGAATCTCGGGTCTACGCTCCCGTCATGTGGCCAGAGCGCCAGCGCGCTTCGTAGGCCGCCCTGCGGGACTCGGCGTCCTTGCCGAAGGTCATCGCCCGCTCGCGCTCGATGATGGAGCGCATCGTGAGGACGGCGATGACGACAAGCACCGCAACCATGGAGGTTTCGGCCCAACTCCAGTTCCCCATCGATGTCACATCGAGGAATTTGTCTCCCATGATTTCGTCTCCGTTCCTTGACCGGTGGCCTTGCAAGCAGGCCGCATCTCTTCTTCGGAGCCGATCGAACGGTGGATGGGTCTGCACAATTATTGACAGCGCGATTCGCACGTGATCGAGGTCACGTTCGGTTCCACCGATCCGAACGACCGCCGGCACCGAAGCAGTGGGTGTAAGCGCGTCACCACCGTGGCGCGGCAATGACGGAAGGATCAACAATGACCAAGCACGTGAATCTGCGATTCGGTGCGGCCGCCGCCGCAGCAGCGGCAATTTTCGCCGTCGCGACCGCACCCAGCGCCGCCGCTGACCTCGTGGGGCCGGGATGCGCCTCCTACGCGGAGCAGAATCCCTCCGGACCAGGATCGGTCGCCGGCATGGCCGCATCCCCGCTCACCGTCGCGGCTGCCAACAGCCCCGTGCTGACGACCCTGGCCGCCGCGGTCTCCGGCGGGCTCAACCCGCAGGTAAACCTCGTCAGCACCCTCGACGGCGGGCAGTTCACCGTGTTCGCGCCGACCAACGACGCCTTCGCCAAACTCGACGCAGCAACAATTGACAAGCTCAAGACAGACTCAGCCCTGCTGACGTCGATCCTGACCTACCACGTCGTTCCCGGGCAGGCCGCCCCAGATCAGGTCGTCGGAACCCACAAGACGGTGCAAGGCGCGACCGTGACAGTAAGCGGATCGGGCGACCACCTGATGGTCAACAACGCCAACGTGGTGTGCGGCGGTGTCAAAACCACCAACGCCACGGTCTACCTGATTGACTCGGTGCTGCTGCCGCCCAGCTAGCCGATCCGATCAACCCGGCCCTGCGCCGCCGGCCCCTCCGGCCGGTGGCGCAGGGCTCTTTCTAGCTGGTTCGGTCGAGCAGCGTCGAAGAACCCAGTACCCGCTGCACCAGCACCTCGACGACAACTCGACGTGGGTTCGGCTTTGGCGTGCGGTACCGCTGCGCATAGCGAAGTTCGGCGTCGCGGACGGCATCGGCATCGCGGTTGACGCTGGCGATGCCCTCCAATGACAACCAGCGGGCACCGTCGACCTGGGAGAGCACCCCGATCTTGCTACGTTCTGCGTTGACTGCTTTTTGCGTCCCATCCGATGTGATCACCCGCGCGATGTGGGTCTCGGGGTCGAAGGTGAATCCGACTGCCACGACGTGTGGCGAGCCGTCGGCGCGCAGTGTGGTCATCATGGCCAGGTGGCGTTCGCCGAGAAACTCGCGCGCCTCGCTGGTCAGCCTGGCAGTGGACATCAACCTTCACGCTAGCGCAGGGAATAATCGCTGCTATGCAGGACACGGCCAGTGGGCCCCCGAAAACTGTGGTGACCGCGAAAACTGTGGTGATCTTCGGTGGTCGCAGTGAGATCGGCCTGGAACTCGCCTGCCGGTTGGCGGCGGGTTCGACGGTGGTGCTGGCCGCCCGCGGGGCCGATCGGCTTGACGACGAAGTCGCGGCGGTCCGGTCGGCCGGCGCTGCGGGTGTGCATACCGTGGAGTTCAACGCCGACGAACTCGACTCCCGCGGTCCGATGGTCGCGGCGTTGGTCGGGGAATTCGGGCCGATCGACATCGCCGTGCTGGCCTTCGGAATCCTGGGCGACCAGGCGCGAGCCGAGACGGACGCGGCGCACGCGGTGGCGATCGTCCACACCGATTACCTCGCTCAGATCAGTCTGCTGACCGCGCTGGCGGCGGCCATGCGCAGTGCAGGCAGTGGTGCGCTGGTGGTGTTCTCATCGGTGGCCGGGATTCGGGTGCGGCGGGCCAACTACGTCTACGGTTCGGCCAAAGCCGGTCTGGACGGCTTCGCCAGCGGGTTGTCGGACGCGTTGCACGGCAGCGGAGTTCGGTTGCTGATCGTGCGGCCGGGATTCGTGATCGGCCGGATGACCGCCGGGATGGAACCCGCGCCGCTGTCCAGCACGCCGGCCCAGGTGGCCGATGCGACGGTGCGAGCCTTGGCGCGTGGACATCGCACGGTGTGGGTGCCATGGGCGTTGCGTCCGTTGTTCTTCGGGATGAGGTTGTTGCCGCAAGCGGTGTGGCGGAGGTTGCCCCGGTGACAGTTGCAAAGGTGATCCGGTGATCATCGTCGTGGGCGTCGGTGCCGACGGAACGGCCGGAATCTCCGAGGTAGCGAAGAGCGAATTGCGCAGTGCAGCAGTCATCTACGGCGCGCCGCGGCAACTCGCCCTACTCGACGATACCGTCACCGCGCCCAGGCTCCCCTGGCCGAGCCCGATGATGCCGGCGCTGCGACATCTGCTTGACGATGCCGGGGGCGAGGACGTCCACGTTGTCGCCAGCGGCGACCCTCTGCTGCATGGCATCGGCGGCACGCTGATCCGTCTCTACGGACCGGACCAGGTCCGGGTACTTCCCCACGTTTCCTCGGTGACCCTGGCCTGCGCCCGGATGGGATGGCAGACCCAGGACACCGAAGTGATCAGCCTGGTGACCGCCCCGGTGCACACCGCGGTGCGCCGCGGCGGCCAGGCCGTTGTGCTCTGCCGGGATGCCTCGACGCCGAGTCAGCTGGCCGCACTGCTGGCCGTAACTGGCCGGGGCGCTTCGGAGTTCACCGTTCTGGAACAGCTTGGCGGCCCGGCGGAGCGCATCCGCGGGGGCAACGCCGAAAGCTGGTCCGCGACGCCGGGCGAAATCGACGACCTCGCCGTGATCGCCGTGCGCTACCTGCCCGACGAGCGCACTGGCCACACGCTGCCCGACGATGCATTCGCCCACGACGGCATGATCACCAAACAAGGCATCCGCGCTGTGACGCTGGCGGCGCTGGCGCCGCGGCCCGGCGAATTGTTGTGGGACGTCGGGGCAGCTTCGGGCAGCATCGCCGTCGAATGGTGCCGTAGCGCAACAGGTTGCCGCGCAGTGGCGTTCGAGAACAATGCGGGTCGGAGTCAACGGATCGGCGAAAACGCCCGGGCCTTCGGCTGTGATGTCACGGTGCTCGGCGAAGCCCCCGGTGCCTTTGCCGATGGCGGCAACCCGGACGTGATCTTCATCGGTGGCGGGCTGACCGCGCCTGGTTTGGTGTCGGCCTGTGTGGATCGGCTCCCGGCCGGTGGTCGGCTGGTGGCCAATGCGGTCACCGCCGAGTCCGAAGCACTTCTCGTCGAATGGCATTCGCGGCTGGGCGGCGAGCTGCGCCGCTTCCAGCATTACCGCGGTGAGCCGCTGGGCGGATTCACCGGCTGGCGCCCGGCCATGCCGATCACTCAATGGGTGGTCAGCGTCCTGTGACCGTGTATTTCATCGGCGCCGGGCCCGGTGCCGCCGACCTGATCACCGTTCGCGCCCAACGGCTGCTCCGGCGCTGTCCGGTTTGCCTCTATGCCGGCTCGATCATGCCCGACCGGGAGAGCGCCGACCTTCTCGACCTGTGCCCGCCGGGAAGCCGGATCGTCAACACCGGTCCGCTTACGTTGGAGGACATCGTCGACGAGATCGCTGCCGCCGACGCTGCAGGCCACGATGTCGCCCGGCTGCACTCCGGCGATCCTTCGATTTACAGCGCACTGGCGGAGCAATCCCGAAGGCTCGACGCGCTTGGGATCACCTACGAGATCGTCCCGGGGGTGCCGGCATTCGCAGCAGCGGCAGCGGTGCTCGGTCGGGAACTGACGGTCCCGGGGGTCGCCCAGACGGTGACGCTGACTCGGGTCGCCACCCTCTCGACAGCGATGCCCAATGGCGAGGATCTCACCGCCATGCCGGGAACCCTGGTGATCCACTTGGCCGCCCACCGCATCGACGCCGTCGTGGCTGAACTCCTGGACAGCGGCCGCCGGCCGGACACCCCGGTCGCGGTGGTCGCGTTCGCCAGCTGGCCAGAGCAGATGGTGCTGCGTGGCACGTTATCTGACATCGCCGGTGAGGTTCACCGCGCCGGTATCACCCGCACCGCGGTCATTGTCATCGGCGAGGCGCTTGCCGCACAGGGTTTTCCGGACAGCTACCTGTACTCCGGCGGGCGTCCCCGGGGAAGCCGGCATTGATGCGGCTGCTGCTACTGGGCGGCACCGGCGAGGCTCGGGACCTGGCTGCCCGGCTGCACCCCAACATCGAGCTGGTCAGTTCGTTGGCCGGCCGGGTTCCCGACCCTGCACTGCCGGTCGGGCCAGTGCGGATGGGCGGCTTCGGCGGTGTCGAGGGTCTGCGGAACTGGTTGGTCGAGAACAACATCACCGCTGTGGTCGATGCCACCCACCCGTTCGCCTCCGCCATGACCGCCCATGCCGCGCAGGCGTGCTCCGGACTCGGGCTGCGGCACCTGGTACTGCACCGGCCAGCCTGGAGCGCGGTCGGGGCCCATCGGGCGCGATCTGATACCGCAGCAGCTGAATACGTTGCTCAGCAGGGTTATTCGCGGGTGTTCCTGACCACTGGCCGTTCCGGGGCGGCCGCCTTTGCGGGCAGCGACGCGTGGTTCCTGATCCGGGTGGTCACCGCACCCGACCCCACGGCGCTGCCGCGGTGTCACCAGCTGCTGCTCTCCCGGGGCCCCTACCGTTACGAAGACGAATACGGACTGCTCCAGCGGTATCGCATCGACGTGCTGGTGACCAAGAACAGTGGGGGAGAGCTCACCGAGGCCAAACTGCACGCCGCGCAGGCACTGGATGTGGACGTCGTGATGATCGACCGCCCGCCACTTCCGGCCGGGGTCGCCGTGGTGAGCTCGGTGGAGGACGCGGTGTCCTGGGTGCTCAGCCTGGGTGCTCAGCCTGGATAGCGACGCGGGGTGAACACCGTATCGCCGTACCACTGCGTCTGCGACGAGCCGACGATCAGCAGGCATCGCATGTCGACGTCGCTGCCGTCGAGGTCGGCAAGGCGAACGACCTTCACCGACTCGTGCGGTCCGGACACATCCCGGCCGATCACTACCGGGGTGCCGGCATCGCGGTGTTCCAGAAGCAGGTCTCGCATGGCCTCGACCTGCCAGGTGCGACTCGTGGAAGCCGGGTTGTAGATCGCCAGGACCAAATCCGAGGCGGCGGCCGCCGACAGGCGCGTGGCGATGACGTCCCAGGGCTTGAGCCGGTCGGACAGCGACACCACCGCATAGTCGTGGCCCAGGGGCGCGCCCACCCGGCTGGCCACTGCCTGTGCGGCCGTCATCGCCGGTATCACCCGAACCGTCACGTTCGGCCACTGCTTGGCTTCCTCGAGCACCGCGGTAGCCATGGCGAACACTCCTGGGTCGCCGGAGGAGACGACCGCCACCGCACGGCCCTGCTCGGCCAGTTCGCAGGCCAGGCGGGCGCGGTGCATCTCGTCGGTGTTGTCGGATGCGTGGCGGCGCTGCCTGGGCCGGGGCGGAACGCGGTCCAGGTAGGGGCCGTAACCGACCAGGTCGGTGGCGGCCGCCAGTTCGCGGCGGCTCTGGGGCGTCATCCACGCGATGTCGCCGGGCCCGAGGCCGACGACGGCGACCGTTCCGGGCTGCGCGTCATCGCGCGGTCTGCCGGGCACCACCGCCAGCGAGAAGTACGGTACCCGGTCGTCGTCCACGTCCGCCGCCGGGAGTACCCGCTGGGTCTCGGTGCTGGCCCGCTCCACGTAGACCGCATCGTCGAGCCGGCCCGCCAACGAAAGGGCTTCGCGCACTTGCGGATAAGTCCGGCCGAGTTTCATCACCACGGCGGCGTCGGTTTCGCTCAGCCGCTGGGCCAACTCGGCCACCGGCAGGGTGCCGGGCAACACGGACAGCACTTCGTCACCGGTCACCAGCGGGGTACCGACAGCCGCCGAGGCCGCACTCACCGACGTCACCCCGGGCACGATCACCGCGCTGAATCGCCGGGTGAGCCGAGTGTGCATGTGCATGTAGGAGCTGTAGAACAGTGGGTCGCCCTCGGCAAGCAAGGCGACGTTGCGGCCCGCAGCGAGGTGTGCGGCTATCAGGTCGGCGGAGCGGGCGTAGAAATCCTCCATTGCGCCGGCGTAGCCGCCCGGGTGGTCGGTGGTCTCGGTGGTCACCGGATACACCAGATGCTCCTCGATCTGGCCCGGCCGCAGATAGGGCTCGGCGATCCGGCGGGCGATGCTACGGCCGTGGCGCGCACTGTGATAGGCGACCACGTCGGCTTCGGCGATCACCCGGGCAGCCTTGACCGTTACAAGTTCCGGGTCACCCGGGCCCAGCCCGACTCCGTAGAGGGTGCCTTGTTTCGCCGCCCGCCCGCTCACTCGCGTTCACTCGCTATCGCGTTCACGGCAGCCGCGGCCATCGCGCTACCGCCCCGACGGCCCTGCACCACAAGGTATTCCATGCCGCGGGGCCGGTCGATGAGCTCCTGCTTGGACTGCGCGGAGCCGACGAAGCCGACCGGTCCGCCAAGCACCGCCACCGGCGCAGGCACCCCGTCGTCGATAAGCTCCAGCAGCCGGAACAGCGCGGTGGGGGCGTTGCCTATCGCCAGCACCGACCCGGCGAGCCGATCGGCCCACAACTCCACTGCCGCTGCCGAACGTGTGGTCTCCCGGCGCTGTGCAAGGTCTGCGGCGCGGGGGTCGGCAACCAGCGACACCACTTCATTACCCGCGGGCAGTCGGGCGGCGGTGATTCCGGCGGCCACCATCGACGAGTCGCACAGGATCGGTGCACCCGCGGCCAGTGCCGCGTGCGTCTCGGACACGACGTCGGGTGTGAACGCCACATGCTCGGCGAGGTCCACCTGCCCGCAGGTGTGGACCAAGCGGACCACCACACGGGCGACGTCGGAGGGAAAGCAGCTCAGGTCGGCCTCGGCCCGAATCGTCGCGAACGATTGCCGATAGATCTCAGCGGCGTCGCGGACATAGTCGAGCACGGCGTCAACCCTACGACCCGTCCGACCGCCCCAGCTCGCGGTAGCCCCCTTCGGTGGCCACCAGCACCTTCGCCTGAGGTGGTCGGCCGCAGGCCCGGTCGCAGCCTGCGTAGTGGACCCGGCCGCCACCCCCAGCCTCACTCTCGGTGCCGTCGACGGCACGGGCGGCGTCGGCTCGGACATCGGCCGCCGACCGTTCGCATCCAGGCCTGCCGACGCAGGCGCTCACCTGCAGCCAGTGAGAGGTTTCGTCGAACACCAGGCCCAGCGGTGCCAGCACCCGCAGGACGGTGTCGGCCACCCCCTCCTCGAGATCGCAGATCACCAGCGAGCGCCACGGGGTAATCACCACCGGAGCCTCGACAGCGGCCACGAACTGTGCCTGACGGGCCGTCAACACGCCCAAGGGCACTACCGCGCCCAGCGCAACCCGGTCGTCGTCCTGGGCTATCCAGCCGACCGGCGGGGGGCCGGCCGGGGCGACGGGACCACCCGGAGCGGACGCCGTGAAGCCGGCCAGAAGGGAGGACGGATCGGCCAATTCGTTCACCCGCCAAGCGCTTCCGCGCGTAGCGGCGAATCGGCGGGCCAGTGTCATCAGAGTCTCGATGGTTTGGGAAGGATCCAGCCGCACCCCGGTGTCGGAGCCGGCCAGCAGTAGCGCCACGTCGCGCCCCATGACCTGAACCCCGATGTCGGCGCCGATCCCGGACACATCGGCGCTCCCGTCGTCGATCGAGAACAGGAACCGGCCCGGCAAATCGGCCAGTTCAGGCTCGGCGCAGATCGCCCTGTCCAACTCGGCCACCCATGGCCGGACGTCGGCGAGTCCGCCGGCCCGGCCTGAGAGCGGGGAGGCGACGATGTTGCGCACCCGCTCATGGCCGGGCGACGGGAGTAGGCCGGCCGCGGTGACCGCATCGGCCAACCCGGCGATGCCCGATTCCCCCCGGACGCCACGCACTTGCAGATTTCCTCGCGAGGTCAGCTCCAGGGTGCCTGCTCCGAACCGGGTGGCGGCGTCGGCCAGTGCTTCGAGTCCGGCGGCGTCGATCATGCCGCCGGGCAACCGCACCCGGGCCAGGGCGCCGTCGGCGGCCTGATGGACCTGCAGGGCTCCCGGGCAGGCGTCATGGTCGCGCGTCCGACTCACAAGCCCACGGTACGGCGGCGTGACACCATGGGAGCCATAGGTACGCAATCCACGGCGGTGCGGGGAAGAGCAGGACGGGTCGCCGTCCTGCTCACGCTGCTGGTCGCAGCGGGGGTTACCCTGCGTGGTCGCGTGCCCGGTCCTCAAGCGGGCCCTCGGGGACGGTCCGACGAGAACCCATTCACGTTGGCCGGCCTGATCGCGTTGTTGAGTGTCTCGTTGCTGGTGATGGGCGTGGCCCTGGTTGCGGCGGCGCGTCGCCCGAAGCAACCCGTCGCCGCGGCACGGCACGACGTGCCCGGCGGGTTCGGCGAGGGGAAGGGGCGGTGGCAACTGCGTCTGCTGGTGTTGGGCCTCGGGCTTGTCCTGGCCGCGGTTATGGCCTACGCGTTGCTGCAGCAGATCCGGCTTGGACCGGACCTCGCACAGAACACGAACGCCGTCGACACGCCCGACGGTGGACAAGTGGGCCCTCCGCCATCGCCGGCGGCGACCCGGGCGGGCAAGGACGCATTTTGGTACCTGATGGGAACGACGGCCCTGATGACGGTGATGATCGTCGCCAGCGGAATCGTCAGCGCACTCAAGCGCCCCCGCCCGGAGCCGACCGTGCTGTCGGCGATCCGGACCGCTCCGGTCGAACCGGCCGCGGAACCGCTGGCGGTGGCCGCCGAGCGCGGCCTGGCCGAGGTGGGTGACCTCAGCCGCGAGCCTCGGGAGGCCATCATCGCCTGCTACGCGGCGATGGAGCAGGCGTTGGCCGGCGAGCCCGATGCTGCCCCGCAGGCCTCCGACACTCCCACTGAGGTGCTGGCTCGGGCCGTCGGCAAACGAGCTTTGAGCGCGAACAACGCGTCGACGCTGGTGGCATTGTTCACCGAGGCGCGTTTCAGTCCGCATGTGATGACCGAGCGGCACCGAGACACTGCCGAGCAGGCATTGCGAGCGGTTCTCGGCGAGTTGCGGAGTCCGGTGCGCGCTCCGTCGGCGGGTTCGTTGCGGGATTCACTGTGAATTCGGGCAGGAGCCGAGTGGCGGCCAGCAGCTTTCTGCTGGTCCTGTTGGCCGAGTTGATCGCCCTCGTCGTTGCGCGTCACTGGGCTCTGCCGATCGCGGGGTTGGCGGTGGCGGTGATGGCGATCGAACTGCGCAACAACATGGCCGGGGCCAAGCCCGAGCCGCCGGAGACCCCGCCGGTCAACGAGGCTTTGGAGTCGCTGTACCGGTGGAAGTCGCAGACCGACGCGATGATCCGCTGGTCGGACTCGGGCCGCACGGAGTGGGACCGGCACTTGCGGCCCAAGCTGGCCCGCGAGTTCCTGTTGGCCACCCGGCAGAAGGAGCCGGCCGCGGTGGCGGCTACCGGGCGGATGGTCTTCGGCGACGACCTGTGGCCGTGGGTCGATCCGCACAACACTCAGCCTGCCAAGCGTGACGAGCCCGGCCCGGGCCGGGCCACCCTCGACGAAATCCTCCGAAGACTGGAACAAGCATGACGACATCAGGCACCGACACGACCGGCACCGACGCGACCGGCACTGACACGACCGGCACCGACACGACCGGCACTGACACGACTGGGCTGGGCGAGGCCGTCCTCGACGAGGTGGAGCGGGCCGTCGTCGGCAAGCGCGCCGCGCTGACGCTGATCCTGACCACCGTGCTGGCCGGTGGCCACGTGCTGATCGAAGACCTGCCCGGAATGGGAAAGACCCTGATCGCCCGGTCGTTCGCCGCCGCGCTGGGTCTGAAGTTCACCCGGGTGCAGTTCACTCCCGACCTTCTGCCGGCGGATCTGCTCGGCTCGACCATCTACGACATGCGGTCGGGCCAATTCGAATTCCGTCGCGGGCCGATCTTCACCAACCTGCTGATGGCCGACGAAATCAATCGCACCCCGCCCAAGACCCAGGCTGCATTGCTGGAGGCCATGGCTGAGGGACAAGTCAGTATCGACGGCCAAACCCACCACCTGCCGGAGCCGTTCATCGTCATCGCCACCGACAACCCGATCGAATTCGAAGGCACCTACCCACTGCCTGAGGCGCAACTGGACCGGTTCGCCGTGAAGGTTGCGCTGAAGTACCTCTCCGAACAGGACGAGACGGCGATGTTGCGCCGCCGGTTGGAGCGCGGTTCGGCCGAGGTCGAGGTCACCCAAATTGTTGACGCACAACGTCTTCTTGCGATGCAGGGTGCGGTGGAACAGGTCAGCGTCCATGACGACGTCCTGCGTTATGTGGTGGCACTGGCGGCGGCGACTCGCACCCATCCCCAGGTGGTCGTCGGCGCGAGCCCGCGCGCCGAACTCGACCTGGTTCAACTGGCGAGGGCCCGGGCGTTGCTCAACGGCCGCGACTACGTGGTGCCCGAGGACGTCAAGGCTCTTGCGGTTGCCGCCTTCGGCCACCGGATCAGCCTGCGGCCGGAGATGTGGGTGCGCAGCATGCACGGCGGCGACGTCATGGAACAACTGCTCAACCGGCTGCCGGTGCCGCGTGCGCCGGGTCGGGGCTGACCGTGGCCCAAACCGATACCGAGGCTGCGAAAACGGAGGTGAGCAGCCGCCGGATAGAACTCGAATTGCGTTGGCGCACATCAGAATTGACTCGAACAATTTTCGTCTGCGCAGCGGTTGCACTGGCCGCGGCGCTGATCTCCGGTCGATGGCAGCTTGTGGTGTTCGCCGCGCCACTGCTCGGTGTCCTGACCTCGGTGAGCTGGCAGCCGCGAATGCCCAGGGTGTCGGTGCAGGCCACCCCGGACCTGTTGCGCTGCTTCGAAGGTGATCCGGTGCAGACCGTCGTCGAATTGGCCGCGGCAGCAGATGGAACCGCCGTGGCAGTGACGGTCGAGGCGCTGCACGCCATGAAAATCGAAGTGCTCCCCGAAAGCACTCCAGAACGCCAGGTCGTCGCGGCCTCTGCCGAGCGCTGGGGCCGTTACCCGCTGCGGACCGTCGTGAACGTGGTCGCACCCGGGGGTCTGTTAACCGCTACCGCATCGGCCGAGATAGCCGATGTCTTCGTTTTCCCCGTGGTACCGCCACCATCGACCGGTCTGCCCCGCACCGACATGCCCGACCGTCTCGGGACCCACCTGACCCGCTACGTCGGTCCCGGCGTGGAGTACGCCGACATCCGCGCCTACGTGCCGGGTGACCAACTGCGCTCGGTCAACTGGTCGGTCAGTGCCCGACGCGGAAGCCTGCACGTCACCCAGCGTCTCACCGACCGGTCGGTGGACGTGGCCGTGCTGGTGGACCTCAGCCTCCAGCCGCCTGGTCCGGCGACAACCGCGACCGAGCGGGCCGTCGAGGGTGCGGTACAGGTGGTGCAATCGGCGTTGCGCAATGGCGACCGCGCCGGGGTCGTGGGGCTGGGTGGCCAGCAGCCGCGTTGGTTGGGCATGGACATGGGGCAGCGGCAGTTCTACCGGGTGCTTGACACGGTGCTGGGCGCCGGTGAGGGCTTCCGAACCGTGACGGGAACCCTGGCGCCGCAGGCCGCCGTGCCGCCGGGAGCGGTCATCGTCGCCTTCTCCACCCTGCTCGATGCAGCGTTCGGGTTGGCGCTGATGGATCTGTGCAAACGCGGCCACACCGTGGTGGTGGTCGACGTTCTCGAGGAGTATCCGCTGACCGACGAGCACGATGACATCGTCAAGCGGATGTGGAAACTGCAGCGTTCGGCGATGTATCGCGACATGGGAGCTGTCGGTGTCGACGTGGTGCCATGGCCGGCGGAGTACACCCTCGAAGTGGCGATGCGGCTGTTGCCGCAGGGCCGGCGAGGCCGGGGCAGGCGGCGGTATCGATGACCCGTCAGTCCGCTCTCCTGCTGTTCTCCTCGGCGTTCGGCATCCTCATGGTGGTCACGGCGGTTCGGCCGGCCGGCCCGATCCATCTTGCGGTACTAGGGCTGTCGACAGCAGCGCTGCTGGCGGGGCTATTCGTCCGCCAGGCGGCGGCCGCAGCGGTGCTGATATGTGTGGCGGCGATGGCAGTGGCTGATCCCACGCCGCTGTTCGCAGCGCTTTCCGGGCTGTCGGCGGCGGTCTACCTAGTGCTCCGCTACGCGGTGTCGTCCGGAGTTCGGGGGTTTACCGGTGCGCGGGGGTCCGCGAGCGACGCGGTCACGATGACGATGCCGACCGTCGTCGGAATGGTCGGCTTCACTCTCGTCGGGTTGACGGCCAGCCTCCTTGATCTGGAGCTGGCGTGGGTTCCGCTGCTGGCGCCGCTCATCGCGGTGACGATCCTGGTCGTGGTGGCTCTGCCGCTGTGGGCTGACGAACGCACCGGTTATCTACCGGCGGCAGAGCCGGAACCTGAACGGCCCGCATAAGGTAGGCGGGTGACCCCCCGGCCCGGTGCGTGTGTCCTGCTGCTGTCCACGTCGGACACCGACCTCATCACCGCGCGTGCGTGCGGAGCGTCCTATCGGTGGGCCAATCCGTCAAGGCTCCCGGACGACGACCTCGCTCAATTGCTGGACGGCGTGTCTGTTGTGGTGGTGCGCCTCCTCGGCGGCTACCGCGCCTGGCCGGACGGTGTCGACGCCTGCGTGGCCAGCGGCCTGCCTGTGGTGGTGGTCAGCGGCGAGCAGGCTCCCGACGCCGACCTGATGGAACGTTCGACCGTGCCGGCGGGCATCGCCGTGCAGGCCCATACCTACCTGGCCCAGGGCGGGGTGGACAACTTGCGCGGACTGCACGACTTCGTGTGTGACACCCTGCTGATGACGGGTTTCGGTTTCGCCCCGCCGGTCGAGACCCCGTCGTGGGGGGTGCTGGAACGGGCTGCGGTCAGTTTCGACGGCTCGGTGTCCGACCCTCCCACGATCGCGGTGCTCTACTACCGTGCCCAGCAGTTGGCCGGCAACACCGCCTACGTCGAAGCGTTGTGCGCTGCCATCGAGCGAGTGGGCGGGCGGCCGTTGCCGGTGTACTGCACCTCGCTGCGCACCCCGGAATCCGAACTGCTGACGCTGCTGGGTAAGGCTGACGCGATGGTGGTCACCGTGCTGGCCGCCGGTGGCGCTCGTCCCGCGGGCGTGGGCGCCGGGGGAGACGACGACGCCTGGGACGTCAAACACCTTGCTGCCCTGGATGTTCCGATCCTGCAGGGACTGTGCCTGACCAGTTCCCGGTCACGGTGGGCGGCCAACGACGACGGACTGAGCCCCTTGGACGTTGCCACCCAGGTGGCGGTTCCGGAGTTCGACGGGCGGATCATCACGGTGCCGTTCTCGTTCAAGGAGATCGACGCAGACGGATTGATCGCCTATGTGCCCGATCGGGAGCGTTGTGCCCGGGTGGCCGGCCTGGCAGTCAAACACGCTCTGCTGCGGCGGGTTCCGCCGTCGGAGAAGCGGCTGGCACTGGTGTTCTCGGCGTATCCGACCAAACATTCGCGAATCGGCAATGCTGTCGGCCTGGACACCCCGGCCAGTGCGATCGTGCTACTGAAGGCTCTGCAGGACAACGGCTATCGGATCGGCGAGGTTCCGGGCCTGGACGCGGCTGATGGCGACGCACTCATGCATGGGCTGATCGAACGCGGCGGGCAGGATCCGGACTGGCTCACCGAAGGGCAGCTGGCCGGTAATCCGATTCGAATCCCGGCCGCCCGCTACCGGGAGTGGTTTGCCGATCTGCCCACCGACCTGGCCGACGCCGTCGTGCAGCATTGGGGACCGCCGCCGGGGGATCTGTTCGTCGATAGCAGTTCGGAGGCGGCCGGCGAAATCGTCGTCGCGGCAATTCAATCCGAGAATCTGGTGATTCTGGTGCAGCCGCCCCGCGGCTTCGGGCAGAACCCGGTTGCGATCTACCACGACCCCGACCTGCCGCCGAGTCACCATTATCTGGCCACCTATCTGTGGCTTCGCCACGAGTTCGGTGCCCACGCCGTCGTGCACCTCGGCAAGCACGGCAACCTGGAGTGGTTGCCTGGCAAGACCCTCGGGCTGTCGGCGGACTGCGGTCCCGACGCCGCCCTGGGCGATCTTCCGCTGATCTATCCGTTTCTGGTCAACGACCCCGGCGAGGGCACGCAGGCCAAACGTCGCGCCCATGCGGTGTTGGTCGATCACCTGATTCCCCCGATGGCCAGGGCCGAAAGCTACGGCGACATCGCGCGGCTGGAACAACTGCTCGACGAGCACGCCACCATCGCCGCGCTCGACCCGGCCAAGCTGCCCGCCATTCGCCAGCAGATCTGGACGCTGATGCGCTCAGCCAAGATGGACCACGACCTGGGGCTGGCCGACCGCCCCGAGGACGACCACTTCGACGACATGCTGCTCCATGTCGACGGCTGGCTCTGTGAGATCAAGGACGTTCAGATCCGCGACGGCCTGCACATCCTCGGCGCCGCCCCGGCCGGCGAAGCCGAACTGGATCTGGTGCTGGCGATCATGCGGGCCCGTCAGTTGTTCGCCGGCGAACAGCACCTGCCTGGCCTGCGGCAGGCACTAGGGCTTTCCGAGGACGGCAGCGACGATCGCAGTGCCGTCGACGCCGCCGAATGCCGTGCCCGCAACCTTCTGGCGGCATTGCAGGCCTCCGGATGGGATTCCGCATACGCCGCCGAACTCACGGATGACCCCGATATCGCCGCGATCCTGCGGTTCACCGCTGACGAGGTGGTGCCCCGCCTGGCCGGCACCTCTAGTGAGATCGAGCAGGTGCTGCGTGCCCTGGACGGCCGATACATCGCCGCCGGGCCCTCCGGATCGCCGCTGCGCGGGCTGGTAAACGTATTGCCCACCGGCCGCAATTTCTATTCCGTTGACCCTAAGGCCATGCCCTCGCGGCTCGCCTGGGAAACCGGTGTGGCCATGGCGGATTCGCTGCTGGCACGCTACCGCGCCGATTACGGTGACTGGCCCCGTTCGGTGGGTCTGTCGGCGTGGGGGACGTCCGCCATGCGGACCTCCGGGGACGACATTGCGGAGATCCTGGCGTTGCTGGGGGTCCGGCCGGTGTGGGACGACGCCTCACGACGGGTGGTCGGGCTGGAGCCGATTGCCTTGGCGGAGTTGGGTCGTCCGCGCATCGACGTCACGGTGCGGATCTCCGGGTTCTTCCGCGACGCCTTCCCACACGTCGTCACCATGCTCGACGACGCCGTTCGGTTAGTGGCGGGCCTCGACGAGCCGTCGGATCAGAACTTCGTGCGCGCTCATGTCGCGGCAGACCTGGACCTGCACGGTGACGAACGGCGCGCCACCACAAGGATTTTCGGCTCCAAGCCCGGCACTTACGGTGCCGGACTGCTGCAGTTGATCGACAGCCGCAACTGGCGCGACGACGCCGACCTCGCCGAGGTTTACACCGCATGGGGTGGCTTCGCTTACGGACGCGGCCTTGACGGCAGGCCCGCCGCCGCCGACATGGAGAACCAGTACCGGCGCATTGCGGTGGCCGCAAAGAACACTGACTGCCGCGAACATGACATCGCTGACTCCGACGACTATTTCCAGTACCACGGCGGCATGGTCGCCACTGTCCGGGCGTTGACCGGGAGGGCCCCAGCCGCCTATATCGGCGACAACACCCGGCCCGATGCCGTGCGCACCCGGACTCTCAGTGAGGAGACGGCCCGGGTGTTTCGAGCCCGAGTGGTCAACCCCCGTTGGATGGCTGCCATGCGCCGCCACGGTTACAAGGGCGCGTTCGAAATGGCTGCCACCGTGGACTACCTGTTCGGCTACGACGCCACCGCCGGGGTGATGGCCGACTGGATGTATGAGCAGCTCACCGAGCAGTACGTGCTGGATTCGGAGAACCGCAAGTTCCTCTCGGAGTCCAATCCGTGGGCGCTGCACGGCATGTCGGAGCGGCTGCTGGAAGCTGTCGGCCGGGGTCTGTGGCAGAACCCGGAACCGGCGACCCTCGACGGCCTGCGCCGGGTTCTGTTGGAGACAGAGGGCGACCTGGAAGGCAGGTAGCGCCGCGCTAGTAGATTGGCCGGCATGGCTGCAACTTTCAATGACGTTTCCCAAGCCAAGTACGTCCTCCTGACGACTTTCACCAAGGACGGCCGGCCCAAGCCGACGCCGATCTGGATCGCCCGGGACGGCGACCGGGCGCTGGTGATCACCGAGAAGGACTCCTGGAAAGTCAAGCGAATCCGCAACACCCCGCGGGTCACCCTGGCCGTCTGCGACATGCGCGGCAACGTGAAGGGCGAACCGGTGGAGGCGGTGGCGAGCGTGCTCGAAGACTCTCAGACCGACATGGTCTACCGCGCGATCAACAACCGCTACGGGATCGTCGGGAAGGTGTTCAGCTTCTTCTCGAAGCTGCGTGGCGGAGCGGGGCGGACCGTCGGTCTGGAGATCCGCCCGGCCTGACTTACAGCACCCGAACTACTGCGGAGGGAGCATTTTCTCCGGGTGGTGGTAGGTGTTGGTGGCTGGCTTGATCGGTAGGTGTGGTGGGGGCAGCCATTCGGTGGTGCCGTCTTTGCGTTTTCGGGTGGTCCAGCCGCCGGGTTTGATCAGGCGGTGGTGTGCTGGGCAGGCGAAGGTGAGTTTGTCGATGTTGGTGTGGCCGCCGTGGGCCCATTCGTCGACGTGGTGGACTTCGGCGAGGTAGCCGGGCATGGAGCAGCCTGGGGCGGTGCAGCCGCGGTCTGTGGCGTGT
>JAGQTV010000113.1 GCA_020438845.1 Mycobacterium sp. | reverse complement strand
TCGTCCGCAAACCGCCCAAACCCCCGCAGATCCCCGAAACCTCGTGGATCAACCGCCCCGACCAACCAGAGGAGAATACTCAGTAAATACCGCGCAACGGTGCCTCATTCAGGTTGACAGGTTCCGCAGCCATCACCCCAGCGTGACCGCACCCAACCCACTGCACCAGACCCCAGACTCGGTGGTCAGAGGCGAAGCCTGACTGGTGGTGTGTCGCTCAATTAGCCTGGCGTTTGGGTGTTAGCATGATTCATGGTTGCTGCGCCGTTGTCGGTGACGGATTCGGATCGGGTTGAGTTGGCGCGGATTGCGTCCTCGGCGGTGTTGGCTCATCGGGGCCACAACGCCGGGACAGCCCACTGCGCGGACGCACCCGAGCCACCACGAGTATGTCCCCGCCGGCGCCGTGTTCCTCGAACTCCTCGAACTCGATCTCTTCAATCACGGTGCGCTGGTCGACAGCCAGCAGCCCGCGCCATACCCTCACATTGCGCACGTCGTTGCCCGCTCCTTCGGTTCCTGACCCTTGACAAGCCAGAAACCTTAGGCGACAACGACGTGCGCCCCCTCAGCGCAGAACAGGACCCACGGAAGGGTCACAAGAGCCCAATTTATTCGGTTCGGGCGGAAGGCCCGGGTGCAGGCAGTGCTCGATCAGTTCTGAAAGCATCCCGCGGGCGGTGTCGATGTCGGTACAGCGGTAGAACTCGCGGATTCGTTCTTTGACGCGGTAGGCCAGTGCGACTTCGCCGTGGGGATCGCCCAGTTGCAGTAGCGAACTCAGCCGTTGGGTGGCCTTGGCGTCGAGGCGTTCCTCCCCGGTCAGCAGCACCCGGCGGACCCGGTAGAGCGGGTCGTGGCGTCGGCCGCGGTGGCCTTCTTGTTCGCGCTGTACGCGGCGCCGGATCTCATCGAGGGCCCGATTGGCCAGTTGCACGCAGTGGAACGGGTCCACGACCTGGGCGGCGCGGGGCAGCATCACCGTGTTGACCGCTGCGTAGGTGTTCGACATGTCCCGGGCGCCGAAGCGGATGCGGTGTTTCCACGCGTCGGGTTGTCGGTCGATCCAGCCGGCCACGTCGACATAGCTTCGGGTGGGCAGGATTTCGATGATCTGGTGGTTGGCGACGTCGGCGACGGTGGTGGCATACGAGCGGCCCCGCCGGCTACAGAGTTTAACGAATGAGGTCTCGTCCAAGCCGATCGCGGTGGTGGCGTTCAGGCGGCGCCGATCAGCGGCCAGCAGCGCCCGACGGTAGGTCATGACCGCGTCGTTGACGGTGTGCCAGTCACAGGAGAGTTCACCGGCGACATCAGAGACCGCGCGACCGGTCCCGACCTGCACCGTGGCCCATTTGGCGCACCGGGTCGTCAGCAGGCAGTTCTTCGCGGCGATGCGATGATCGGCACTGGTCCAACTCGCCCCCACGCAGTCCGTTCGCCGGCAGATCAACCGGTGTTTGCGCCAGGCCAGGCGCATCGGCTGGCCGTAGACGGGAAGGTCGACATAGCGCACGGTCGGGCGCTCCTTGATCTGGCCGGCCCCACTGCAGTTCGGGCAGGTCCGCTGGATGACGGTCTGCTCGATGACCAGCTCAACATCTCGGCCGATGCGCCGGTAGGCCAGCACACGGATGTCTTTGAGCCCGACCAGGGACTCAACGATCTGGATAGGCTCACCACGAACGAAGGTGCTTTTGAATTTGATGGTCACGCTTCAAAGGCTCCGGCACCTTCGTTCCCACAACCCCACGGCACGCCGAACCGACAAACAGCACCGGACCCGCTGGAATCCGAAGACCCGATCTTGTCGAGCCTTCCTGCCCACGACGTGGGCCGCAAGACTCTCATAAGACCTGGATCAACCGATCGGTGTCAGGCCAGAATCACTCCATCTAGCCCAAGGCTAGGGCGGCATTCCATTTCCGGATGTGCCCTTTTATCAAACTACAACTGCAGCCGCAGATCGCGACGGGCGGGTCCGGCGTGTCTGCGCTGTTCAGGGCGGCAGATGCGGATGACAATCGAGTTCCACAGCAGCGGGGAGGGCTTGGTCGTCGAGATGCCCTTGATAGCCATCCTGTCCCGGCCGCCTTCAGATACCCGTCCACCGTCGCCGCACTCATCGTCGTCAACTCCGCAGTGCCGCCTGGGAGGCAAACGGACGGTCAGATCACCTGCACTGCCAGCAGCGGCAACCAGGCTTCGAGCATCACCGTCAGGTACTTGCCGCACGGCATGCCCATCAACGCCCGTACGTGCTCCAATGCGCCCTGGCGTCGTCGCTGAAACGCCGGGGCCGCAACCTGCGGCCGTCGATCTGGTCGGCCGGATCCGACGGGCGCGGGCCGGATAGCACACGCCGAGCCGTCGAACGACCCACCCCCGTGGTGGCCACCACCGATCCAGGATCTCGCCCTTGTCCGCCTTCGCCGCCTTGCGATACTGGACCTGCAGCTTGCTCGTCACCCGCCGGCGTGCGGCCATGTCGATCTTGCCTCCCACATTGGGCAGCCTCCCGCTCCGCGCTCAAAATAGCTGAGGCACCACCACCGGTCACGCGCTCAAACTACGTGAGGCACGTCGCCGGGTTTGGGAAATCGACTGTCAGTGCCCTAAGCTCATGAGCGCTTCAACGTTAGTCAGGTTAGTACCCTGGAGTGATTCGGCTCAGGCCCCCTTCGTCTAGCGGCCTAGGACGCCGCCCTTTCAAGGCGGTAGCGCGGGTTCGAATCCCGTAGGGGGTACCACAGAGAGTATCGTTGGGGTTGCTTGTAAGGCCCTGTGGCGCAGTCGGTTAGCGCGCCGCCCTGTCACGGCGGAGGTCGCGGGTTCGAGTCCCGTCAGGGTCGCCAGCATGGCTAGGCACGGTGTGCCTTCCGGCCAGGTAGCTCAGTTGGTACGAGCGTCCGCCTGAAAAGCGGAAGGTCGCCGGTTCGATCCCGGCCCTGGCCACAGAGAAGCCCATTCAGGGCCCTCTCCCCTTCGACTTGACGCTTATTCGCCGTTAATGCCCCGTCCAGCACTTCAGCGACCTCGGTGTCGACCCGGCCCCCTGGCCACATACACGTCCTTAGTAATCGAGGGCCTGGCGTTGCCCAGCTGGTCAGCCTGTTGACCGTCGCTGTGGGTGCAGTTGATGGCGTCATCGTGGATGCAGATGCTTCTGATGTGGCGAAGGCCCTGTCCGCGTGGCGGGCAGGGCCTTCGTCTGCAGGGTGGCGGCGTCCTCGGTGTGG
>JAGQTV010000118.1 GCA_020438845.1 Mycobacterium sp. | reverse complement strand
TGGGTGGGGTCCCGGCCGAGGAGCCGGCGATCGGCGAAGCGGCCCCAGCTGCCGACGGGGTGGATGACGACCCCCCGCCGACGTTCACTCTCGGGAACGGCAGCGACAGCGACGCCGAGGACTGGCCGGACGGCGGCGAGGAGCCACCGGCGTGGGACGGCACGGCCGACAGTGACACGGGCAGCGACACGTGGGACGACCTCGCGCAGCTCACGCCGCAGGACGACACGGGCGATGTGTTCTGGCAGCTGGCCGCCGCGCAGGCGCGCCGGACCACCGAACCCCTCCCCGCAGGCGTGATGACGGCCACGCTGCGCTCGCCGTCCCCCGCCACCGACGCAGGCGAGGACGCCCCCGGGCAGGTCGGCACGCAGACCCGGCGCCCGCGACGCCGCCAGCGCTCCGCGTCGCGGGACGGCGACGCCACGCCGCGGCCCGCCTCCATGGCGCGTTCCGAGGCCGCCCCAGTGCCCCCGGCGCTGCCCGAGTGGAGGGCCGCCGACATCATCCCCGCCGGCGCCCCTTGCCCTTCCGACACCGTGCTGCGTACCCGCATCCGCGCTGACGGCAGCATCCGCTGCCTCCTCTGCGGCCACCTCTCGGCCACGGCCGACCGCGACCCCGTGCGCTGGGTGGGCGGCGTGAACCACCTTTGCAAAGGCTGCGACGCACCGATCGCCGACGAGCACGGACAGCCGATCACCGTCAAGGTGAACCGCGCGGCTCGTACGCTCACACTCCGCGGGTGCGACTTCGGCTACGCGATGCAGCCCCCGAAGCTGTGCCGGCAGTGCTGCGGGTGGCACTACAAGATGCTGTCGCAAGAGCACAGCCGACTGCGGATGTCACCGGAGCTCGCGGCCACGACGCACCCCGATCGCTTCGCGTGGATCGCACCCATCACGCCCGACCAACAGTATCGCCGCCGGTACTTCATGTGGCCGTACACACGCGCCGAAGCGCAGCACGACACGGCCGACGAGTCCCGAGTCATCCCCGTCGAGGTGACACCGAGGGCAACGGCGGAAACGCTGCGCAACACCGTCCCGTGGGCAGCCGCGGCGGGCGAGCACGGGCTGAGCGCAGTGGTCCGCGGCGTCGAAGTGCTCCTGCGGGCAGACGTACCGCTCTGGTCGCAGCGCGTTGCGAACGGCTCGGACATCTACCTCGCCGCGCCTCACCTCCGCCAGGCGTTTTTCGCGGCCAACCCCGACACGGACGAGGACGACGACGGGGCGCCGCATCCCCCGGACACCCGCTTCGTGCACGTGGGGCGGAGCGAGGGGTACCTGTACCTCCGCGTGCAGGGGTTCTTCCTCCACAGGACCGACCGCGACCGCCGCACGGGCCAGCAACTGCTCGCATCGATCGGTACCGCACTGGCGACCGTCGCGGATGCCACACCCCCGACGACGCTGACGTGCGACGGTATGCCGCTGGACCTCAGCAGGCCCCTCGTGGAGACCACTCTCGACGGGCATGAGCTCGTCGTGTGCTGGGGGCTCAGCCGCCGGCGGGTGGTACGCACTGAAGAACTCTCCGACGAGCAGGAGGCGGCAGCAGATGACGCCGCCGAGGCGTGGACAGCCCTTAGCAACGAGCGCGCCGCGCGGTCCGACGGAGGGCCTGGCTGCGTGGCCGCCGTCCGGTCCGCCGCAACCGTCGCCAGGATCGCCGCCAACGCCAGCGCCGCCGCCGCCGCCGCCGACGCCGTCGGGACCGCCTTCCGTCCTATGCACGCCCCATCGTCTTCCACCTTCTCGGGCACCGCACAGGCACGCGACGCGCCGGCGC
>JAGQTV010000112.1 GCA_020438845.1 Mycobacterium sp. | reverse complement strand
GTGCGCGGTGCAGCAAGACCAGGAGTGAGGTAGGAGAAGCGTGGCGGGACAGAAGATCCGCATCAGGCTCAAGGCCTACGACCATGAGGCCATTGACGCCTCGGCGCGCAAGATCGTGGAGACGGTCACCCGTACCGGTGCGAGCGTGGTCGGTCCTGTGCCGCTGCCGACGGAGAAGAACGTGTACTGCGTCATCCGCTCCCCGCACAAGTACAAGGACTCGCGGGAGCACTTCGAGATGCGCACGCACAAACGGCTCATCGACATCCTCGACCCCACGCCGAAGACGGTCGACGCGCTGATGCGCATCGACCTGCCGGCCAGCGTCGACGTGAACATTCAGTAAGGGACCGGACAATGGCTAGAAAAGGCATTCTGGGCACCAAGCTGGGTATGACCCAGGTGTTCGACGAGAACAACCGCGTCGTTCCGGTCACGGTCGTCAAGGCCGGCCCGAACGTCGTCACCCGCATCCGCACCCCGGAGCGGGACGGTTACAGCGCCGTGCAGGTTGCCTACGGCGAGATCAGCCCGCGCAAGGTGAACAAGCCGGTCACCGGTCAATACGCCGCCGCCGGGGTCAACCCGCGCCGTCACCTCGCCGAGCTGCGTCTCGACGACGAGGCGGCCGCGGCGGGCTACGAGGTCGGCCAGGAGCTGACCGCCGAGATCTTCGAGGCCGGCAACTACGTCGATGTCACCGGTACCTCCAAAGGCAAAGGCTACGCGGGCACCATGAAGCGGCACGGCTTCCGGGGCCAGGGCGCCGCGCACGGCGCCCAGGCGGTGCACCGCCGGCCGGGCTCGATCGGCGGCTGCTCGACCCCGGGCCGGGTGTTCAAGGGCACCCGGATGTCGGGCCGGATGGGCAATGACCGGGTGACCACGTTGAATCTGCTGGTTCACAAGGTCGACGCCGACAACGGTGTGCTGTTGATCAAGGGTGCGATCCCCGGTCGCACCGGCGGGCTGGTCGTGGTTCGCAGCGCGGTCAAACGAGGTGAGAAGTAATGGCTTCTGTAAAGATTGACGTTCATAGCCCGGACGGCACGAAGAGCGGCACGGTCGAACTTCCGGCTGACCTCTTCGATGTCGAGCCGAACATCCCGCTGATGCACCAGGTGGTGACCGCCCAGCTGGCGGCCGGCCGCCAGGGCACCCACGCGACCAAGACCCGCGCGCTGGTCTCCGGCGGCGGCCGCAAGCCGTACCGCCAGAAGGGCACCGGTCGCGCTCGGCAGGGCTCGACCCGCGCTCCGCAGTTCAAGGGCGGCGGCACGGTGCACGGTCCCCAGCCCCGCGACTACAGCCAGCGCACCCCGAAGAAGATGATCGCCGCCGCGCTGCGCGGTGCGCTCAGCGACCGGGCCCGCAACCAGCGGATCCACGCGGTCACCGAGCTGATCGCCGGGCAGACCCCGTCGACCAAGAGCGCCAAGACGTTCCTGGGCACGTTGACCGATCGCCGGCGGGTGCTGATCGTCATCGGCCGCTCCGACGAGGTGGGCGCCCGCAGCGTGCGCAACCTGCCCGGCGTGCACGTCATCTCGCCGGATCAGCTCAACACCTATGACGTGCTCAAAGCCGATGACGTGGTGTTCAGCGTCGAGGCGCTGAACGCTTACATCGAGCACAACACCAAAGAGGAGGTGTCGGCCTGATGGCAACCGTGACCGACCCGCGCGACATCATCCTCGCGCCGGTGATCTCCGAGAAGTCCTACGGGCTGATCGAGGACAACGTCTACACGTTCATCGTCCACCCGGACTCGAACAAGACGCAGATCAAGATCGCGATCGAGAAGATCTTCGCGGTCAAGGTGGACTCGGTGAACACCGCCAACCGGCAGGGCAAGCGCAAGCGCACCCGCACCGGCTACGGCAAGCGCAAGAACACCAAGCGCGCGATTGTCACCCTGGCCGCGGGAAGCAAGCCGATCGACATCTTCGGAGCACCGGCCTAAGGCCGGGGTGTCCCGAAAGGACCAAGGACCAGACATGGGAATTCGCAAGTACAAGCCGACGACCCCCGGTCGCCGCGGTGCCAGCGTCTCCGACTTCGCCGAGATCACCCGTTCGACCCCGGAGAAGTCGCTGCTCCGCCCGCTGCACGGCACCGGCGGCCGCAACGCCCACGGCCGTATCACCACCCGGCACAAGGGCGGCGGCCACAAGCGCGCCTACCGGGTGATCGACTTCCGTCGCAACGACAAGGACGGCGTCAACGCCAAGGTCGCGCACATCGAGTACGACCCGAACCGCACGTCACGGATCGCGCTGCTGCATTACCTCGACGGCGAGAAGCGCTACATCATCGCCCCGCAGGGTCTCAAGCAGGGCGATATCGTCGAGTCCGGCCCGAACGCCGACATCAAGCCCGGCAACAACCTGCCGCTGCGCAACATCCCGGCCGGCACCCTGGTGCACGCGGTGGAACTGCGTCCCGGCGGCGGAGCCAAGCTGGCCCGCTCGGCCGGCTCCAGCATCCAGTTGCTCGGCAAGGAAGGCACCTACGCGGCGCTGCGTATGCCCTCGGGTGAGATCCGCCGTGTCGACGTGCGCTGCCGCGCCACGGTCGGCGAAGTGGGTAACGCCGAACAGGCCAACATCAACTGGGGCAAGGCCGGCCGCATGCGGTGGAAAGGCAAGCGTCCCACCGTCCGTGGCGTGGTGATGAACCCCGTCGACCATCCCCATGGCGGTGGTGAGGGCAAGACCTCCGGCGGCCGGCACCCGGTCAGCCCGTGGGGCAAGCCCGAAGGCCGCACTCGCAAGCCAAAGAAGGCTAGCGACAAGCTCATCGTCCGTCGCCGTCGTACCGGCAAGAAGCGCTAGGCAGGAGTAGCTAATGCCACGCAGCCTGAAAAAGGGTCCGTTCGTCGACGACCATCTGCTGAAGAAGGTCGACGTTCAGAACGAGAAGAACACCAAGCAGGTCATCAAGACCTGGTCGCGTCGTTCGACCATCATCCCGGACTTCATCGGCCACACCTTCGCCGTCCACGACGGTCGCAAGCATGTGCCGGTGTTCGTCACCGAGTCGATGGTCGGCCACAAGCTGGGCGAGTTCGCCCCGACGCGGACGTTCAAGGGTCACATCAAGGACGACCGGAAGAGTAAACGGCGATGAGCGTCACGACTGAATTTCCCTCGGCAACCGCCAAAGCCCGCTTCTTGCCTTTCTCGGCAAGCAAGGCCCGCCGGGTGATCAACCTGGTTCGCGGCAAGTCGGTCGAGGAAGCCCTCGACATTCTGCGCTGGGCACCGCAAGCCGCCAGTGAGCCGGTGGCCAAGGTGATCGCCAGTGCGGCCGCCAACGCCCAGAACAATGCCGGCCTGGACCCGCGCACTCTGGTAGTCGCAACCGTCTACGCCGACGAGGGGCCGACCGCCAAGCGCATCCGGCCGCGTGCACAGGGCCGCGCCTACCGGATCCGCAAGCGCACCGCCCACATCACCGTGATCGTGGAGAGCCGTCCGCCGCGCGGCGCTCGTGCGGTTGAGTCCAGCCGGTCGCGGCGGGCCCAGGGCAGCAAAGCGGCTGCAGGTACCGGGCCGGCTCCGGCGAAGGCGCCGACCAAGAAGGCTCCGGCTGCCAAGAAGGCTCCGGCTGAAAAGGCCGAGAAGGCTGTGAAGAAGGCGCCCGCGAAGAAGGCTGCCGCCAAGGAAGAGGCGAAGGAGGGCTCGGAGTAGTGGGCCAGAAAATCAACCCCCACGGCTTCCGGCTGGGTATCACGACCGACTGGAAGTCCCGGTGGTACGCCGATAAGCAGTACGCCGACTACGTCAAGGAAGACGTCGCCATCCGGCGCCTGCTGGCCACTGGCCTGGAGCGCGCCGGCATCGCCGACGTGGAGATCGAGCGCACCCGCGACCGGGTCAGGGTGGACATCCACACTGCGCGTCCGGGCATCGTCATCGGTCGCCGCGGAACCGAGGCTGACCGTATTCGGGCCGACCTGGAGAAGCTCACTGGCAAGCAGGTGCAGCTGAACATCCTCGAGGTCAAGAACCCCGAGTCGCAGGCCCAGCTGGTAGCCCAGGGTGTCGCCGAGCAGCTGAGCAACCGCGTGGCGTTCCGTCGGGCGATGCGCAAGGCCATCCAGTCTGCGATGCGCCAGCCCAACGTCAAGGGCATCCGGGTGCAGTGCTCCGGCCGTCTCGGCGGCGCCGAGATGAGCCGTTCGGAGTTCTACCGCGAGGGTCGAGTGCCGCTGCACACGCTGCGTGCCGATATCGACTACGGCCTGTACGAGGCCAAGACCACCTTCGGGCGCATCGGCGTCAAGGTGTGGATTTACAAGGGTGACGTCGTCGGCGGCAAGCGTGAGCTGTCGGCCGTCGCCCCGGCCGCCGACCGCCCGCGTCGCGAGCGGCCCACGGCAGGTACCCGCCCGCGCCGCAGTGGCGCGTCGGGCACCACCGCGACCAGCACCGAAGCCGGCCGCGCCGCGACCGAGGAGACCGCCGAGTCGGCGGCTCCGGTGGCGGCGGAGGCTCCGGCTGAAAGCACTACGCAGGAGTAGGGAACGAAATCATGTTGATTCCCCGCAAAGTCAAGCACCGCAAGCAACACCACCCGAAGCAGCGTGGTATCTCCAGCGGTGGCACCAGCGTTACCTTCGGTGACTACGGCATCCAGGCTCTGGAGCACGCCTACATCACCAACCGGCAGATCGAGTCCGCCCGTATCGCCATCAACCGCCACATCAAGCGTGGTGGCAAGGTGTGGATCAACATCTTCCCGGACCGTCCGCTGACCAAGAAGCCAGCCGAAACCCGCATGGGTTCGGGCAAGGGCTCGCCGGAATGGTGGGTTGCCAACGTCAAGCCCGGCCGGGTGCTCTTCGAGTTGAGCTACCCGAATGAGGAGATCGCGCGCGCAGCACTGACCCGCGCGATCCACAAGCTGCCGATCAAGGCACGCATCGTGACCCGAGAGGAGCAGTTCTGATGGCAGTAGGCGTGGGCGCCGGTGAGCTGCGTGAGCTGACCGACACCGAACTGACCGACAAGCTGCGCGAGTCCAAGGAAGAGCTGTTCAATCTGCGCTTCCAGATGGCTACCGGGCAGCTGTCCAACAATCGCCGGCTTCGCACCGTGCGTCAGGAGATTGCGCGCATCTACACCGTGCTGCGCGAACGTGAACTGGGCCTGGCCGCCGGGCCCGGTGGTGAGGACTAGAAATGGCTGAAACCACAGGGACCAAGGGTCCCAAGCACACCCCGGCTACCGAGAAGCCGCGCGGCCGTCGTAAGACTGCGATCGGCTACGTCGTGAGCGACAAGATGGAGAAGACCATCGTTGTCGAACTCGAGTCGCGCGTGCAGCACCCCAAGTACGGCAAGATCATCCGCACCACCAAGAAGGTCAAGGCGCACGATGAGGACGGCGTTGCCGGCATCGGCGACCGTGTCTCGCTGATGGAGACCCGGCCGCTGTCGGCCACCAAGCGCTGGCGTCTGGTCGAGATCCTGGAGAAGGCGAAGTAGTTTTCGCCCGCTCGAAAATGCCCACCGCTCAACGAAAGCGGTGGGCATTTTGGTTCTCAGCCAAAGTCCACCCGCACGAGCGAGCAGTCGTCGTCGAAGCGCCCTGCGGGAGTGTGGGTTCGGAGCTCTTCCACGAAAGCGCCCAGTGACCAGTCCTCGGATTGCGCATGGTGGGAGCACAGCGTGATGAAGTCTGCCAACGACCAGCTTTGGCCGCCCGGCAGCGCCCATTCGTAGGCGCCGTCGCTGTACAGCAGCAGTTGAGAGCCTTCGGGTACTGCGACGCTGCTCGCCGTGAACGCGGTGTCTTCGAACATTCCCACCGGCACCGTTGCAGTGGCGAGTTGGATGGGTTCCTCGCCGGGGGTTGCGAACAGCAGCGCCGGAGGGTGGCCTGCACTGGCGTAACGCAATGTGCCGGTGGACTGCTGGTAGACGCCGTACCAGATGGTGAAGTAGTTTCCGCCCTGTCGTTCCATCGGAAAATTGTGGTTGAGTTGAGCCAGCACTTTGTCGGGGGACAGGAGAGTCTCGCGTGGCAGCGCTGCCGAGCGCAGCATGTTGTGCACCGAGATCGAGACCAGTGCCGGGGCGATTCCGTGGCCTGATACGTCGAGTAGGTAGACCAGTAGGTGATCGTCACCCACCCAGGAATAGTCGTAGCAATCGCCGGCCAACTCCCCGGAGGGTAGGTACCGCGACGTGACCGCCACCGGACCGTCGAGGTCCCCCGGCAACAGGGCCGCTACGTATGCCGAGGCACTGTTGAGTTCGGCCATGAGTCGGTCGGTCTGCTCTTGCAGTCGGCTGGCCAGGATGAGGTTGCTGGCGTTCTGCTCGGCCTCGGTTGTGACGTCGATGATCTGCTTTATCAGGTTTTTTACTTGCCCGTCCGCACCGCGGATGCAGCTCACGGACATGTCACCCCAGATCGCATGCCCGTCCGCATGGATGTACTGCTTAGTCATCCGGTAACTGTCGAGCCGGCCGGCGACGATGTCAGCGATCTTCTCTTGTTCGGCTTCTACATACTCCGCGGCGGTGACTTCCATCCAGGTCATCTCCCGCAGGGCGTCGGCGTCGTGGCCGAGGAATTCGCACAGTGCGGCGTTCACGACGTCGTAGGCGCCGTCTGGAGTGACCAGGGCCATGCCAACAGCAGAGTTCTCCATCAGCCGACGGAACCGCTCCTCGGACTCCGCGATGATCCGTGCCGCCTCGGAGCGTTCCGTGACGTCCCGCCAGGTGAGGCTGACCAGCTCGGTCGAGATCTGGGCCGCCCGAATGTCGTATCGCCGGGCATCATCGAGAATCTCGTTGAAATAGTAGAAATCGTCGAGAACAGCCGGTTCGCCGGACTCAGCGCACCGCACGAAGTGCGCCAGCATTCCCGACCCGTCCACGTTGGGAAAGCTCTCCAACACCGTCGTCCCGACCAGATCGTCGCGGCTCAACTGCAGGTACTCGCAAGCTGCCCGGTTGACTTCAAGGAAGGTGAAGTCGACGATTTTGCCGTCCGCGTCCCGCACCGCGCCGATCTCAGCCTGTGGCTCGAGCATTGCGTCACTGGAGGCGCGGAGCACCGCGCGCGCGTGCTCGCTGGCCTCAAGTGCCTGATGCAGCGTCGAGTCGTCGTAGAACACCCAGATCCGGCCGTCGAAGGTCCCATCGCTAACCGGAGTCGAGAAAACCCGCACATGGGTGGGCTCCTCGGCGAATCTCCAGACGCTGTCGGTCTGGGCCGTCGGGTCCAGATGCAGACGCTTGGCCTCTTGGGCGACATCGGCGTAGTTGAGCGCCCGGCTTGCCAGTGCCGTCAGTGCAGTGGCGAAGTCGTAGGCCTCGACCTCGCCGGGTGACAGCTGAAACAGTTTCGCCGCGGCTTCGTTCAGCGTGGCATGCCGGAAGACGGTGTCTACCGACACCACCGCGTCATCCAGTCCGTTCACCACTGCGCGCAGGCGGGTCAGTTCCCCTTTGAGAAAACGTCCCTCTTCAACGAGGTGAGCCAGGTAGCCGAGTTCCTCGGTAATCAGCTGTTGCAGATCCTCGGTGAGGGGTCCGCTGGCTTCCGAGTTGTCCCAGACGACCAGCAGGTGGAGATTTCCCTTCCCGAGTTTGAACGATCTGGCGGCCCGCGGCGGCGTGGGGAGGGAGTTGCGCAACGGCGCGGGAACCAGGGTTGCCAGCCGCGCAGGGTCACGCTCCATCGCAAACTCGCAAACCCCGTTATGGGTTGGCCAGTCGGTTCCGCTGTCCAGCAGCCCGAGTGGGCAGGTGCTCACCACCGTGCCGGTGGCTGGATCGCGATGGCTGCTCCACACCACTGCGCATTGTGCGCCCAGGCCCCGTAGCAACCGCTTCAGCTGCTTGTCGAGTTGATTGATCACCGCGCGTCAGATCGACCGGGTGAATCACCCCGTCGGGTTTGGCCATGCAGGGGCCGCCGATTGCCGCGGCGCGCCTTTTTCCCACTCACCCGAAGAAGGCTAACAGCAGTCGGGGGGTCGGGCGCCCCGGAAAATCGCTGGTTGGCTGATCAGGCGTCGTCTGGGGATGTGCGGCTATCCTGACGTGGGCAAGGGAGGACGACCATGGCCGAGTGGCCAACGAGGATTACCACTTCCGGGGTGGTCGTGGTGTGCCCCGAGGGACGTCTGAACATGGCGTCCGCCCCAGGGTTGCGAGGGCAGCTTGAGAGCCTCGTCGAGGCTGGGCAAGCCCGACTGGTGGTTGATTTGTCGGGAGTCGACACCGTCGACTCGTCCGGTCTCGGCGCGTTGATCGCCGGCCTGAAAGCAGCTCGGCAATGTGGTGGTGACCTGAGGATCGCCGCTGCGGGGGAACAGCCAAGAGCCGTTCTGGAATTGACCAATCTGAACCAACTCTTGAAGTCTTACGAGTCGGCTGAGGACGCTTTCGACGAGCCGATCGGAATCGAGGGTGCCCGAGAGTAGCGCGGTACCCGACCGACGCCGTCAGTTCTGGACGAAGTCCGGGTTGGCGTACTTGGACGCGCGGAACACCGTGACGGCCTCTGTCCGGGACCCGACTCCCAACTTGGTCAGCAGGCTGTGGACGTGGTTCTTGACTGTGTGGACCGTGACGGTAAGACGCGAGGCTATCTGTTGGTTGGTCAGTCCCTGCTCGACCAGTTCGAGGATCTCGGTTTCCCGCGCAGTCAGCGAATCGGTCGTCGAATCCGGATTTGCATGGACCGCGAAGGCGTACACCCGCCGCATCAGGATCGCCGAGACCTCCGATGAGCACTGCGCTTGGCCTTTCCCGGCATTGGCTACCAAGGCGAGTAGGTGCTCGAACGATTCGGTTCGCAGATGCAGCCCGGCGACTCCCGCTTCAGCCGACGCGACGATCTCGGACTCGCGGTCCATCGACAAGCCGAAAACGATGACTTTCGTAGCCGGGTCGATATCCAGACTGACCGGAAGAAGTGTCGCGTAGTCCGGCGTCCCCACGTTGAGCAGGACGACGTCGGGCCGACCCGCGTCGACCTGGGCGAACAACGATGGCAGGTCCCAGGCGACGCCCGCGGCGACACCGTTTGCACGGAGTTGGGCGGCGAGGCATTCCCGGATAAGCCTGCCGTCGTCGACCACGATCACCCGGGTGCTCGTTCCAGGTGCTGGCGACTTCGACTGCCTAGCTGCCACGGCATGTCTTTCGGGGTGTCCCGCCGGTCACGTCTGCAGATAGTAGCCGCGCGCGGGTGGTTCAGGCACGCTCAGCCGGTGACACGCCCGCTCAGACGACTGCGGCGTCTCCGTCCGAACCGCTCAAACGCCGATGACCAACGGCCCTTGACCCGTCAGCGGGACGTCAGCGGATAATCGGGCGCGGCGATCGGGGCGAGCGTCGAAGAAGGAGTGTCTATGAGCAACGGCGAGTTCGGTTCGGGCCCGGCGGCGGGCGAGTACAGCGTGGCCGATGAGAATCAGCTTCCTTCGGAGGACACGCTGATCGACCGAGGCGTCTCCGACGTTCTCGATGAGGGTTATTCCCCACCCGAACGGTCCTTCAGTCGGGCAGCTTTCGGGTCGACGGAAACCCTCGATCAGCGGCTCGCTGAGGAGGAACCCGATCCGGCTAGCCGGATCGGTGACCCTCTGGACGAAGATGAGCAGTGGCAGTCCGACGCAGCTGAACGCGAAGCCGAGTTCCCCGGGCACCGGGAGATCGGCCGTGTGCGAGCGGGTCGACTGGTTGCGCCTGACCTGGGTTTCGGTGAAGACACCGAAAGCGACCTGGTGGCCGAGGACGTCGGCATCAGCGGGGGAGCGGCCTCGGCGGAGGAGGCGGCAGTTCACATCATCGACATCGAGGACTGGTCCGACGCCGAGGACTGACGCCAGACAGCTGGGGACTCAGAACCGTTGGGACTCAGGGTCCCCAGATCATCAGGTCTTCCATGCCGTTGTTCATCGTCACCGTCGTGGGTGGCGGCCCCGTCACATCGAAGTGGATCTTGCCGGTCGATTGCGCCCCCTGGGGGATCGTCGCTCCGCTGATGTTGACCGGGCTGGCGACCTCCCACAGCACACGGTAGGCAGCCTGGTTGGGGGCCACCGCGTTGAACTGCGAGATGGCCGGGGTAACCGGACCGCTGATGGCCCGGACCGTTGCCGTGGCCTCCCACAACTTGCCCGCCACCGGATACCCCGGCATGACGTCGTTGCTGGGTTTGAGGTTGCCGACGTTCCAGCTCAGGGTCACTTGGCCGACGGAGTCGGTCATTGTCAGCGTGGAGCCGAGTTTGCCGACGATCGGGTACGCCGCCGACGCGGCCGGGGCGCCGGCGATTCCGATGGCCGTCATCAGGACGGCAGCCGTTTTCAGTGCACTGGTAGGTCTCACGATCTCTCCTTTACGAATCCTTGCTGGAAGCGACGGTGAAAGTGATGCTGGAACTGGATAGCCCTTCCCCGGGGGTTCCAAACCGGGCGGGTAACGTCGGTTTCTATGGCAGCTGAGTTCCAGGGCACGATCGCCCTCGACATCCGTGACTCCGAACCCGACTGGGGCCCGTACGCGCCACCGACTGCTCCGGAGAACGCGCCGAACGTGCTCTACGTGGTGTGGGACGACGTCGGCATCGCCACCTGGGACTGCTTCGGCGGCCTGGTGGAGATGCCGGCGATGAGCCGCATCGCCGAGCGTGGGGTACGGCTGAGCCAGTTCCACACCACTGCGTTGTGCTCGCCAACTCGTGCATCGCTGTTGACCGGGCGCAACGCGACGACAGTCGGCATGGCCATGGTCGAGGAGTTCACCGAAGGATTTCCCGGCAACAACGGACGCATCCCCCACGACACCGCGCTGATCTCGGAGGTGCTGGCCGAACGCGGCTGGAACACCTACTGCGTCGGCAAATGGCATCTGACGCCCATCGAGGAGTCCAATCTCGCCGCCACCCGTCGGCACTGGCCGCTGTCGCGGGGCTTCGAACGGTTCTATGGCTTCATGGGCGGGGAGACCGACCAGTGGTACCCGGAGCTGGTCTACGACAACCATCCGGTGGAGGCGCCGGCGACCCCGGAGCAGGGGTACCACCTCTCGAAGGACCTGGCTGACAAAGCGATCGAATTCATCCGCGACTCCACACAGGTCGCGCCGGGCAAGCCGTGGTTCACCTACCTGTGCCCAGGGGCCGGTCATGCACCGCATCACGTGTTCAAGGAATGGTCTGATCGCTACGCGGGCAAGTTCGATATGGGCTACGAGCGTTATCGCGAGATCGTGCTGGAAAACCAGAAGAACCTCGGCATCGTGCCGGCCGGGACGGAATTGTCACCGGTCAATCCGTATCTGGATGTCAAAGGACCCAACGGGCAGCCGTGGCCGTTGCAGGACACGGTGCGGCCCTGGGACTCGTTGTCCGACGAGGAAAAGCGGCTCTTCGCCCGGATGGCGGAAGTCTTCGCCGGATTCCTGTCCTACACCGACGCCCAGATCGGCCGGGTCCTGGACTATCTGGAGGAATCCGGTCAGCTGGACAACACGATCGTCGTCGTGATCGGCGACAACGGCGCCAGCGGTGAGGGAGGACCCAACGGTTCGGTCAACGAGGCCAAATTCTTCAACGGCTACGTCGACACCGTCGAGGACAGCATGCGGTTCTACGACGAACTGGGCTTGCCGTCCACCTACAACCACTACCCCATTGGTTGGGCGATGGCGTTCAACACCCCCTACAAGCTCTACAAGCGTTACGCCTCCCACGAAGGCGGGATTGCAGACAGTGCCATCGTCTCGTGGCCCACGGGAATTTCCGCTCACGGCGAAGTTCGGGACAACTACATCAACGTCTGCGACATCACTCCGACGGTGTACGACCTGGTCGGCATCAGCCCGCCCGAATCCGTGAAGGGAATCCCCCAAAAGCCGCTGGACGGAGTGAGTTTTAAAGCGGCCCTTGCTGATCCGGATGCCGATACCGGTAAGGAGACCCAGTTCTACACCATGCTCGGCACCCGCGGGATATGGCACAAAGGGTGGTTCGCGAACACGGTGCACGCCGCATCTCCGTCCGGGTGGTCGAACTTCGACAAGGACCGCTGGGAGTTGTTCCACATCGAGAACGACCGCAGTCAATGCCGGGATCTGGCAGCTGAACACCCGGACAAACTGGCCGAGTTACAGGCTTTGTGGTTCGCCGAAGCCGAGAAGTACAACGGCTTGCCCTTGTCGGATCTGAGCATGTTCGAGATGGTTGGACGCACCCGGCCGACGCTCGGCGGCGAGCGGACTAGTTACACCTACTACCCGCACACCGCGCCTGTGCCGGTCGGGGCGTGCGTCAACATTCTCGGACGCTCCTTCTCCGTGCTGGCGGAAGTGACCATCCATAGCGCCGATGTCAGCGGCGTGCTGTTGAAGCAAGGTGCCGGACACGGCGGATACGTTCTTTTCATCGAGGACGGAAAGCTTCAGTTCGTCTACAACTTCTTCGGCGAATTGGAACAACGGGTGATCGCACCCGATCCGGTGCCCTTGGGCGATCACATCCTCGGCGTCGGTTACGCCAGAACCGGGACGGTCGAGGGCACTCACACCCCGGTCGGCGACGCCACCCTCTACATTGACGGGGCTGCGGTCGCCACGCAGTCGAACGTGAAAGCCCACCCGTTCATCTTCGGGTTGGCCGGCGGGGGAGTGGAAGTGGGCCGCAACATCGGTCAGCCGGTGTCCCAGGCGTACACCGCACCGTATCCGTTCACCGGCGGTGTCATCGCTAAGGCGGTGGTCGACGTCTCGGGTGCGCCCTACGTCGACCGGGAACGTGAACTGGCGGCCGCGTTCGCACGGGACTGATGTCAGTGCTGACTGAACTGGTCGAACTGCCCGGCGGGTCGTTTCGCATGGGTTCGACGAGTTTCTACCCCGAGGAAGCTCCGATCCACACGGCGACCGTGGCGGCATTCGCAATCGAACGTCACCCGGTGACCAACCGTCAGTTTGCGGAATTCGTCGATGCCACCGGCTACGTCACCGTCGCCGAACGACCGCTGGACCCGGCGTTGTATCCGGGTGTCGCGGAGGAGGATTTGCGGCCCGGTGCCCTGGTCTTCCGCAGAACTCCGGGCCCTGTGAACCTCAGCGATTGGCGTCAGTGGTGGGACTGGGCGCCCGGTGCGCACTGGCGGGCGCCGTTCGGGGTCGGAAGCGACATCGCCGGCAGGGAAGATCACCCCGTCGTGCAGGTCGCCTACCCCGACGCCGGTGCGTACGCCGCCTGGGCGGGCCGGCGGTTGCCCACCGAGGCGGAGTGGGAGTACGCGGCGCGGGCCGGGTCGACCACGACTTACGCCTGGGGGGACGAGCCCCGGGTCGACGGGCGGCTGATGGCCAACACCTGGCAGGGTCGGTTTCCCTACCGAAACGACGGGGCGCTGGGCTGGGTGGGTACCTCCCCGGTGGGCACGTTTGCCTCCAACGGCTTCGGGCTGGTGGACATGATCGGCAACGTCTGGGAATGGACCACCACCAAGTACTCCGGCCATCACCAGCTCGCGCAGTCCAATTCGTGCTGCCCAACTTCCTCCGAACCCGATCCGGGCCTGATCCAGGCTCTCAAGGGCGGTTCGCATCTGTGCGCGCCGGAGTATTGTCACCGCTATCGGCCGGCCGCGCGCTCGCCGCAGTCCCAAGACAGTGCGACCACGCACATCGGTTTTCGCTGCGTCGTGAGCCCCTGACCGCCCAGATCGACGTAATGGCGAGTTTCACTCGCACTTCTCCGCCCGTCTGTTCGTTTGGGTGGTTTGGCCCGACTGGGGTTTGGCCCGACTGCGATTTGGCTGGATGGGGGCTCGTCGCCTAGTATCAAAGGGTTGCCTCGGGCAGACCTCGGCTGGCGTGTGAACGTCAGCCCCGCGTGCCTTCAGACGACAAAGACCACGCACGACGGGTTCCCTTCTGCTTGCGCCGAAGGATTGTCCCGCGCGTGCACAACCGAGGGAGATCTGGTGATTCAGCAAGAATCGCGGCTCAAGGTTGCCGACAACACCGGCGCCAAGGAGATCCTGTGCATCCGTGTGCTGGGCGGTTCGTCGCGGCGCTATGCCGGGATCGGGGACATCATCGTCGCGACGGTCAAGGACGCCATCCCCGGCGGCAACGTCAAGCGCGGTGATGTGGTCAAGGCCGTGGTGGTGCGTACGGTCAAGGAGCGCCGCCGCCCGGACGGCAGCTACATCAAGTTCGACGAGAACGCCGCAGTCATCATCAAGAACGACAACGATCCGCGCGGTACCCGCATCTTCGGCCCGGTTGGCCGCGAGCTGCGTGAGAAGCGCTTCATGAAGATCGTTTCGCTGGCTCCGGAGGTGCTGTAAATGAAGGTCCACAAGGGCGACACCGTGCTGGTCATCGCCGGCAAGGACAAGGGTGCCAAGGGCAAGGTCCTGAAGGCCTACCCGGAGCGCGAACGCATCCTCGTCGAGGGCGTCAACCGGATCAAGAAGCACACTCCGAACTCGGCAAATGAGCGCGGCGCTTCCTCCGGCGGCATCGTCACCCAGGAGGCGCCGATCCATGTCTCCAACGTGATGGTCGTCGACTCCGACGGCAAGCCCACCCGCATCGGCTACCGCGTCGATGAAGAGAGCGGCAAGAAGGTCCGCATCTCCAAGCGCAACGGCAAGGACATCAAGGCATGACAACCGCAGAGAAGGTTCAGCCGCGGCTCAAGCAGCGCTACCGCAGCGAGATTCGCGATTCGCTGAACAGTCAGTTCAACTACGCCAACGTGATGCAAATCCCCGGTGTGGTCAAGGTGATCGTCAACATGGGCGTCGGTGACGCCGCCCGCGATGCCAAGTTGATCAACGGTGCGGTGAACGACCTGTCGCTGATCACCGGTCAGAAGCCGGAGATCCGCAAGGCTCGGAAGTCCATCGCGCAGTTCAAACTTCGCGAGGGCATGCCGATCGGCGCCCGGGTCACCTTGCGGGGCGACCGGATGTGGGAATTCCTGGACCGCCTGGTATCGATCGCGCTGCCGCGTATCCGCGACTTCCGCGGACTGAGCGCCAAGCAGTTCGACGGGCACGGCAACTACACCTTCGGCCTGGCCGAGCAGTCGGTGTTCCACGAGATCGACGTGGACTCCATCGACCGGCCCCGGGGCATGGACATCACCGTCGTCACCTCGGCGACGACCGACGACGAAGGCCGCGCATTGCTGCGGGCCCTTGGCTTCCCGTTCAAGGAGAACTGAGCAGATGGCAAAGAAGGCTCTGGTCAACAAGGCCAAGAAGAAGCCGAAGTTCGCGGTGCGGGCCTACACCCGCTGCAACAAGTGCGGCCGACCGCACGCGGTGTACCGCAAGTTCGGCCTGTGCCGAATCTGCTTGCGCGAGATGGCGCATGCCGGCGAACTGCCGGGTGTGCAGAAGTCCAGCTGGTAAGAACCCCGATCTTTTTCAGTCAAGACAAAGGCGCAGCAGGCCCGGCTCAGGGAACCGTTGCGAGGAAGGTAGAGGCCCAGTCATGACCATGACTGACCCGATCGCAGACTTCTTGACCCGTCTGCGCAACGCCAACTCGGCGTACCACGACGAAGTGACCTTGCCGCACTCGAAGCTCAAGGCGAACATCGCCGAGATCCTCAAGAGCGAGGGTTACATCAGCGATTACCGCACCGAGGATGCCCGGGTGGGCAAGTCGCTGACCGTCAAACTCAAGTACGGCCCCAACCGCGAGCGTAGCCTCGCCGGTCTGCGCCGGGTGTCCAAGCCCGGCCTGCGGGTGTACGCGAAATCCACCAATCTGCCGCGGGTGCTCGGCGGCCTGGGCGTGGCGATCATCTCCACGTCCGCCGGCCTGAAGACCGATCGCCAGGCGTCCCGAGAGGGCGTGGGCGGCGAAGTCCTCGCGTACGTGTGGTGAGAGAGGCTTAGAAAAATGTCGCGTATTGGTAGGCAACCGGTTGCGGTTCCCCCCGGAGTCGACGTGACCATCGACGGGCAGAACGTGTCGGTCAAGGGGCCCAAGGGCACCCTGGAGATGTCGGTCGCAGAGCCGATCACGGTGGCGCGCAACGACGACGGTGCACTTGTGGTGAGCCGGCCCGACGACGAGCGGCGCAACCGTTCGCTGCACGGGCTCTCACGCACTTTGATCGCCAACCTGGTCACCGGTGTCACCCAGGGGTACACCACCAAGATGGAGATCTTCGGTGTCGGTTACCGCGTGCAGCAGAAGGGCTCGAATCTCGAGTTCGCGCTGGGCTATAGCCACCCGGTGCTGATCGAGGCTCCGGAGGGCATCACCTTGACGGTGGAGAGCCCCACGAAGTTCTCGGTCTCCGGAATCGACAAGCAGAAGGTCGGACAGATCTCGGCGAACATCCGCCGCCTGCGCCGCCCCGACCCGTACAAGGGCAAGGGCGTGCGTTACGAGGGTGAGCAGATCCGCCGCAAGGTCGGAAAGACAGGTAAGTAGTAATGGCTGACACACAGACAATCGACCGCAAGCCGATCGGTACCACCGCGTCGGCAGCCCGTCGGGCCTCGCGGCTGCGCCGGCACGCGCGGCTGCGCAAGAAGGTCGCCGGCACTTCGGCGCGTCCCCGCTTGGTGGTCAACCGCTCCTCGCGGCACATCCACGTCCAGCTGGTCAACGACGAGAATGGCACCACGCTGGCGGCTGCCTCGTCCATCGAGCCCGATGTGCGGGCTGTCGAGGGCGACAAGAAGGCTCACGCGAAGCGGGTCGGCCAGCTGATCGCCGAGCGTGCCAAGGCCGCCGGCATCGAGGCCGTGGTGTTCGACCGCGGTGGCAATACCTATGGCGGGCGCATCGCCGCGCTTGCCGATGCCGCCCGCGAGAGCGGCCTGGCGTTCTGATGACCCACAAGAACAACGGAAGGACCGCATGATGGCGGAACAGGCTTCTGTGGCCCCGGAGACCACCGCGGGCAGCCGGGGCGAGGGCCGCGACGATCGTGGTGGCCGTTCGGACGGGCGTGGCCGACGCGACGACCGTGGCGGCCGGGGCGGCCGTGACAGTCGCGACGGCGACAAGAGCCAGTACCTGGAGCGCGTCGTCACGATCAACCGCGTCTCCAAGGTTGTCAAGGGCGGTCGCCGGTTCAGCTTCACCGCGTTGGTGATCGTCGGCGACGGCCACGGACTGGTAGGCGTCGGCTACGGCAAGGCCAAGGAGGTGCCGGCCGCGATCGCCAAGGGTGTGGAAGAGGCTCGCAAGAACTTCTTCCGTGTGCCGCTGATCGGCGGCACAATCACGCATCCGGTGCAGGGCGAAGCCGCTGCCGGTGTGGTGATGCTGCGTCCGGCTAGCGCCGGTACCGGTGTCATCGCCGGCGGTGCCTGCCGCGCCGTGCTGGAATGCGCCGGCGTGCACGACGTGCTGGCGAAGTCGCTGGGCAGCGACAACGCGATCAACGTGGTGCACGCCACAGTTGCCGCGCTGAAGCTGTTGCAGCGGCCCGAAGAGGTGGCGGCCCGTCGCGGCCTGCCCATCGAAGACGTCGCGCCGGCAGGCATGCTGCGGGCGCGTCGCGAGAGCGAAGCAGCGGCCCGGCATGCGGTCGCCGCTGCCGAAGGAAGTGTGTAGTCATGTCCGATCTGAAGATCACTCAGGTGCGGGGCACCGTGGGCGCCCGCTGGAAGCAGCGTGAGACCCTGCGGACCCTGGGCCTGCGCAAGATTCGCCAGTCGGTGGTCCGCGAGGACAACCCGCAGACGCGCGGGCTGATCAGGGTCGTGCATCACCTCGTGGAAGTTGAGGAGGTCTGACCATGACCATCAAGCTTCATGACCTGCGCCCCGCGCCAGGCGAGAAGAAGGCCAAGACCCGTGTCGGTCGCGGTGAGGGTTCCAAGGGCAAGACGGCCGGCCGGGGCACCAAGGGCACCGGCGCCCGCAAGAACGTTCCGGTGGGCTTCGAGGGCGGCCAGATGCCGATCCACATGCGGCTGCCCAAGCTCAAGGGCTTCCGCAACCGGTTCCGCACCGAGTTCGAGGTGGTCAACGTCGGCGATATCAACCGACTCTTCCCCGAGGGTGGTGACATCACCCTGGAGGACCTGGTGTCTAAGGGCGCTGTTCGCAAGAACACCCTGGTGAAGGTGCTCGGCGACGGCAAACTGACGGCGAAGGTCAATGTGACCGCCCACAAGTTCAGCGGCAGCGCACGGGAGAAGATCACCGCGGCGGGTGGCTCGGCCACCGAAATCGGCTAGTTCCGCGAACTGAGGTCCACCTCGCGCTGCGAGGGACTGCGAAAGCCTCCGCACGCATGGCGTGTCGGAGGTTTTTGCGTTTGCTCGTGCGAAAAGGGTGACCGTAGCCTCGGTGCCATGCGTTCTTTCCTGCCCGACGTCCCGAATGAGCTTCGTACCCTGGTCCGCCGCATCGACACCGTGCGCCACCACGGTGTTCCCAAAGGCTGCATCCTGGAACTCGACCTGCAGTCCTTGCCGCCGGAAACCGCCGGGTTCGACCCGCTGCGACTGATTACCGGCGCGGGTAAGCCGCTGGTGCTGCGCGACGCCGTGGCCGCCATTCATCGTGGAGCCGAAGATCGCCGGGTTGCGGGGTTGATCGCGCGCGTGCAGCTTTCGGCTGCGCCCCCGGGCGCGGTTCAGGAGTTGCGCGAGGCGATCGCGACGTTCGCCGCGGTCAAGCCGTCGCTGGCGTGGTCGGAAACCTATCCGGGCACCCTGTCCTATTACCTGGCGTCGGCGTTCGGTGAGGTGTGGATGCAGCCGTCCGGAACCGTCGGGCTCATCGGCTTCGCCACCAATGCTCTGTTCCTGCGTGATGCCCTGGATAAAGCCGGAATCGAAGCACAGTTCGTCGCGCGGGGCGAGTACAAGTCGGCGGCCAACCTCTTCACCCAGGATCGCTACACCGAAGCCCATCGGGAGGCCGACTCCCGGATGATCGAAAGCCTGCATGGCCAGGTCTGGACGGCCATTGCGGAGTCTCGCGGCGTTGATGTCGGAACTCTCGACGAGTTGGCCAACCGGGCGCCCTTGCTCCGCGAGGATGCCCTCACGGCCCGCTTGGTTGACCGCATCGGCTTTCGCGACGAGGCCTACGCACGCATCATCGAACTGATCGCCGCCCCAGACAGAGATGTAACCGGGGATGTCACCGGGGGTGTCACCGGGGATGTCACTGACAGAGATGTCACTGACAGAGGTGTCACCGAAAGAGATGTCATCGGGGGGGACGTCACCGGCGGTGCCGACCCCGACGGCGAAGACGCGCCACCGCGACTCTTCCTGTCCAACTACGCCGCGACCCGCGAGCGCTTGCCGTCGATCCCGGGTGGCAAGCCCAAACCCGCCATCGCCGTGGTGACCGTTGCGGGTCCGATCGTCAGCGGCCGGGGAGGCCCGCAGGTGCTGCCGATGTCGCGGTCCAGTGCGGGTGGTGACACCATCGCCGCGGCCTTGCGTGAGGCTGCGTCGAAAGATGATGTGACGGCTGTGGTGCTGCGCGTCGACAGTCCGGGCGGATCGGTGACCGGCTCGGAGACGATCTGGCGGGAGATCTGCCGGCTGCGTGAGAAGGGAAAGCCGGTCGTCGCCTCCATGGGTTCGGTTGCCGCCTCCGGCGGTTACTACATCGCGATGGCGGCCGACACGATCGTCGCGAACCCCGGGACGATCACCGGTTCGATCGGCGTGGTGACCGGCAAGCTCGTCGCTCGTGATCTGAAGGAACGCCTTGGGGTCGGCTCCGATGTGGTGCGCACGAACACCAATGCCGACGCCTGGTCGATCAACGCGCCGTTCACTGCAGAGCAGCACGACATGGTCGAAGCCGAGGCCGACCTCTTCTACGACGACTTCGTGCGTCGCGTTGCCGAGTCCCGCTCGATGACCGTCGAGGAGGTCGACGGCATTGCCCGTGGCCGGATCTGGACCGGGGCCGACGCCCACGAGCGGGGCCTGGTCGACGAGCTCGGCGGATTTCGTGTCGCAGTCCGGCGGGCGAAGGTGCTTGCCGGCCTCGACGTCGACGCCGAGGTGCGGCTGGCCGCCTACCCCGGCTCGTCGGTGCGGGACATGTTGCGGCACGAATCCTCATCGCGACCGGCCGCGCTGGTCGATGCCATCGCCGTTCTGCTGGGCGGCAGAACCACTGCACTCTGGGTGGGGGAGTGGCGGTTCTGAACGGTTGTCAGCGGGTGGCGCTCACGTAGGTGATCTCGCCGAGTGGATCGTGGTCGCCGCGCTCCCGCGGCGGCAGGCCCGCACGGGCGAACAATTCCGGCTCGGGAACGCCGGTAACCTGCCAGCCCGTTGCGCTCAGGTGGTCCATGACGTTGCTGCGGGGTCCGGGATAGATCAGGGCAGGCATGTCGAGGTCGAGTCCCTGCTGCTGCATGGGAGCCGTCATTTCCCTTGCCCGGTCGGCGTCGAAGTCGACTATCCCCGGCACGTATTCGGTGGCCACCGTGCTACCCGGGGCGCTGAGTTCGGTGATCGTGTCCAGTAGTCGGTCCTGCGCCTCCGGTGGAAGGTAGATCAAAAGCCCTTCGGCCAGCCACGCGGTGCGAGCCGCCGGGTCGAACCCGCTGGCCCGCAGCGCTGAAGGCCAATCCTCGCGGAGGTCGATACTCACCGTCCTGCGCGTGGCGGCCGGGACGGCGCCGAGCCCTGCCAAGGTGTCGGTCTTGAATTCGACGACGGCAGGCTGGTCGACCTCGTAGACAACCGTGCCCGTCGGCCAGGGCAGCCGGTAGGCGCGCGAATCCAGACCGGCGGCCAAGATCACCGCCTGTCGAATTCCTGTCCCGGTCGCGGTGGCGAAATACTCGTCGAAGAACCTGGTGCGCATCGCCATGCCGGCGACCATGGCGGCCGCGCGTTCGGGGCCGTCGTCACCGAGCGCAGCAGGGTCGATGCGGCCGTCGAGCAGGTCAACGAAGAAGGGGATGCCCACCGCACGAACCAGGGGCTCGGCAAAGGGGTCGTCGATCAAGCCACGCTCGTCCTTGGTGCCCATCGCACGCGCGGCTGCGACGAGGGTGGCCGTCATCCCCACGCTCGACGCGGGGCCCCAGGAATCGCCGTCGTACCGTGTCATCTGCCTCTGATGCCTCTACTTCCGGATTGCCGTGACATACAGTGCCTTCCGAAGAGCCACGCCTTCCGAAGGGCCACGCCTTCCGAAGGGCCGCGCCTTCCGAAGGGCCGCGTTGGCCTCGCCTTCGGGTAAGTGACGGCCATAGCTGGCGAACATCTCCGGTCGGGGGCGTCGGGGGCAGAGCGTCACCCGACAGCCTAACTGGTCGAGCTGGTCTTCGACGGGTCGGCGCCGGCCCCCGGGGAAGAGGTCACCGAGGTAGAGCTCCAATCCGTGCTCGGCCCACTGGTCACTGATCGACGAGGTGCGCCGGGCGACCCCGACTCCGCCGGCGGGGTGATAGTCGGTCGCGAACCGGCTGCCCGGCGTGCTCAATTCGGCGATCCAGGCGCTCGGCGTCGCCTCGTCGAAACCCTCCGCCCGCAGCGCCGCCCGCCAATCGTCGCGAAGGTCGATGCCCACGGTTCGCCTTCCGGCGGCCAGGATGACCGCCTGCCGGATGCCGGCCTCTGCCGCATCGGCGAAGAAGTTGTTCTTGAACCGGGTTCGCACCGCGACCAGATCGCTCAGAAGAGTTGTCCCGTCCTGGTCGGCGATTCCGATGTCGCCGTCCAGGACGCTGGTGAAGGTCTGGACCCCTGCAGCGCGGACAAGAGGCTCCGCGAAGCGGTCCTCGACCAGCGGATCCCGATTTCGGGTGGCCAGAGCCCGGGCCCTGGCGACCATCGTTGCCGTCGCGCCAACGCTGGACGCCAGATTCCAATGGTGCCTGTCGGGTGCGTTTCATCGCGTTCTCCCGTGGGAGTTCAGCGGAGCACTTGCTTAGCCAAGGTAATCAGCTGCCTGCGCGCGGACGGATTCCCAGCCAGCCTGGGGTAACTGTTAGTCTCGTAGACTGTTTGAGCGCGCGCCCGTTCACGGTGCGAGCGCCGACTAAGGATTTGACCGTACCGCTGGCCAGGCCAGCCCATCGGCACGCCGCGCCCCCGGTCCGGCTGCCCAGGAGGAACAGTGCTCTCGGCTTTCATCTCGTCGCTGCGAACGGTCGACCTGAGACGGAAGATCCTCTTCACCCTGGGCATCGTCATCCTGTACCGCGCAGGCGCCGCGTTGCCGTCTCCGGGCGTGAACTACAAAAACGTCCACCAGTGCATCGAGGAAGTCAGTGGCGGCGCCGGAGCGCAGATCTACTCACTGATCAACCTGTTCTCCGGTGGAGCGCTGCTCCAGCTTTCGGTATTCGCGGTGGGCGTCATGCCCTACATCACCGCGAGCATCATCGTGCAACTCCTCACCGTGGTCATTCCCCGATTTGAGGAGCTCCGCAAAGAAGGACAAGCGGGTCAGGCCAAAATGACGCAGTACACCCGCTACCTGGCGGTTGCACTGGCTGTCCTGCAGGCCACGAGCATCGTCGCGCTGGCCGCCAACGGCGGCCTGTTGCAGAACTGCTCGGTGGAGGTGCTCCCGGACAAGGGCATCTTCCCGCTGATCGTGATCGTTCTGGTGATGACGGCGGGCGCGGCGCTGGTCATGTGGATGGGTGAACTGGTCACCGAGCGTGGCATCGGCAACGGCATGTCGCTGCTGATCTTCGCGGGTATCGCGGCTCGCATCCCGGCCGAGGGCAAGACCATCCTGGACACTCGCGGCGGTCCGGTTTTCGCCGCCGTGTGCGGGGCTGCCCTGCTGATCATCATCGGTGTGGTGTTCGTCGAGCAGGGGCAGCGCCGCATCCCGGTCCAGTACGCCAAGCGCATGGTGGGCCGTCGCATGTACGGCGGCACGTCGACCTACCTGCCCCTGAAGGTCAACCAGGCCGGCGTCATCCCGGTGATCTTCGCGTCGTCGCTGATCTACATCCCGCACCTGGTAACCCAGCTGATTCAGAGCGGGCGCAGCGGCGGGCCCAGCAACAACTGGTGGGACCGTTTCGTCGCCCAGCATCTGACCAACCCCGCAGATCCGACCTACGTCGCCGTCTACTTCGCCTTGATCATGTTCTTCACCTACTTCTACGTCTCGGTCACGTTCAACCCTGAGGAGCGGGCGGACGAGATGAAGAAGTTCGGCGGCTTCATTCCCGGCATCCGGCCCGGCAGGCCGACCGCGGACTATCTGAGCTACGTGCTAAACCGAATCACCCTTCCCGGCTCGATCTACCTCGGTATCATCGCCGTTCTGCCTAACCTGTTCCTGCAGGTCGGCAACAGTGGCGCGGTGCAGAACCTTCCGTTCGGCGGCACCGCGGTGCTGATCATGATCGGCGTGGGTCTCGACACGGTGAAGCAGATCGAGAGCCAGTTGATGCAGCGCAACTACGAAGGGTTCCTGAAGTGAGAATCGTCCTGCTGGGTCCGCCGGGGGCGGGCAAGGGCACCCAGGCCGTCAGGCTGGCCGAGGAGTTAGGCGTGCCGCAGATCTCCACCGGCGACCTGTTCCGGCACAACATCAGCCATGGCACCAAGCTGGGGTTGGAGGCCAAGAAATACCTTGACGCCGGTGACTTGGTGCCGGCCAGCCTGACCAATGCACTCGTCGATGACCGACTCGACGAAACCGATGTCGCCGACGGTTTCATTCTGGATGGCTTTCCCCGCTCGTTGGAGCAGGCGCAGGCCTTGCACGACATGCTGGAGCGCCGGGGCCTGAAGCTGGACGCAGTGGTGGAGTTCCGGGTGCCGGAGGACGAACTGGTGCAACGGCTCAAGGGCCGCGGCCGTGCCGACGACACCGAAGAAGTGATCCGTAACCGCTTCCAGGTCTACCGGGACGAGACGGCACCGCTTCTGGATTATTACGGCGACGCAGAACTGAAGACAGTCGACGCGGTGGGGACTCTCGACGAGGTCTTCGATCGGGCTCTGCAGGCGCTCGGTCGCTGAGCGTCCGCCATGGTGTCCGTGCCCGGGCTGCGTCGCCGCAAGACCGTTCCCGCCCGCTCCGAGGGTGAGCTTGATGCCATGGCGGCCGCCGGATCGGTAGTTGCGGCCGCGCTGCGCGCAGTGCAGGACGCTGCCCGCCCGGGGGCGTCGACCAAAGACCTCGACGACATCGCCGAAAGCGTGATCCGCGATGCCGGCGGCACACCGTCATTCCTCGGCTACCACGGCTACCCGGCCAGCATCTGCTCTTCGGTCAACGACCGTGTTGTGCACGGCATCCCGGCCTTCGACGAGGTACTTGCCGAAGGCGACCTGGTGTCCATCGACTGTGGCGCGATCATCGACGGGTGGCACGGTGACTCGGCAGTGACTTTCGGGGTCGGGGCGTTGATCCCGGCCGACGAGGCGCTGTCGGCGGCGACCCGGCAGGCCATGGAGGCCGGAATCGCGGCCATGGCACCGGGGAATCGGCTCAGCGACGTCTCGCATGCCATTGAACGCGGCACGCGCGCTGCCGAGCAGGAGCATGGACGGCGTTACGGCATTGTCGCCGGCTACGGCGGGCACGGCATCGGCCGGCACATGCATATGGAACCGTTCCTGCCGAACGAGGGCGAACCGGGACGTGGTCCGCTCTTGGTCCCCGGATCGGTGCTGGCAATAGAGCCCATGCTCACTCTGGGTACCACCAAGACCCGCATCCTCGACGACGAGTGGACGGTTGTCACCACCGACGGCTCCCGGGCCGCCCACTGGGAGCACACCGTCGCGGTGACCGATTCGGGCCCGCGAATCCTGACGGCCTGACGCGGTCAGGGCCTCCCAGATTCAGGATCCCGGAAGGTCGATCTTCGGGACACCGGGGGTGCCAAGCCAACCGGCCAGCCACGGCAGCGCGTCCTTGAACCCGAACGAGGCCGACGGGAAGTCGTGACCGCCCCTGTATCCCACTACCGAGCATTCGATCCCGTGCGCGCTGAGAAGGATGCACAACTGGTTCGCGGTCTTGGCGTGGTCCTCGGAATAGGTATCCCAGTCGTGTAGCTGATCGGTGTGCCCGGCACCGGAGTCCGCAGGCCAATGCCGGGTCGGAATCTGGTCCGACACTCCGACCCACGCCGCCATGTCGTAGTAGTACCGGCGGTTCTCCACGATTGTTTTCGGATCGAATGCCGCCCAGGCCTCTTCGTCGCCGCCGAACAGCCGGGCAATGGTTTGTTTCTTCTTCCCGGCGTTCGGTCCGAGTTGTCCGTCGAGATCGACGATCGCGCTGAACATTTCGGGATGGCTGACGGCCAGGGTGAGCGAGCAGGTGCCGCCGGAGGACCATCCGGCCAGGCCCCAGCCGGAGGCCTTCGAGCTGACACCGAAATTCGAGATCACGTAGGGCACGAACTCCTGGATCAGATGGTCGGCGGCGTTGCCGCGCAGGCCGTTCACGCATTCGGTGTCGTTGGTGAACGACCCGCTGGTGTCCGGGAACACCATGACCGGTGTGACCCCATGGTGCTGCAGGGCGAAGTTGTCCAGGACGTCCAGGGCCCGGCCGGACAGCAGCCAATCGGAGGGCGCGCTGAGTTCCGCCCCGATCATCATCACCGCCGGCAGTTCGGGCGGTGGGCTCGAGGTGAACCACGCCGGCGGCAGGTACACCATCTCCTCCCGGTGGGCGAATCCGGAGATGTTGCTCGGGGTGGTGATCCGAACGACGGTTCCCCTCGTCGGCCTGATTCCGTCTCGCTGCATCTCGGCGAGTTTGGTCTGATCAATCCACTGCGGGGGGAGCTGGCCGGTTGCCCGTTGCCAAGCGGCGGTGACGGTCGGCAGGTAGCCCAGCGACGCGTTGAGGACTGTGCCAGCGGACAGGAAACAGAGCGGGACCGCCAGCACCGCGAGGGTGCGCCGCCACCACTGTGATCCCGGCCAGCCGAGTACCGCGACCACGGCGGCCAGGCCGGTCAGACCGATCCAGACCCACATGCCCCAGGGATAGACCGAGCCCCAGCCCTGGCTCGTGACGAACCACCAGGCGACGCCTATGGACGCGGCGCCCACTGCCGCGGCGATCGGCAGCCAGCGCAACCGCCAGCGCCGCGACCGCCACCCGGTGGCCGCAATCAATGCGGCCCCCGCCACGACCTGGATGGTCACCGGCAGCCAGCCGTCGATCAGCGAGACCTCACTGGTGGCAGCAGCCTGCTCGCCACCGCGTGAGCTCTCCGCCGGCGGGGCGACGGGGGCCGCCACGGGTTTCGGCTCCGGCGCAGCTGCCGAGGGGGGCAGAGGATGCGCTGCCACGAAAGCCGCGCAGTCGTCGGCGACCGGTTCTTCGCGGACGCGCTGGGCGATCCAGTCCATCACCTCGGCGTTCAGCGACGGCGAGGGCGACTCGCGGACCGTGATCCGGTCGTTCATCGCGCAGGCGCGAGCGATGGCCTGCTCGGTCCAGGCCGCGGGGGTGAGCGGATCATTGTCGCCGTACATCACCAGCATCGGCGCCTGGGCCGGGCCTTGCGGCAGCGTCGTCTTGTCTATGTACCTTTTCAGCGCTGCCAGGGCCTCCGGGCTGGCGGGACGGAGATCGTCGGGGCCGATTTGGGCGATGACCGCATTGCGGGCGGCGTCGTCGCCCGGATTGCAGTTCGACAGTAGATCCCACTTCTCCTTGGCCACCCCGCGGCGGTAGTCATCGAGTGGGAACTGGGCTTTGTATTCGGTTGACAGCGCCGCCAGGTAGGAGATGTAGAGGCGACGTTGTTCGCCGGTGAGCTTCCCCTGGGCGGCGGTGTCGGCGAGGCCGGAAAAATCCGCGATCGGTGAAATGCTCACGGTGCCGCGCAGATGCTGGAATCCGTAGTTGTCGGAGAGTTCGTTGAGGGCCCATGCGGCCTGTCCGCCCTGAACCTCGCCGACGGCGACCCAGATTGGCGATGCGTCCGGAATCAGCTTGGACGTGGCGCGTACCACGTCGAGCATGTTGTAACCGCCGGTCGTCGAGTCCAGGGACGGGTGGTAGAGACGTTTCCCGCCCGCCGGGTCTCCCAACCCCTGATAGTCGGGTACCGCGACGACGTAGCCGGCTTTCAATAGCGTGTTGATGGCCGCCGCTGAAGCCGCGGTGGGCTGTGGCGACTGGCAATTGGGGCTGGTTGAATTCAGGGCTTGGCCATAGGCGACGATGTGGTACCCGCCCTGAGGGGCTGCGGACCGGGGGACGTAGACCGACCCTGTGACGTAGGGGTTGGAGTCGTCGACCCCCGACCGCGATCGGTAGGTGATGCGCTGGGCCGAGGCCGCTTCGGCGGGTACCGCCGGGTCGGATTCGGGTAGCTTCTCCGCCTTGATGAGTGGGCCCGACCCGCCGGTCGCGTTCTGCGGGGTGGAACTCCCGCCGCAGCTCACGACGAAAACCGAGATGAGGAGCGCGATTAGGACTCGCGCACAAACCATCGGCGGCCTCCCACCTTCGTCGGCGGTTCACATTCTGCCGTAACGATTGGTGCGGATGTGGTGGAACGTGCGTCATCGGGTCGTCGATCACCGCAACCGCGATGATGCGGTATGAAAGACCTGATGCCCAAACATTTGTCCGAGCGCGACACCCGCGATCCCATCGCCGCTGCGCGCGCGAATTGGGAACGGGCGGGCTGGGGCGAGGTCGCCGACGGCATGATGGCGGTGACCTCGGTGATGCGGGCGCACCAGATCCTTCTGGCCAGGGTGGAGAACGCTCTTCGGCCCTACGACCTGAGCTTCTCTCGCTTCGAGTTACTGCGGTTGTTGGCCTTCAGCAGAACCGGAGCGCTGCCGATCACCAAAGCGTCGGATCGGCTCCAAGTCCACGTCACCAGTGTCACCCACGCGATTCGGCGCTTGGAGGCCGACGGACTGGTCCAGCGAGTCCCGCACCCCACCGATGGCCGCACCACCCTGGTGCAGATCACCGATCTGGGCCGTTCCACAGTCGAGGACGCCACCGTCACCCTTAACGAGCAGGTGTTCGCCGACGTCGGAATGTCAGCGGGGCAGGCCCACGCGCTGGTCGAGTCGATCGAAACGCTGCGCCACCACGCGGGTGACTTCTGAGGCCCGGTTGCTCTCTGGCACTAGCGCAGGGTTTCGATGACCGCGCTGAAATCCAGGTCAGGATGTGCGGCGGCGAAGCGAGCGTAAATCTGGGCTGCGTGGCTACCCAACGGTGCTGATGCCCCTGTCGAGGCCACCGCATCCATCGCCAAGCCGAGATCCTTGTTCATCAAGGCCGTGGCGAAGCCGGGCTTGAAATCATTGTTCGCCGGCGACGTGGGAACGGGGCCCGGCACAGGGCAGTTGGTGTGCACGGCCCAGCAGTTCCCCGTCGCGCCGGTGATCACCTCGAAGAGCGAGTCAGCCGACAGCCCGAGCTTCTCGGCTAGGACGAATGCCTCGCCCACGGCGATCTGCTGTACCGCCAGCAGCATGTTGTTGCAAAGCTTCGCGGCCTGGCCGGCACCCGATTCGCCGCAGTGAATGATCTTGCCCGCCATGGCTTCCAGCACCGGACGCGCAGTCTCCAGCGCAGCGGTCTCGCCGCCCACCATGAACGCCAACGTCCCGGCGACGGCGCCCTTGACTCCGCCGGACACCGGGGCGTCCAGCTGGGGGAATCCCCGCTCGGCGGCGTAGGCGTGGACGTTACGGGCGTCGCCGACGGCGATGGTGGAACTGTCGATGAAGAGCGACCCCGGTGCGGCCGTCGGCATGACTTCGGCGTAGCACTCCTTCACCAGGGTGCCGTTGGGCAGCATGGTGAAGACGACGTCGGCGCCCGTGACGGCGCCGGCTCCGCTTTCGAAGACGGCGACGCCCTTTTCGGCAGCGGCATCGCAGGCCGCTCGAACGGGGTCAAAGCCGCGGACGTTGTAGCCGGCGTTGACCAGGTTGGCGGCCATGGGGGCGCCCATGTTGCCCAGGCCAAGGAACGCGATCGTGGTCATGTCAAAGTCCTTCTACCCGAGGAGTTGGCTACGCGGTGCGCACTCGGGAGGCCTCGGCCCGCCCGATCACGACGCGCATGATCTCGTTGGTGCCCTCCAGGATCCGGTGCACCCGGAGATCGCGGACGATCTTTTCCAGACCGTACTCCCGAAGATAGCCGTACCCGCCCAGCAGTTGCAGAGCCTGGTCGGCCACGTCGAAGCAGGAGTCGGTGACGTAGCGCTTGGCCATGGCGCACAGCGTCACCTTGTCCGCCTCGTCGTTGTCCAGCGCATCGGCGGCGCGCCACAGCATCAGCCGTGAGGTCTCCAACGATGTGGCCATGTCGGCCAGGGTGAAGCGGATGGTCGGCTCGTCGATTAGCGCGCCCCCGAAAGCGCGGCGATCGGCCACGTAGCGAACCGCCTTGTCGTAGGCGGCCTGACCGCCGCCGAGTGAGCAGGCCGCGATGTTGAGGCGGCCGCCGTTGAGGCCGCTCATGGCGATGCCGAAACCCTTGCCCTCGCCCTCGGCGCAACCGAGCATGGCGTCGGCCGGAACGCGGACGCCCTCCATGATGACCTGAGCGGTAGGTTGGGCGTTCCAGCCCATTTTCTCCTCGTTGGCGCCGAAACTCAGCCCCGGCGTGCCCTTTTCGACGATGAACGCAGAAATCCCCCGCGGGCCTTCGGAACCGGTGCGGGCCATGATGACGTACACGTCGGAGGTGCCGGCTCCGGAGATGAACTGCTTGACGCCATCGAGCACAAAGTGGTCGCCATCGCGAACCGCCTTGGTGCGCAGTGCGGCCGCATCCGACCCGGCACCCGGTTCGGTCAGGCAATAGCTGGCGATGGCGTCCATTGACGCCAACCTCGGGATCCACGACTTGCGCTGTTCGGCGTTGCCGTAGGTGTCGATCATCCACGCGCACATGTTGTGGATCGAGATGAACGACGCGATGACGGGGTCGGCGTAGGACAGTTGCTCGAAGATGCGCACCGCGTCAATGCGGCGCAGGCCGCTACCTCCGACATCCTCGCCGCAGTAGATCGCCGCCATGCCCAACTCGGCGGCTTCGCGCATCACATCGACGGGGAAGTGCTTGCTCTTGTCCCATTCCATGGCGTGCGGCTCGAGGCGTTTTGCGGCGAAGGCCGCCGCGGTGTCGACGATCACACGGTCGTCGTCGTCCAGTGTGAGGAAGGCCATCGGCCCGCTACTTCATCGTCGGGATGACGAACTCTGCGCCGTCCTTGATGCCCGACGGCCAACGCTCGGTGATGGTCTTCACTTTGGTGTAGAACTGGATCGACGCAGGGCCGTGCTGATTGAGGTCACCGAAGCCGGAGCGCTTCCAGCCGCCGAAGGTGTGGTAGGACACCGGAACCGGGATCGGCACGTTGACGCCGACCATCCCGACCTGGACGCGGGACACGAAGTCCCTTGCGGTGTCGCCATCCCGGGTGAACACGGCGACACCGTTGCCGTACTCATGCTCGGTCGGCAACCGCAGAGCCTCCTCGTAGTCGTGGGCACGCACGATGCAGAGCACGGGTCCGAAGATCTCGTCGGTGTAGATCGACATGTCTGTGGTGACGTGGTCGAACAGGGTCGGGCCGATGAAGAAGCCCCCTTCGAGGCTGTCGTCGCCGAACGTCATCTCGTCGCTGGCTTTCTCGCGGCCGTCGACAACGATCTCGGCACCGGCCTCGACCCCGGCGTCGATGTAGTCGCGCACCCGCTTCAGGGCGGCGCCGGTCACCAATGGACCGTAGTCGGCCTTCGGGTCCAGGCTGTGGCCGACCCGGAGGTTGTTGATTCGCTCGACGAGCCTGGCCCGCAACCGGTTTGCCGTTTCCTCACCGACCGGAACGGCGACGCTGATTGCCATGCAGCGCTCCCCGGCGCTGCCGTACCCGGCACCGATCAACGCATCGACGGCCTGGTCGAGATCGGCATCGGGCATGACGATCATGTGGTTCTTCGCGCCGCCGAAGCACTGCGAACGTTTTCCGTTGGCGGCCGCGGTCGAGTAGATGTACTGCGCGATGTCGGAGCTGCCGACGAAGCCGACGGCTTTGATGTCCGGGTGGGCCAAGATGGCGTCGACCGCTTCCTTGTCGCCCTGCACAACCTGGAAGACGCCGGGCGGTAGGCCAGCCTCGACGAACAGCTCGGCAAGCCGGAGGGGAACCGAGGGATCGCGCTCAGAGGGCTTGAGGATGAAGGCGTTTCCGCACGCCAGTGCAGGGCCGGCCTTCCACAGCGGAATCATGGCGGGGAAGTTGAACGGGGTGATCCCGGCCACGACGCCGAGCGGCTGGCGAATGGAGTAGACGTCGATGCCAGGACCTGCGCCCTCGGTGAACTCGCCCTTCATCAGATGCGGGATACCGACGGCGAACTCGATGACCTCGATGCCGCGCTGGATGTCACCCATTGAGTCGGGCACTGTCTTGCCGTGCTCCCTGGACAACAGTTCGGCGATTTCGTCGGCGTTGGCATTCACGAGCTCGATGAATTTCATCAACACCCGGGCGCGTCGTTGCGGGTTGTACGCGGCCCAGACTTTCTGCGCCTCGACCGCCGAGGCCACCGCGGTGTCGACGTCGGTTGCAGAGGCCAGCAGCACCTGGGCCTGCACCTCGCCGGTGCTGGGATTGAAAACGTCTGCTGTGCGGGTACTCGACAGGGGGCTGAGGCGGCCGTCGATGAAGTGCTGAATCTGGGTGGTCATGAACTGCCTCCGGCTGAAAAAAGGGGGATTAGTTGGATATCCTAGTAAGCGACGGAGGGGGTTCGCAAGGGCGCTAGCCCTCAGCCAGTCCCGCGACGAATGCTTTCGCCTCTGACCATTTGGGAAGCAAACCCGCCGCGTGTGCTTCGGCAAGCGACGGGGCCGCGGCATCGCGATCGGACAACAGCAACTCCGAAGCCGGGAGTGGCCATTCGATACCAATCGCCGGGTCGGCCGCGTTAATGGTGTGCTCGCGTTGCGGCGCATATGGCGTCGAGCACAGGTACATAACGGTCGATTGGTCCTGCATGGAGAGGAATCCGTGTGCCAGCCCCTCCGAGATGTAAATCGACCGTCGGTCCACGTCGTCGAGCAAGACCGAGTCCCAGTGGCCGAAGGTGGGGGAGCCGACTCTGATATCGACGACTACATCGAAAACAGAGCCCTTGACGCAGGTCACGTACTTTGCCTGGCTGGGTGGCAGTTGTGCGAAGTGAAGGCCCCGCAGGACCCCCACAGACGACGTCGAGCAGTTCGCCTGCCGCATGGCGAACGGGTGACCGCTCATCTCCCTGAAGCCGCTTTCGGTGAACCACTCGAAGAAGTGTCCGCGACTGTCACCGTGCAGCGCGGGCGTGATCTCCCACGCACCGGGCACGGAAAGCTCGCGAAATGCCATGTCATTGACCCCGTTCGGAGTAGCGCGCCTCAACCTGCTGCTTGAGTGGGCCCCACCACCACTCGTTATCCCGGTACCACTTGATGGTGTCACGCAGGCCCTCTGCGAAGTCAGTGTGCTGTGGCTCCCAGCCCAGTTGATTCCGCAGCGCAGAAGAGTCGATCGCGTACCGCAAATCGTGCCCCGCCCTATCTGTGACGTGCTCGAAGTCGTCAGAGTCACGATCCATCAACTGGAGGATCATTCGTAGGACCGACAGATTGTCGCGTTCCCCGTCAGCGCCGATCAGGTAGGTGTTGCCGATCGCACCTTGCTCGAGAATGCGCCACACGGCGCTGTTGTGGTCATCGACGTGGATCCAATCCCTGACATTGGCGCCGGCGCCATACAGCTTCGGTCTCCGGCCGGTCAACACGTTCGTGATCTGGCGCGGGATGAACTTCTCGATGTGTTGGAAAGGGCCGTAGTTATTGGAACAGTTCGAGAGCGTGGCCCGCACGCCGTAGGACCTCACCCAGGCCCGGACAAGGTGGTCCGCTGCGGCCTTGCTGGCTGCGTATGGACTCGACGGGTTGTAGGGCGTAGCAGCGGTGAACCGGACCGGATCGCCGAGTGGCAGGTCGCCGTAGACCTCATCGGTGGAAATGTGGTGTAGCCGCACTCCGTGCCGACGAACGGCCTCAAGCACAGAGAACGTGCCGACGATGTTGCTGCGGAGAAACGGGGCCGGATCGGCGAGCGAGTTGTCTACGTGGGTCTCAGCGGCGAAATGGACGACGGTATCCGATTCGGCGACCAGGCTGTCGACTAGGGGTTCATCGGCCAGATCGCCTTCGACGAGACGCACCCGGTCTCCCAGCGAATCCAGCGACTCGCGGCTCCCAGCGTATGTCAGAGCATCCAGTACGGTGACCGAAGTGTCGGGTCGATCACGGATGGTGCTGTGAACGAAGTTGGCACCGATGAATCCGGCACCACCAGTGACCAAGAGTCGCATCGGCCAACCATATCGGGCGATCAGCCGGCCGGGCTAAACCGTACGCCGCCATTTTGGCCAGCAGGCAAAGACCAGGTATGGTAGGGCAACGGTGCGGTGATCGCGCCGGCTCTTGCGTGTCAAGTCCTGGAATCGTCTTCCGGTTTCGTCTAGCGGCTCACGTTTTGCAGTCGGGCGAAGGCTGCCCCGAACGAGACCAGCAGGATTTGTGAGGTTATGGGCAAGAAAGACGGTGCCATCGAGGTCGAGGGCCGCGTGGTCGAGCCCCTGCCCAATGCGATGTTCCGCATTGAGTTGGAGAACGGCCACAAGGTGCTCGCCCATATCAGCGGCAAGATGCGGCAGCACTACATCCGCATCCTGCCCGAGGACCGCGTCGTGGTGGAGTTGTCCCCCTACGACCTGACCAGAGGCCGCATCGTCTACCGCTACAAGTAGGCCCAGGCCACACAAAGCCAGATGAACACGAGTGAGAACAGGATCAACAAGCCGTGAAGGTGAACCCGAGCGTCAAGCCGATCTGCGACAAGTGCAGGGTGATCCGCCGGCATGGGCGGGTAATGGTGATCTGCTCTGATCCGCGCCACAAGCAGCGTCAGGGCTAATCACCAGCTCTTCAAGCAACAACTGAATGTAGACCTCCCAGAACCACTGCCCGGATACGCCGGGCCGCCACGCCCGGAACGGAGGCCGGGCCCCGCAAGCAAAAGCTGATGGGAACGGACTGGGAACAGACCTCCGCTTAGAGAAGGAATACAGCCCTGTGGCACGTCTAGTGGGCGTGGATCTTCCGCGCGACAAGCGCATGGAGATCGCGCTGACCTACATCTACGGCATCGGCCGTACCCGGTCGAAGGAGATCCTGGAGGCTACCGGCATTGACCGGGACATGCGCAGCAAGGATCTGACCGACGACCAACTGACCCAGCTTCGCGAATACATCGAAGCCACGCTCAAAGTCGAGGGCGACCTGCGTCGCGAGGTGCAGGCCGACATCCGTCGGAAGATGGAAATCGGTTGCTACCAAGGCTTGCGGCACCGTCGCGGGCTACCCGTTCGCGGCCAGCGGACCAAGACCAATGCGCGCACCCGCAAGGGCCCCAAGCGCACCATCGCCGGCAAGAAGAAGGCCAAGTAACATGCCCCCAGCCAAGAAGACCGGACAAGCTGCCGCCAAGAAGGGGCAGAAGACTCGTCGCAGGGAAAAGAAGAACGTCCCGCACGGCGCCGCGCACATCAAGAGCACCTTCAACAACACCATCGTGTCCATCACCGACCCGCAGGGCAACGTGATTGCCTGGGCATCGTCGGGCCACGTCGGGTTCAAGGGCTCACGTAAGTCGACGCCGTTCGCCGCTCAGTTGGCAGCCGAGAACGCCGCGCGCAAGGCCCAGGAGCACGGAGTCAAGAAGGTCGACGTGTTCGTCAAGGGCCCGGGCTCGGGTCGCGAGACAGCTATCCGTTCGTTGCAGGCCGCCGGCCTCGAGGTTGGCGCAATTTCTGATGTCACCCCGCAGCCGCACAACGGCTGCCGTCCGCCCAAGCGGCGCCGGGTCTAGGAGGAACTCTTTCAATGGCTCGTTATACCGGTCCCGTCACCCGCAAGTCCCGTCGTCTCGGCGTCGACCTCGTCGGTGGCGATCAGTCGTTCGAAAAGCGCCCCTATCCGCCCGGCCAGCATGGCCGTGCCCGGATCAAGGAGAGCGAATACCGCCAGCAGCTGCAGGAGAAGCAGAAGGCTCGCTTCACCTACGGCGTGATGGAGAAGCAGTTCCGTCGCTACTACGAAGAGGCAGTGCGTCAGACCGGCAAGACCGGCGAGAATCTGCTGCGCATCCTCGAGAGCCGGCTGGACAACGTGGTTTACCGCGCCGGCCTGGCCCGCACCCGGCGGATGGCCCGCCAGCTGGTCAGCCACGGCCACTTCACCGTCAACGGCGTCAAGGTCAATGTCCCGAGTTACCGGGTGTCGCAGTACGACATCGTGGATGTCCGGGACAAGTCGATCAACACCGTGCCGTTCCAGATCTCGCGAGAGGTTGCCGGCGACCGTCCGCTTCCGTCCTGGTTGCAGGTGGTCGGCGAGCGTCAGCGCATCCTGGTTCACCAGCTGCCTGAGCGTGCCCAGATCGACGTTCCGCTCGCCGAGCAGCTGATCGTCGAGTTCTACTCGAAGTAATCGCCTGCGGAACGCCCGTTCCGCGGACCCAGACGGCATCAAATAGCGGGTGCCGAGAAGGAGATATGAAGAACCATGCTGATTTCCCAGCGCCCCACTCTCAGTGAAGAGGTCATCGCCGAGGACCGCTCTCAGTTCATCATCGAACCGTTGGAGCCGGGATTTGGCTACACCCTTGGCAATTCGCTGCGCCGCACGTTGCTGTCATCGATCCCCGGTGCCGCCGTGACGAGCATCCGCATCGATGGAGTGCTGCACGAATTCACCACGGTGCCTGGGGTCAAGGAGGACGTCACTGACATCATCCTCAACCTCAAGAGCCTTGTCGTCTCCTCCGAGGAAGACGAGCCCGTCACCATGTACCTGCGCAAGCAGGGGCCCGGCGCGGTCACTGCAGGTGACATCGTTCCGCCCGCCGGGGTGTCGGTGCACAACCCGGAGATGCACATCGCCACCCTGAACGACAAGGGCAAGCTGGAGGTCGAGCTCGTTGTCGAGCGTGGCCGCGGTTATGTCCCCGCCGTCCAGAACAAGGCCTCAGGCGCCGAAATCGGCCGCATCCCGGTCGACTCCATCTATTCGCCGGTGCTCAAGGTCACCTACAAGGTCGAGGCCACCCGCGTCGAGCAGCGCACCGACTTCGACAAGCTGATCTTGGACGTGGAGACCAAGAACTCCATCAGCCCGCGGGACGCCTTGGCCTCGGCCGGCAAGACGCTGGTTGAATTGTTCGGCCTGGCAAGGGAACTCAACGTCGAGGCGGAGGGCATCGAGATCGGCCCGTCGCCTGCCGAGGCCGACCATGTCGCCGCGTTCGCTCTGCCGATCGACGACCTCGACCTGACGGTGCGGTCGTACAACTGCCTCAAGCGGGAGGGCGTGCACACGGTCGGCGAACTGGTCGGGCGCACCGAATCCGACCTGCTGGACATCCGCAACTTCGGCCAGAAGTCCATCGACGAGGTGAAGATCAAGCTGCACCAGCTCGGTCTGTCGCTGAAGGACTCACCGGCGAGCTTCGACCCGTCCGAGGTTGCCGGCTACGACGTCGCCACCGGCACGTGGAGCAACGACACCGGCTATGACGCGTCCTACGATGCCGACGCTGAGCAGGACTACGCCGAAACCGAGCAGCTCTAAAGAAATTCGTCCCGGCCCTACCTGATACGGGGGTCGGCCCCACCTAGGAGACAGTCGCAATGCCCAAGCCCACCAAGGGTCCTCGCCTCGGCGGTTCCTCTTCGCATCAGAAGGCCATCCTGGCGAACCTGGCCACCTCGCTCTTCGAGCACGGCCGGATCAAGACCACCGAGCCCAAGGCTCGGGCCTTGCGTCCCTACGCCGAGAAGCTCATCACCCACGCCAAGAAGGGCAACCTGCACAACCGGCGTGAGGTGATGAAGAAGATCCGCGACAAGGATGTGGTCCACATCCTGTTCGCGGAGATCGGACCATTCTTTGCCGATCGAAACGGTGGTTACACCCGCATCATCAAGGTCGAGGCGCGCAAGGGCGACAACGCTCCGATGGCCGTGATCGAGCTGGTCCGGGAGCGGACCGTCACCTCTGAGGCCAACCGGGCACGGCGCGCCGCGGCGGCCCAGAAGGCAGCGGCAGCCCCTGAGAACCCTGAGAAGGTGCCCGCCCCTGAGGTCGAATCGGTCGAAGAGCCGTCGCTGGAATCGGTCGAATCGGTTGAGGCTGAAGACGCCGCGATCGCCGACGCTCAGACGGCCGAGGCGGCAGAGGAGCTAGCCGAAGAGGCTGCCGCTGAGCACGTCTCGGAGCAGACCGAGTCTGACAAGTCCTGACCCGGAGTCGGTCCGGCCGGATCCTGATGTAGGTTCTGCCCGGATGCGCCATGAACCGGACTACGTCCGGTTGCGGCTCGACATCGCCTACGACGGAACGGATTTCGCCGGCTGGGCGGCCCAAGACGGTCGTCGGACCGTGGCTGGCGTGCTCAATGAAGCACTGTCCACGGTGTTTCGGTCGCCGTTGCGGCTGTTCGCGGCCGGACGCACCGATTCCGGCGTTCACGCCACTGGCCAAACAGCTCATGTCGACGTGCCGATGGCTGCTCTCGGGCACGCCTACCCTCGTCGAACGCGTGCGGGTGACCCCGAGTTCGCGCCGCTGACCCGACGGCTCGCCCGATTCCTGCCCGAGGACGTCCGGATTCGTCGAATCGTCAGAGCTCCAGAGGGTTTCGATGCGCGTTTTTCGGCACTTCGACGTCACTATGCCTACTGCCTGTCGACAGCACCCTATGGCGTCGAGCCACAGCAGGCCCGGTTCGTCACGCCGTGGCCGCGCCCCCTGGACCTCGACGCGATGTCGGCTGCCTCTCGAATTCTGTTGGGCCTGCACGACTTCGCAGCGTTCTGTCGTCAGAGGCCTGGCGCGACCACCATCCGGGAACTCCAACGTCTGGACTGGTCGCGCGACGGTGACCTGCTGACCGCGCGGGTCAGCGCCGATGCCTTCTGCTGGTCGATGGTCCGATCCCTGGTCGGTGCCCTACTGGCGGTCGGGGAGGGCAGGCGCCAACCCGATTGGTGTGCAACGTTGTTGACCACCGCTCACCGTTCGAGCGATTTCGCCGCTGCCCCGGCGAGGGGACTCACCCTGATCGGTGTCGACTACCCTCCGGACGACGAACTGGCGGCGCGCACGTTGGTGACGCGAGACCTGCGGAACCTCGATTAGAGCCGGGCGGCTACGAACGCGGCGGCTTGGTCGACCAGTCCCGAGTCGATGTAGGCCGCCTGGAGGTGCGCAGGGAAGTCGCCGATCCAGGTGTTGGGGTCAAGATTGTTGTTGCAGATCGGGTCGTCTGCGGTACACAGGTCGATCGTCTTGTAGCCGTAGAGCGGACTGATCTCAGACACCGGACCGAGGACCTTGCGGGTTCCGTTTCCGAACAAGGCCACAGCCGCGATGTGATCGTTCATACCCAGTGGCAACGGATTGTCATAGCCGAACGCCGGCGCGGGTACGCCCAGGACGACGTCGGTGACAGCGGCGCCCAGCGAGTACCCCCCAAGAACCAGCTTCGTGTTGGGGCAGTTGGCTGCCATGTACTGAATGTGCCGGCTCATGTCGTTCGCACCGATGACGATTTCGGTGTCTGCGGGGTAGTTGACGGCGTAGTAGCCCACCGTGCGGGGGGTCTTGCTACGCAAAGCGTCGACGAAAGCCTCCCCTACACGGCCCGGACCCGGCGGCTCGATCCGCCCGCGGGCGAAGACGACCTCGACCTGAGGGCAGGGGTCCGCTGATGCCGGGAAAGTCGGGCCGAAGACGAGTCCCGTGGCGGCCACGGCTGCCGGCAGAAGCGACGCGATGATCCAGGGCCTGCGCACGGACGTCACTTCTACAGGAGCCCCGAGACGAAACCGGCCGCCTGGCCGACGAGATCGGTCTTCTCGTAACTCGTATGGGCGAACGGGTTGCGGCCCTGTGAGCAGATGGGGTCGCCGTCATTGCACAGATCGATGGCTTTGCCTGCGAACGGCATGAGCGCCGCAGAGACCGGATTGCCGAATTTCGTCGACGGGTTGCCGAAAACGGCGACCGCGGCGACTCGGTTGGCAAGGCTGGCCGGCAGCGGCGGCGCGGAACCGACGTCGCCGACCTTGGCACCCAACGGCGGGATGCCCATCAGCATGTCGACCACGGCGGCGCCCTGCGAATACCCACCGAGAACGAACCGCGTGGCAGGGCAACGCTCCGCCATGCTCGCGATGCGGTTTGTTGCGTCGGTGGCACCGTCTGCGGCGGCCAGGAAGTCGTAGCTGGCGGGGTAGTTCACCCCGTAGGTTCCGAGGCTGCGCCCGCCGAGGTTGGTCTGGAGTTGATCAACGAATGCCTGCCCGACCCGCCCGACTCCGGTCGGCTCGCTGGTTCCGCGGGCGAAGACGAGTTCGACGTCGGGGCATGGGGCTGCCTGGGCTGGCGCAGCCATGCTCAGCAGGGCGCTTGCGGAGGTCACGAGACCGGCCAAAACCCCCGAGGCGATGCGCATGCGTTCCATATTCACACAACCCGTACAGCGGTGCGAAACCGTGCACTCACAGCAGGTTGGCCACGAAGGCGGCTGCCTGGCCCGCAGAGCCGTCCGGGCCGTAGTTGCGGTGGGAGGGTACGTCACTGCCGTCCGAACAGATCGGATCGCCTGGGTTGCACAAATCGATCGCCTTGGCGCCGTACACCGGGCTGGCGGTCAGCGGCAAGCCGAGTTTGGTCGACGGGTTGCCGAAGACAGCGAGCGCGGCGACCCGATTGGCGACGTCCGGCGGCAGCGGGTTATTGAACCCAATCGCCGGGAACGGGACGGCGGCGAGAACATCGATGATCGCCGCGCCCTGCGAATAGCCTCCCAGAACAAGTTTGGTGTTGGGACAGTTGTTGACGACGTTCTGGATATAGGCACTCGCATCATTGGCGCCGTCAGCGGCGGCCAGGAAGTCATAGCTGGCCGGGTAATTGACGCCGTAGACCCCGAGGGAGCGATTGCCCACAAGGTTCCGCAGGTCGCTGACAAACGCCTCCCCGACGCGGCCGATACCGGGAGCCTCCTTGGTCCCGCGGGCGAAGACCACCTCGACGTCGTTGCATGCCGCGTTGGCGACGGGGACTGTCAGCGGTGCGGCGATCAATGACGAGAGCACTGCGCCGGCGGACAGGACGGCGGCGCCAGCGGCCCGCTTGCGTATCGACTTCACACCGCGATGTTACCGAGGCGAGGCGCTCGGCGTCATGCCGACGATTCGCTCCGGCGACTCCACCTCGGACCGCTGCGATGGGTTGACCGTGAAGTCGTCCGCGGTGTCGCGGTGCCCCTGACGTGCCAGTGCCAGACCGGCCAGGACGACGGCGCCGCCAATTGCCTGTGTGGTGCTGATCTTCTCGCCAAGCAGCAACCAGGCGGACAAGACGGCGCACAGCACCTCACCCAGCCCCATCAGCGATGCGAAACTGGGTCGTAGCCTGGCCACGCCACTAATGCCCAGGGTGTAGGCCACCGCAGTGGCGACGATGCCCAGCAAGAGAACCGGAACCGTCCATGGCACTGTCACGCCAGCGACCACGGCGTCATTTGACGTGAACTCCAAGGGCATGATGCCGGACAGTCCGAGGAGCCCCACGCTGGGAGCGGCGACCAACAGACCGCCCGCAGCCAGGGTGATGGAGTTCAAGCCCGAGCCGTCGGCGGTCACTTCGTCGGACATCATGAAGTAGAAGACCGCACATATTGCCGCGCCGAGGCCCCAGGCCACACCCACCGCGTCGACTCGGGCGCCGTTGGTCACATCAAGCACCAGTGCCACCCCGATGACGGCGAGCCCCACTCCGGCCAGAGTCAGGGCGCGCGGGGCCTGTTTGGTGGTAGCCCAGATCCACGCCACCACCAGGATCGGCGCGGTGTATTCGAGCAGCAGGGCAACGCCAATGGATAGATGCGCGACGGCGTTGTAGTAGCACAACTGGGCCCCGGCGACCGGTGCTAATCCATAGATCACGACAGTGCGCCAGTGGGCGCGCGCCTCGTGGAGCCAATGCGGTCGCACGATGGTCGCGACGATGGCTAACGCCAGAGCACCACCGGCCAGCCGGGCCGTCACCGCCGCGGTTGGCGACCACCCCGCTTCCATCAGCGATTTCGCGAAGGGTCCCGATAGGCCGAAGGTGACGGCCGCCCCAATCGCGAACAGCAGTCCTAGTTGGAAATTGTCCTGGCTGCCGGTTGCTTCGACGGGCTTCGACATTGGGCACCCCCTGCCGTTCATGAGTAAAGTCTGGGACGGTGATGACGCTACGGCAGGAAAGGGTCAGGAGTCAAATGATTTTTAGTCATGACACTGAGCTCACTCTTCGCGCCGCGTGTGTGTTGGTCAACAGTGACCGGGTCGATGGTGAGCAACTCGGCGACCAGCTGACTCTGGACGCCTACCTGCACGATTACGGCACCACTGGACGTCAGGACCACGACGCGGCGGAGTTGGTGGCGGTGCATCGGCTCCGCGCGCGGCTGGGCCGGATTTGGGCGGTGGCCGACGACGATGTTCGTACCGTCGAGGAGGTCAATGCCCTACTCGACGAAACCCGGGCGGCACCGTGGCTGACGCGGCACGCGGAGATGCCGGAGTGGCATCTGCACATGGCTTCCGCCGACGACCCGTTGGCGCAACGGATGGGCGCGGAGATGGCGATGGCCCTCGCCGACGTCGTTCGGTCGGGAGAACTGCGCCGCCTCAAGACCTGCGCCGCGCCGGATTGCGACGCGGTTCTGATCGACTTGTCCCGCAACCGGTCGCGGATGTTCTGCGACACCGGCAATTGCGGAAACCGGCAGCATGTCGCTGCGTATCGGGAGAGGCGGGCCAAGGAGGGCTGAGGCGGTGGCCGGCTGGCAGGGGTCGCTGCGTATCGGGAGAGGCGGGCCAAGGAGGGCTGAGGCGGTGGCCGGCCGGCAGGGGTGGCTGCGTATCGGGAGAGGCGGGCCAAGGAGGGCTGAGGCGGTGGCCGGCTGGCAGGGGTGGCCTTGTGGATAGCTGCCGCCGCCCCACGCCCGCGGGCGATACCGTCGCGCGATGGCTGTGGTTCTGGAGATCGGACCTGCCGAGGTGCGCCGGTTCGGTGGTAAGGCCGGCGACCCAGAAGAGGTGTTCGCTGCACTCAACGGGATCGATGACCCGGTAGTCCTCGTCGACGAGAGTCCGACCGAGACGACCGAGGTGTGGCGAGCGTTGCTGGCATCGCTGATGCCGTCCGGACCGGCAGAGTCGGTCCGCATCGTGTATCCGTCCTGGTGGACGAGACAACGGGTGGACTTGGTGGTCGGTGCCACGGGAGTGCCGGCCCGCGACGTCATTGCTGTGCCCAGGCGGGACCTGATCGTCGCGGGCCGACGGTCCGCCGTGGTGATCGAAATCGCCGCCGACCTCGTCGCGGTAAGCAATGGTGCTGAACTGGAGGCCCGCGTTCGCGCAGACGTCATGGAGATCGTCCGCATTGCCGCGGCGTGGGCACCCCCGGAAACATCCACGGTCCTACTCGATGCACCCCGCAGCATTCCGGGGAGTGCCGAGACTGCCGCGGCGATTACCGACGCCCTCTGGGCCGATCGGATTGCCGTTCGTCGGGTGGATGTGGCTGTGTTGGCAATGTCGGCTGCCGTCGGTGTCGATCGGCCAAAACGACGGCGGCGAGGGATCGCGCTAGCTGTTTCCGTCACGCTGCTGACCGCTGTGGCCGCGACGGTGGCGACCCGCATTTCGGGGTCCGAGCAGCGGACCTCCAGTCTGGTGGAAGGCTCGGTCGCGGTGGACGTTCCGGTGGGCTGGGTTGTCGAGAAGGTGACGCGGGGGGCCGGATCCCGCCGGATTCAGGTGAGTTCGACCGCTTATGCGGGTGCCGCCCTGCACATCACTCAGACCTATGCCCCCGGGACCACCTTGGCTCAGGCAGCTGACGTCCTGGGACGGGCGGCCAGCGCTCAGCCCGCGGGGGTTTTCGTCGACTTCCGGCCCCACGATGAGGTGGCCGGTCGGCTGGCGGTCACCTACCGGGAAATCCGGCCCGGCAAGGTTGTGCGCTGGTCGGTAGTGCTTGTCGGGGCGACCCGGGTCGGGATCGGATGCCAGAGTGCAGCTGGTCGCGAGAACTCGATCAGCGAGGTCTGCATCGAGGCGATTCGATCGGTTCGGGAATTGGCGGGAACCTCGGAGCCGCCGTCACCGTCGAACTAAGTATGCACCCGAATTGCAGCGAAGTTCCGACGGAGGGAGAGCCGTTGGGACCGGGCTGCATTCGGGTGTCAGTAGCGCAGCCCGTGGCCGAATCGGAATAGCGGATCGACGGTGTCGAAAGGTACGTCGCTGCGGCTGTCTGCAACGGCGTCATCGGACCGGGGCAGGTCGAAGGGGAGTTTGCCTCGCGGCGGCGACGTGCCGAACAGGACGTCGAGCAGGGCCGACTCGGTGAGACCGAAATTGGCGACGATCACCCTGGCCCGTTGGAGAAGTGGGGTGAGGACTGCTGGCCGGTCCAAGTAGACGTCGACAACCGTTGGCACCGCCGCGCATACCTCCAGGATTCGCTCCAATTCCGGCGCCGCGAACTCCAGCGAGCCGTGGTGGAAGAGCGACGCCATGCCATCGGAGCGCGGCTCGAACGGCGCCTTCACCCGCAGCACCGCCAGGTCGGCGTCGGCGGGGTGCTCGACTTTCACGGCCCTCCCGCCTAGGTCCGCGATCTCCGGGGCGAACATCCGCACCCCGGCTGGTAGCGGCAGGAGGTCCTGATTGGTCAAGACGGTCAGCGAGTCCCGCTGGGCCTGTAGGCCGGCTTCCCGGAAGTCCGCCCTGCCCACGGTGAGCGCGGCGTGCTGTTCGTCGAGGAGCGGCTGGTCGAACAGGCCGAGGGAGAATTTCACCCGCAGCAGCCGACGGGCTGATTCGTCTATCCGCGACTCCGCAATCAGCCCCGAGCGCACCAGTGCGAGCAGCACTTCGGTGCAGTCCTCCCCGCCGAACTGGTCCGCGCCGGCCTCAATCACCCGCAGCATCCGATCTTCGGGACTCAGATGCTCGACGCCCCAGGCCCGTGCGGTTCCGAGATCTCCAAGGTAAGGCCGGTCGGTGATCAATCCCCAGTCGGTGCACACCACCCCGTCGAAACGCAACCGTTGGCGTAGTAGCTCGGTGATGACGGGCCTGTTGAACCCGAAGCCGACCGGATCCCAGGCGGCGGCCAGGGAATCCCCGGCGGTTTCCGTCGGAATGCCGTAGTAGGGCATGACCTCGGCGGCGCCGGCCTGGATGGCGGCAAGGAACGGCGCAAGGTGATATTCGGCGTTGCCGCCCGGGTAAACCTGCTCACGGCCCCAGGGGAAGTGCGGGTCGTCGCCGTCTAGCTGCGGACCGCCGCCGGGAAAGTGCTTGAGCATGGCCGCCACTGAAGCAGGACTGAGATTGGGGCCCTGCAAACCCCGGACGTAGGCCACGCCCAACCGTGTGGCCAGGTCGGCGTCCTCGCCGAAGGTGGTGTTGATCCGTGACCACCTCGGTTCGGTGGCCAGGTCGAGTTGGGGATGCAGGGCAACCCTTATCCCGGCACTCAGGTACTCCTGGCGGACGATGTCGGCGAATTCCTCGACGCGCTGCGCCGATCCGATCGCCGCCAACCCGAGTGTCTCCGGCCACTGCGAGAACGGGCCGGCCATCATCTGGGTCAGGGGGTTGTCGCCGAAGTGGTGACGCGGATCCGAGGAGAACGTCACCGGAATCCCCGGCGGGCGCTGGAGTGCCACCTGCTGAACCGCGTTGTGCCATGCTGCGAAAGACCGGCCGTCGGGCAGCGATCCCACGATGTTGAAGTGGTTGACGCCCGCCTCGATTTCCTCACGCAGCGAGCGCCCGCCGAAAACCGGGTGATCCAACCCCTGTCCGCCGCCTAACGGCACCGCCATGGTGTGGAACATCAGACCCACCTTGTCGGCCAGGCTCAGCCGGGATAACAGATCGTTGGTTCGTTGCCCGACCGGCAATGCGCTGTCCTGGTAGGGGTGGTCCGGCATGGGTGGCTCCTAGCGGGCGCGGGATCGCTGAAGGGGCGTTTTGACCTGCACGGATCCTCGCCGGTAGGCTATCGGCTCAGCGAACGGTACGTCGCGACCTTTTCAAGTCGCGGGGTTAGCCGGGTCCCGGGTCAGTGTTGGTCGCCGGGTTTCAGATCCCGACCGTTGACGCCCCGACCGGCACCCGGACCGTCCGGGATCCAACCCCGACACAGGAGAGGTAAACGCTGTGCCTACGTACACGCCGAAGGCCGGTGACACCACGCGCTCGTGGTACGTCATCGACGCCACCGACGTAGTGCTCGGCCGGCTCGCCGTCGCAGCGGCAAATCTGTTGCGCGGTAAGCACAAGCCGACATTCACGCCCAATGTTGATGGTGGCGATTTCGTCATCGTCGTCAACGCCGACAAAGTCGCCATCGGAGCCGACAAGCTCGCCAACAAGATGGCCTACCGCCACTCGGGGTATCCCGGAGGTCTGCGTGCCCGCACCGTCGGTGAGGAGATGCAGAAGCACGCGGACCGGGTTGTCGAGAAGGCCATCGTTGGGATGCTGCCGCACAACAAGCTCAGCCGGCAGATCCAGAAGAAACTGAAGGTGTACACCGGTCCTGACCATCCGCACACCGCCCAGCAGCCGATTCCGTTCGAGATCAAGCAGGTGGCCCAGTGAGCGAAGAGATTTTGACCGAGGCCACTGAGGCGCTCGTTGACGAGATCACCGAGACTGCGGCGGAGGCTGAGTCCCGGCCGCGTCAGCCGGTGTTCATCGACCGCCCCATACAGACAGTCGGCCGACGCAAGGAGGCCGTGGTCCGGGTGCGCCTGGTGCCCGGAACCGGCAAGTTCAACCTTGACGGCCGCACCCTTGAGGACTACTTCCCCAACAAGGTGCATCAGCAGCTGATCAAGGCCCCGCTGGTGACCGTCGATCGGCTGGACAGCTTCGACGTTTACGCTCACCTCGACGGAGGCGGACCCTCCGGTCAGGCTGGCGCGTTGCGGCTGGCTCTGGCCCGGGCGCTGATCCTGGTGCAGCCGGAGGATCGTCCGGTGCTCAAGAAAGCCGGATTCCTGACCCGTGATCCGCGCGCCATCGAACGTAAGAAGTACGGCCTGAAGAAGGCCCGCAAGGCGCCGCAGTACAGCAAGCGCTGACACATGGGTCGACTGTTCGGGACCGACGGCGTACGCGGCGTAGCCAACCGCGAACTGACCGCGGAACTGGCAATGGCGCTCTGCGGGGCGGCTGCTCGCCGCCTCGCAGCGCCGGCCGGTTCGGGGCACCGGTTCGCGGTCATCGGTCGCGACCCGCGGGCCAGCGGGGAGATGCTGGAGGCCGCCGTGATCGCGGGGGTAACCAGCGAGGGTGTCGACGCCCTGGTTGTCGGTGTCCTGCCCACTCCGGCGGTCGCCTATCTGACTGCCGCTTATCACGCCGACTTCGGGGTGATGATCTCCGCATCGCACAACCCGATGCCCGACAACGGAATCAAGATCTTCGGGCCGGGCGGTCACAAACTCGACGACGACACCGAGGACCGTATCGAGGATCTGGTGGCCCAGGGACCAGGTCTGCGACCGGTCGGGGCGAATATCGGCCGGGTGATCCGTGCCTCCGATGCCCTGGAGCGGTACCTCCGGCACATCGCCGAAGCTGCCACCGCGTCGCTTACCGGTTTGACCGTCGTGGTCGACTGTGCCAACGGGGCGGCCTCTGCCGCTGCGCCACGGGCTTATGAGGCTGCGGGCGCGAGGGTGATCGCGATGAATGCCGAACCGGATGGTCTGAACATCAATGATTGCTGCGGCTCGACGAACCTTGAGCCGCTGAAGGCCGCTGTGGTCGCACACGGTGCTGATCTGGGACTGGCGCACGATGGCGACGCAGACCGATGCCTGGCCGTTGACGCCACCGGAGCGGTCATCGATGGCGACGCGATCATGACGGTGCTGGCCCTGGCTATGCAGGAGGCGGGCGAACTCTCCTCCGACACCCTGGTAGCCACCGTCATGAGCAATCTCGGCCTGCACCTGGCCATGCGTGACGCCGGTATCGAGGTGCGCACGACGGGCGTCGGCGACCGCTATGTGCTCGAGGAACTGCGTGCCGGCGAGTTCGCGCTCGGTGGGGAACAGTCCGGCCACATCGTCATGCCCGCTTTCGGGACCACGGGCGACGGCATCCTCACCGGCTTGCGGCTGATGTCGCGGATGGCCGAAACCCGCTCGTCCCTCGCGGCACTGGCCTCGCCGATGCAATCTATTCCACAGGTGCTGATCAACGTCGAAGTCGCTGACAAGGCCACCGTCGCCGAGGCTCCAGCGGTTCAGAGCGCGGTGCGGGAAGCGGAAGTGGAACTGGGCCAGACCGGTCGAATTCTCCTGCGGCCCTCCGGCACTGAGCAAATCGTGCGAGTCATGGTTGAAGCGCCCGACGAGGACACCGCGCAGCAAGTGGCCCACCGGGTCGCGAAGTCGGTCAGCGCGCAGGGCTGAAGCCCGGGTTGTGATTTCCCGCCCGGCCGGAACCTCAGGCGTGTCCGTGGCGTCAAAAGCGGTATGGGAACAACATCTGTGGACCTGGCGACCCTGGACGCTGCGGCACAACGACTCGATGCTGCCGCCGAGATCGTGCAGAACGCCAGCAATGTGCGCTTACAGTTCGACGGCGCGGTGGCAGGCCGTTCGCACACGGCTGCCGGTGCAGCTGTCCGGAACGCGGTGGAGTCGCTGATCGCCGACGCGCGGCGGTGGGCATCCACCGCCGGCGAGGCCGCCAGCGCCCTACGGGCGGGCGTCAACCTCGCTGCCCACGCTGAGGCGGACTCGGCGGCGGCTCTGCGGTGAGTGTCGACGTCGCGGCCCGGTTGGCTGAGGGTGCCGAAGCAGTGCGTGCCATCGAGACATATGTGGCCGCGTCCTGCGCCATAGGCCGTGCTCGTGGGCCTTTGACGGTGACCGGTGTCCGCGAGGCGTACACAGCCGAAGCTGGAATGAGGCTCGATGCCCTCGAGGCCGACAGTGTGGCGTTGGGCGGCCTGGCCGGTGCAGTCGAGGAGGGTGTGCGGCTGGAGGGTGAGGCGTTGGAGGCGGTGCTGCGGTCCTGGCAGGGAGTCGCTGGCACCGCCGCGGCGGAGTTCGTCGAACGACACCTGGCTAACGGGACCGCTGTGGCCGCGTCTTTGCGGGCCGCGTCGGGAGCGTTGCGATCGCTGCGGGAAGAACTTGGCAGCCTGGTCGACCAGAAAGTAGCGGCCGCGGTGCGCTTCGATGACCGCTGGGCTGCCGCGCATCCGGTGTGGCTCGCTGAGGCGGAGACCGTGTTGAACGGTTTGGCCGACGATGTGGCGATCCAGGTGGTCGCCCAGCAGATCAGTCCATACCTCGACCGCGACGTCCGCTCGGACTGGATACCGGCGATGAGTGATGCAACGGGCTCGGTCGCAACGGCCTACGACGGAGCAGTGGCACGGCTGGCCGACCGTCCGCTGCCACAGTTCAGCAGTCCCGCCACAGGTTCGGTTGCCGGCCAGGTCAGCGAATCCATGTGGGCATCGTCTCCGACTCCGGCTGCGCCGGTGTGGGGTTCGGCGGCTGCGCCGCTGTGGGGTTCGGCTGCGCCGCAGTTGGCCCAGTGGACCCCGGGCTTGTCTTCAGGGGCGTCGCCGGCGCCACTGGGCATCGGCGGCGTGGGTGGCGGACTTCCCGCGTTGATCGGTCGCATCGTGGAGGCCCTTGGCTCTTACTCCGGCCCGACGAACCTCGGGATCGTCGATGATCCGAAAACCCTCAGAGAACTGGAAGCGGAGAAAGATATTTCCGGCCAAACGGAAGAGGCCGATCCGGAGACGGACGCGGAGCTGGCCACCGGCGAGCTTGATCCTTCTCTCGAAAAGCCTCTACCGCCAACGCCGATCACGCCGGCTGCGCCCATGCCGCCGCCGATCACGCCGGCTGCGCCCATGCCGCCGCCGATCACGCCGGCCGACACTCAACCGATCGGCGGCGCTCCGGTCTCTCAGCCCCTGCCGACGCAACCAACCGCGCCGCCCGAACCAACCGGGCTGGTGCAGCCCACACCGCCATCTGCTCCGCTTGCCGCTGAGGCCCGGTCCGATCCCGTTACTGTCGATACGACCAGAAGTAACCCCGAGCCGAAGACACCCTGCTCGATCGCGATGGACGAACTGCCGCAGGTGGGTCAGTGACTCCGTGTCAGGGCAGCAGATCCTGCATCTCCTCGACGAAGCGGACGTACTCACCGCCGTCGGTGGCAAGAGGGGTTGCCAGCAGCGTCGTAACGCCTGCCTCCGCGAAAGCCGCGATGCGTTCCTTGACATAGCCACGAGGCCCGACGAGGGACACGCCGCGCACCAGATCGTCGGGCACGGCCGCGATTGCCTCGATCTTGCGACCGGAAAGGTACAACTCCTGAATCCTGTCGGCTGCTGCTCCGAATCCGTAGCGACTAGCCACGTTGTGATAGAAGTTGCGACCCTTCGCCCCCATGCCGCCGATGTACAACGCAAGCTGCGGTTTAGCCCATTCGAGGCGTTCCTCCACATCGTCGCCGATGGCCACCGCTACACCGACCATGACGTCGAGTTCGCCGAGTTCGCTGTCCCGCTTTGCTTTACCGGCTCGCAAGGCATCGCCCCAGACGTCGTCCGCTCTCTCGGGGAGGTAGAACACCGGCTGCCAGCCCTCGGCGATCTCCGCGGTCAGCTCGACGTTCTTGGGCCCCAACGCGGCAATGGTGATTGGGATTCGTTCGCGCACGGGCTGATTGATGAGTTTCAACGGCTTCCCCAGCCCGGTGCCGCGGTCGGCGGGCAGCGGGATTTGGTAGTGCTTGCCCTGATGCTCCACCCGTTCGCGGCGCCACACCTGCCGGCAGATCTCGACGACCTCCCGGGTGCGGCCCAGAGGCGCGTCGAACGGAACGCCGTGGAAGCCCTCCATCACCTGCGGGCCGGATGTTCCGATGCCCAGCCGGAAACGTCCATCGGAGACGTAGTCCAACCCGGCGGCGGTCATCGCCAGCAGCGTGGGGGTCCGGGTGTAAATCGGGACCACACCCGAGCCGAGCTCGATGGTTGACGTCCGTGCGGCCAGGTAGCCCAACTGACTGATGGCGTCGAAGGAGTACGCCTCGGCTACCAGGGCGATGTTCACCCCCGCCTTCTCCAGCACCGCGACCTGATCGACGGTCTCCGTGAAGCCGCCCGCGTAGGAAAGAAACACCCCGGTGCGCATGAACCGGTTATAGCCCCGCCGGTGAAACTGACTTCGGGCGGGGCCCAGCTCCCTGCCGTTTAGCGGAACAGCGCAACGATCCGGTCCTCGTCGGTCACCGGCACTGCGTCGGGGTCTGGAAGCCGGGTACCGGGCAGCTTGGCCTCGGTGTCGGCGAACTCGCGGTAGGTCTTGTCCCCGGCGAGGTGGAAGAGTAGGAACCCGGTGACCACCGCGCGAACCGTTTTCTGGGTGCGGGTATTCGATCCGGATAGGCCCACCAGACCGAGTAGTCGCCGCTTCTCCGCGACCTCGGCGGCCGCGGACTTGTCCACCACCCGAAGCTGCGCGCCCGTCCAGTCCCGGGCCACCTCCAGCGCGTCGGTCCGCAGCGACTTGGCGTCGTCCGGAGTGGCCAGTACCAAACCGGGCATCGTCAGAGTGGCCGCCGGTTCCTCGGCAGACGGCTTGGTGACCGACGGGAAGATTGCGGCCACGGCTTTGGCGCGGGCGGGTTTCGCCGCCGCGGCAAACACCGCCGCGGCGCCGCCGAACCCGTGCCCGGCCAGCCCAAGTTTCGCCGGGTGCACACTGATCGCCCCGGGCCCCAGGCGCACCCCGCTGATGACGTCAAGCGTGGCGCCGAGGTCGTAGGAGAGGTTGACCACCGACGGCGCCAGTCCGATCTGGCTGTTGGGCGCCGCGGCGACGATGCCCCAACTGGCCAGGTGTGCCAGCATGCCGGGGTAGTGGCCGACGTCGGTGAGCCAATCGTGACCGAATGCAAGGCCGGGCAGGTGGTATCCGGTCGACGGGGTGTAGACGACCCCCGGAATGCCGGCAAAGGCCAGGTCGCCACGCAGAACCCGGTGCGGGCCGCGCCGTGTCAAGGCGGAGAAAAGCTTGCGGGTCCGAGCCACCCCACGACCGTAGCCGACCGTCGCCCCCCGTGGGCTGGACTACCCTGATGGGTCATGTGCGGAATCGTGGCGTATGTCGGGCATCGGCCCGCCCGCGATGTCGTAGTGGACGCACTGCGGCGGATGGAGTACCGGGGTTACGACTCCGCGGGCATCGCGGTGCTCGACGGCGACGGCGGGCTGACCGTGCGGCGTCGTGCCGGCCGACTGGCCAATCTGGAGGCCGCCCTGGTCGAGACCGACCCGGCCTCGCTGGGCGGAACCGCCGGCATCGGTCACACCCGCTGGGCCACCCACGGTCGGCCCACCGACCGCAACGCTCACCCGCACCGTGACGCGGCCGGCAAGTTCGCCGTGGTGCACAACGGAATCATCGAGAACTTCGCTGTCCTGCGGGCCGAACTGGAGTCTGCCGGCGTCGAGTTCGCCAGCGACACCGATACCGAGGTGGCCGTTCACCTGGTGGCACACGCCTACCAGGCCGGGCCTACTGCCGGTGACTTCGTTGCGTCGGTGCTGGCCGTTCTGCGCCGCCTCGAGGGTCACTTCACCCTGGTCTTCGCCCACGCCGAGGATCCCGGCACCATCGTTGCGGCTCGACGGTCCACTCCGCTGGTGGTGGGCATCGGCTCCGACGAGATGTTCCTGGGCTCGGACGTGGCGGCGTTCATCGAGTTCACCCGGGATGCCGTCGAACTCGGCCAGGACCAGGCCGTGGTGATCACCGCCGACGGCTACCAGATCACCGACTTCGACGGCAACGACGATGCCGCCAACGCCCGGCTTTTCCACATCGACTGGGATCTCTCAGCTGCCGAGAAGGGCGGCTACGAGTACTTCATGCTCAAGGAGATCGCCGAGCAGCCTGCCGCGGTTTCCGACACTCTGCTGGGTCACTTCGTCAACGGCCGGATCGTGCTCGACGAGCAGCGACTCTCCGACCAGGAACTCCGCGAAGTCGACAAGGTCTTCATCGTGGCCTGCGGCAGCGCCTACCACTCCGGGCTGCTGGCCAAGTACGCGATCGAACACTGGACGAGGCTGCCCGTCGAGATCGAGGTGGCCAGTGAATTCAGATACCGGGACCCGGTCTTGGACCGCGGCACCCTGGTGATCGCGATCTCCCAGTCCGGGGAGACCGCCGACACCTTGGAGGCGGTCCGGCACGCCAAGAAGCAGAAGGCGAAGGTACTGGCCGTCTGCAATACCAACGGCAGCCAAATCCCACGGGAATCCGATGCCGTTCTCTACACCCGCGCCGGGCCCGAAATCGGGGTGGCGGCCACCAAAACGTTTCTGGCGCAGGTGGCGGCGAACTACCTTGTGGGTCTTGCGCTGGCGCAGGCCCGAGGCACCAAGTACCCGGACGAGGTAGCCCGCGAGTACCACGACCTGGAGGCAATGCCCGCCCTGGTCGAACGGGTACTTGACCACGTCGAGGCCGCTGCTGAGTTGGGCCGACGGTTCGCCGATGCCTCGGCCGTGTTGTTCCTGGGCCGTCACGTCGGCTACCCGGTTGCCCTGGAAGGGGCGCTCAAACTCAAAGAACTGGCCTACATGCACGCCGAGGGCTTCGCCGCCGGTGAACTCAAACACGGCCCGATCGCCCTGATCGAAGAGGGCTTGCCGGTCATCGTCGTCATGCCGTCGCCGAAGAATTCCGCGACTCTGCACGCCAAGCTTCTGAGCAACATCCGGGAGATCCAGGCCCGCGGGGCGATCACCATCGTGATCGCAGAAGAGGGCGACGAGACAGTGCGGCCCTACGCCGATCATTTGATCGAAATACCCTCGGTTTCAACACTTTTCCAGCCGTTGTTGTCGACGATCCCGTTGCAGGTGTTCGCGGCGTCGGTTGCCCGCGCGCGCGGCTACGACGTCGACAAGCCGCGGAACCTCGCCAAGTCCGTCACCGTCGAATAGCCGGGCGGTACGACACATGCGGCACTACTACACCGCCGAACAGATCCGGGCGGCGGAAGCGCCCCTGCTGGCCAGGCTGCCCGACGGCGCACTCATGCGCCGCGCGGCAACCGGTCTGGCGAATGCGGTTGCCGCCGAACTTCGAGCGCGCACCGGGGGACTGGCCGGTCGCACGGTCTGCGCAGTGGTGGGCTCCGGAGACAACGGCGGTGATGCGCTGTGGGCGGCGACATTCCTGCGGCGGCGAGGAGCGGGGGCGTGCGCGATTCTGCTCAACCCCGAACACACGCATCCTGGCGCGTTGGCCGCGTTCCGGGCCGTCGGCGGCCGGGTGGTGCAACACGTGCCTGCCGCAACGGATCTGGTGATCGACGGTGTTGTCGGCATCTCCGGCAAGGGTCCGTTGCGGCCTGCGGCCGCCGTGCTTTTCGACGCCGTTGAGCGGGCGGGCGTCCCGGTGGTCGCGGTCGACATTCCCAGCGGGGTCGATGTACACACCGGAGCGATCACCGGGCCGGCCGTGCGACCCGTGGCGACGGTGACTTTTGGTGGTCTCAAACCGGTGCATGCGCTGGCCGATTGCGGCCGGGTCACACTCGTCGACATCGGCCTGGACCTGCCCGACACCGACTTGCTGGGCTTCGACGCGGACGACGTCAAGGCCCTCTGGCCGGTACCCGGTCCGCACGACGACAAGTACTCCCAGGGGGTGGTTGGCATCCTGGCCGGTTCGACTGCCTACCCCGGGGCTGCGGTTCTGTGCACCGGAGCGGCGGTTGCCGCCACCTCGGCAATGGTGCGCTACGCCGGCACCGCTGCCGCACAGGTGGTTTCACATTGGCCGGAGGTTGTTGCCGTCCCCGACGCGCTGGCGGCGGGTCAGGTTCAGGCGTGGGCGGTGGGTCCCGGCCTGGGGACCAACGAGGCCGCGATGACCGCTCTGACATTCGCGCTCAACACCGACTTCCCGGTGATCGTCGACGCCGATGGGCTCACTCTGCTGGCCGCCCACCCGCACCTGGTGACCCGCCGCGTCGCGCCGACCGTCCTGACGCCGCATGCCGGCGAGTTCGCGCGACTCAACGGCGGCCAGCCACCCGGCGGGGACAGGGTCGCATCAGCACGCTCCCTGGCCGAGACATTCGGAGCCACCGTGCTGCTCAAGGGCAACGTCACGGTCATAGCCGATCCGGAATTAGAAACCGGACTGACCTTCCTCAACCCCGCCGGTGGGTCTTGGGCCGCCACCGCGGGGTCAGGAGATGTTCTGACCGGCATCGTCGGGGCGCTGCTGGCCGCCGGGCTGCCAGCGGTCGAGGCGGCCGCAGCCGCGGCTTTCGTCCATGCCCGGGCGGCCAACCTCTCGGCAGCCGAACCGGGTCCGGCGCCCGCACCGACGTCGGCCTCCGGAATCCTGGCCCACATCCGCCACTCGATTGCAAAGCTGTAGAACCATGGAAGAAGGGACCGATTCCTTGCCGCACGTCAAATATCGTTCGCCGTCGATCGCTCCGGCCTACACCGGCCGGCTGTCGACCGATCCGATTCCCTCGCTGCGGCTGCCGGACGAGGAGATGGAACCGGCCGCGGCTTATCGGTTCATCCACGACGAACTCATGCTCGACGGCAGTTCCCGCCTGAACCTCGCGACCTTCGTCACCACCTGGATGGACCCCGAGGCCGAGCGGTTGATGGCCGAGACGTTCGACAAGAACATGATCGACAAGGACGAGTACCCGGCCACAGCTGCGATCGAAACCCGTTGCGTGGCAATGGTTGCCGATCTTTTCCATGCCGAGAATCTGCGTGACGATGATGCCGCCAGCGCTGTCGGGGTATCGACGATCGGGTCGTCGGAGGCGGTCATGCTCGGCGGTTTGGCGATGAAGTGGCGGTGGAAGCAGCGTTTCTCCAAAGACGGCAAAGAGGCTTGGAAGGGTCGCACCCCGAACTTGGTGATGGGCTCCAATGTCCAGGTGGTCTGGGAGAAGTTCTGCCGCTATTTCGAGGTGGAGCCGCGATATCTGCCGATGGGGGAGGACCGGTACGTCATCACCCCGCAGCAGGTGGTCGACGCGGTCGATGAGGACACCATCGGGGTGGTGGGGGTGCTGGGCACCACATACACCGGCGAACTCGAGCCGATCGCCGACGTGTGTGCGGCTCTCGACACACTGCACAAAAAGACCGGGCTGGACATCCCGGTCCACGTCGATGCCGCTAGTGGCGGGTTCGTCGTGCCGTTCCTCGATCCCGAACTCAAATGGGATTTCCGGCTACCCCGGGTGGCCTCGATCAACGTGAGCGGCCACAAATACGGCCTGACTTACCCCGGGGTCGGTTTCGTGGTGTGGCGCAATTCGGAGCAGCTTCCGGAGGAGCTGATCTTCCGGGTCAACTACCTCGGTGGCGACATGCCCACCTTCACCTTGAACTTCTCCCGGCCCGGTAGCCAGGTCGTGGGCCAGTACTACAACTTTCTGCGCCTCGGCCGGGCCGGTTACACGCAGGTGATGAAGACGCTGTCGGAGACCGCGCGGTGGTTCTCCGACCAGTTGAGACGTTCGAAGCATTTCGACGTTATCTCGGACGGCGCGAAAATGCCGGTGGTGGCCTTCAAGTTGAAGAAGGACTTCGGATACACCGTGTTCGACGTGTCGGCAGCGCTGCGCACCTACGGCTGGCAGGTGCCCGCCTACACCATGCCAGAGGGGGCCGAAGACGTCTCGGTGCTGCGGGTGGTGGTGCGCGAGGGGTTTTCCGCCGATCTGGCCCGCTCGCTCTGGGAGGATCTGCACGCCGTCCTCGAGCACCTGGACGCCATCCAGCCCAAAGGACACTTCAAGCAGGAACACTTCGCGCACTGACTGCCCCCGAAACGGGGCTCTGGAGAAGGACTGCAGACAGGCTCTGGGACAATCGAGCGTGGTGAGAACGTGCAGACCCAACCGCTGAGCCCCAAGACCTCGATGACTGCAGCCGTCAACGGTGAGGCAGTCATCGACCTCGATGCCGTTGCCCACAACGTTCGGGTGTTGTGTGACCACGCCGGACCTGCGCAGGTGATGGCGGTGGTGAAGTCCGACGGGTACGGCCACGGCGCCATCGAGGTGGCTCGCGCCGCGCTGGGCGCCGGTGCGGCTGAACTTGGGGTGGCCACAGTCGCGGAGGCGGTGGCATTGCGACGGGCGGGCATCGCCGCACCGGTACTGGCCTGGCTGCATCCCCCGGGGACGGACTTCGGAACGGCTCTGCAGACCGGCGTCCAGATCGGAGTGTCATCTGTCCGCCAGGTCGCGGATCTGCTCGACGCGGTGGAGCGGACCGGCCACACCGCTGTCGTGACGGTCAAAGTGGAAACCGGACTCAACCGCAACGGGGTCGGAGCCCGGGATTATCCCGAGCTACTGGACGCTCTAGGGCGTGCTGCTGCCGCCGACTCGATTCGCCCGCGCGGCATCATGTCCCACCTGGCCAGCGGCGATGAGCCGGACAATCCGCTCAACGACCTTCAGGCCCGGCGCTTTACCGAGATGATCGCCGCGGCCCACCGGGCCGGCATCGACTTCGAGGTGGCGCACCTGTCGAACTCGCCGTCGGCGATGACCCGCCCCGACCTGGCCTTCGACATGGTGCGGCCCGGTATCGCCGTCTACGGGCTGAGCCCGATACCTGAACGCGGCGACATGGGCCTGCGCCCGGCGATGACGTTGAGATGTCCGGTGGCGATGGTGAAATCGGTTAGCGCGGGGGAGGGGGTGTCCTACGGTCACACCTGGATCGCCGAACGGGACACGGTGGTTGCGCTGCTTCCGATCGGCTACGCCGACGGCGTGTTCCGGTCCCTGAGTGGGCGCATCGATGTGCTGATCAACGGCCGCCGTCACCGCAACGTCGGCCGCATCTGCATGGACCAATTCGTTGTCGACCTCGGCCCCGGCCCGCACGACGTCGCCGAGGGCGACGAGGCGATCCTGTTCGGATCGGGCGCAGCCGGGGAGCCCACGGCACAGGATTGGGCCGACCTGCTCGGCACCATCCACTACGAGGTGGTGACCAGCCCGCGCGGCCGGGTGTTGCGCGCATATCGCGGAGGTGACGCCAATGGCCGATGAACCCGCCCGAAAGCGGACGTTCGGGTTGGTCCGGCGCAAGTCTCGACCGGCCGGTGAACTGGTCCGTGTTACCGACAACAGGCCATCGAGCACCGGCAAGAAGGCCGGATTGATGGCTGGTGTTGCGGGGCTCGGAGCCGTCGGCACGGCTGCGGGGCGATCGGCGGCCAAGGCGATCCGTAACCGCAAGGCAATCGAGGACGCCTACCGGGGCGAGGACTTCGCGCTGCTGGAGGCCGACCGCGGTTGTGTAGTCACGACCCCGGACGGCGTGCCGCTGATCGTGCGTGAGGTCGGTCCGATCACCGCACCGCTGACCGTGGTGTTTGCTCACGGGTTCTGTCAGCGGATGGGAGCCTTTCACTTCCAACGGGCCGCGCTCGCGGAGCGCTGGGGTGAGCAGGTCCGGATGGTGTTCTACGACCAGCGCGGTCACGGCCAGTCGGGTTCCGCCTCGATCAGGACCTACACCGTCGAGCAACTCGGCCAGGACCTGCAGACCATTCTGCAAGTGATGGTTCCCCGCGGGCCGGTGGTTCTGGTCGGACACTCCATGGGCGGCATGACGGTGCTGTCCCATGCCCGGCAGTTCCCGGATAACTACGGCCGCCGCATCGTCGGCGCTGCAATCATCTCCTCGGCTGCCGAAGGAGTGCATCGGTCGCCGCTGGGCGAGATCCTGCACAACCCGGCATTGGAGGCGGTGCGTTTCGCCGCTCGTTATGCGCCCAAGTTCGTGCACCGGACCCGCGGGGCCACCCGGTCGGCGTTGCGACCGATCATCAAGACGGCGTCTTTCGGCGACGCCGAGGTCAGTCCCAGCCTCGCCGCGTTCAACGAAGACATGATCCACGACACCGAGGTCTCCACCCTGGTGGCGTTCCTGCATGCGCTGGAAGTCCACGACGAGAGTGCCGCCCTGCCGGTGCTGGCCCGGATCCCCACAGTGATCGCCTGCGGTGACCGCGACCTGCTCACACCCGTCAAGCACTCCGAGGAGATGGCCGCCGCGTTGCCGGATTCGCTGCTGGTGGTGGTGCCGGGTGCGGCGCACCTGGTGCAGATGGAGAGGCCCGAGGTCATCAACGATGCCCTGGTGCGCCTGGTCGAACGTGCGACTCCCTCGCGACTGGTCGCATTCGCCCGGCGTATCAAGGACAAGGCGCGTGACTGAGGCGAATCTCGACTGTGACACCGGGGGCTGTGACCCCGAAGACGGCCCTGGGGAAGGCACCGCTTCGCTGCCGACGGTCGAGGACACCCTCGCCTTCGGTGAGCGACTTGGTCGGCAACTGCGCTCCGGCGACGTCGTAGTGCTCTCCGGCCCGCTCGGCGCGGGAAAGACGGCTCTGGCCAAGGGGATCGCACTCGGTATGGATGTCGAAGGGCCGATCACCTCCCCGACCTTCGTGCTCGCCCGAGTCCACCCCGCGCGTCGGCCTGGCGCGCCCGCGATGGTGCATGTCGACGTCTACCGGCTGCTGGACAGCAGCCTGACCCGAAGCGAGGCCGACCTGTTGGCCGAACTGGACTCGCTGGATCTCGACACCGATCTCGACGACGCCGTCGTCGTGGTCGAATGGGGTGAGGGTCTGGCCGAACGCCTGTCCGACCGTCACCTCGGCATCACGCTGCAGCGGCTTCCCGACAGCGACACCAGGACGGCCATCTGGCGGTGGTCCCGCCCGTGAGGATTCTCGCGATCGACACCGCAACACCCGCCGTCGTCGCCGGCGTGCTTCGTCGCGACGATGACGGCCGCGTCACCGTCCTGGCCGAGCGGATCGCCGTCGACGCGCACGCCCATGCCGAACTGCTCACCCCCAACGTCGTTTCCGCGGTTGGTGACGCGGGCCTGAGCATGGCGGCGCTGGACGCAGTGGTGGTCGGGTGCGGGCCGGGACCCTTCACCGGTTTGCGCGTCGGTATGGCCAGCGCCGCGGCCTACGGCCATGCCTTGGGCCTGCCGGTCTACGGGGTGTGCTCGCTGGACGCGGTCGGCGTTCATACGGCCGGAGACGTTCTGGTGGTCACCGACGCCCGCCGCCGGGAGGTCTATTGGGCCCGCTACCGAGACGGGGTCCGCGTCGACGGGCCTGCCGTGGCTGCCGCGGCCGACGTTCCGACCGACGGTCTGCAACAGGTGGCCGGTTCGCCCGTGCACTGCGACCTCTTCGCCCTGCCGCGCATTGATTTGGCCAGCCCTTCGCCCGCCGGTCTGGTTGCCGCCGTCGGGGCATGGGATCACCCGCCGGGACCGCTGGCTCCGTTGTATCTGCGTCGGCCCGACGCCAAGACGTTGGCCGAGCGGGGCGTCCGATGAACAGCCCGGCGGACGTCGTCTACGACCGGCTCACCCACCGCGACGCCGCTCGGTGCGCGGAATTGGAGGCGCAACTGTTCTGCGGCGATGATCCTTGGCCGAAGGCCGCCTTCGTCCGGGAGGTCGCGGCCATGCACACCCGCTATGTGGCCGCCCGGTTGGCTGACAAGCTGGTCGGCTACGCGGGGATGGCGCGACTGGGCCGCACGCCACCGTTCGAGTACGAGATCCACACCATCGGCGTCGACCCGGCCTACCAGGGGCAGGGGATCGGCCGCGGGATGATGGACGTGCTGCTGGAGTTCGCCGGCCCGGACGCCGCGGTGTATCTGGAGGTGCGCACCGACAACGAACCGGCGATCAATCTCTACACCAGCCTGGGCTTCGTCACCGTCGGCCTACGGAAACGCTACTACCGGGCCAGCGGGGCTGATGCCTACACGATGCGACGGGAGCCGGCGTGAAGGTCCTTGCCATCGAGAGTTCCTGCGACGAAACCGGCGTCGGGATCGCCGAGCTCGCGCCGGACGGATCGGTCCGCTTGTTGGCTGACGAGGTGGCCTCCAGCGTCGACGAACACGCCCGTTACGGCGGGGTAGTGCCCGAGATCGCTTCGCGAGCCCATTTGGAGGCGCTCGGGCCGACGATGTGCCGAGCCCTTGCCGCCGCCGGCATCGAGCGACCGGACGTGGTGGCCGCCACCATCGGGCCCGGGTTGGCCGGGGCGCTGATGGTGGGGGTGGCCGCGGCCAAGGCCTACGCCGCCGCGTGGGGTGTTCCGTTCTACGCCGTCAACCACCTCGGCGGGCACCTGGCCGCCGACGTCTACGACCATGGTCCGCTGCCAGAGTGCGTTGGACTGCTGGTCTCCGGCGGGCACACCCACCTGCTGCACGTACGTTCCCTGGCGCAACCCATCGTCGAACTCGGCTCCACACTGGACGACGCCGCGGGGGAGGCCTACGACAAGATCGCCCGGCTGCTGGGGTTGGGCTACCCGGGTGGCAGAGCACTCGACGAGTTGGCCCGCACCGGCGACGCCGGGGCCATTTTCTTCCCGCGTGGCATGACCGGCCCGCGCGACGATCCCTACACCTTCAGCTTCTCCGGTCTCAAGACCGCGGTGGCGCGCTACGTGGAGTCCAATCCGAACGCGAACCCCGCTGACGTCGCCGCCGGGTTTCAGGAGTCTGTCGCCGACGTGTTGACCGCCAAGGCGGTGCGGGCAGCGGTCGATGTCGGCGTGTCCACGCTGCTGATCGCCGGGGGGGTGGCGGCCAACTCCCGATTGCGCGAACTTGCCGAACAACGTTGTGCGGAAGCCGGTCTGACGTTGCGAATCCCGCGGCTCCGACTGTGTACCGACAACGGCGCAATGATCGCCAGCTTCGCTGCGCACCTGGTTGCGGCCGGGGCGGTACCCTCCCCGTTGGACGTGGCCAGCGACCCCGGCCTTCCGGTGGTGCGCGGGCAGGTGGCCTGAGTCGCCGCCGCAGACGGCGGAAACCCGTGTCGCTGAAGCCATGCGGCATTACTGGCAGGTAGCACTATCGGCGAACCGACGCTGCCGCCCCGAGGGTTCGTGTAGACCTGTCCGAAGTATCTTGTCCGCGGTTTCGAGGGGGGTTCATATGGCGGGTTCGAGCAGTCGGGTTCTTCCGGTGGTGCGGTGGCTCCAACTCGGTGCGGTCGCTGCCGGGGTCGGTTTGGCGCTGGCGGCCGCACCGGCGGTCGCTTGGGCGGAAGACGGCGCGGCGTCGGACAGTCCAATGCAGTCGGCGTCCCGGTCTGGCTCGCCGGGCGCACATCGCTCGACACTCCGGCACACCGCCGGGAACGACGCGACCGCGGATTCGACCGTGCGCGATGCTCCGCGCTGGAGTCGCCCCAGCCCTGCTCGCGTCGCAGCAGCCACCCGGGAACGGACTTTCGACAACCTGCCGTCGGCTGAGCTGGCCGCCACCGGAAGTATCCCGACGGCCGCTGTCGCCCACGAGAGTCCGCTATCCGCCGCGGTGTCATCCCTTGCGGTGCAGACCGTTGCACTGCCCGCCGCGACCGCAAACGCGGCGGTTACCGCCGCGTCACCGCCGGCTGCGGCCGCACAGTCGAAGGCGACCGCGGCGTCCGCGCCGAGCGCGGCTCCGGGCCCCGGTTCCTTCGGCGCCATGTTGCGCTTGAACTTGGAGGACTTGTTCAGCGGGACCGGAAAACCCGTAGTGACCGACCCGACCGCCGTGGTGACCGGACTGTTCCAGGAGGTGCTGCGCAGGGACCCGACAGCAACCGAACTCGACAATTACCTGAACCGGTTGAAGTTCTGGGGGGTCAATAGCGTTGTGGCCGGCCTCTACACCTCGGATGCGTTCCGCCAGACAGCGGTTAACAACTACTACGTCGAACTCGTCGGACGCCTCCCTGCCCAGCAGGAATTGTTCTGGGGTGCACTGCGGCTCGCGTGGGGAACTGAGCCGAACTTCGCCGCGTTGCTCGCCGGCAGCCAGGAGTTCTACAGTGAGAGTGCCTCTGGCGGGGGAAATTTCGGCACCCAGCCCTCCGCGACGACCTATGTGAACCTGCTCTACCGTTCACTGCTTGGCGAGGCGGCCGGTTCCAGCGCGGCACCCCTGGTGCAGCGGATTCAGGGCGGCCTACCCATCTCGTGGGCCGCGACCCAGTTCGTCAGAACCGACGCCTACCGCACGGTGAAGGTGGGGGAGATCTACCAGGTGCTCGGCCAGACCGCCTCCGCGGCCGACATCGCCGACTACGTAAATAAATGGTTGTGGTCGGGCGGCCAGTCCGGGATCTCGATGAGCCTGCTTGCTACTACTACCAACATGCAGCGCATCGAGGCCGGCCTGGTGGCGGAAGAGATGCCCGATGTGGCTGCCGCAGCCGAATTGCAGCAACTGCTCCTGTCGTACTACACGGACTCGCAGGATGGCTTCACCAAGCTCTTCAATCGACTGCTGAGCCTCGACCCGGGCAACCCGATCAGCGATCAAAATCCCTGCTCGATGGACAACCAGAGTTGCAATACCGCACTTTACGAGCTCGTGACGGCTGGCGGGGCAACCCGCGGTATTCCCAACAGCAGTCTCCAGTTGACGTCCATCACCGCCAACGTCGCCACTCTCGTGCCGACGCAGAACGAGATCGACCTGGCGAAGTCGCTGAAGTTCCCGCTGCAAGATCCCGACCAACTTGCGACCTACTTCGCCGGCGGGGTCATCCAGCCGTTCGGAAACCCCATCGTGACCGCCAATGACGGAACGTACATCGTCGATGGCCACCACCGGTGGTCAGCGATCGTGCTCATCAACCCCTACACGCAGGTGACGGCGCTGGACCTTGGATACGTGCCGACGCCGCAGACTGCGCTGAAGGAGGCGCAGATGGGTGTCATGGCGGCGAAAGGTTACCTGGCATCGGCGACTGTCGAGGGACAGAACCTTTACACCATCCAAGAGGGGGTCTTCGACGCAGCGGTTACGCAATTCATCAAAGATGGGGACACGCCAGATAAGGTGCTGGCGGTGTTTGGCGAGTACCTCGGATTCGACCCGGCAACCACGCCGATCGACGATCAGTACACCATCGTCCAAAACTATCTGTGGAGCAATGTCCTGCGGATGCGCGATGTGAATCCGTACATCCCGGATGCCCCGAGTCGCTCGGTGATGCCGCAGACCGATCCCCTGCCGATCACGCAGGGGTACTGGGCCAGTGGGGATCTGAGCTACAGCTTCCCCACCATCTCCTACCTGGGCTGAGCAGGTTCGTGGCTTCGCCCTCGGCGAACCCGCACCACCCCCACCTTGAGTGCTAGCACTCTCGCGTATAGAGTGCTAGATGGCAGGCGGACAACCCCCTGTGTCGGCACCCGCGACGACGGCGCGAGGGACGGACGAATGCCGAAAACACCTTGTAAATCAGATTGGTCCGGGGATAAGCCCCGGGCCACACCCCATAACAGTGGAGGGCTCCAATCGTGGCGAGCGTGAAAATCAAGCCACTCGAGGACAAGATCCTCGTCCAGGCCAATGAGGCCGAGACGACCACCGCGTCGGGTCTGGTCATTCCGGACACCGCCAAGGAGAAGCCGCAAGAAGGCACCGTCGTCGCTGTCGGCCCCGGCCGGTGGGACGAGGACGGCGAGAAGCGGATTCCGCTGGACGTCTCCGAGGGAGACACCGTCATCTACAGCAAGTACGGCGGCACCGAGATCAAGTACAACGGCGAGGAGTACCTGATCCTGTCCGCTCGTGACGTGCTGGCGGTCGTCAACAAGTAGCAATCAGTTCGTGGCCCGCCCCGGAAATCCCCGCGACAGTGGGCGGTTTCCGGGGCGGAACACGTTGTAGGGACAGGCCCGGACGGGCCCGGACAGAAATGAAAAGAGCATGAGCAAGCAGATCGAATACAACGAAACCGCTCGACGGGCCATGGAGGCCGGCGTCGACAAGCTGGCCAACGCCGTTCGCGTCACCCTGGGCCCGCGCGGCCGTCACGTGGTGTTGGCCAAGGCTTTCGGTGGCCCGACGGTCACCAATGACGGCGTGACCATCGCCCGCGACATCGACCTCGAGGATCCGTTCGAGAACCTCGGTGCCCAACTGGTCAAATCCGTGGCCACCAAGACCAACGACGTGGCTGGCGACGGCACCACCACGGCCACCGTCCTGGCGCAGGCGCTGATCAAGACTGGTCTGCGCAACGTCGCGGCCGGCGCCAACCCGATCGCGCTCGGCGCGGGCATCGGCAAGGCCGCCGACGCCGTCTCGCTGGCATTGCTGGAGTCGGCCACCCCGGTCTCCGGCAAGAACGGCATCGCCCAGGTCGCGACCGTCTCCTCCCGGGACGAGGAAGTGGGCGAGCTCGTCGGTGAGGCGATGACGAAGGTCGGTGGCGACGGTGTGGTCACGGTCGAGGAATCCTCCACGCTGAACACCGAGCTCGAGGTAACCGAGGGTATCGGCTTCGACAAGGGCTTCATCTCGGCCTATTTCGTCAATGACTTCGACACCCAGGAAGCCGTCCTCGAAGACGCCTACGTGCTTCTTCACCGCGACAAGATCAGCTCGCTTCCCGATCTGTTGCCGCTCTTGGAGCAGGTCGCTCAGGAGGGCAAGCCGCTGCTGATCGTGGCCGAGGATGTCGAAGGGGAAGCGTTGTCGACCCTGGTGGTCAACGCGATCCGCAAGACCCTCAAGGCCGTGGCGGTCAAGGCGCCGTTCTTCGGCGATCGCCGCAAGGCCTTCCTCGAGGACCTGGCCGTGGTCACGAACGCCCAGGTGATCAACCCCGACGTCGGCCTGGTGCTGCGCGAGGCTGGTCTGGAGGTGCTCGGAACCGCCCGCCGCGTGGTGGTCACCAAGGACTCCACAGTCATCGTCGATGGCGGTGGCACGCACGAGGCAATCGCCAACCGCGTCCGGCAGTTGCGCTCGGAGATCGAGGCGACCGACTCCGACTGGGACCGTGAGAAGCTCGCTGAGCGGTTGGCGAAGCTGGCCGGTGGCGTGGCGGTCATCAAGGTCGGCGCAGCCACTGAGACCGCGCTCAAGGAGCGCAAGCACCGCGTTGAGGACGCCGTAGCGGCGGCCAAGGCTGCGGTCGAGGAGGGCATCGTGGCCGGCGGCGGTAGCGCGCTGGTGCAGGCCCGCGCGGCCCTGCAAGCGCTGCGTGACTCAGTCTCCGGCGATGAGCGGCTGGGGGTCGAGGTGTTTTCCGAGGCCCTGTCGGCACCGTTGTTCTGGATCGCCGCCAATGCGGGCCGCGACGGTGCCGTCGTGGTCAGCAAGGTCAGCGAACTGCCCGCCGGGCACGGCTTCAACGCCGCGACGCTGTCCTACGGCGACCTGGTGGCCGACGGTGTGATTGATCCGGTCAAGGTCACTCGCTCGGCGGTGCTCAATGCGGCGTCGGTTGCCCGGATGGTGCTGACGACCGAGACCGCGGTTGTGGAACGGCCGGCCGAGGAAGAAGAGTCGGGCCATGGCCACCACGGCCACGCGCACTAGTCACTGACCGGTGGCGCTCGACGTGCGTCGACAAGGGGAGGGGCACCCGATTCGGGTGCCCCTCTCTTGTTGTCTCAGGCGAACCCCGACGGCAGCGAGGCCCACCGGGCCGCTGGTTTCGCGCAGTCGTAGCGGGGCCGTCGAGTGGGTGGTTCGGAAAACGCACATATTGCCTGAAAGCTGCGGTCTTGTCACCGTAGGCCGATCCTCGCAAGTAAGGTGTTCGTGGTGAGGATCCCTGGGGGTCGTTGGTGGGCGGTGGCCGCGTCTGTTGTTGTCTCGGTCGCGATGTTCCATGCCCAGGGCAAAGAGACGGCCGCTACCGGCTCACCTGCGACCCTTGCCGCCAGTTCGACCGACGCCTCCGCAGTGATCGCGGCAGCAGCCCCGGTGTCGACCTCGAACTCGGCCGGGGCCGCCATCTCCAACGCGGCTGATTCCAAACAGGCGGCGATGCTGATGGCTAGTGCGCCCCAGGCTGCTCCGGACTTCCAGTTCGCGCTGTCTCCCGGCCTGGCGCCGGAGAGCGGGCTGCAAGTGCACACCATTTGGGTAGCTCGCGCCATCAGCATGATGTTTTTGGATCTCAATACGATCGGCGGTTTCCGGCAGGACCCGCTGCCATGGCATCCCAATGGCCTGGCGATCGACGTGATGATCCCGAATTATCACTCACCCGAGGGTATCGAGCTCGGCAACCAGATTGCCGGGTTCGCCCTCGCGAACGCGAAGCGCTACGGCATCTTGCACGTGATTTGGCGGCAGGGATTCTATCCGGGTATCGGTGCGCCGAGTTGGACGGCGGACTACGGCAATGAGACCGCCAACCACTTCGACCACGTGCATATCGCCACCGACGGTGGCGGGTACCCGACCGGCCGCGAAACGTACTACCTCGGGTCGATGAGCTCCGGGTCGTGACGCCGAGCGCCGTGGCAGCCCTAGAAGAGTTTTCGACTCAGGACGATCCAGTTCCAGAGGAATCGGGCCCAGAGGAATCGGGCCCAGAGGAATCGGGCCCAGAGGAATCGGGCCCAGAGGAATCGGTCGCAGAGGAATCAGGCGCAGAGGAATCGGTCGCAGAAGAGCCTGTCGAGGCGGCTGCGCAGATCGAGTCGGGGCCGGCGCCGTCGGGTCTCGAATTGACCTGGAAACAGCCCGAGAACACCCGGTGGCTGGCGGCCTGCCTTTTCGGACTGATCCTCGCAACTCTGGTCGGCGGGTTCAGCTTCATCATGGCGGCGGTCCTCGTCGCCGTGTTCCTCATCGGGGCGACCCTGATCGCCCTCAAGGACTGAGAGGTCAGGCCGACCGACGTCGGATCGACCCCTTGAGGAGCAGTTCGCGCTCGGTCTCGCTCAATCCGCCCCAAATGCCGTACGGCTCGCCCACCCGCAGCGCGTGTGTACGGCACTGGGTGATCACCGGGCACTGTCGGCACAGCTGCTTGGCGCGGCTCTCGCGCTGCGCTCGCGCACGGCCCCGTTCACCGTCGGGGTGGAAGAACACCGAAGAATCGACGCCCCGGCACAGGCCTTCCATCTGCCAATCCCAGAGATCGGCGTTGGGTCCGGGAAGCTCGTGTGGCTGTAGCATTGGAAGCCCCTCTCCGCGTGACTATTTCACGCAGCTGAGTCGCTGGACGCGTTTCGAGCTCTGTCTCCGGTGACCACTCGTGGCGATCACGCTAGAAGGGCTGACGAAACCCCGTCAACTGTTTCAATCTGTGTGTTATCGCATAGTCAAACCCCGCCAATTAACGTCGATGTCATCTTTGACGGGCGTTGGCAGCGATTTCCGCAGCAGGGCTTCGGAGGTGTGCGGGCAGCGCTCATCTGGCGGGGCTGTAGTTGACACGTCCGTAACGTGGTGACCACAAACTCTTAACCGGTACGGTCGGGCTCTGATGGTTCTCAGCACGCTGGCCGACGCCGCCTTCGGCACCAACCCGGGGCTCTGGCCGCTGCCACCGGCCCACGGCGCAACGGAGTTGTGGCTCCGTGCGGTGGCTGCGGGCGGCCAGGGCCGCTATGCCGTCGCCCGAGCCGACCTTGCCGAACTTCGCCGTGAAGATCCGCCAGCGCGGCTCGCATCGCTGGCATTGAGCACCTGGGCGTCGTTCCACCGGCAACTCGGCTGGCATTGGGAGGCGCATCGTTGGGACGGTGAGGCTCTGAGGGTAGCCGGTCCTGGTGTCGGATCGGACCCGGAGTCTGTTGTCGATGCGTTGCTCGGTCTGGCTGCCGATGCGTTGGGCGTGGGACGGCTCGCCGCCTCGGCGGCCCTGCTTGAGCGAGCCGGTGAGGTGTTGCGACGCGCCGACAACGAAAAACAGCCGTTGCGGCTGGCGATCCGGCTGGCGTGGGTTGGGGCGGAACTGGCGATGGCCGCCGGCAACGGGGCCACAGCGCTGGGCCATGCGCGTCGCGGGGTCGAACTCGCCGAGCGGGCGACGCCCCTTCTGCAGCGTCATCGGATAAAGAGCGACGTGGTGCTGGCCGCGGCGTTGTGCAGCGCAGGCGATGTTCGAGGCTCTCGCTCAGTCGCCGACGCCGCACTCGCTGATACCCGAACCTGGGGTCTAATGCCATTGCGGTGGGCGTTGGCCTGCTTGCTGGCTGACATCGGCAGCGCGGCGCATACCGGGACCGAGATCGCCGAAATCCGGGCTCGTTGTGCCGCCGTCGTGACCCGAAACGGTGGGCGCTGGCACAGTGGGTGATCGGATCTTTGGGTATTCGGCCGATATTGTCTCTAGCAAACCGAGCCCCGCTGCGTAACGTTGGAGATGCCGTCGTCGATGACCATTCCAGGAGAACGTCTCGACTCCGCTGTTGCCGAGGCAGTGGCCGGCAGTCGGGATGCGCTCCGGGAAGTAGTAGAGACGATCCGTCCCATCGTGGTCCGGTATGTGCGAGCTCGGCTCGGGACCGCGGAGCGGGTCGGCCTCTCGGCTGACGACGTTGCACAGGAGGTTTGCTTGGCCGCCATCCAGGCGCTGCCGCGCTACCAGGATCAAGGAAGACCGTTCCTGGCTTTTGTGTACGGCATCGCGTCACACAAGGTTGCCGACGCCCATCGGGCGGCGGCGCGAAACCGCTCCGAGCCCACCGACGAGGTGCCGGAACGGGTCACGCTGGATGCTGGTCCGGAGCAGATGGCTATTCAGTCCGAAACAGCGTCGCGGATGGACAAGTTGCTGGCCGTGTTGCCGGCAAAACAGCGCGAGATTTTGACTCTGCGGATCGTGGTCGGGTTGTCGGCCGAAGAGACCGCCGAAGCAGTGGGCAGCACCCCCGGAGCCGTCCGGGTGGCCCAGCATCGGGCTTTGGCTCGGTTGAAGTCTGAGATTGCCGGGGCGGGGTTCGACTATGTCTGATTTCAGGTCTGATAGCCGGTCTGACGAGCCCTCCGTGGACGACGTCCGCCGCAGCGACGACTTCATCGATGCGCTGGCCTCCAGCCGCCCGGTAGCACCTCAGGACGACAATGAGGCGACATTGGCGGCGTTGCTCGGCGTGTGGCGTGACGACACCCGTTGGCCGCCGGCCACCGATTTGATCTCCGAATCCCAAGCGGTTTCGGCGCTCAATGCCGGACTTGGCGAGAAGCGGTTCAGGCGGGACCCCACTTCCAATTCGGATGATTGGCCTACCGTCACGCGGGGCAAGCGTTCCTTGAGCGTGGTGGGAGCGGCCGCCGCAGCGGTGCTGTGCATTGGTGGATTCGGTGCGGTGGTGGCCAGCGCCGGGCCCGGCGACGCGCTCTACGGTTTGCGCACGATGCTGTTCGGCGCCAAACATGTGCGCGAAGAGCCGGTGGCGCTGGCTGCCCGCACTGAGCTGAACCAGGTTCAGGAGTTGATTTCCCAGGGCGACTGGACTCAGGCGCAGGAGCGGCTGGTCGCTGTCAGTTCGCAGGTCGAAAGCATCGGTGATGTCGGCCAGAAGCAGGAGTTGATCGAACAGTTCAACGACCTTTCGGCCAAGGTGGTGGGTCGCGATCCGAATGCAAGCGCGCCGCCTGGAATCACCTATACCGTCCCGCCTTCGTCGACCGAACTTGTCCCGACGGTCGCCCCCACCAGTGTGCCCAGCTCGCCGTCGTTGATCGACGCCACGACCTCGGGGGCTTCGGCGCCGTCTGAAGTCGCCTCACCGGAAACGGGATCGAGCAATGACGCCGGTGTGCCGGAAACGTCGCCGACTGCCGCGCCGGCGGCTTCGCCGGTGCCCGCTTCGGCGCCCGTGTCGTCATCTGGTTCAGCTCAGTCGACGCCGCCGACCACGACGATGGCACCGAACTCCAATAACGTCGATGCGACTACCGGCGTGCCGACACCGGCAGCGGATTCTCCGCTGCCCACCGGGCAGGAATCTCAGGATTCTGCGGCGCCGTCACCAGAGCCGCAGACACTGCAGCCGCCGGTTACCACCACAGTCGTGATTCCGGGGGCGACTCCGGGGCTGATTCCGGGTCCGATCTCGGCTGAGAACGGTCAGCGGTAGTTGTCGTAATCCGACGTCGCCTCGTTGAGTGAGGCGTCAGCGTATCCGCGGCAGTAGTCCCAGGTGACGTAGGAGTCGGGCTCGGGGTCGTAGGCCGGCTCATGCGGGCGCACGGTGCCGTCGACCAGGAGCTGAAGCAGGTTGGCCCGCAACATATCCCAGTCGTGGTAGTGGTCTTCTTGGCATTCGTCGCAGCACACCACCAAGCCGCGGATTCCCCGGCGGGCCAGCAAGGCTTCGTAGATGGCCAGATCGGCCAGGTCGGCCTCGACCGCGACACGTTCCTGCGGGTCCAGCGGCTGGCCGGGCTCGAGTGCGTCAAGCTCCGCCGACGGGTCATGGGGGTCATCGGCAAACGGATCCGGTGGCAGGCCGGGTGGCAAGTGGTCGCGCACGCCTCCACACTACGCAGCGCCCCGGACATCGCGCCAGGGAACCACCTGGTGAGCCGATAGGATTGAGGTCTTCGCTCCCTCCGCCGATGGAAGGCCCGCATCGATGTCAACTGAAGGCAGCACCGTGAGCTCGCCGGTCCGCACCGGCGGCGACGATCCGCACAAGGTCGCCATGCTGGGGTTGACCTTTGACGACGTACTACTGCTGCCCGCCGCGTCCGACATCGTGCCTGCCGCGGCGGACACTTCCAGTCAGCTCACCCGCAACATCCGGTTGAAGGTGCCGCTGGTCAGTTCGGCCATGGACACCGTCACCGAGGCCCGCATGGCGATTGCGATGGCCCGCTCTGGAGGCATGGGTGTGTTGCACCGCAACCTCGCTATCGCTGACCAGGCCGGACAGGTCGAGACGGTCAAGCGCTCGGAGGCCGGCATGGTCACCGACCCGGTCACCTGCTCGCCGGACAACACGCTGGCTGAGGTGGACGCGATGTGTGCCCGCTTCCGCATCTCCGGCCTGCCGGTTGTCAATCCCAATGGGGAACTGGTGGGCATCATCACCAACCGCGATATGCGCTTTGAAGTCGACATGAGCAAGCGCGTCGCCGAGGTCATGACCAAGTCGCCACTGGTCACCGCGCAGGAGGGTGTTTCCGCCGACGCGGCTCTGGGCCTGCTGCGGCGCAACAAGATCGAGAAACTGCCCATCGTCGACGGGCACGGCAGGCTGACCGGTCTGATCACCGTCAAAGATTTCGTCAAGACCGAGCAACATCCCAACGCGACCAAGGACAGCGACGGCCGGCTTCTGGTGGGTGCAGCCGTGGGTGTCGGCGACGACGCCTGGGAGCGGGCGATGGCCCTGGCCGACGCCGGTGTCGACGTCTTGATCGTCGACACCGCCCATGCCCACAATCGCCGCGTGCTGGACATGGTCGGCAAGCTCAAGGGCGAGGTGGGACAGAAGGTCGAGGTGGTTGGCGGCAACGTCGCCACCCGCAGTGCGGCCGCGGCGTTGGTCGAGGCCGGAGCCGACGCCGTCAAGGTCGGCGTCGGACCGGGTTCGATCTGCACTACGCGGGTCGTGGCCGGGGTGGGTGCACCGCAGATCACCGCGATTATGGAAGCGCACGCGGTGTGCGCGCCGGCCGGGGTTCCGGTGATCGCCGACGGTGGTTTGCAGTATTCCGGCGACATCGCCAAGGCCCTGGCTGCGGGTGCCTCCACCGCGATGCTGGGCTCGCTTCTGGCCGGTACCGCCGAAGCGCCCGGAGACTTGATCTTCGTCAACGGCAAGCAGTTCAAGAGTTACCGCGGAATGGGTTCGCTGGGCGCCATGCAGGGCCGCGGTGCTGCCGGCGGTGTCCGGGGGTCCTTCTCCAAGGATCGCTACTTCCAGGACGACGTCCTGTCCGAGGACAAGTTGGTGCCCGAGGGAATCGAGGGCCGGGTGCCGTTCCGCGGCCCGCTGGCCACCGTCATCCATCAGCTCACCGGCGGACTGCGTGCTGCGATGGGCTATACCGGCGCGGCCACGATCGCCCAACTGCAGCGGGCGCAGTTCGTGCAGATCACCGCGGCCGGGCTCAAGGAGAGCCATCCGCACGACATCACCATGACCGTCGAAGCGCCCAACTACTACGCGCGCTAGATAGGGACTACTCATGCGCGACATGGTTGAAATCGGTATGGGTCGCACCGCCCGCCGCACCTACGAGCTCGGCGACGTCAACATCGTTCCGTCCAGGCGGACCCGGTCATCCCAGGATGTGTCGACGTCGTGGCAGTTGGACGCCTATCGTTTCGAGATCCCGGTGGTGGCCCACCCCACCGACTCGGTGGTCTCGACGGAGTTCGCCATCGAACTCGGCCGATTGGGCGGGTTGGGTGTGCTCAACGGCGAGGGGCTCATCGGCCGCCACACCGACATCGAGGACAAACTCGCCCAGGTGGTCGCGGCCGCCGCCAAGGACGAGCATCCGTCGACCGCTGTTCGGCTGCTGCAGCAACTTCATGCCGCGCCGCTGGACCTCGATCTGCTCGGTGCCGCGGTGAGCCGAATCCGCGAGGCCGGGGTCACTACTGCCGTGCGGGTCAGCCCACAGAACGCCCAGGCTCTGACCCCGACCCTGGTGGCTGCCGGGATCGACCTTCTGGTCATTCAGGGCACCATCATCTCCGCCGAACGGGTCGCGTCGAACGGTGCGCCGCTGAACCTGAAGACCTTCATCTCCGAACTCGACGTCCCGGTTGTGGCCGGAGGAGTGTTGGACCACCGCACCGCCCTGCACCTGATGCGCACCGGCGCCGCCGGGGTCATCGTCGGCTACGGGTCCACCTCGGGGGTCACCACCAACGACGAAGTGCTCGGTATCAGTGTGCCGATGGCGACTGCCATCGCCGACGCGGCCGCAGCGCGGCGCGAGTACCTCGACGAGACCGGCGGACGGTATGTGCACGTGCTGGCCGACGGTGACATTCACACTTCCGGCGATCTGGCCCGGGCCATCGCGTGCGGCGCGGATGCGGTGCTGCTCGGCACGCCGTTGGCCGCCGCAGCGGAGGCGCCCGGCGGGGGCTGGTTCTGGCCTTCGGCGGCCGCCCATCCCTCTCTGCCTCGCGGGGCGCTGTTGCAGGTCGCCCTTGGCGAGCGACCGAAGCTTGACCGCGTGCTCAACGGGCCCTCCGACGACCCGTTCGGTGCGTTGAATCTCGTCGGCGGCCTGCGTCGTTCGATGGCCAAGGCTGGCTACTGCGACCTCAAGGAGTTCCAGAAGGTCGGGCTGACCGTCGGCAGCTGACCCGCTGTTCGGCGAAGGTTGATCTGCCTATATTGGACGGATGGAACCGGACTACGACGTACTGATCATCGGCTCTGGGTTCGGCGGCAGCGTCAGCGCGCTGCGGCTGACCGAGAAGGGGTACAAGGTCGGCGTGCTGGAGGCCGGCCGACGCTTCGCCGACCACGAGTTCGCCAAGACATCCTGGCGACTGCGCGAGTTTCTTTGGGCGCCCAAACTCGGGTGCTACGGCATTCAGCGAATCTACCTACTGAGAAACGCCATGATCCTTGCCGGAGCCGGTGTGGGCGGCGGCTCGCTGAATTACGCCAATACGCTCTATGTACCGCCGGACCCGTTCTTCAACGACAAGCAGTGGTCGCACATCACCGACTGGCGTTCAGAGTTGATGCCGCACTACGACCAGGCGCAGCGGATGCTGGGTGTGGTCAAGAATCCCACCTTCACCGACGCCGACCGGATCATGAAGGAAGTCGCCGACGAGATGGGCTGCGGTGACACCTACACCCCCACGCCGGTCGGGGTGTTCTTCGGGGTCGACGGCAAGCAGCCCGGTAAGACGGTGCCCGATCCCTACTTCGGCGGCGTGGGACCCGACCGAACCGGTTGCATCGAGTGCGGCGAGTGCATGACCGGATGTCGGCACGGCGCCAAGAACACCCTGGTCAAGAATTACCTAGGGCTGGCCGAAAAAGCCGGGGCGCAGGTCCTTCCGATGACCACGGTGACCGGCCTGCGGCAAGTTGCGGACGGCAGCTGGGAGGTCGACACCGTCCGCACCGGCCGATGGGTGCGCACCTATAAGTCCACCTTCACAGCGCGCCACGTGATTCTGGCGGCCGGCACCTACGGCACCCAGAAACTGTTGTTCTCCATGCGCGACATGGGTGTGCTGCCGCGGCTGTCCGACCGGCTCGGTGTGCTCACCCGCACCAACTCGGAGTCCATCGTCGGCGCTGGGCGCTACCACGCCTCCCCGGATCTCGACCTCACCCACGGTGTGGCCATTACGTCGTCGATTCACCCGAGCGCGGACACCCACATCGAGCCGTGTCGTTACGGCAAGGGCTCCAACGCGATGGGCCTGCTGCAAACGCTCATGACCGACGGCTCCGGCCCCAGTGGCACCGACGTGCCGCGGTGGAAGCAATTGCTGCGGTCGGCGGTGACCAACCCGCGCGGGGCGTTGCGGGTGCTGACAGTGCGGAAGTGGAGCGAGCGCTCGATGATCTCCTTGGTCATGCAGCACTTGGACAACTCGATCACGACCTTCACGCGCAAAGGCCTGTTCGGGCGGCGGATGACCAGCAAGCAGGGGCACGGCGAGCCCAACCCGACTTGGATTCCGGTCGGCAACGAGGTGACCCGCCGGATCGCCGAGAAGATTGACGGCGTCGCCGCCGGTACCTGGGGCGAGATGTTCAATGTCCCGCTGACCGCCCACTTCCTGGGCGGCGCGGTGATCGGCGACAGCCCGGCCACCGGCGTCATCGACCCGTACCACCGCGTATACGGCTACCCGTCGCTCTACGTCGTCGACGGTGCGGCGATCTCGGCCAACCTCGGGGTCAATCCCTCGCTGTCCATCACGGCCCAGGCTGAACGAGCGGCGTCACTGTGGCCGAACAAGGGTGAGCAGGACCAGCGCCCGGACCAGGGTCAGCCCTACCAGCCGATGTCGCCGATCGCACCGAAGCGGCCGGTGGTGCCGGCCAACGCACCCGGCGGCCTGCGCAATCTCCCGATTTCCCCGGTCCGTTCGCGATAGCGACCTCGTCGGACGGCGCGGCCGTCTGGCCACACCTGCGAGACCCCGCCTTTAGACTGTGCCGGTGCAACCGTCCACATCACCCCGCCCCGTGCTGGTGGTGGATTTCGGCGCCCAGTACGCGCAGTTGATCGCCCGGCGGGTCCGGGAGGCCCGGGTGTTCTCTGAGGTCATCCCGCACACCGCAAGCGTCGAGGAGATCAAGGCCAGGGACCCGCAAGCGATCGTGCTCTCCGGCGGCCCGGCCAGCGTGTACGCCGATGAAGCCCCGCGGCTCGACCCGGCGGTGTTCGACCTTGGAGTGCCGGTGTTCGGCATCTGTTACGGGTTTCAGGCGATGGCCCAGGTCCTGGGCGGTACGGTGGAACGTACCGGGACCAGCGAATACGGCCGCACTGAGCTCAACGTGCTCGGCGGCGAACTCCATTCGGGCCTGCCCGGATTCCAACCGGTGTGGATGAGCCATGGCGACGCGGTGACCGCCGCGCCAGCCGGTTTCGACGTGGTGGCCTCCAGTGCGGGAGCGCCGGTTGCGGCGTTCGAGGACCGCGCCCGTCGGCTGGCCGGGGTGCAGTACCACCCCGAGGTGATCCACACTCCACACGGCCAGCAGGTGCTCAGCCGGTTTCTGCACGAGTTCGCCGGCATCCCCCCGGCGTGGACGCCGGCCAATATCGCCGAGGCCCTCATCGAGTCGGTCCGCGAGCAGATCGGCGATGGCTACGCCATCTGCGGGCTGTCCGGGGGAGTGGACTCCGCGGTGGCTGCCGCACTGGTTCAACGGGCGATCGGCGACCGACTGACGTGCGTGTTCGTCGACCACGGCCTGCTGCGGGCGGGGGAGCGCGAACAGGTGCAACGGGACTTCGTGGCGGCCACCGGAGCCCGGCTGGTGACCGTTGACGCGGAGGTGAGGTTCCTCGAGGCGCTGTCGGGGGTGAGTAACCCCGAGGGCAAACGGACGATCATCGGGCGGGAGTTCATCCGGTGTTTCGAGGGTGCTGTGCGGGACCTGATGGTCTCCAGCGACTCGCACGGACACCACGTCGACTTCCTTGTGCAAGGCACGCTCTACCCCGACGTCGTGGAGTCCGGCGGGGGAGCAGGCACGGCCAACATCAAGAGCCACCACAATGTCGGCGGTTTGCCGCCCGACCTGAAGTTCAAGCTGGTCGAGCCGCTGCGACTGCTGTTCAAGGATGAGGTGCGGGCGATCGGCCGGGAACTGGGACTGCCGGAGGACATCGTCGCCCGCCAGCCCTTCCCAGGTCCTGGGCTGGGCATCCGGATCATCGGCGAGGTCACATCAGAGCGACTGGCGACCCTGCGTCGGGCTGATCTGATCGCCCGGAGGGAACTGACCTCGGCCGGACTGGATCATCAGATCTGGCAGTGTCCCGTGGTGCTGATCGCCGACGTGCGTTCGGTGGGTGTCCAGGGCGACGGGCGGACTTATGGACATCCGGTGGTGCTGCGGCCGGTGTCCAGTGAGGACGCGATGACCGCCGACTGGACCCGGGTGCCTTACGACGTGCTGGAGCGCATTTCGACCCGGATCACCAACGAGGTGCCTGAGGTCAACCGGGTGGTGCTGGACGTCACCAGCAAGCCGCCGGGCACCATCGAGTGGGAGTGACCCGTCAGGCCGGGTTGGGCTTGATTGTTCGGCTCCTCTGACTAGGTACTTGACGCGGTGGCGATTTCATCGATCGCCGTGTCCAAAGTCCGGTCGAACTCGGCGTCGCTCTGCTGGGCGCTCAGCCCTTCGGTGAGCGCCCGGGAAAAGCTGGCGATCACTCCGTGGTTGCGCGACAGTCTTTCGCAGGCCTCGGCGCGGCTGTATCCACCCGACAGCGCGAGCACCCGCATCACCCGGGCGTCGTCTACGAGGTCGAGGTAGAGATCGTTGGTCTCGGGCAGGGTCAGCTTCAGCATCACCTGCTGGTCGTTGCCCAGCGCCGCGAGGTGATCGATGATCGCGGACCGCAACTGCTTCTCGGCCCCGGCCTTGTCCGGGCTGTGGATGTCGACCTCCGGTTCGATGATCGGCACCAGGCCGGCATCCAGGATCTGTCGCGCTATCTGGAACTGTTGATCGATCACCCGGTCGAGCCCCGCGCCGGGGGTCTTGATGACGGAGCGCATCTTGGTGCCGAAGATGCCCTGGGCGCGTGCACGGGACAGTAGCGCGTCCAGACCGGGGATCGGTTTCATCACCTGCGCACCGTCCTGTTCGGCTTCGAGTCCTTTGTCCACCTTCAAGATCGGCACGATGTTCTTGACGTTCCACAGGTAATCGGCAGTCGGACGGCCCTCGATGGCACGGTCCATGGTGTCCTCGAACAGGATGGCCGCGATGATCCGGCTGCCGTCGAAGCTCGGACTGGTGATGATCCGGGTCCTCATCTGGTGCACCAGATCGAACATCTGGCTCTCGCCGGAGTAGGCGCTCTCCGGGATCCCGTAGAGCCGTAGCGCCTTGGGTGTACTGCCGCCGCTCTGGTCGAGGGCGGCGACGAAACCGGTTCCGTGAGCGACCTTCTCGGCCTGGTGGGGGTTCATGGCGGGGTTCATTTCCTCATGCTGTCAGACCTCTTGACGGTGTCAGTGGGTGGGTGTTTACTACTGATAATCGAACATACATTCGAAAATAGTTGAATGTCGACCGTTTCCGGAGGTGGCGATGACGGCTGCTATCGCCCTGAAGAAGGGGCAATTCGACCGCGCTGAACAGCTGGAACACCTCCGGCGACAGATCGCGGCAGTATCCGGGAAGGTCGGCCTCCGCCGGCATGTCGAGGAGCGGCCAGCTGAGCTCTTGCCGAGTTCTGAAAGTTCGCTGCCAGTCCCGGAATTGCTGGCCGGAGTCCTTCCCGGCGGGTTGCCGAGGGGCGCGGTGGCGGTGCTTTCCGGGGCGCGGTCGCTGCCGGTGAGCATGGTCGCCGCGGTGACCGCCGCTGGGGGCCATGTGGCCGTTGTAGGCCTGCCGGGCTTCGGATTGCTGGCCGCTGCCGAGATGGGTGCCGACCTGAGCCGACTCGCGGTCATCCCCGACCCGGGTGCCGATCCGGTCGAGATCGTCGCGGTCCTGATCGACGGGATGGATCTGGTGGTGCTCGGTCTGGCCGGTTGCTCGGTGTCACCGACCCGGTCGAGGGCTGTGGTAGCCCGGGCGCGACAGCGCGGCTGCACTCTGCTGGTGACCCAGGGACAGTGGCAGGGTGCCTCCATGCGGGTGGATGCGCGGGTACGGGGCTACGAGGTCACCGCGGGTCCAGGGTCTGGCCGTATCGCTGCGGTACGCATCGGGTGCACTATTCGATGACCGGGCTGAGATGACTGGGCGGGTGCTGGCGATCTGGTGCATGGACTGGCCCGCCATGGCCGCGGCGGTATCAGCCGGACTGCCCGTCACCGCACAGGTCGCGGTCACCTTCGCCAATCGGGTAGTCGCCTGTTCGGCGGCGGCTCGAGCGGCCGGGGTGCGGCGCGGTCTGCGTCGGCGAGAGGCACAGGCCCGTTGCCCGCAGGTGCATGTCGTAGCTGCCGACTCGGATCGGGACGCGCGGTTTTTCGAGGGAGTGACGGCGGCGGTCGACGAGGTGGTGCCCCGTGCCGAGGTGCTGAGACCAGGTCTGCTGGTACTGCCCGTTCGCGGTGCAGCCCGCTATTTCGGCTCCGAGGAAGTCGCAGCGGAACGGCTGGTCGATGCCGTGGCTGCCGCCGGCGCCGAGTGTCAGGTGGGTATTGCCGATCAACTCGCGACCGCGGTCTTCGCCGCCAGATCCGGCCAGGTGGTGGCTCCCGGTGCGGATGGGCAGTTCCTGGCCGGATTGTCGATCAGACAGTTGGCGTGCGAGCCGAGCCTGTCCGGTCCGGGCCGGACCGAGCTTGCCGACTTGTTGTGGCGTATGGGAATCCGCACCTTCGGTCAGTTCGCGGCACTGCCGGGGCGGGATGTGTCCTCGCGGTTCGGCTCCGATGCGGTGTTGGCACACCGGATGGCCGCCGGTGAGCCCGGACGAGGGCCGTCCGGTCGGGATTTGCCTCCGGAACTCGATGCCGTGTTGAACTGCGACCCGCCGGTCGAACGGGTCGATGCCGCCGCCTTCGCAGGGCGGACGCTGGCTGCTGCGCTGCACCGCAGTCTGGAGTCGGCCGGTGTCGGGTGCACCCGGCTGGCCATCCACGCCGTCACCGTCGGCGGAGGTGAACTCACCCGGGTATGGCGGTGCGCCGAGCCGCTGACTGAGGACGCCACCGCGGACCGGGTGCGTTGGCAGCTTGACGGCTGGCTGTCCCGGCGGGCTGGTGCGGGTCGGCCCACCGGACCGGTGGCGATGTTGAGGTTGCAGCCGGTGGAAGTCGTTTCCGCAGAAGCGCTTCAACTGCCGTTGTGGGGTGGTCTCGGCGAAGACGACCGGTTGCGGGCCCGTCGGGCACTGGTCCGGGTGCAAGGTCTGCTTGGCCAGGAGGCCGTGCAGATTCCGACGCTCAGCGGCGGTCGGGGGCCTGCCGAGCGGATAACCCTGACTCCGTTCGGCGACGAACTGGTGCCCGGGTCCGCCCCCGACCGGCCCTGGCCCGGCCAACTTCCGGAACCATCGCCGGCAGTCATCGAATCAGGGAGTAATGCCGTGGAACTCCTTGACAGCCAAGGTAATCCGGTGCAGGTGACTGTACGTGGTCTGTTCAGTGCCGAACCGGCACGGTTGGACGGCGCCGGTGTTCGTGGTGCGCTGAGTTGGTGGGCGGGTCCCTGGCCGGTCGACGAACGATGGTGGGACCCCGAGCATGCCCGGACCGGGCGCGCGGCTCGTGCACAGGTGCTCATCGACGGGGCACCTCCGCAGGCACTACTGCTCTGCTACCGCCAGCGGCGGTGGTATCTGGAAGGTGTCTACGAATGACCGGTCCGGCGGGCGAACCGCCCCACCCGCTCCAGGAAACGTTCGAGAAATGTTGCCGCGTCGACGTCGACGGCAACCTGGGCGTTGGGGGTCCGATGATCCCAGCTCAGGGTCGTTCGACCCGGTTCCGCGCTTCCGGTCGGGCTGACGTCGACGGCGGCGAGTCGAGTCTCGATGAGTCCGGGATCCAGCGCCACCGCCACAGCCACCGGGTCGTGCAGGTAGGCCAGATTGCCCACGCCCCGTTCGACGTTGACCTCGAACCGGAACCGAACGGAGTTCTCCAACACGTCCCACAACGGATTCGCCGCCGACCCCGCCGCATCGGCCAGGCGGCGCAGGAACTCGGGGGTCACCACCGCACGCTCGGTGACGTCGGGTCCACAGAGGAGCGGAAGTTTGTCAACACCAATGACATTCGCCTGCGCGGCCCGCCCCCAGGCCGCGTACACCTCGGCAGCGGCCTCCGGGTCCACCACGGTGTTCCGTCCGCCCACGACCACCAGCCGCCCCAGCAGGCTCGGCAGCGCCGGCTCGGCGCGTAATGCCAGCGCCAAATTCGTCAGGGGGCCGGTGGCCACCCCGACCAGAACGCCGGGACGGGCACGCGCGGCGCGCCCCCACGCTTCGGCGGCGTCGTACTCGGTCGGCCCCTGCTCGGCGGGTGCCAGTAGTTGGGCATAGCCCAGGCCCGTCGGCCCGTGGGTGTCCTCGGCCGTGCGCAGTGGGGTTGCCAGCGGCTGGTCGGCTCCCCGGGACACCGGCACGCCGGACCGGCCACATACCCGCAGGAGGCCCAGGTTGTTGCGGCACACCTGGTCCACGCTGACATTTCCGGCTGTCGCGGCCAGCCCGATCAGATCGGCGTCGCTGCTGGCCAGCAGAAAGACCAGTGCGAGGGCGTCGTCGATCCCGGTGTCGACGTCGGCGAATACCGGTGTCAGTCGCCGGTGGCCCCGACGGAGAAGTCGGTGATCCCGTCCCATTCCTTGAGGGTCCACCCGGTTACCGGGTTTCCGGTGACCACGACACGGCCGGTGTTCGGCAGCGGGTGATCGGTACGGAGGCTGTCCTTCGGGTTGGTCACGTTCAGCAGGACCCACATCATGATGGCGTTGCCGCTGGAGAACGCGATCGGCTTGTTGTTGCCACTGTCGTAGATGTGTTGCACGGCATCACTGAACTGGGCGTTGAACTGGTTTCCGTTCACCGATCCGGGAATGGTGAATTTGCGGTTGCTGGTCAACCAGTAGTTCATCGGCAGCAGGTAGGTCGCTTCGGACCTGTCCACCGGGAGATCCTCGTACCAGCCTGCCGAGATCTCGTTGAGACCGGGCAGTACCTCCACCTTCTCATCGAGCGCCTTGGCGGCCGGTTCGGCAGTCTGCTCGGAGCGGAGCAACTCCGAGGAGTAGACGCCGTCGTAGTCGCCGCCTTTGAGCTTGCTGGCCAGCGCCTCCGCCTGCTTTTGGCCTTCGGCCGACAGCGGCGGGCCAGGCGGCTTGGTGTTGATCAGCCCCTTTGCGTTCGCCGTGGACTCGGCATGCCGCACCAGGGTCAGGGTGATTTGGCGTACCTCGGGGTTCGACGAACTGCAGGCCGCCATCAGGACGACGGCCATCAAGGCGGCGAAGATCCCAAGGATGCTCCGGAGCAGAGAACGATGCATGCTGACTAGGGTGCCTTGTCGATCGCCCTTGCGGAGCGAAATCCCGCCAGTGTGACGATGAGATCCTTATCTCAACCCCCAGGAGGGACTCCAAGTGGCAATCGACCCCACCGCAATAGGCGCGGTGACAGAACCCCGAACCTATGAGTGGACAGACCGCGACACGCTGCTTTACGCCCTGGGCGTGGGTGCCGGTGCCGACGACCTGGCGTTCACAACCGAGAACAGCCACGACACTCCGCAACAGGTGTTTCCGACTTTTGCGGTGATCTGCTGCATGGGGTTCGCTGCCGCGCCGCTGGTTGGTTCGTTCAACTGGGGGAGGCTGCTGCACGGCTCGCAGGAGATCCGCCTCTCGGCCCCCCTCCCGCCTGCCGGTGCGCTGTCCGTGGTCTCTGAAGTCGCCGACATCCAGGACAAAGGCGAGGGCAAGAACGCGATCATCATGCTGCGCGCCCGCGGCAGCGATCCGGCGACCGGCGTTGAGGTCGCCGAGACGTTGACCACTCTGGTCATCCGCGGGGCCGGCGGGTTCGGGGGTGAGCCCGGCCAGCGGCCGTCGTCTCCGGAGTTCCCCGACCGTGAACCTGATGCACGCGTCGCGCTGTCGACCCGCGATGATCAGGCGTTGATCTACTGGCTCTCCGGTGACCGAAATCCGCTGCACAGTGATCCGTGGTTCGCCCGGGAGCTTGCCGGTTTCGACAAGCCGATACTGCACGGGTTATGCACCTATGGGTTCGCCGGCCGGGCCCTGTTGGCCGAATTGGCCGACGGCAGGGCAGCGAACCTGACGGCCATGGCTGCGCGGTTCTCGTCCCCGGTTTTTCCGGGCGAGACGCTGACGACCTCGATTTGGCGCACCGCAGAAGGCCGGGCGGTCTATCGCACCGAAGCCGCCGGATCGGACGGGTCCAACTCCCGCGTGGTGCTCGACGACGGGGTCGCCGAGTACACCGCCTGATTCAGATGACCCCGCCCATGGCGAGACCGACCAGATAGGTGATGGCCATCGCCAAGGCGCCGCCGACGACCACCCGCTTGGTCGCCCGCATCGAGTCGGCGCCGCCGAGACGGGCGCTCATCCAGCCGGTGATACCCAGTGCGATCAGTACCGCTACGAAGGTGACCGGAATGCGCATCGTCGGCGGGGTCAGCAGGATCGCCAGCATGGGGAGCAGCGCCCCGATGGTGAATGAAATCGCCGAGGAGATCGCGGCGTGCCACGGGTTGGTCAGTTCGTCGGGGTCGATGCCGAGTTCGATGTCGACATGCGCGGCGAAGGCATCGTGGTCGGTCAGTTCGCGGGCCACCGTCCGCGCGGTGTCCTCGGACAGTCCCTTCGCCCGGTAGAGCCCCACGAGTTCGGCGAACTCCTCGTCCGGCTTGTTGGAAAGCTCCCAGCTCTCCTTTGCCAGCAAGGCCTTTTCGGTGTCCCGCTGGGTGCTCACCGAGACGTACTCGCCCAGTGCCATCGACAGCGCGCCGGCGGCCAGTCCGGCTACGCCGGCTGCGAAGATGGGGCCCCGGTCGGTGGTTGCCGCGGCCACGCCGATGACGATGCCGGCGACCGAGACGATGCCGTCGTTGGCGCCGAGAACCCCGGCGCGCAGCCAGTTCAGCTTGGTGTTGATGGCCCCGACGTGTGGTTCGGCGGGATGGGTCTCTGGAGAAGTCACCGGACGAGCCTAAGGCCAACGGCCAGCCTTGATCTATCGAACATGCGTTCGATAAAATGTGCGAATGGGATGGAGCGACGGGCCGCCGACCTGGACCGAGATGGAGCGGGTGCTCAACAGCAGACCCCCGCTGCATTCGGCCCCCGGTCCGGCCTGGTCGCGTAAGCGCGACGGCTACCGGGCGCCCGAGATTGACCGACTGCGCCGGCCCGGCGTGCCCTACGCCGAGTTGCACGCACACTCGGCGTTCAGCTTCCTCGACGGCGCCGCCACCCCGGAGGAACTGGTGGAGGAGGCTGCGCGGTTGGATCTGCGCGCCATCGCGCTGACCGACCATGACGGGCTGTACGGAGTGGTGCGATTCGCCGAGGCGGCCAAGGATCTGGGTATCGAAACCGTCTTCGGTGCCGAGCTGTCGCTGACGCCCACTCCGCGCACTGAGGATCCCGACCCGCCGGGTCCGCATCTGCTGGTGCTGGCGCGCGGGCCGGAAGGATATCGGCGGCTCTCTCGTCAACTGGCCGCCGCCCACTTGGCCGGTGGCGAGAAGGGCCGGTTGCGCTATGACTACGACGCTCTGGTCGAGGCCGCCGGTGGGCACTGGCACATTCTCACAGGGTGCCGCAAAGGTCATGTGCGACGGGCGCTTTCATCGGGTGGCCCGGAAGCGGCTGCGGCCGCGCTGGCCGGCCTGGTGGACCGGTTCGGCAGCGAGCGGGTCAGCGTCGAGTTGACCCATCACGGCCACCCCCTCGACGACGAGCGCAATGCCGCACTGGCCGAACTTGCGCCACGCTTCGGGGTCGGGATGGTCGCCACCACCGCTGCGCATTTCGCCGATCCGGGCCGCGGCCGTCTGGCGGCGGCCATGGCCGCGATCCGGGCGCGGCAATCGCTGGATGACGCGGCCGGCTGGCTGGCCCCGCTGGGCGGTTCCCATCTGCGCTCGGGGGAAGAGATGGCCCGGTTGTTCGCCGGGCGCCCCGAGGTCGTTACCGCGGCAGCCGATCTGGGCGAGCAGTGCGCCTTCGAATTGGCCCTGATCGCACCGCGGCTGCCGCCCTTCGACGTGCCTGACGGCCACACCGAAGACAGCTGGTTGCGCGAGCTGACGATGGCTGGGGCCGCCAGGCGCTACGGACCGCCGAGTGCCGCGCCACGTGCCTACGCTCAGATCGAGCGGGAACTCAGCGTGATCGCCGCGCTGAACTTTCCGGGCTATTTCCTGGTGGTGCACGACATCACCGAGTTCTGCCGTCGCAACAACATCCTGTGTCAGGGTCGGGGTTCGGCGGCTAACTCCGCGGTCTGTTACGCCCTGGGCGTCACCGCCGTCGACCCGGTGGCCAACGAGCTGTTGTTCGAACGGTTTCTCTCCCCGGCCCGGGACGGACCACCCGACATCGACATCGATATCGAGTCGGACCTGCGTGAACAGGTGATTCAGTACGTCTACGAGAGATATGGCCGCGACTATGCTGCCCAAGTCGCCAACGTGATCACCTACCGCGGGCGCAGTGCAGTGCGCGACATGGCCAGGGCTCTGGGTTTCTCCCAAGGGCAGCAGGATGCCTGGAGCAAGCAGATAAGCAGGTGGGGTCCAGTGGCGGACTCACCCGACCTCGACGGTATTCCCGAACAGGTGGTCGATCTGTCGATGCAGATCCGGGATCTGCCCCGGCACCTGGGTATCCACTCCGGCGGCATGGTGATCTGCGACCGGCCGATCGCCGACGTGTGCCCGGTGGAGTGGGCTCGCATGCCGGGCCGCAGTGTGTTGCAGTGGGACAAAGACGACTGTGCGGCAATCGGTTTGGTCAAGTTCGATCTGCTCGGTCTGGGCATGCTCTCCGCGCTGCACTATGCCATCGACCTGCTCGCTGAGCACAAGGGTATCGAGGTTGATCTGGCCCGTCTCGACCTTGCCGAGCCGGCCGTCTACGAGATGCTGCAGCGGGCGGATTCGGTTGGAGTGTTTCAGGTGGAGTCCCGCGCCCAGATGGCCACCCTGCCGCGGCTCAAGCCGCGGGTGTTCTACGACCTGGTGGTCGAGGTCGCGCTGATCCGCCCCGGTCCGATCCAGGGCGGTTCGGTGCATCCCTACATCAAGCGCCGCAACGGCGTGGAGCCGGTGACCTATGACCATCCGTCGATGGAGTCCGCTCTGCGGAAGACGTTGGGGGTACCGCTTTTTCAGGAACAGTTGATGCAGTTGGCGGTGGACTGCGCCGGGTTCTCGCCAGCCGAGGCCGACCAATTGCGCCGGGCCATGGGGGCCAAGCGCTCCACTGAGAAGATGCAACGGCTGCGAATGAGGTTTTACGCCGGCATGGCCGAACGTCACGGCATCACCGGCGAGGTGGCCGACCGGATCTACGAGAAGTTGGCGGCGTTCGCCAATTTCGGTTTCCCGGAAAGTCATTCGCTGTCATTCGCCTCGCTGGTGTTCTACTCGTCCTGGTTCAAGCTGCACCATCCGGCGGCCTTCTGTGCTGCGCTGCTGCGGGCACAGCCGATGGGGTTCTACTCCCCGCAGTCGCTGGTTGCCGATGCCCGCCGGCACGGGGTTGTCGTACATGGGCCCGACGTCAATGCCAGTCTTGCGCACGCCACGCTGGAGAACGGCGGACTCGAGGTTCGGTTGGGGCTTGGGACGGTCCGTCACATCGGTGACGACCTGGCCACTCGCATCGTCGCCGAGCGCCAGGCCGGCGGCTCCTACGCCTCACTGCTGGATCTGACCGGTCGAGTGCAGCTTTCGGTTCCCCAGGTCGAATCGATGGCCACCGCCGGGGCGCTCGGATGCTTCGGGCTGGCTCGCCGGGAGGCGCTCTGGGCAGCGGGAGCGGCGGCTGCCGAGCGACCTGACCGGCTGCCCGGGGTGGGCTCGTCGTCGCATGTTCCGGCCCTGCCCGGTATGAGCGAGACGGAACTTGCCGCAGCCGATGTCTGGGCCACCGGCGTCTCCCCGGACAGCTACCCGACTCAGTTCCTGCGCGCCGACCTCGACGCGCTGGGGGTCATCCCGGCCGAGAGGCTCGGGGAGGTTCTCGACGGCAGCCGGGTGCTGGTCGCCGGTGCGGTGACTCACCGGCAGCGACCGGCGACGGCCAGGGGAGTGACGTTCATGAACCTTGAGGACGAGACGGGCATGGTCAACGTGCTGTGCAGTACCGGGGTGTGGGCGCGACACCGGCGCCTGGCACAGACGGCGAGTGCGTTGCTGATCCGCGGTCAGGTGCAGAATGCGAGTGGAGCGGTCACGGTGCTGGCCGAGCGTATGCGCCCCATCACGATGACCGTCGGATCCCGGTCCCGCGACTTCCGGTAGTCCCGCGGACAATCATGAGTACGCTCGCGCCCATGGATCTGAACCTCAGCGCTGACGAAGTCCTGACCACCACCCGTTCGGTGCGCAAACGCCTCGACTTCGACAAGCCGGTTCCCCGCGAGGTGCTGATGGAGTGCCTGGACATCGCTCTGCAGGCGCCCACCGGCTCCAATGCCCAGGGCTGGCAATGGGTGTTCGTCGAGGACGCCGCCAAGAAGAAGGCGCTGGCCGACATCTACCGCGCGGCGGCCAACCCGTATCTCGACCAGCCCAAGCCGTCGCGGGGCGATATCCGCGACAAGCAGATGGACGCAGTCGTGAGTTCAGCGAAGTACCTCGCCCAGAACCTTGAGCAGGCTCCGGTGATGATGATTCCGGTGCTCGAGGGGCGCCCGGATCGCGCCGAGGCCGGCGTCCAGGCGTCGTTCTGGGGATCGCTGCTGCCGGCGGTTTGGAGTTTCATGTTGGCACTGCGCTCCCGGGGCCTGGGGACAGCGTGGACCACACTGCACCTCCTCGGCGCCGGGGAACAGCAGGCTGCCGAGTTGCTTGGCATCCCGTTCGACCGCTACACCCAGGGTGGCCTATTTCCGATCGCCTACACCAAGGGCACCGACTTCAAGCTGGCCAAGAGACTGCCTGCCGAGGAGTTGACTCACTGGGACAGCTGGTGATTCAGACCGCTCCTGAAAAGCCCTGCTGTCGCCACGCCTCATAAGCCGCCACCGCCGCGGCGTTGGACAGATTCAGCGATCGTCGGCCCGGCACCATCGGGATGCGCACCTGCTCAGTGATGTGCGGATCTGCCAGTGTGGTCCGGTCCAGGCCGGTTGGCTCCGGCCCGAACATCAGCACGTCCCCGGGCCGATAGGTGATCTCCGCGAAGGACCGTTCGGCATGCGCGGTGAACGCGAAGACCCGCGCAGGCCCGAACCGGTCCCACGCCGCTTCCAGCGACGGGTGGACGGTCACCGACGCCAGGTCGTGGTAGTCGAGGCCCGCGCGCCTCAACTTCGGTTCGGACAAGTCGAAGCCCAGTGGTTCGACGAGATGCAGTTCGCAGCCTGTGCCAGCCACCATGCGGATGGCATTGCCGGTGTTCGGCGCGATGCGCGGAGAGACGAACAGGATGCGGAACACGTGCGATTCAGGCCGGGGATGAGGCGCCGAGTGTGAAGTCAAGGTGGGCCCGCACCGTTGGCCACTCGCCAGCGATGAGGCTGTAGACACACGTGTCTCGCAACGTATCCCGGGCGCCCGGATGCCGGTTTATCTGATGGCTGCGGAGGACGCCATCGAGCTTGGCGCCCAGGCGCTCGATTGCACGACGGCTTGCGTGGTTGAAGAAGTGCGTGCGGAACTCCACCGCTATGCAATCAAGATCGTCGAACGCGTGGGACAGCAGCAGGCGCTTGGCTTCGGTGTTGAGAGCGGTTCGCTGGACAGAGTGGCGGTACCACGTCGATCCGATCTCCACGCGACGGTTCGCCGGGTCGATGTTCATGTAGGTAGTCATTCCCACTGCGCGGTCGGTGGCCGGGTCGACGACGGCAAAGGGACACATGGTGCCACGGTCCTGCTCGTCAAGGCGGCGCTGAATCTCGTGGTGCATCTGAGTCGGATCTGGGATGGCGGTATACCAAAGTCGCCAGAGTTCTCCGTCACGAACCGCCTCGCAGAGTGCGTCATGGTGTGCATCAGAAAGCGGTTCAAGCCGTACATGCTCACCTGTGAGGGTGACCGGCTTCAGCCAATCCGTCATCTGCGCGCTCCCGTCGGTCTCGCTGAGGTCGATTGCACAATACGCAGTGATGTGGGCAGGCTTGATGTCGAACAAGCTGTTACCTATCCGGTCTTCTGCGGATCGAAGTTCTCCTGCGAGACGACCAGGATCCGGACCAGGGTCCGGCTCTAGCGGTTCTGCTGGTCGATCAGCGACTCGACGAGTCCGACGATGTGCTGCTGGCCGGCCGCGGTCGCGTCCAGCTTCCCACGCATTTCGATAAAGCCGCGGTCAACGTGATCCCGGAGATCGCTGAAGTCCTGTCGGAGGTCGACGAAGTCCGCCCGCAGTGCGTTAAAACTCGTGGTCGTGGCATGCCGAAAATCGCGGATCTCGGCTCTGAGGTCGTCCTGACTCACAGCGAAAAGAATACCGCCGGATGCATGCCGGTGTTCTTCGCGCGGACAGTCGTTGTGGACAGCGTGCGGCTGAATGGGTCAGGCGCCCTTGAGCCGGATCTTCCAGCGCACGAACGCCAGGTAGCCCACGCTGAGAAGGGCCAACATGGCCATGTCGAACCACCAACTCGATGCGGTGTGCTCCCACCAACGGTCTTTCGGCGTGAGGGGGCCCGGCACCAGTTTGATCAGGTCCACCGTCGAGGCGGACGCGGCGAAGCCCCACCGGGCCGGCGTCAGCCAGGACATCTGGTCAAGCACCGCCCGATCGGTCACCGGAACCATGCCGCCGGAGAACACCAACTGGCTCATGATCGCGACTACCAGAAGCGGCATGATTTGTTCGTTGGACTTCGCCACCGCCGACAGCAGCAGGCCGAGACTCGCTGACGCAACGCAGGTACCGGCGATGGTGACGAACAATTCCAGCGACGGATTGCCCAACGCCACCGCACCCTGGGTCGGGGCGCCCTTACCCCAGACCACGATGGCCGTCATGATCGCCGACTGCATCAGCGCGAAGACCGTGTAGACGCCGACCTTCGCCAAGAGGTACGCCGTTGTCGACAACCCCACAGCCTGCTCCCGGCGGAAGATCGCCCGTTCGCCGATCAGGTCGCGGATGGTCAGTGCGGTTCCCATGAAGACCGCGCCGACGTTGAGGAACACCAGAATCTGGCCCGGTTCGTTGGGCGACCCGCCCATCGGATTGGGGATCCCGAACCCCACGTCCCCGGGAACCGCCAGAGAAAGCACGCCCATGATGAACGGCAGCAGGGCCAGGAAGGCGAAGTACCCGCGATCGGAGACGATCAGCCGGGTCTGCCGGCGCACGATCGTCGAGAACTGCCGCCGCAGACTGGTGTGCACCGGCTCGCCCAGCTCAGACGGCTCCTCAACCGGCGGTGCTTCGGGCTGCGGACCGGACAGGGCCACGAACCGGTCGTTGGCGGCCTGCGGGTCTCCGGCGACTGTGCTGAAGATGTCCGCCCAGTTGGTGGTGCCCATCGCCGGCCCGATCTCACTCGGCGGCCCGCAGAACGCTGTCTTGCCCCCCGGGGCCAGCAGCAGCACCTGGTCGCAGACGTCCAGGTAGGTCAACGAGTGGGTGACCACCAGCACCACCCGGCCGGCGTCGGCGAGGTCGCGCAGCATCGTCATGACCTGGCGGTCCAGCGCCGGATCCAGGCCCGAGGTGGGCTCATCGAGGATCAGCAGCGACGGGCCGGTCAGGAGTTCCAACGCCACCGACGCACGCTTGCGCTGACCGCCGGAGAGCTTGTCCACGCGGGTTTCGGCGTGCTGGGTCATCTCCAGCTCGCTGAGGACCTGGGCAACCACCTGCTGGCGGTCCTCTTTGGTGGTGTCCGGAGGCAGTCGTAGCTCTGCCGCGTACATCAACGCCTGGTTGACGGTGAGCTGGCCGTGTACAACGTCGTCCTGGGGGACCATTCCGATCCGGGATCGCAGTGAGGCGTACTCGGCGTGGATGTTGTGGCCCTCGAAGGTGACCGTTCCGCTGGTCGGCTGGGTGTAGCCGGCGATCAGCCGCGCCAGAGTGGATTTACCTGCCCCCGACGGTCCGATCATCGCGGTCAAGGTGCCGGGCCGCGCAGTGAGCGAGATGTTGTCCAGCAGCGTCTTGTTGCCCTCGATCGTCCACGTCACTGCGCGCACGTCCAGGCCGCCGGTGGCGGTTGCTGCGGCCGTCTCGCTGCGGCGAATCAGAGTGCCGCCCGCGAACACCAGGTCGACGTTGCCGATGGTGACAATGTCGCCGTCGTTCAGCAGAGCGGTCTCTGTCCGGGTGCCGTTGACGAAGGTGCCGTTGATCGAGCGGTTGTCACGAATCTCCGTCCCGCCCGGGGTCGGGATCAAGGACGCGTGGTGGCGCGAGGCCAACACGTCGGGGATGACGATGTCGTTGTCGGTCGCTCGACCAATCGTCAGGGCCCCGTCTGGCAGCGGAGCCGCGGAACCGGGCCGCAGCATCTTGAGCATCGACGTCGCGATTTTCGACGTGGCCGGACCGCCCGGGCCGGCCGGTGCCGGACCGATCTGGGTGGGCGCGGCATCCATGGAGATGGGAGCCGACGGCGGGGGCGGGGCCGGGATCGGCGCGGACCGACTGGGGGCCGGGATCGGCGCGGACCGACTGGGGGTCGGAATCGGGACGGATCCACCGGATGTCGGGATCGGGGCCGACCGGCCGGGGGGCGGTACCGGAGGCTGGGTCGGGGGGTAGTACTGCCGGGGTTGCGACGGCTGCTGGACCGGATGCGAGTAGTCCGGATGCGAGTAGCCCGGCGGTGGGTAGGCCGGTGGCGGGTAGGCCGGAGTGGGAATCACCACGGTCGGGGTCTGGGGTGGCCGGCCCGCGCTGACCTGGTGGTGGCCGAGTTCGAAGCTCAGCGGTGGGCCGTCCGGATTGCCGAGGTTGACTGTGGTCCCGTCGACGATGTCAACCTCGGGCACTCGCCGGCCGTGGACGAACAAGCCGTTGAGCGAGCCGTTGTCGATCGCTGCCCAATGGCCCCCTGAAGGGGTGGGTATGAACCGCAGTACGACGTGCGCCCGCGATACCAGGGGATGGGTGATCCGGACGTCGGCCCGCAGATCGCGGCCGACGACGACGTCATTACCCGCAGCGAATGTGCGCGGCGGCCCGTCGTACCGGACGGTCAGGACTGGCGCATTCATCGGCCGCCACTCTAACCCCGCAGCGGGGGTTAACCCCCCGGAGCGGCGGTCAACACCCCGGGGCGCCGGTCAATACCCCGGGGCGCCGGTCAATACGCAGTGCGTGCGCGAGTAGATCGTCGGCATGCACTTGTTGCAGTGGTCACAGATCGAGCGCACCGACTGGTTCTGCCCATCGGCACGGATGCGGTTGATCAGATCCGGTTCGGCCAGCAATGCCCGGCCCATGGCGACGAAGTCGAAGCCCTCAGCCATCGCGGTGTCCATCGTCTGACGGTTGGTGATTCCGCCGAGCAGGATCAGCGGCATGGTCAATTCGGCCCGGAACTGTTGGGCGTCGCGCAGCAGGAAGGTGTCGCGGTAGGGATATTCGCGCAGGAATCGCTTGCCCGTCATCCGCATGCCCCAGCTCAGTGGAGGCCTGAACGCGGCTGCGAACTCCTTGATCGGGGAGTCGCCCCGGAACAGGTACATCGGATTGACCAGCGAACTGCCCGCGGTCAGTTCCAGCGCGTCGAGCCCGCCGTCGTCCTGGAGCCACCGGGCGGTCTGCAGCGCTTCCTCGATCTGGATTCCGCCGCGGACTCCGTCGGCCATGTTCAGCTTGGCGGTCACCGCGATTGCCGGTTGCCCGTCGCGGTCGACCTCGCGGCGCACCGCCCGCACGATGCCGCGCGCGACCTTGGCCCGGTTCTCCAACGACCCGCCGAAGGAGTCCGTACGCCGATTGATCAGCGGACTCAGAAACGAACTGGCCAGATAGTTGTGGCCCAGGTGAATCTCCACGGCGTCGAACCCGGCGTCGATCGCGCAGCGCGCCGCCGTGCCGTGGGCGGCTATCACCTCGTCGATGTCGGCTCGGGTGGCGTGCCTGGCGAAGCGCATGGCCAGCGGGTTGAAGAACCGCACCGGTGCCAGCGCGGTCGCCTGGTTGGACCGGGAGTTGGCCACCGGCCCGGCATGCCCGATCTGTGCGCTGACCGCCGCTCCCTGGGCGTGCACGGCGTCTGTCAGCCGACGCAGGCCCGGTACGGCCTCGGGCCGCATCCACAGCGCCGAGCCGTCGGTGCGCCCGCCACGGCTGACCGCGCAATAGGCGACGGTGGTCATGCCGACTCCGCCGGCGGCCATGGCCTGGTGGAAGGCGACCAGATCGTCGCTGACGAGCGCGTCGGGGGTGCGGGCTTCGAAGGTGGCCGCCTTGATGGTTCGGTTGCGCAGGGTGATCGGACCGAGTTTGGCCGGGCTGAACACATCTGGAACGGCGTTCATATGCAGAATGTAGCCGTGCCCGCGCAAATTCTGGACGGCAAGTTGACCCGTGACGAGATCTTCGCCGACCTGACGCAGCGCGTCGCCGCATTGACGGCGGCGGGCCGAACTCCGGGTCTGGGCACCGTTTTGGTCGGCGACGATCCCGGCTCGCACGCCTACGTCCGCGGCAAGCACGCTGACTGCGCCAAGGTCGGTATCACCTCCATCCGTCGCGACTTGCCGGCCGACGTCAGCTCGGCCCGACTCAACGAGACGATCGACGAACTCAACGACGATCCCGCCTGCACCGGCTACATCGTGCAACTGCCTCTGCCGCGTCACCTCGATGAGAATGCCGCGCTGGAACGCATCGACCCGGCCAAAGACGCTGACGGCCTGCATCCCACCAACCTGGGTCGATTGGTTCTCAACGAACCGGCGCCGTTACCGTGCACTCCTCGTGGCATCGTGCATCTCCTGCGCCGGTTCGACGTTCCGATCGACGGCGCGCACGTGGTCGTCATCGGCCGTGGCGTCACCGTCGGCCGGCCGCTAGGCCTGCTACTGACCCGGCGCACCGAGAACGCGACAGTGACCTTGTGCCATACCGGGACTCGTGACCTGCCGTCATTGACTCGGCAAGCCGACGTCATCGTCGCCGCGGTCGGTGTGCCCCACATGCTGACTGCCGGCATGGTGAAGCCTGGCGCCGCGGTCGTCGACGTCGGCGTCAGCCGGGTGGACGGCAAGCTCACCGGTGACGTGGCACCGGACGTGTGGGGTGTCGCCGGGTACGTCTCGCCCAATCCCGGCGGAGTCGGCCCGCTGACTCGGGCATTCCTGCTGACCAACGTGGTGGAGCTTGCCGAAGCGTCGCAATAAGGTCGGGTTCAAGCGCTACTGGAGAGCGGTATTCCGTCGCCAGTGGTCGGTCCTGACGGTGGCTGCCATCGGGTTGGTTGCTCTGGCCCTGGTCGCGGCCGGGTTCTGGCGTCGCGGAGCACTTCTGATCGGAATCGGCGTCGCTGTGGCGGCCGTCTTCCGGCTCGTGCTGCCCGATGACAGGCTGGGAATCCTGGTCGTTCGGTCCAGGTCCGTCGATTTCCTCACCATGGCCTCGCTGTCTGCCCTGGTGATCTACATCGCCTGGACCATCGACCCGCTGGGAACCAGCTAAGCCAACCGCGCTCGCATGCACACTGTGACGTAGGGCAATGCGATTCCCGCGGAGTTCACCAGAGCCGGGTGGGTGGCCAGCAGTTCTCGTACCCGTTCCAGCGTGCGGGTGCGAACCTCCGCCGGGGAGGTAATGCAATAGCTGCGCGATGCCACATAGTCGATCAGCGCCTGCGGGGTGATGTAGCTGGTCCATTCCACCTGGTGGGATTGCACGTCGGTGAACGGTTCCGGCAGTTCGACTGTGGCGCTTTCTCGTTCGCGTTCGCTACCCACGATCCGGCCGAATTCCCTTACCCAGCCCAATCTTTCGTCGCGGACGTTCCAAATGACGCCCAGCGTCCCGTGCGGCCGCAACACCCTCGCGATCTCCGCGACGGCCCGGTCGAGGTCGAACCAATGCCAGGCCTGAGCCACCAGTACGGCGTCGACGGAGGTGTCCGGCAACGGGATCTGTTCGGCGGTCCCCAGCAGTGCCGGGGTGTCGGGGAGTGCGTCGCGCAGAACTTCCAGCATCTCCGGGATCGGGTCGACCGCCACCACGTTCAGGCCGCGTTCGACCAGACGCGCAGTCAGCTTGCCGGTTCCGGCGGCGAGGTCGAGCACATCTCGGGCGTTGCTGCCCGCCAACATCCAGTCGATGGCCTCCGGCGGATACGACGGTCGGCCCCGTTCGTAGGCGGCGGCCTGGGTCCCGAAGGACCGCGAACGATTGTGCTTCGGGTCGCTCATCGGGCGCCGTTCATCGGCCGTTGTTTTTCGCCCCGCCGGCCAACGCGAGGGTTTTGCGGATCAACTGGCCCACTGCCTCGGTTTCGACCAGGAATCCGTCATGGCCGTAAATCGACTCGACGATGTTCAGTCCGCTACTGCCCGGCAGCAGGTCAGCTAGTTCCTGCTGCAGGCGCAGTGGGTAGAGACGGTCGGAGGTGATGCCGCCGACCACCGCCGGAACCGGGCAGGATCGCAGCGCCGCCGCAACCCCACCGCGGCCGCGGCCCACGTCGTGGTTGGACAGCGTCTCGGTCAGCGTCACGTAACTGCCCGCGTCGAAGCGCCGGAGAAGTTTGGCGCCCTGGTACTCCAGATAGCTCTGCACCGCGTAACGGCCACCGGTCGCTGGGTTCTCGTCCCCCTGGGCGTCGTTGCCGAACCGGGTGTCCAGTTCGACCTCGCCACGGTAGGTCAGATGCGCGAACCGACGGGCCAGCTGCATGCCGGTGTCCGGGGCGCGGCCGGTGCCGTAGTAGTCGCCACCCTGCCAGTTCGGGTCGGAGGTGATGGCTGCGATCTGGGTGCTCTGGGTGCCGATCTGGTCGGCCGTCGCCCGCGCTCCGACCGCCAGCACCAGGCCCGCGCGCACCCGCTCCGGGTAGCCGACCATCCATTCCAGTGCCCGCGCCCCGCCCATTGAGCCGCCGACCACGGCTGCCACCTCGGTGATGCCCAAGGCGGCCAGTGCGGCCACGTCGGCGTTGACCTGGTCACGGACGGTGATGGTGGGAAACCTTGAGCCCCAGGGGCGTCCGTCGCGGGCAAGAGAGCTCGGCCCGGTGGATCCCCTACAGCCGCCCAGGACGTTGGTGGCTACCGCGCACCACCTGTCGGTATCGATGGGCGCACCCGGGCCGGCCACGCCGTCCCACCAGCCGGGGGTCGGATGGCCGGGTCCTGCCGGCCCGACGATGTGCGAGTCGCCGGTCAGTGCATGCAGCACCATGACGACGTTGTCCCGGGCGGGAGACAGGTTGCCCCAGCGCTGCACGGCGATCGAAACGTCCTCGATCACCGCACCGCTCTCCAGGTGCAGCGGACCGATGTCGACGACGCCGATCTCGCCCTCGGCCGGTAAGGCCTGGGTTCGTTCTTGCGAGAGTGTCATCTCAGGCTCCGTCAATGGGCCGCCACGCGCCCGGGCACCGCTGGGGGAGGTGCCGACGATCTGGCGGCGGCGAAGCCCCGTTCCAGGTCGGCCAGGATGTCGTCGATGCCCTCCAGGCCGACGGCCAGTCGCACCAGACCGGGGGTGACGCCAGTGGTCAGCTGCTCTTCAGAGGTCAGCTGCTGGTGGGTTGTCGACGCCGGGTGGATCACCAGCGAGCGGACGTCGCCGATGTTGGCGACGTGGCTGTGCAACTGCAGGGCATCGACGAAGGCCTTGCCGGCTTCAACTCCACCGGCCAGTTCGAACGACAGCACCCCCCCGGTGCCCCGTGGCGCCAGGCTGCAGGCCCGGTCGTGCCACGGCGAGTCGGGTAGTCCGGCGTAGTTGACCGCGATGACATCGGGGTGGCCTGCCAGGAACTCAGCGACTCGCTGTGCGTTGGACACGTGTCGCTCCATCCGCAGGCTCAAGGTCTCCAGGCCCTGAGCGATGAGGAAGGCGTTGAACGGGGCTGGCGCCGAACCGAGGTCGCGCAGGAGTTGAACGCGGGCCTTGAGAGCGAAGGCCGGTGCGCCGAGATCGGCGAACACCACGCCGTGGTAGCTCGGGTCGGGGGTGGTGAAACCGGGGAACTTGCCAGAAGCCGTCCAGTCGAAGTTGCCGCTGTCGACGATCACCCCGGCGATCGCGGTGCCGTGGCCGCCGAGGTACTTGGTTGCCGAGTGCACCACGATGTCGGCACCGTGGGCGATCGGCTGGATCAGGTACGGGGTCGCAACGGTGTTGTCGACGATCAGTGGCACCCCGTTGCCGTGCGCCACCCCTGACACCCCGGGGATGTCCAGGATGTCGATCTTCGGGTTCGAGATCGTCTCGCCGAAGAAGGCCTTGGTGTTCGGACGGACTGCAGCCTGCCAGGAGTCCAAGTCGTCGGGATCCTCGACGAACGTGGTCTCGATGCCCAGCTTGGGCAGCGAGTAGTGCAGCAGGTTGTAGGTGCCGCCGTACAGCCTCGGGCTGGACACGATGTGGTCGCCGGCGCCGGCGATGTTGAGGATCGCGAAGGTCTCCGCGGCCTGTCCGGAAGCCAGCAGCAACGCGGCCACGCCGCCTTCGAGGGCGGCGATGCGCTGTTCGACGACGTCGGTGGTCGGGTTCATCAACCGGGTGTAGATGTTGCCCGGTTCAGCAAGGCCGAAGAGTGCGGCGGCGTGGGCGGTGTTGTCAAAGGTGTAGGACGTGGTCTGGTAGATCGGCAAGGCCCGGGCGTGGGTGGTGCCGTCCGGGGACTGTCCGGCGTGGATCTGCTTGGTCTCGAACGACCAGGTGTCTTGATGGGTCATTTGGGGTGCCATGTTCTTTCGGTGTCAGGATGCACTGAGGTGCTGATTGCTGGGGTCTTGATGCTGGCGGGATGCCTCGGCGTGCGAGCGGCCAGCGGGCGGTGATCAGCGACAGTGACACATAAGTGGGCTCCGCATCAGGTTTCCCTGTCTACTCGGGGGCCCGTCATGGCGGACCCGCGCTTGCCGTGCGGCCGGTAGTCGGCTGCTCAACCTGGTCATCACCCGGGGCACCCCACCGCGGTTGGAGGGTTGCCGGCCAGCAAGCCGGGGCTTGATGCTGGCGCTCATGACCGCTTCACAGAATAACGCACGCCTGCGGGGACTGGCCAGCCGTTCCACGGTCGCGTGCCTTCGACGTAGCGCAGTATGTGAGTTGATACTGATAACCGCCGTGACAACGAACCGCCCCTATCGAGCCTGACCGAACCGATCCGGGAGAACAGCGCATGACTGCAGAGCAGCCCACCATCATCTACACGCTGACCGACGAGGCGCCGTTGCTGGCGACGTACGCCTTTCTGCCGATCATCAAGACGTTCGCCGAGTCGGCCGGGATCGACGTGCAGACCAGGGACATCTCGGTGGCGGCGCGCATCCTGGCCGAGTTCGGGGACTACTTGACCGATGAACAGCGGGTGCCGGACAACCTGGCTGAACTGGGCAAGCTGACCCAGGATCCCGACGCAAACATCATCAAACTGCCCAACATCAGCGCCTCGGTACCCCAGCTTCTGACTGCCATCGCCGAACTGCGGTCCAAGGGCTACAACCTGCCGGACTACCCCGGGGATCCCAAGACCGACGAGGAAAAAGAAATTCGCGCGCGTTACGCCAAGTGTCTCGGCAGTGCGGTGAACCCGGTGCTGCGCGAAGGGAACTCCGACCGCCGCGCGCCCAAGGCGGTCAAGGAGTACGCCCGAAAGCACCCGCACAGCATGGGCGAGTGGTCGATGGCGTCACGCACCCACGTGGCGCATATGCGGCACGGCGATTTCTACCACGGTGAGAAGTCGATGACGTTGGACCGCGCGCGCAACGTGAAGATGGAGCTGGTGACCACCAGCGGCAAGACGGTCGTGCTCAAGCCCGAGGTGAAGCTGGACGCCGGCGACATCATCGACAGCATGTTCATGAGCAAGAAAGCCCTGTGCGACTTCTACGAGGAGCAGATGCAGGACGCCTACAAGACCGGCGTCATGTTCTCGCTGCACGTCAAGGCCACCATGATGAAGGTCAGCCACCCCATCGTCTTCGGGCATGCGGTCAAAGTCTTTTACAAGGACGCATTTGCCAAGCACCAGAAGCTCTTCGACGAACTCGGCGTCAACGTCAACAACGGGTTGTCCGACCTCTACAGCAAGATCGAGTCACTGCCACGATCACAACGCGATGAGATCATCGAAGACCTGCACAGGTGCCACGAACACCGCCCCGAGTTGGCCATGGTGGACTCGGCCCGGGGTATCTCCAACTTCCATTCGCCCAGCGACGTCATCGTGGACGCTTCGATGCCCGCGATGATCCGGGCGGGCGGCAAGATGTACGGCGCCGACGGCAAGCTCAAGGACACCAAGGCGGTGAACCCGGAGTCCACCTTCTCCCGGATCTACCAGGAGATCATCAACTTCTGCAAGACCGAGGGCCAGTTCGACCCGAGGACGATGGGCACCGTGCCCAACGTGGGTCTCATGGCGCAGAAGGCCGAGGAGTACGGCTCCCACGACAAGACGTTCGAGATTCCCGAGGACGGGGTGGCCAACATCGTGGACATCGCCACCGGAGAAGTGCTGCTGACCCAGAACGTCGAAGCCGGCGACATCTGGCGCATGCCCATTGTCAAGGACGCGCCGATCCGCGACTGGGTCAAGCTGGCCGTCACCCGGGCCCGCAAGTCCGGAATGCCGGTGGTGTTCTGGCTGGACTCGGAACGGCCGCACGAGAACGAGCTGCGCAAGAAGGTCGAGCGGTACCTCAAGGACCATGACACCGAAGGTCTGGACATTCAGATCATGTCGCAGGTGCGCGCCATGCGGCACACGATCGAGCGGGTGAGCCGCGGGCAGGACACCATCGCCGCGACCGGCAACATCCTGCGCGACTACCTCACCGACCTGTTCCCGATCCTGGAGTTGGGCACCAGCGCCAAGATGCTGTCCATCGTGCCGCTGATGGCCGGTGGCTGCATGTACGAGACCGGAGCCGGTGGTTCGGCGCCCAAGCACGTCAGTCAGCTGTTGGAGGAGAATCACCTGCGCTGGGATTCCCTGGGCGAATTCCTCGCTCTGGCAGTCAGTTTGGAAGACCTGGGCGTCAAGACCGGCAACAGGAAAGCCCAGATCCTGGCCAGCACGCTGGACGCCGCGACCGGCAAGCTGTTGGACAACAGCAAGAACCCCTCGCGCAAGACCGGTGAGCTCGACAACCGTGGCAGCCAGTTCTACCTCGCGCTGTACTGGGCGCAAGAACTCGCGGCGCAGGACGAGGACAAGGAACTGGCGGAGCACTTCGCTGCACTTGCCAAGGAGTTGGCCTCCGAGGAGGACGTCATCGTGGCCGAACTCAACGAGGCACAGGGCCATCCGGTGGACATCGGCGGCTATTACTACCCGGACCGGGAAATGATCACGGCGGTGATGCGGCCCAGCAAATCGTTCAACGCCGCGCTGGCGGCGGCTGCCGAGGACTGATTCGAAGCACTGTCGGTGAGTAGCCCAAGCTGACGCTTCTGGAATAGCGGCCCTTGTAGTGTGGTCGTCGAGAGGGCTCGACGGCTCCGCTCGGCTGCCCACGAGACGATCGCCCAGGCCTAGGAGGATGCGGACTCACATGTCCAGTCGACACAAGATCAGGGTCAAGGGCACCGTGGTGGAGCTCGACGGCGACGAGATGACACGCATCATCTGGAAGCTCATCAAGGAAACCCTGATCCTGCCGCACGTCGACGTCAACCTGGAGTACTACGACCTTGGCATCGAGAACCGTGATGCCACCGACGACCAGGTCACGATCGATTCGGCCCACGCCATCCTCAAGCACGGTGTCGGCGTCAAATGCGCGACGATCACTCCCGATGAGGCCCGGGTCAAGGAATTCAACCTCAAGAAGATGTGGCTGTCCCCCAATGGCACCATCCGGAATATCCTGGGCGGCACCATTTTCCGCGCCCCGATCGTCATCTCCAACATTCCCCGTCTGGTACCCGGCTGGACCAAGCCGATCATCATCGGCCGGCACGCCTTCGGTGACCAGTACCGCGCTACGAACTTCAAGGTCGACCGCCCCGGAACAGTGATGCTCACCTTCACCCCCGACGACGGCAGCGAGCCGATCGTGCACGAGGTCGTGCACATCCCGCAGGACGGCGGCGTCGTGATGGGCATGTACAACTTCAAGAAGTCGATCCAGGACTTCGCCCGTTCGACATTCAGCTACGCGTTGCAGCGGAAATATCCGGTGTACCTGTCGACCAAGAACACCATCCTCAAGGCCTACGACGGCATGTTCAAAGATGAATTCCAGCGCATCTTCGACGATGAGTACAAGGACCAGTTCGACGCTCTCCGTCTGACCTACGAGCACCGCCTCATCGACGACATGGTGGCCTCATGTCTGAAGTGGGAGGGCGGCTACGTCTGGGCATGCAAGAACTACGACGGTGACGTCGAGTCCGACATCGTTGCCCAGGGCTACGGCTCACTTGGCCTGATGACGTCTGTGCTGATGACTCCGGATGGCAAGACGGTCGAGGCCGAGGCCGCGCACGGGACCGTCACCAGGCACTACCGGCAGTATCAGCAGGGGAAGCCCACCTCGACCAATCCGATTGCGTCGATCTTCGCCTGGACGCGTGGGCTGGAGCACCGCGGCAAACTCGACGACACCCCGGAGGTGATCGAGTTCGCGCACACGCTCGAGGAGGTCGTCATCGCGGCCGTCGAGGGCGGCAAGATGACCAAGGACCTCGCGCTGCTGATCGGCCCGGACCAGCCCTGGCAGACCAGCGAGCAGTTCCTGGCCATCCTCGCCGAACATCTCGACGAAGCCCTGGCTGAGGCTGTCTAGCGAGATCAAGCCCCCGGCGCCTGGCGCACCGGCGAGCTGTGCTCCTCGACCCAGGCCATGATCAGGTCGGTGATGGTCTGCGGCGCCTCGAACATCGGGATGTGCCCGACGTTGGGCAAGGTGGTGACCCGGTCGATGTCGGGGATGTGCTTGAGGAAATGCTTGGTGTAGCGCGGGTGCGGTAAAACCCGGTCCTTCTCGCAGATCACCAGATTCGTCGGGATGTCGGTATCGGCGAGCTGCATCAGGCCGGGCAGCAGAAGGGCTTTGATCAGCAGTTGGTAGTAAGCCCGGCAGTGGGTGACGTCGTCGATGATCTCGCGCATGTCCCGGTCGGACAGTCCGGCTGAGGTAGCGCTGATCGGTACGCTGGCAGCCCGCTTGGCCAGCGGCAGCTTTGCGGCGCGCTGTCCCAACGCGATCGCCGTCAGCCACACCGGAAGGCCCGCGACGAACTTGCCGACTATTTCGTACTTCACCGGCGACCAGCGATGCCATCCGCCTGCCGGGGCGATCGCGGTGAGGGTCCGGGCACGTCCGCGGCGCTCGAGTTCGAACGCGACCCAGCCGCCCAGCGAGTTGCCGACGATATGTGCGCTGCCCCAGCCCAATTCATCCAGTTGGGTTTCGACGTGGTTGGCCAGGGTGGTGGTGTCCAGGAACCAGGACCGGGTAGGTGGCCCGCCGTTGTGCCCGGCCATCGTGGGAGCGAAGACCTCGAAACGGCCGGTCTCCGCCAGACGCGGCGCGACGTCGTGCCAGACGTAGGACGACATCATGAAGGGGTGCAACAACAGAATCGGCTCGCCAGACCCTAGGTGGATCGGTTCCCGGGCGCTCATCCCACCACGATAAGTTGCCTCCCGTGATCGTCACCACCATCAATGTCAACGGTGTTCGTGCCGCGGTGCGGCAACGCTCGGAGGAGAACCGCGGGCTGCTGGACTGGTTGGCGGGTACCTCCGCCGATGTGGTGTGCCTTCAGGAGACCCGTGCCGACGACGACCAGGTCGCCGACGCACTTGCTCCGGCGTTGGCGGACGGCTGGCACATGGCATCGGCACGGCCGCACCTCAAAGGGCGCGCCGGCGTGGCCATCCTGAGCCGCACCCCGTTTCATGACATCCGAATCGGTTTGTCTGCAACTGAATTCGAGGACCACGGCCGTTACCTCGAGGTCGATGTTTCCGGCGTGACCATTGGCAGCCTCTATGTCCACACCGGCGAGGCCGGCACGGACCGCCAGCTGGAGAAGGAGCGGTTCATGGCGGCGCTGACCCAGCGGATGGCAGAGCTGGCTGAGGGCGGACGAGACGCCGTGGTGTGCGGCGATTGGAACATCGCCCACACCGAGGACGACATCAAGGCCTGGAAGGCAAACGTCAAGAAGTCGGGCTTCCTTCCCAGCGAACGGCAATGGCTCTCCGATCTGATGGGGTCAGGCTGGGTCGATGTGGTCCGGTCCATGCACCCCGGCCGGCCTGGCCCCTACAGTTGGTGGTCCTGGCGGGGCAAGGCATTCGACAACGACGCCGGCTGGCGTATCGATTACCACCTGGCCACCGAGTCGTTGGCCGCCCGCGCCCGCGCCGCACGGGTGGAGAAACCGGCGGCCTATGCGTTGCGCTGGTCCGACCACGCCCCGGTGACCGTCGAATTCGGTTAGAGCGGCGAGGGGGCGTCCAGCGCGGTCAAGCTGTTGCCCAACGGGTTCCCGAGCGACACCATGCTCTGGAAGTACTCGATGACGCGCTTGTCCGAGACGTCGAGGGCCGGCCACTGGGGCCAATCCCAGGTGTCGTTCATGAACGGCTGGGTCTGATCATGGCTGAGCACGGTCAGATGATTGACGTCATGGGCGGTGGCCGAGCCTTCGAGGAGGAGTCGACCGTTCGCGCGGTCATGCATCCATCCGCCGTAGTGCGGTTCCATCTTCAAAGTGTTGATGAAGGCCGTCTCGTAGCCGTTGTCCATCAGATATTGCGCATAACCGGGATGCCCGTACTGCTCCACCATCGCCATAACGTCCGTCGCCGAGCCCAGTCGCGCCGTTCGCTCGATGTCCGCGACGATCTGGGGGTCGTATTTGTCGTCGGCGATCCAGCCGACCTTGGCCCCCTGCATTGCGTAGTACAGGCCCACTCCCTGCAGATCGTTGTCCCACGCCTGGGCGTTGTTGGTCAGGCTGTTGGCGAAAGCCCAGTTGCCGACGTCGTCCAGCGTTGCCGACTGCAATCCGGCAAACTGGCGAAGGTTGTTGTAGGCGACCAGTGCCTCGGTCGTGATGGCTGTCCGTCCGCCCTCCAGTGCGCTCATTCCGGTGTGGTCACTCCCGGTGTGCATGCCGAAGGTCATGATGTCGACGTAATCCCCACTGGCTGCCGGTGCGGGCATCGTCATCCCGGTGGTGGTGTCGGTCGGGTCGGTCGCCATCGGGTCGGTCGCAGGCACCGTGGGTTCGGTGACCGGCACGGTCGGGGTCTGCGGTGCGCTCCCAGTGGTGCTCGCGGCGGCCGGGCGATCGAGGATGGTGCCCAAGCCCGTCGCGTCGGTGAGGGTGGCTCCGGTCGGGCTGGAGAGCATGACGGTGAAATTCTCGGTGCCCTCGGTGAGGGAATCGGAGTTGACCACCACTGCGATGATCTTCTGGGTCTCGCCCGGGGCGAAGGTTAGAGTGCCCGATTTGGAGGTGTAGTCGCTGCCGGCGGTGGCGGTGCCATTGCTGGTCGAATACTGCACGGTCACCGTCTGGGTCGCCGGTGTGGACAGCGTCACCACGAACGACTCCAGGGAGGTTCCGCTTCCGCCGGTGAACTCGATCGGCGTCAGGTAGGCCATCTTGTTCTCGTTGATGGTTCTCCAGTCGTCGGCCAGGATGCCGCCGGTGTCGCCGGAGTTCGGGTTCCACGACCAGTACGCCCAGCTCATGTCCTCGGTCCCGGCGGGGATGTCGATGGTGCCGTTGTTGTCGAAGTCGCCCGACAAGTACGAGGTGATCGCTTCGAACCAGACGACGTCTTTGGGATCCTGCAGTTTGGTGCCGAATTCCCCGACCCAGATCGGGGCGATGTTGTCCTCGTAGATGTAGCCCCATGCATTCCTGAAGACGTTGGGCAGGTTGGCGCCGAAGTCAGCGGTCTGGAACCACGTCTGCGGGAATACGGAATTCGGATAGTCGTGCGGGGAGTAGACGACCCGGTTGGCCACGTCGAGCGTGATGGGCCGGTCTTTGACACCCATCAGATTGCCGCCCCACCAATAGCTTTGGCCCTTGTAGGTGCCGACGCCCTCGACAAAGATCAGCAGGTCGGGGTTGACTGCCAGAACGGCGTTGCCTGCCCGCTCGGCCGCGCGGGCCCAGTCCTTGGCGCCGCCACCGCCCCACGTGCCGTTGTAGGGCTCGTTGTGCAGGTCGAACCCGATGACCGTGGAGTTGCCCTCGTAGTGGTCGGCCAGCATCTGCCAGTCGGCCACCCATTGATCCTCGGTGTACTGGCTGTTGTACCAGAGTCCGTTCTCGCTGGTGCCGGCACCGGCGCTGCTGCGGTGGTGGTCGAGTACCACCCGCATGCCCTTCTCCCCGGCATACTCGACGATCTTGTCCATGACTTCCAGCGAGGTGAGTCCCTGCAGATCGGGATTCTGGTAGAAGTCGATGCCGTTGGGCGCCTTGCTGGTGTGCAGCGCTTCGCTGGAGTAGGGCAACCGAATGGTGTTGAAGCCCTCGGCCGCCATCTGGTCGATCATGTCTTTGTAGCTGCGGGTCCAGAGTCCGTGTGGGGCAAAGGTTGTGCTCTCTGTGCCGAACCAGTTGACACTGGAAAGCTGCACCGGCTTGCCCTGCGAATCGACGATCTGGTTGCCCGAGGTATGGAGATAGCCGGGCGCGATCCCGCCAGCGCCGGGTTCGGTCGCCGAAGCGTCAGAGATGCTCAACCCGGGTGTCACGGCGGCATCGTCGTTGGTGATGGTGGCGGTAGCGGTCGCGCGGGAGAGGGTTGCCCCGGAGGGGTTGGACAGCGCGACGGTGAAGGTTTCGGTGGGCTCGACGGTGGTGTCGCCGGTGACCTTGACCGCGATCGTCTGGGAGGTGACCCCGGGGGAGAACGTGAGGGTGCCGGAGGTGGCCGTGTAATCGCCGCCGGCGGTGGCGGTGCCGTTGGCGGTGGTATAGCCGACGCTGACCGGGGTGGTGGACGCCTTGGACAGGCTGACGGTGAAGTTGGCGTTGGTGGTGCCGCTGTTACCTTCGGCAACCGACACGTCGGCGATGGAGATGGTAGGTGCCGAGGTCGGCGGCGGAGTCGGGTTGCCCACGGCGATACCGTTGACCGTCAGGTTCGTTGGTGCCGACACGGCCGAGCCCGGTGTGGCCTGGTAGCCGAACGATGTGGTTTGTCCCGCCGCCACCTGACCGTTGTAGGACTCGTTGGTGATGACGTAATGGGTTCCGACGTGGCTGGCGATCTTCGCGTTCCAGATATTGACAATCGTTGCGGGGGAATCGAACTCGACGGTCCAATTACTCAGATTCGCTTGTCCAGCGGTCACTGCCATGTTCGCCGTATGGCCTGACCCCCAGTCGTTGACCACGCTGTAGGCCACGGTGGCTGTGCCCTGTGACTGGGCGGTGTCGTCGTTTTTGATGGTGGCGGTGGCGGTGGTGCGGGACAGGGTTGCCCCGGAGGGGTTGGAGAGGGCGACGGTGAAGGTTTCGTCGGATTCGACGGTGGTGTCGCCGGTGACCTTGAC
>JAGQTV010000111.1 GCA_020438845.1 Mycobacterium sp. | reverse complement strand
TCCATTTTTTTCAATTTATCCAACCACAAGTCATAGTCTTGGGACTTGGCCCTAAACTGGACGGGTGACTTGTTGACACTTATCTGGAATTTCGACCCCGTAATCGCGCAACACCGCTTCGCTTCGGCCACTGCCTGCTCGAACACCCAGTCGCCGATTTCATGAATGATCCCCGTCTCCTCGGCTATCGGGATGAACGCGTCCGGGGGAATGAATCCGTGCTTTGGGTGCTTCCAGCGCAACAAGGATTCCCCTTTTTTGACTCTGCCCGTCGACAGGTCGACAATCGGCTGGTAATAGACAGCAAGTTGATTTTTCTTGAGAGCGTAGCGCAATTCGGAAGCCAGGTATGACCTTCTCTGCGATGCCTCCTGCATGCTCTTGGTGAAGAAGTTGAACCGGCGCCGACCGTCGTATTTTGCCTGATATAGGGCTTGATCGGCATATCTGATGAGGTCACTGGAGTCGATGGCATCATCGGGGCACACGGCCAAGCCTGCACTGGCGGACGCAAAGATGGTCCTGCCCATGACCACGAATTCCCTCGACAACGAATCGATGATGCACTGGGCGATGCGTTGAATATCGGCGAAGTTGACGACCTCCGACAGGATCACTGAAAATTCGTCGCCGCCCATGCGGGCGGCGGTATCGTAATCACGGAGGCAAACCAGGATACGATTCGCCGCCTCTTTCAATAACGCATCTCCAATTTCATGCCCCAGAGTGTCGTTGATCTCCTTGAAGTGGTCGATGTCGATCAGCATCAGTACCGTGGCCGCATCGCCGCGCTCAGTTTTTTTGATCTCCTGTTCCAGACGATCGTGGAACAGTCGTCGATTGGGCAGTCCGGTCAGCATGTCGTTGTATGCCAGGCTATTGATGTGGTCCTTTTCCTCCTCGACCCTCTTGCGTTCGCTGATGTCAACGGCCGTCGCCAGCAGCCCAAACATGTGGCCATTGCGGTCATATGCGGGAGAGATCTGGAAATCAATGGGCGTCAATTCGACTCCCATTTGCACAACCACGTCGTATCGACTAATTTTTCCCCGCCTGGCGGCCTCTATTGCCTCCATCAATTGGCTCTGCACCGCGAGGTCATAAGACCACCAGGGTGCGTCATGGAAATATTGTCCGATAACGTCTTCATATCGATACCCGGCACGCACCAAGGGCGCCTGGTTGACTTCTTGGACTATGCCGTCGATATCGAGGAGCGCAACGTAGGAGAAAAGGTTGTCCAGAAGAATCTTCAGGTGCTTGTCGCCGTCCTCACTCCGACTGTTCTCAGTCTGGGCCGGGGCGGGGGAACTGTGCTCAATCAAACCGACTCGGCGGTCCAGTGCAGCGGCCACGGCGAGGTAACCCGCGATATCCAAACTGAGACCGTTTTCGATCAGGCTCACGAGTTCGCCCGACACCCCGGCTTGCCCACCTACCTCAGCCTGACTGCGGTCAGCCTGAAGTCGGGCATCACGCAGGGCGGCACCCAATTTGGCAAAATGCTCCGCAACCGCATCTGCCATGGGACGTCACGTTAGCGAAACAAAAGCAAACTCGTGGTTGGACGATTCAGATTGCCTATTACGGCTCCGAGCGTATCTAGCTACGTCCGGAGCTTTCGCACTCCCCGAAAAGACGGTTGAGTTCGGACCCGTCGATATTCCTGCCGATCGCGACGAGTTCGCTGGTTCCGGTTGCGAGGGGCCGGTCGAGTTCGACGGGGGTGATGTCGCAGCGGCGGCCGACGACCTGCAGGGCGTGTGGCTCGTCGGAGTCGGTGGTGAAGATTATGCCCTTGCAGCGGTATACCGAGGCGGGGAGTTCACGTTTGACCATGTGCTGCAGTGCGTCGGGGGAGAACCTGGCTCGGGTTCGGTAGCTCCATCGTTCGACGTGCGGGCCGGCCTTCTGGTGTGTGTGGGCATCCTCGGGTGGCATTCGGGAGGGATCGAAGCGACCCGACCCCAGGAGTACTTCAAGCGGGGCGTCGCCGTGGCTGGTCTCGACGATGCGGATTCGTTTGAGGTGCAGGCCGATCCAGTCGCGGATGACCTCAATGTGAGCTGGCCCGACCAGATCGGTTTTGTTGAGGACCACCAGGTCGGCGAACGCGATCTGGCGCAGCTTGAGCGCGGTGAGTTGTTCGTCGTCACCATCCCGAAACAGGCCCTCGGCGTCGATGAGACAGATGATGCTGTCCATGCGGAGCAATTGCTCGTAGCGGGCATCGAGAAACGTCATTACGACACCGGCCGGGTCGGCGATGCCGCTGGCCTCCAGGATGATGTAGTCGATGCTCTCGGCCCGGCCGAGCAGGTCTTCCACCGATGTGACCAGGTCGTCACGAATCTCGCAACACACGCAGCCATTGGTCAGGCTGATGGTGTTCTCCTGCACGCTGTGCACGAGTGCGGCATCGATGTTGATGGCCCCGAAGTCGTTGACCAGCACGCCGATCCGCAGGCCGTGATCGCCGGTCAGTATCCGGTTCAGCAGCGTGGTCTTGCCCGCCCCGAGGAAGCCGGTCAGCAGCGTGACCGGCACTGGGTCGCGCCCCGGCGCAACGGACGGCGTGTCTCGCGGTGCCGGGGCCAGCAGGTTGGGTTCAGGCATCACTTGGGCTTGCGCCAGTCCTCGGGCAGTTCGATACCACGCTGGGCGAGCATCTCCCGGGGGTTGATCGTGACGCCCGGCCAGGTCTGAGTCGGCGCGCGGTACACGTCGGGCGGATAGTACTTCTCCGGGTCGATCTCCAGGTCGCGCACGAACTGCTCCTGCTGCTCCTCCCGCGGGAGACGGGGTGTCGGGAACGTGATCGACTCCGGCAATGGGTCACCGGGCTTGACGAACCAGCGGGGATCCATCGAAGCCGGCGCCGCGCCGTCGGACACCACCGCCTGGCGTGACCAGATGGCATCTTTGGTGATGTTGATGACGTTGAGGTCGAACCCGAACATGAACAACCCGTCCCAGTGGGAGCGAATCTCGGCGACCGACTCGGCCATCAGCGAATCATCGCTCCATTCGAAGTGACAGATCGCCCCCATCCGCGGCTTCGCCTGAGCAAACAGGTAGCCGGCCGCGTAGTAGGGCGTGTGGTAAATGTCCATCGTGTATTCCCACAGCTTGGCCGGTGCGCCGACCTTTAGTCCGGTCAGCCATGGGGTGTCGATGGTGCCCTCGGTGACGAAAAGGTCTGCGCCGCGGCCGTATTCCGCCGACAGTTCGTCGGGTCGCCCGTCGCCAGTCCAGACGAAGGACAGGCCGGCGTCCTCCCAGTCCAGCCGGTAGGCCGACGCCCCGTCCTTGACGTGCGAGCGGGGCCAGTGCCGGACCGTGACCCCGTCCTTCTGGTAGCAGATGCCGTTGCGTTCTTTCCAGTCGAATTCGTGGACGTCGATCTCGAACCCGTCGCCGATCGGGCAGGAATCGAAGTTCTCCTCATGCCAACGGTTCATCTTGCGCATGTTCGCCACCATCGCGGCGGTTCCCAGTTCGGGGCTGCGCCCGGACGGGCCGTAGACCCGCAGTGCCTCGAAGCCGCCCGAGAAGGCCCGGAAGGGATACATGTAGGGCAGGTCGGCGTAGTGGTCGGCGTGCAGGTGGCTGATGAAAATATCGTTGATCAACGCTGGCGGAACTTGCAGTGCGATCGCATGGCCCACACTTCCGTTGCCCATGTCGAAGAAGAACCGCCGCGGCTGGTCGGTGCCGTTGCCGAGTTCGACCAGCATCGAGGTGCCCTTCTGCAACGCGTTGGGCGGCCAGGGCGAACTGCCCAGGAAGGTCACCCGCATCTCTTTCTCGGGCAGTATCTCGGTACCCGGCAGAAACATGTTGCGGTTCTTGATCGCCGGCCACGGCTGGTAGTACTCCGGCAGCGTGATCCCGCCGCCTGGGCGACCGCCGTAGGGATTCACCGAATCGGACATCAACTTCACTCCTTTGTCGTCACATGCCGGAACCAGTGTGGATGCCGCCGCAGTACCCGCCCCGAGTACCGCGAGCCGGCTGATGGCTGAACGTCTGGTGATTCCACCCCGAGCGGCCCGGCCTGAAGTGCCCGCGATTCGCCGGCCGGGCACCTGTCCAGCGGCAGTCGAGTCCTGAATTTCGTTCGAGCCGAATGATTTTGACGGAGCAACTGACGTGTCGTCGGCCATGATCAACTCCCAAACTCAGTCTTTTCGGAAACCGCCCGGCCCCAACGCATGAGTATACGTGTACGGATGCGCAAAGCAATATCCACCGGTAGGCGCGGAACTGTCGTCATCGACTAAGGTGTCCTGAGGTGCAGTGTTAGAACCCTGCGAGGAGATCAGCGATGCCGGCCCCAGGCGTACCGGAAGAGCAACACCTCGACACTGAACGACTCGCGCGACCTGACATCCGAGCCCTGCTCGCGGTCCTGTCGACCGCGTCCCAACTCCAAATGCGTGGACAGGCCGATCTGAGGCGAATGGGCAGTCCGTTGAAGATTCACGAATTCGACGTGCTGGTCGCCGTCGTTGCGCACGGCCCGCTGCGGCCGTCGGATATCACCCGGAAGGCATCGCTGGCCCCCAACCCCACCACGGTGTCGTCGATCGTAAGCAGGCTGGAAAAGCGTGGCCTGGTCACCCGCCAATCCCACCCGGACTTCGGTGGCGGTGTCCTCGTGGAAGCTACCGAGCGCGGTTCGGAGATGCTCGATCAGCTCTTCCCCGAGGTGGAGCGGAAGGTCATCAGCTGGTTTCGGGGCCACTTCAGCGATGAAGAACTCATTGCGATCGCCGAGATTCTCGAACGCATATGACTCGTGACACGGTGTCAACCAGCGTGCGCGGGCAAATTGGGCGCGTGGCTGGAGGCGACACCAGTTCCGAAGACCGGCTAACTGTTGTCTTGAGCGGCCTGGAAGTCCTCCACCTGTTGGGCGACCTCCCCGACGTCTTCGAATCGCGCCACGTGGAAAAGCGCGTCGCCCTGGTGGACGATCGGTAGCTGGGTTCGCCCGATCACCAGACCGGAATGATCGGCGATCACCGTAGTCTCGGCGACGCCGAACGGATCGGCAATCGTGCCGATCGGCTCGCCCTGCTCGACACGGGCGCCGAGAGGCTTGGCGCTGCGGAACATTCCACTCTCGGGCGCACGCACCCACGCACTTGAGCGAGCCACGAAGGGCTCGGCGCCAAGGCGGCGCCGGCGCGAGTGCGGGAGCATGCCAAGTGCGCGCATCACGTTGATGATGCCCTCCACTCCGGGTCGAATCGCAAGTTCGTTGAAGCGCAGGGGCTCACCCCCCTCGTAGAGCAGCGTCGGAATTCCCAATCCAGCGGCCGCCCCGCGTAACGAGCCGTCGCGGATCGCGGCGTTGAGCAGTACGGGAACTCCGAACTTGCTTGCCAACGAGAGGGTTTCGGCATCATCAAGGTTGCCGCGGATCTGCGGTAGGTTGTCGCGATGGTTGGCTGCGGTGTGCAGGTCGATGCCGTGGGTGCACTTGGCGACGATCTCTGTCATGAAGCGGTCGGCGATCTTGGCAGTCAGTGAACCGCGCTCCGAACCGGGGAACGAGCGGTTGAGGTCGCGACGATCAGGCAGATACCGCGATTGCTGGAGCACCCCGTACACGTTGACGATCGGTATCGCGATAAGGGTACCGCGAAGACGCGCGAGCGCAGGCAGACGGAGCAGGCGCCGGATGATCTCAACGCCGTTCAACTCGTCACCATGCACCGCGGCGCACACGAAGAGCCGGGGACCGTCGCGTCGCCCGCGCATCACTTGCACGGGCATGGTCAACGGCGTGTGGGTGTAGAGCTGCGGTACCGGTAGCTCGATGGTGGCTCGGGCACCCGGCGGAATCGATTCACCGCCGATCAGCAGTTCCGTGCTCAACCCTTACCCCGAGTCTTGGTTTTACCGCGGCGGGCGTTGTTCTCGATGAATTCGATGATGAGCACCGCAATGTCGCGCCCGGTCGCCTCCTCGATGCCCTCAAGCCCGGGCGAGGAATTGACCTCGAGAACGACCGGCCCGTGGTTGGAGCGCAAAATGTCGACGCCCGAGACGTTAAGACCCAGTCGCTGTGCGGCGCGAACCGCCGTCGACCGCTCTTCAGGGGTGAGCCGGACGAGCGACGCGGCGCCGCCACGGTGCAGGTTGGAGCGAAACTCGCCCGCCTTGGCTTGGCGCTTCATCGCCGCGACCACCCTGTTTCCGATCACGAAGCAACGGATGTCTGCGCCGCCCGCCTCCCTGATGTACTCCTGAACCAGGAAGTTTGCCTTCAACCCTCGGAAAGCCTCGATGATGGCGTCGGCCGCCGACCGTGTTTCGCACAACACCACGCCCTTGCCCTGCGTGCTCTCCAGCAGCTTCACCACCAGCGGCGCACCGCCAACGATCTCGATGAGATCCGAGGTTGCGTCGGTCGAGTTCGCAAAGGCGGTGACGGGCAACCCGATTCCCGCTCGGGCAAGAATCTGCAACGAGCGCAGCTTGTCTCGTGACCGGGTGATCGCGACCGACTCGTTCAGACAGTAGGTCCCCATCATCTCGAACTGGCGCACCACAGCCGAACCGTAGAATGTCACCGACGCGCCGATCCGTGGAATCACCGCATCGAAGGGGTCGAGCTTTTCGCCGCGGTAGTGGACGGCCGGATTGTGCGAAGCGATGTCCATGTAACACTTGAGATGATCGAGCACCTGGACGTCGTGCCCGCACCGCTCCGCCGCCTCGACCAAGCGACGGGTGGAGTAAAGGTGTGCGTTGCGGGACAGAATTGCGATCCTCACTCTTACTCTGCCTCCCGTCTATGGATCGCGGTGTGTGGCCGTCCGGCCAGGTAGGAGCGGGCCGGGTCGACGCAGAACCGGCCGCAGAGGGCGGTTCGTCCGAGGAGCATCCGGAAACGCATCGTCTCGCGGTCGGTGAGCGTCATCTCGGCCGGGAAGCGCTCGCCGCAGACATCAACGATGGTCTCGATAACGAAGCGTCGCTCACGGTGTCCGCCCGAATCCACGACGAAGCGCTCGTCGACGACATCGGCAAGGCAGATTCGCTCCACGCTCGCATCGTTCTGCAGCGGGCGTATCCCGAAGCGGACCCGCCGTTTGCCATTCTCGATCAGCGGCTCAACGAAGAACGCATGCAACGCAGACGTGCGCGCGCCAGTGTCCACCTTGCACTTGATGTGATCAATCCCGAGGTCGGGGAGCGACACCCACTCCCTCCACCCAAGCAGGGTGCGTTCGCCGTTGTCGTCTGTACGCACCATGGCCGTATGACTCCAACCGAGACCGGGGTGGGACGGCACCACCTTGGCGGTGCGTCCGACGTGTGAAAGCGGCAACGCTATCACCCGCCGATCACTGTCGCGGCCCCGGCACTCGGCATCGATGGTGTCGGTTTTCCGCTAGTTCTGGGAACGTGTTGGGTGGCATGGTTGAGTGGTGCATGGCGACTTCGACCGTTGTTATCGGGCGGTGCAGTCACGGGACGCCCGATTCGATGGCTGGTTCGTCACGGCGGTACTGACGACCGGTATCTATTGCAGGCCGAGCTGTCCCGTGCGGCTGCCTTTGGCGCGAAACGTCCGATTCTTTCCCACCGCTGCCGCAGCACAGCGCGCCGGCTTCCGCGCGTGTAAACGGTGTCTGCCCGACGCGTCGCCGGGTTCACCCATGTGGAACGTGCGGAGCGACGTCGTCGCGCGAGCGATGCGTTTGATCGCTGACGGGACGGTCGATCGCGAAGGGGTGGGCGGCCTGGCGGGCCGGCTCGGCTATACGACGCGTCAGTTGGAGCGATTGCTGCAGAGCGAACTGGGTTCCGGCCCGCTGGCTCTGGCCCGTGCGCAGCGGGTGCAGACGGCGCGGATCCTGATCGAGACCACCCGCATGCCCTTCAATGACGTCGCTTTCGCAGCTGGGTTCACCAGCATCCGGCAATTCAACGACACGGTTCGAGCCGCCTGCGATATCACCCCGACGATGCTGCGCCGCAGCCGTTTCCGTGCGATTGACGTACCGGTGGGCCAAACGATGTCGGTGCGCCTGGCAGTGCGCCGGCCGTTTGCCTACGAAGGTGTGTTCGGACACCTCGCGGCCAGTGCGGTACCGGGCTGCGAGGAGGTCACCTCCGGCGTCTACCGGCGAACGCTGCGGCTGCCCTTCGGAAGCGGGATCTTGAGTCTGAGCCCGCAACCTGACCACGTTCAGTGCACGCTTGCACTCGACGATGTACGTGACCTGGGTGCCGCCATCGGACGGTGCCGAAGGCTTCTCGATCTGGACGCCGATCCTGAGGCGATCATCGAAGCGCTGAGCGTCGATGATCGCCTCCGAGAAGTGGTAGCGAAAGCACCAGGGCAACGCATCCCAGGTTCCGTCGACTTACACGAACTTGCTGTGCGTGCAGTTTTGGGCCAACAAGTGTCCACGGCCGCTGCCCGAACTCACACCCGCAGGCTGGTGGAGGCGTACGGGATGCCGATCAGCGATCCCGCCGGGGGACTGACCCATCTCTTTCCCAGCGCCGAGCAACTAGCCGACCTTGACCCGGTTCATCTGGCGTTGCCGCACGCGCGACGAAAGTCACTACGCGGTTTGGTAGCCGCGCTGGTCGCGGGTGATGTACGTCTTGATCCGGGTTCGGATTGGCAGGAGGCCCGCCGTCAGCTCCTGAGGTTGCCGGGAGTCGGGCCATGGACTGCAGAGATCATCGCCATGCGCGGTCTGGGAGATCCAGATGCCTTTCCCGCCAGCGATATAGGAGTGCGGAACGCCGCCGCACAATTGGGGCTACCAGCCCTGCCGCGAGACTTGATTACCCGCAGCGAGCGCTGGCGGCCTTGGCGCTCGTATGTGACCCAACATCTTTGGGCCACTCTGGACCACCCGGTCAATCACTGGCCGCCCAAGGAAGGAATATGATGACGACGGCGCTTCACGCCATGACATACCGGACTGTCGAAAGCCCCTTTGGTCCAATGACTCTCGCGGGATCCGGGTCCACTCTGATGCGGTTGGTGATAGCCGGTCAACGCCGCGAACCTGATTGTTCTGACTGGCATCACGCCGATGAGCAGGCCTTTCCGGATGTTGTCGCTCAACTCGGCGCCTATTTCGGCGGCGAGACGACGGAGTTCGATGTCGACCTGCGCTTGGAAGGAACGGATTTTCAGCGCCGGGTATGGGCCGCCGTCCAGTCGATTCCGTACGGCCAGACTCGTTCCTACGCTCAGATCGCGGAACAGGTCGGCTCACCGGGGGCGAGTCGCGCCGTGGGGTTCGCAGTCGGTCGCAACCCCGTCCCGATCATCGTGCCCTGTCATCGGGTGGTGGGCGCAGCCGGACGCCTCACCGGCTATGTCGGCGGTATCGACCGCAAGAAAGTCCTGCTTCGCCTTGAGGCTGGGGTATCTGGCTTCACATCCAAATGCACCTAAAGGATGGGGGAGTGCCGCTCAGTACCTGTCAATGGGAGGTGGTGTCGGCGCGGTCAATCCCGCTGGGCCGAGGTTCTTGTCGAAGGCCGCAGCCCAGGCGCCGTCGGCTTCCATCTTCGCCAGCGCATCGTTGATCTTGGCGCGGAGTTCGGCGTCGTCCTTCTTCAGACCGATGCCGTAGCGCTCCTCGGAGAACGGCTTGCCGACTATTTTGAACTCGCCGGGGGACTGCGCGGCGTACCCGGCGAGAATGACTTCGTCGGTGGTGACGGCGTCGATGGCTCCATTGCGCAGCGCTTCCACGCAAGCCGAGTAGGTGTCGTACTGCTGAAGCTGGACGCCCGGGTACTTGTCCTTGATTCGTTGCGCCGGAGTGGATCCCGACACCGAGCACAACTTCTTGTTGTCCTGCAGTGATTCCGGCCCCACGATGTCGCTGTTATCGGACTTGACCAGCAGGCTCTGGCCGGTGAGCAGATAAGGCCCGGCAAAGTCGACCTTCTGCTTGCGCGCGTCGGTGATCGAGTACGTCGCCACGATGAACTTCACCTGATCGTTGTCGATCAGATTCTCTCGTTGGGCCGACGGCGATTCCTTCCATTCGATCTTGTCCTCGGGGTAGCCGAGTTCCTTCGCGACATAGCGGGCGACATCGGTGTCAAAACCGCTCATCGAGCCATCCGGGTTTTTCATTCCCAGACCCGGCTGGTCGAACTTGGTTCCGATGACGATCTTTCCGCCGGCAGTCGGGCCGTCGCCCCCGCACGCGGTCGCGGCAAGTGGGAGCGCGACCGAAAGTACCGCTGCGCCAATGATGCGGGTGAGTGACAGCCTCACTGGAAAGTTCCTTTCGTCCGGATGGACCGACCACCACAGTGCGCCGACCTTAGAAGGACAGAGTATGCGGGGTGGAGTTATTCGCGTGCACCCACGCCCGGGGAGAACGCCGAGGCCCGCACGACCTGATGATCGCCGCTGCCGCCCCATCGCCCGTATCGCGGAGAGGAACTCGGCAGAACGGGTCCTCAAGAGAACGCGACCCGCTGCCGTCATACTCGTCTGGTGGGGCACAGGAGGAGCCGTTACAGCTTAGCGCTGCTGACCTACTCGTTCACCGCGATCATGATCGGTACAACGATGCCGACTCCGATGTATGCGCTGTACTCCAGGCAATTTCACTTCGCCGTCGCTGAGACCACGGTGATCTACGCGACCTACGCCGCCGGAGTATTGACCGCCTTGCTGGTTTTCGGCAGTTGGTCCGACGCGATCGGCCGGCGGCCGGTGCTGTTGGCGGGAACGCTGTGCGCATTGCTCAGCGCGGTGGTCTTCCTCAACGCCCACACGGTGGCCCAGTTGTTGGTGGGCCGGGTACTCTCCGGCATTTCGGCGGGGTTGTTCACCGGAACGGCTACCGTCGCGGTGATCGAAGCCGCACCTCCGATGTGGCGCAGTCGTGCGCCCGCGGTCGCGACGATCGCGAACATGGGCGGGCTGAGCGCCGGCCCCATCCTGGCCGGCATCTTGGTCCAGTACGCGTCAGCACCCCTTCGGCTGCCGTTCCTGGTCCACATTGCGGCGGTGCTCATGGTGGCGGTAGCGGTGCTGACTGTTCCCGAAACTTCTCCGCGTGCCGGCGGCATCCGACTGCAGAGCCTCGCGGTGCCTGCCCAGGTGCGCCCGCTGTTCGTCATCGCCGGGCTCGCTGCCTTCGCCGGTTTCGCCGTCACCGGGTTGTTCGCTGCCGTCGCTCCGGCTTTTGTCGCCGAGACGATCGGCATCGACAACCACGCGATCGCCGGGCTGATCGCCGGCTCGATCTTCGCCGCCTCGGCGGCGGCCCAGATCCTTGCGGTCGCCATCCCGCCGCGACGCGCGGTAGCCGTGGGCAGCGCCGTGCTGGTGGTCGGAATGGGAGTGCTCGCGGTGGCGTTGCACTTCGCCTCGCTGGGCGGCCTGATCGCGGCCTCAGCGATCTCGGGCGTCGGGCAGGGCATCAGCTTCAGCCGCGGGTTGGCGGCGGTCACCGAACGGACGCCCGCCGAGCGCCGGGCCGAGGTCAGTTCCGCCTACTTCGTCGTGGCATATGTGGCGATATCACTACCGGTGGTCGGAGCGGGTCTAGCCGCCCAGGCATGGGGTTTGCAAACCAGCGGAACACTGTTCGCTCTGGGTGTCGGGGCACTCGCGGCTGCGTGCCTGGCTGCGATCCTGCGACATGAGGCTCGAGATCGAACCCCGCCGTGAAAAGCCCGGGTCGCTAGAGCTGACCCAGTGGCCGGCACACATTGGACAGCGGGTTCCAGTACTCACCGGGCGCGCAGTCTTCCGCCGAACGCGGCGTCTGGCAGGTGTTGGTAATCGGATCCCAGAATTGTCCGTTGACGCAATCCAGCGGCTCTGCCGAACCGATCCCGGCGCCGAACAGCGACACGGCAGTAATGGGAGTGGCCGCCAGAATGGCGATGGCCGGACGCCGCAAAAGTTTTCGCATCAATCGATTCTGCATGAATCGATTCTGCCATGTCGACGGCGTGCGTAATGCGCTGATCAGGCGATATGACGGGGAAGGTGGGTTTTCCGGCGGGGGCCACCCGCGGATTCACCCGTTACAGATCGCGATGGAGTTGACTTGACATAATGTGGCTTATCGGCAAATCGGCGGGTAGTGCTGAGTGATCCGGGAATGGTTTGAGAGCAATCCTGTCCATGCTCAGTAAAGCTGCGATCGGCTCACTTTAGGTGGCGCATTTATTGCGACACGCTCAGTTTAGTTGGCGTGGCGCGTGCGGTGCGTATGTTCAGAGAGTGACTGCTGCGGCGTGTGTGACGGTTGCCGGGCTTATGGGGTCGGCGCGTCTTCGGCACCGCCCAGCGGCGGCGGCTGACGAGGTTCTACTGCCGGCGATAGCTGTCGGCGATATTGGCTTCGAGCACGTTGCCCCGTGCCGGATGGTTCGGTCCTGCCGCGGGCAACGCAACTACTGCGGCGATTGGTGGACTGAGACCCTAAAACGTCACGTGACGTTTGAATCATAGTGTGAGCGTGACTATCTCATCACGCTGGACTTCGATCCTGAGGTCACCGCGGTGGCGGCTCAGCCGTTCGGATTGTCGTTCGAGGCGGCTGACGGTAGCCGGCGGGAGCATGTCCCGGATTTCTTTGTCCGTACGGTCGGCGGCAAGGCGGCCGTGGTTGACGTGCGTCCTGACAACCTGATTGATCCTGTAGATGAGGAGAAGTTCGCCGCGGCCGCTGAGCTGTGCGGTGTGCATGGCTGGAGCTACTGGCGTGTCGGCCAGATGCCCAGCCCGTGGATCGAGAATGTGCGATGGCTGGCCGGGTATCGCCATGGCCGTGCCTGCATTCCGGGCCGCTCCCCCAGCAGCCAAGTCGCGCAAGAAGACCGCCAAGGCCCGCCACGTCGCTGCCCGCACGACCGCCACCGTGACGACATCGGTTGGCCCCGACCGCCCAGCCCCACCCAACGCGGTATGCGCCGGTTCAGGTGTTCTTGCCGAACCGGAGGAATCGATCGCCGAGGTACCACGCCGCCAAGCGCTCGGGGTCGACAGATCGCGGCTGCTCATGTCGCCACGCAACGTTGCCTCCTGGTATCCGAACGCTGTCGAACTCACAAGCCCTGCTCCTACAACAGGCCGCGGACATCAACCGCGACGGCCGAGTCACCGCGGCCATCGTCGAACACGGAATTGACTACATTGCCCGCCACGTCGTCCATGACCATCGCCCCGAAGGCGCATACGACCCCTACCTTCGCGCACTGCAAAATCCACCGTTCGGAACGCCGGATTTCGGCCGCCCGAACGGCAATGGCAAATACGAATCTGCGCTAACTAGCTAAGTTGAGCGGTGACGCCATGCGCCGTTCAACACTGTTGGCGCACAACAGGTCAGGAGCGGTGCAACATGCGAGAAGATCGAGCCGTGACAACCCCACTCACCGCCAAACCGTCACGTGACGCAATGACGCCCGCGCCCCGGGCGGTCTGGAACGCACGAAGACCATCCCATTGCCGCCGGTACACGTGGGCACGGTGCTCAATTCGGCCGATATAGAGCACGCCGGTGTCGTCGTGAATGCGGAACGTCACGCGGTAATCACCACGGCGCGCCACCCGCCAGCCCTCGAACTCGTACCGCAGCGGCTTGGACAGCCGGTACGGATCCGTCGGCAACGTCGTCAAAACAAACTCGGCCACCGCCGTCGCCACCTTGTGCGGCAGACGCTGCAGCGCCCGATCCGCGCCCGGAGAAAACGCGACCTCCCACGAGCTTTCAGACTCAGTCACGTCAGACCAAGGCGTTGCCTAACGTCCTCGGCCGACACGGTGTTGCCCGCCGCAAAGTCGGCCTCGGCTTGGGCCAGATCTTCGGCCACGCCGGGTGTCCGCAGAGCATGCAGCGTCTCGTGCAGCGATTCGAGGTCATCAGCCGACATGATCACCGCGGCCACCCGGCCATGCCGGGTGATCTGGATGATCTCGTGGGTTCTCTCGGCCTCATCGACATAGGCTGAGAGCTTGTCCTTGGCTTCGGACAAAGCGACATTCTTCACCATCACCACACTTTAGCCGAATAATAGGCCATTCTATAGCCGGATAAATAGCCGATGAGTGTGGCTGGGGCCAATCGAGACGCGCTACCGGCCCTGCGGCCCGTTCGGGCCTGGCGTTTCTGGCGCCATTGCTGGTGTCATTTTCATCCCGCAACGTCATCGCCTCCCCAGTTCCTCGCGGATGACGGCGACGAAGCCGTCAACGTCCGCCTCAGTCGTGTCCCACGCGGTCATCCAGCGCACTTCGCCGCGAGCACGATCCCAGTCATAGAAGCGGACCCGATCACGGATACGGTCCGCCACGTCATTCGGAAGCGTGGCGAAGATCGCGTTCGCCTGACTTGCCTGCGTCAAGGCGAGCCCCGGCAGGGTGCCGTCGGCGATCCCGGCCTCGAGCGCGGAGCGTAAACGCCGCGCCATCGCATTCGCGTGCGCCGCACTGCGCAGTCCAAGGTCTTCATCGAACAGGGCAAGCAATTGCGCTGAGGCAAAGCGCATCTTGCTCGCCAGTTGCATAGTCAACTTACGCAGGTAGACGAGGCCAGTGGCGCGGTGCGGAGCGAGCACGACCACGGCCTCAGCGCCGAGCAGCCCGTTTTTGGTTCCGCCGAGGCTGAGGACATCGACCCCTGCGTCGGCGGTGAATTCGCGAAACGGCGCACCTAGTGCAGCCGCGGCGTTCCACAATCGGGCGCCATCCATATGCACGGCCATGCCGTTTCCGTGGGCGAAATCAGCGATCGCGCGCACCTCCTCAGCCCTGTAGAGGGTGCCCAACTCCGTGGTTTGCGTGATGCTCACAGCGAGCGGTTGGGCGCGGTGTTCATCGCCCCAGCCCCACGCTTGTTCGGCCACCAACTCGGGCGTGAGTTTGCCGTCGGCAGCGGGGACCGTCAGGATTTTGATACCGGTCATTCGCTCCGGTGCGCCTGCTTCGTCGGTGTTGATGTGGGCGGTCGATGCCGCAATGACGGCACCCCAACGCGGCAGCACGCTGGTGAGCGAAACCACGTTCGCGCCCGTGCCGTTGAAGACTGGATAGACCTCGGCACACTCGGTGAAGCGCTCACGGATGACGTCCCGTAGGCGCGAGGTGTAAAGGTCCTCACCGTAAGCAATCTGATGGCCGCCGTTGGCGGCAGCGATCGCTGCGAGCACCTCTGGGTGCGCGCCAGCGTAGTTGTCGCTGGCAAAGGCACGCCAAGCTGGGTCATGAAGCGAGGAGATTGTCACTCTCCGATCCTCGCAGCGGTCACCATGGGGTCTATGCCCGGGGCACCGTGCGGATTGCCGCGCAGGTGACATCGGCGGCGGACAGCGGTTCCGCTTTCATCCGGTCGATGGCCGTTTAGTGTCGCGGTATGGCTGTCGGCGGAATCTTGTTCGACATCGATGGCGTCTTGGTCACTTCGTGGAAGCCGATCCCCGGGGCGGCCGAGGCGGTGCGAGTACTTGGCAGCCACCACATCCCCTGTTCGTATCTGACCAACACCACCACTCGGACCCGCCAGCAGATCGCCGCAGCGCTCTGCCAGGCCGGCATCACCGTCCGACCCGACGAAGTGATCACCGCCGCCCTCCTGACCGCAGACTATGTGCGTGCGAATTACCCCGACGCCCGGTGCTTCCTGGTCAACAACGGCCCGATTCAAGAGGACATGCCGGGTATCGACATCGTCGACTCGGTGAACTATGACGAAGAGCGGGTTCCAGACACCCCCGATGTGATCCTGCTGGGTGGAGCCGGCCCCGAGTACACCCATCTGACGCTCAGCCGCGTCTATGAGTGGATGACCCAGGGAGTTCCGGTGATCGCCATGCACCGCAGCACCGCGTGGGCCACAACTGAGGGCCTGCGAATCGACACCGGCATGTACCTGATCGGCATGGAGGAGACTTCCGGCCGCACGGCCACCGCGGTGGGCAAGCCGGCTCCAGCCGGATTTCTGGCCTCCGCGGCGCGACTCGGAGTCGAACCGAACGAGATGTACATGGTGGGCGACGACCTCAACAACGACGTGCTGGCCGCACAGGCGGTCGGGATGACCGGGGTGCTGGTGCGCACCGGAAAATTCCGTCAGGACACCCTGGATCGCTGGCGCGCAGACGAATTCGCGACGCAGCCCAACCATGTCATCGATTCCGTCACGGATCTTCCTGCACTGCTGGGTTTTTAGTTCACTCCCGGCGTTCCTCACATGGCCACTGCATTAGAGATCGCACCCGGGTCCTACTGCGAGACCTGATCGGCGATGCGCGACAGGGCTATTGAGCACACCGTCAGATGGGCGGCCGCCCACCGCGGCACCTAGAACCGTGCTATGCAACAGTTGCCGACTCGGATAACCCTGGTTGGCTAGCAGCGCTGGAGCCCCGATCGCGGCCTTGGTGACGGCTGTGTTAGCTACTTCCGTCACGGCCACATCGCCTGGAATGGCATCGGCTGAAGACGCATGCGCGGATGGTCTGACCATGAACGCGACCGCGCAATGCGTTACCTTCGACGACACCCGGACCGGAGAGTGCGTGGCCGATGCGCAGCTGGTCGCTGGACAGTGCGTCTACAGCCACGCCGATTACGGTACCGGACTCGCCCGAACGGATGCGCCCCCCTGGGCAGCCACTAACAGCTCCCAAAAATGTGTGCGAGGCCGGGTTGACGATGGCTCCGTCTGGCCAGTGCGTCCCTCTCGGTGACAACAGCTCCGGCAATATCCCGGGATTTTCCAATGGTGGAATGGCGCCCCCGCTTGGTGGAACGGGACCATAGGCTGGTGGAACACAACCCCAGCTCGGCGTTGCGCATTAATCTGCCTTCCTGCTCCGCCTGACATCTTCAAGCGAGTACGCCACCACTGCGGTTCTGCGCATCGGGTCACCCCTTCGAGGACAACCACGGTTCGCGCCAGGCGGGATGTCCGGCAAGGAGTTTCACCGCGCCGGCCGGACCCCACGAACCGGGTTCGTACCTCTCCACCGGGGGCGGCGCATCCAGGAGTGGCTGCACGATGCGCCAGGTTTCCTCGACACCGTCCTCCCGCGTGAAGTGGCTGGGATCGCCCCGCAGTGCGTCGGACAGTAGCCGCTCGTAGGGTTCGGGAGCCTCGCCGAGTTCCTCGGCGAACACCAGTGAAAGATTCACCGTACGAGTGTCGTTGGCACCCGGCTTCTTTGCCTGAATCACCAGATCGGCTCCGGGTTCGGGGTCGATACGCAGAATCAGCTCGTCCGGATCGGGAACGTGTGGCAGGAACGGCAGTCTCGGGGCCCGCTTGAACACGATCCGCATCTCGGTGGCCCGCACCGGCAGCGCCTTTCCGGCGCGGATGAAGAACGGCACTCCAGACCATCGCCAGTTGTCGATCTCCAGCCGCAGCGCGGCGTAGGTCTCGGTCTGAGAATCCGGCTGCACCCCCTTGACCGACCGGTAGCCGTCGTACTGGCCGCGGACGTAGTGCTTGGGGTCCAGCGACGGAATGGACCGGAACACCTCGATGCGTTTGTCGCGCTGGCCGTCGGGGGTGGCGACGCTGGGCGGTTCGGCGGCGAACAGACCGACCAGCTGAAGCAGATGGTTCTGTACCACGTCGCGCAGTGCGCCGACCGGGTCGTAGAAGGCGCCGCGATGCTCCACGCCGAAGTTCTCGGCCATCGTGATCTGCACGCATTCGATCCGGTCCCGGTTCCACAACGGCTCGAAGATCGAGTTGGCGAACCGCAGGAACAGCAGATCCATTGCGGGTTCCTTGCCGAGGAAATGGTCGATCCGGAAGATCTGCCACTCCTCGAGCAATCCGCTCAGTTGCGCGTTGAGCGCCTTGGCTGACGCGAGATCGTGCCCGAACGGCTTCTCCACCACCACCCGCGCCCGGCTGGTCAGATTTGCGTGGGCCAAGCCCTCGACGACGCGGCCGAACAGCGACGGCGGAATCTCAAGGTAGAACACCGGGGTGTGTCGGTCCTCGATGGCCTTGGCGACCTTGTCATAAGTCTTGGGGTCGCCGAAGTCTCCGGACACCATCGACAGCCGCCCGGCCAGGCGTGCGAAGACATCCTCGTCGACGGTCTCCCCGGCGTTCTCAATGGCACGCCGCGCATGATCGCGCAGTTCGGCGTTGGACCAATCGTCAAGGGCAACACCGACGATCGGACAGTTCAGCAGGCCCCGGCGCTCCAGACGATAGAGCGACCGGAAGGTCATCTTGCGGGCGAGGTCCCCGGTGATCCCGAAGATCACCAGGACGTCAGCGGGTGCGGCAGGTGGCCGCTTCATTTCTTTTCGGCGTGGCCGCCGAATTCACTGCGCATCGCCGAGAGCACCTTGTCGGTGAAGTCGCCGAGGTCCCTGGACTCGAAGCGCTGATAGAGCGCGGTGGTGATGACCGATGCCGGTACACCTTCGTCGACTGCGGCGTGCACGGTCCAGCGGCCCTCCCCCGAATCGGAGACCCGCCCGCTGAACTCCTCCAGTTCCGGGGACCGGGCCAGTGCCGAGGCAGTGAGGTCGATCAGCCAGGATCCCACCACCGAACCGCGCCGCCACACCTCGGCGACCTCGGCAACGTCAATGTCGTATTGGTAGGCCCACGCATCCCGCAGCGGGGCGGTTTCAGCGTCGACCTCGTGAGTCCTCTTGCCGACGTTGGCGTGCTTGATGACGCTCAGCCCCTCGCCAATCGCCGCCATCATCCCGTACTCGATGCCGTTGTGCACCATCTTCACGAAGTGGCCGGCACCGTTCGGTCCGCAGTGCAGGTAACCCTCCTGGGCGGTGCCGTCGGTGCGGGTGCGGCCCGGGGTCGGCGCGACGTCCCCCTGCCCCGGAGCGATGGTCTTGAAGATGGGGTCCAGCCGGTTCACCACCTCGTCCTCGCCGCCTATCATCAGGCAGTAGCCCCGCTCCAGACCCCACACCCCGCCACTGGTTCCGACGTCGACGTAGTGAATCTTCTTTTCCGCGAGATGCTTTGCCCGGGTGATGTCGTCGCGGTAGTAGGAATTGCCTCCGTCGATCACCACGTCGTCGGGTTCCAGGAACGGAATCAGCTTGTCCAGCGTCGGATCCACGATGGCCGCCGGCAGCATCAGCCAGATCGCCCGGGGCGCGTTGAGCTTGGCGACGAAATCCTCCAGCGAGGATGCGCCGGTGGCGCCTTCTGCCTCGAGAGCCTTGACCGCGTCGGTGTTGACGTCGTAAGCGACGCAGCTATGCCCGTCTCGCATCAGGCGGCGGACCAGGTTGGCGCCCATCCGGCCCAAACCGATCATGCCGAGCTGCATTGGCTTGTCAGTCGTCATCGTCACTGTCCTCCATCAGCCGCCACCAGGTCCGCGAAAAATATAACCAAATTCCTTTGCTGGCCGCGGAGAACGACCCGGATCGCCAAATTGACGTGATGACCGTGGCCGACTCGCGGGTATTTGTGGCGCGACTGCTACGCACCATCCCGGTGCCTGCGCGCATTTAGCACAGATGTTCGATAGAATGCCGTAGCCGTCACGTCGAACCGACCGGTCGCCACGGGGCAACCGCCGGCCCGGCGTGTCGTTGGGGGCGAAACCGCCGCCCGCCGCCGTCGCGGTGTTTCCTCGGAAGATAGGGACGAACATCGCCACACCCGGAAAGGGGCGACCTGCGTGAGCTACACCGCCGCCGACATCACCGAACTCGACGACGTCCAGCACACGCGGCTGCGCCCCGCGGTGAACCTCGGCCAGGACGTGCGCAACACAGCTCTGCGGGAGCTTGTCGACAACGCCATCGAGGAGGTGGCGGTCCCCTCCCACGGCGGTTCGACGGTGACGATCGTGCTGCACGCCGACGGCTCTGTGACGGTCTCCGACGACGGGCGCGGCCTGCCAGTGGACTCCGACCCTGTCACTGGCAAGAACGGGATCGTCAAGACGCTGGGCACCGCACGTGCCGGTGGGAAGTTCTCCGCCCACGCAGACGCCGCCGCGACCGGGGCCGGGCTGAACGGGATCGGCGCCGCCGCAGCGGTGTTCATCTCAGCGCGCACCGACGTCACCGTGCGCCGCGGCGGCAAAGCCTTTACGCAGTGTTTCGGCCGCGGCTACCCGGGCGTCTTCGCCGGAACCGATTTCGACCCCGACGCCGAATTCACCAGGGATGACACGCAAAAGCTACGGGGAACCGCTAATCGCGACCGGCACGCTCATGGCACCTCGGTGCGGATTCTGTTCGACCCGCGGGTAGCTCCCGACTCGGTGATCGACATGAGCGAGGTGCTGCTGCGCGCACACGCCTCGGCGCGGATGTGCCCCGGCGTGCGGCTTCGGGTGATTGACGAGGGGTGGCCGGCCGGGGACGTTCCCGAGGCGCTGACCCAGCCCTTCGACGGACCGTGGGGCACCGACGCGTTGCTGGAGTTGATGTGCGCCACTGCCGGCAACCCGCAGCCGGAATTTCAGCTCCTGGTCGAGGGCGAGGGAACCTACACGACCGGACGAGGCCCTACACCGATGCGATGGTCGCTGGCCGCCGGTCCGGCCGAGCCGGCGACCGTCGCAGCCTTCTGCAACACCGTGCGCACCCCCGGTGGGGGGTCGCATCTGTCGGCGGCGGTGAAGGGGCTGTCCGAAGCCCTGGCCGAACGCGCCTCCCGGATCCGCGACCTGGGACTGGCCAAGGGCGAGAACGGACCCGAGGCACAAGATTTCGCGGCCGTCACTGCCTTCGCCGTCGATACCCGCGCCCCTGACGTCTCGTGGGACTCCCAGGCCAAGACCACGGTGTCGTCGCGGTCGCTGAACCTGGCGATGGCCCCCGACGTGGCGCGCGCGGTCACGGTGTGGGCGGCCAACCCCGCCCACTCCCCCGCGATCGCCACCTGGTCGAAGCTGGCCCTCGAGATGGCGCGGGCCCGCCGGAGCGCCGAAGGGGCCAAGGAACGCTCACGGGCGGCATCGAAGGCCAAGGGGCTGGGAACCAACCTGTCGCTGCCGCCCAAGTTGTTGCCGTCCAGAGTGTCCGGCCGTGGCAGTGGAGCCGAGTTGTTCATCTGCGAAGGCGACTCTGCGCTGGCTACCGTCCGCGCCGCCCGTAACGCCGAGTTCCAGGCTGCTTTCCCGCTGAAGGGCAAGCCCCCCAACACCTTCGGCTGGACGGCCGCCAAGGCCCGCACCAAAGAGGAGTTCGATGCGATCGACCGCATCCTGGGCTGCGGCCTGCGTGATCAGTGCGACCCGGAGAAGAGCCGGTATGACCGGATTCTGTTCTGCTCGGACGCCGATCCCGATGGCGGAAACATCAACTCCAGCCTGATCTCGATGTTCCTCGACTTCTACCGGCCACTGGTCGCTGCCGGTCTGGTCTACGTCACGCTGCCGCCTCTATTCGTCGTCTATGACCCCGAAACCCGCATCTACTGTCAGGACGAGGCCGAACGCGACGAAGCCATCGCCCGACTGCGCGAAACCTCCAAACGAAAAGTCGAGGTCCAGCGCAACAAGGGCCTGGGCGAGATGAACGCCGACGACTTCTGGGCCACCGTGCTCGACCCTGCTCAGCGCACCGTCTACCGCATCAGCCCCGACGACAAGGCGCTCGAACTGCACCATGTGCTCTTCGGTGGTCCGCCGGAGGGTCGCCGCGACTGGATGGCTGCGGCGGCCGCCCGGATCGATACCGCCAGCCTCGACCTCAACTAGGAGCTTTCGACCATGGCCGTCATCGAGCAGAACCCCGAGCTGATCCACGACCTCACCGCCGAGGACTACTGGAACCGTTACCAGCTGGTCTTCGCTCTCTACTCGGTCTCCGACCGCGCCATCCCCTCGGCCTTCGACGGGCTCAAACCCGGCCAGCGGCGGCTGCTCTACCAAATGCACGCCTTGAACCTGTTGCCCGGCAACAAGCCTCAGAAATCCTCGAAAGTATGCTCGGCGGTCACCGGCAACCTGCACCCCCACGGTGGAACGTCGATGTACGGGGCGGCAGCGCTGCTCGCCGCAGACTTCCAACGAGTGAAGATCATCGACGGACAGGGGGCCTTCCCCCGAATCCAGGGCGACATTCCTGCCGCGGACCGCTACACCGAGATGCGTTTGTCGCCGGCCGGAGCGGCGCTGACCGCCGAACTGGCCGACCACGCCGTACCGATGGTGGACACCTTCGACGGCGAATGGGTCGAGCCCGTGGTGCTGCCCGCCCGGTTCCCGGTCCTGCTGTGCAACGGCGCAGTCGGTATCGCCGAAGGCTGGGCCACCAAAGTGCCCGCACACAACCCCCGCGAAGTGATGGCCGCCTGTCGGGCTTTGCTGGCTGACCCGAGCCTCTCCGACGACGCATTGATGGAGTTGCTGCCCGGACCCGACTGGGGTAGCGGTGGCTCGGTGGTCGGCTCAACGGGGCTGCGCGACTACGTCACTACCGGAAAGGGCTCGTTCACCGTGCGCGGCCGCGTCGAGGTCGACGGCCGCACTGTGGTCATCACCCAACTACCACCCGGGGTGGCGAGTTCGACTGTGCAGGAACGTATCCGATCGTTGGTCGACGGCGGGGACCTGCCCGGTGTGGTCGACATGTCCGACCTCACCGACCGCCGCAACGGACTGCGCATCGTCGTCAGCACCAAACGCGGCCACGACCCGAACCAGGTCCGCACGTCCCTGCTGGCGCTGACCCCACTGGAATCGACATTCGCCGCCAGCTTGGTGGCCCTGGATGCCGACCGGATCCCGCGCTGGTGGTCGGTGCGCGAGCTGATCGCCTCCTTCCTGTCCCTTCGCGACTCTGTTGTGGTGCGCCGCAGCGAGCACAGGCTGGAGAAGGTTACCGCCCGCCGCCACGTGGTGGCGGGTCTGCTGCTGGTCCACATCGACATCGACGCCGCGGTCGCGGTGATCCGAGGTAGCGACACCGTCGATGAGGCCCGTGCCGGGCTGTGCGCCCGCTTCGGGATCGACGAGGTGCAAGCCGATTACGTGCTGGCACTGCAATTGCGCCGGCTGACCCGACTCGATGTGATCGAGTTGCGCGCCGAAGCCGACAAACTCGACGCCGAATTCGCCGAACTGACCGAGCTGGTCGCCTCCCCGGAAGCGCGCCGGGCAGTGATCGACGCCGAACTGGTTGCCACCGCCAAGCTTTTCGACAGCCCCGAGTTCGACAGGCGCACCGTGCTCGATTTCGAGGCCGCCCCAGTCGGCGGCGCGGATTCTGAAACCCCGCGCGAAAGAAAGCCCAACCCGGCGTGGAAGCTCGATCACCGTGGGGTGCTCTCCGACAGCCACGGCGAACTGCTCTCCCGCGGACTCGGCTGGGCCGTCTGGATCGACGGCCGGGTGAAGTTCACTACCGGGGCCGGGCTGCCGACCCGTATTCGCGACGTGCCGATAGCCCCCGACATCACCGGCCTGCTCTGCTCGGGGGTGCTGCCGCCGCAAGCGCACCTTGCGCTGGTCACCCGCCGCGGGAAGGTGCTGCGCATCGACCCGGCGACCGTCAACCCGCAGGGGGCTGCCGGCAACGGCGTGGCCGGCGTTCGTCTGGCCCAGGTCGGTGACGAGGTGATCGCCGCGCTGCCGATCACAGGCGTGGACGCCGAGGCGATCCTGTCGGTGTCGGCGAAAGGCTGGAAAGTGACCGCCTGCAACGACATACCGGTCAAGGGCCGCGGCGGTGCCGGCCTCGCATTCCACCCCTTCGTCGCCGGCGAGGACATGCTGATCTCGGCGACCGTGTCCCCGGCCGGATTCACCCGAAACGGCAGAAAGGTGCGGGCGGAGAAGCGTACGAAATCCACCGTGAAAGGCGCCCCCCCAGGGGTGACTCAGATCGATTCGTAGTAGTGATTCGATGATCGTGCCGAAGGCTTTGTCGGCCAGGGCGCGGCGCCGGCCCGCAGTTCATCCTCGCTGAGCTGCCGCCGTTGTCATCGCCGGCTTATTCGCCCCTGAACATGGCGGGCACGGTCATCGCGAGAATCTTGAGGTCGAGCGCAAGGGACCAGTTCTCGATGTAGTAGTTGTCCCATTCTGCGCGGTCGGCGATCGAGGACTGACCGCGCAGTCCGTGTACCTGCGCAAATCCGGTCATACCGGACTTGACCCGATGCCGTTCGCCGTAGCGGCGGATCTGCGCCTCGAATAGGGTCACGAATTCCGGCCGTTCGGGCCGCGGACCCACCAGGCTCATCTCGCCCTTGACGACATTGATCAACTGGGGCAGCTCGTCCAACGATGTCGACCTCAGGAACTTGCCGATCGTCGTGCGCCGGTCGACGCCCTCAACGCCGCCGGGCGCTGCGCCATCCTTGAGGCTGAATTCGGCTGTCGACTGGGTCGCCTCGCGCATCGTGCGGAACTTCAGGCAGTCGAAGACGCGGCTGTCGCGTCCGACCCGTGGCTGGCGGAAGAAGATCGGGCCGGGTGAACTGAGCCGGACCAACGCCATCAGGGTCAGGAAGATCGGGGAGGTCAGCAGTAGGCCGATCGCTGCTAGGGATCTGTCGAGGAGGTGTTTGATTGCGAACTGCCAGCCCCGCGGATCGGTGTGCCGCAAGGCGAGCAGCGGCAGCCCCCCCACGTGTTCGATCTGGGCGCGTTCACCGACGACGTCGAACATCCGGGGCACCACCCATACCCGCAGCCCGTGCTGATGGGCAATACGGACCACCCGGGCGAGTACTTCGTCGCTTGTGCGGGAAAAAGCGATGACTATGCACTCGGCACCGGTATCGGTGATGATTTGCTCGATGGCGTCCGGGCCGCCGAGGTAGTCGATGCTGGGTGTCTGGCCGCGGCCGGTGAAGCCGGTCCACGGTGGCTCGGCATGGACAAGGCCGATCGGATCGAGCCCGTACTCCGGCGACGACCGCAGGCGCCAGATGATCTTGTTGGCGAGGTCTCCATTGCCGACGATCAGGGTCGGTGCCACCAGATGGTGCTGGCGCCGAAGGCTGCGCTGGATGGCGGCACGAATCATCCGGCCAAGTAGCATCAGGACAGCCGCGCAGATCCAGATTTTGAGCACGGCACCCCCGTCGTCCCCGGGTCCATCGAAGAACGGCATCGTGCTGAGCAGCATCATCGACGCGAGCGCCACCGTCGTCTCGATCGGGCCGACCTCGTCGAGAAAGCTCCGGTTGAGGCGGCGGCGGTACGCTTGCCGTGTTGCGAGAAGCCCGATGACGACCGGTACGTAGAACGCGCTCAGCCAGATCGGCGGGATGCTGTCCTGGGCCCTCGATGCCCATGCAATCCCCACGGCGGTTGCGACGGTGGCTGAGAAGACATCGATGGAGATCGTCACGATCGTGCTCAGCGGATCCATCCGGATCAGATGGGAGAACGTGTTTCGTCCGTCGGGCACCGGCCCGTCCGGAAGAGGCAGCGCCGGGTGCTCGTCGACGGTGAATCTCCTTTCGCCGACGTTATGGGCCTTGCGTGCGATCACTGATCCGAGCCAATGCAAAAGAGGGTTCCCCCGGAAGCTCGATCTGGAGACCCTCGGGCTGCCGCCCACGACGGTATCGGCAACGTCGGCCCACCTTCGACGAATCGAGGACGGCCATCTGAGAACCTCCCTTCGCGAACCAGCCACCTGCCAGTAACGAATGGTTGAACGGTGGCAAACGTATGAAATCCAGAACAAGACAGCAACTGAAACATTGGGCCTGAATCGGAACTAGACCCCTGGCCGCCATCGCGCCACGAACCGCTTGATTTTTCCGGGAGCCCGACTCGCGGAAGGACCGGAGTCGGCCGGAGGGATGAAAGCGGACTCACCGAAGATGGAGGCGGAGGTCACGTCGGTAAGGTCGTTGAGAAGCTGGATCTGGCCGATCGTCCAGTAGTGGCGATCGTCGTCCCAGACCGATACGGTTCCGACGACGCGGCCGCGGCCGTCCACCAGAGGGATGCCGGCAAACGCGCGAAGTACTCCGGCCCGCACGGCGGGGTGGTCGGCCAGCAGCGGATGCAGGGTGACGTCATTGACTATCAGGGGCTCCCCGCTGACCACGATGAACTTCGACAGCGACATGTCCAGGGAGCGAGACCTCGGGTACTCCGCCTCGTCCTTGTTGCATCCCACGACGATCTGCCGGTCGTCGAGCACGAGGGTCACTGATGCGAAAGGTGTACCGATAGCCTCAGCGGTCATCTGAGCGATATTCTCGATCGCTGCATGCGGTGCGCCATCCAGAAGTCCGGTATCGCGCACCGCCCTGAGCCGATCCGGATTGGACAGGCTCGCGTTCAGGATCGCTTCGAGCATTTTGCCGTTGGCGATGAGCCAGTCGGCCAGCGCCCGGACCTCGGGGCTGCCGACCCCGACGGCTGTTGCGATCAACCGCCGGGAGGCCAAATTGTCGACGTGCCCCAAGTCGTCTTTGTCCGGATCGTCCGCATCCTGCTCGTACGCTGCGGAATCCGGCCCACTCGGTGCGGTCACGCACACGAAGATACCCTTGCAGCGGCACAGCCACTACACGGGAATTGGGATCGAGTGGCCTCCACGACCGGTCCGATCTAGCCCAGACAGCCCGGACCCAGTAGTGCCTTCAGATCGCCCATCGAGACGAGGGTGTGACGCGCAACGACTGATCCAGTTCCAAGAGTGGTGATCCGCTCGCCGCTGATCAGCCGCAGGTGCGCGACCAACAGCCGCACCTATGAGAGGTTTCTTGTACAGGAACGCCGAGCCAGCATCCTGAAGCGCGATTCGCGTCCTAATTACCGAACCGGGGTCACGTTCCCGATGTCGGAGACATCGCGCCCAACTGGCACGGCCGATACTGACTCGGCGTCGAGAGGGGAGAATCGGCGTGGCGAGGGGTCGACGTGGCCGTCGTAGATTGCTCGGCGCTCTGGGCCGTCGACTCCGCCCAGAGGCGACTACATAGCAGGCTTGAAGAATGCCGACTGTGTGGTCGTGCCGTCGATGGCCGGCTTGCTGTAGAAGCCGCCGGCGGTGACGGTGCCGATGCGTGATCCGTGGTCGGCATCTTGGACCGATAGCGTGCTCTTGGGCGCATTGGATGCGATTACACCGGGGGCCGCGGCGGCGGTGGAGACGGCATCGGACAACCCTGGCGTCGGTGCCGGGCTCGCGGCGGCGGGGGCTGCCAAAGCCAGCGACGCGGCGACCACTGCTGCTCCGATGAAAGCCGATGCTGTCTTCATGATTCCTCCTGAAATCCTTCGCGGATATGCGTTTTCGGTTGATCCGCTGGGTCAAGAATACTGAAACCCTTGTCACAGCCGGAAGGCTTTGTTGTCGGCATCACACGTGTTAAGCACGTCACCTAAGGCGGCGCGCAGGCTTCGTTTTTGGATTCAAAGTGGTTGTCCTGCAGCACTATTGCCTACAATCGTGCAAGGCTCGGCCAGACACACCCGATTCGGACGCCACCGGTCGATCGCCCTACCGATACGGCCTCCACCGTCGGGGCCACGAGGTCTCGTCTCGGCTGAAGGCCATTCTCATCCCGCGACTGATTCTGAGCCGGCCTTCAGTTATTAGGAATGGCCCCGTCACAGCCACCGGGGGGTGGCGGCCCGGGAAGCGGTTCGTCACCGCCGACGCAGTCGTAGTAGAACTGCGGACCGGTCATCCAAGATTTCATCCACTGGTGCCAGAACGATCCGTCGGGATACTTTTCGCCGTCACACACGGCCAGATTGCCCCAACCCCATCGACCGCCCGGGCAGTAGCCCTTCGTCATGTCGGGCTTGTGTGGATCCTCAGGCGGATCGGCTCTCGCAACTTGGGCGGAAAGCGCTAACGCTGCGACACAACTCGCGAGTACAGCACCCAGTCTGCACGCCCCGTTGTGGCTCGCCACCATGGCAAACCCCCTCGCCAGCAATTCAGCAACGCCCGTTCGCCTGGGCCGGCTCAGTACGAAGCCTGAACGCCGCTCCCGGAATGGTCCACAGTATATCTCGAGCGCGCCGCTTTTTCGCGGCCTATCAGACAACGCAGCAAAACACTGGTCGGTGAATAAAGCCATGAGCTCGGCCTTCCGGATACCAGTCCGGGTGCCGTCACTTCGGGGTGCAGAGTTGTTGTCTTACAGTGGCATCCGTCAGATAACCAGGACTTGCTGAAGGCAGGAGGCGATGATGTCGAGTGATTGTTCAGCGCCGGTCGCGGCATCGACAACGAGGCGTCCGGAGCCCTGGCCAGTCGGACCGACGGCCTTCCTGGAAAAGCCGCACCGATGCGATATCCACTATGCCCTCGCGGAACCTACTACGCCTGGTAAATGTCCTTGCGTGTTCCCCATCATCGAAGACCGCCCCGGCGGCGATACCAGCTACTTCAACAACGTGCCGCAGGCGATCCTCGCTCAGGCGGAGTTGCCCGCATTCAAGTTCGAACTTGAGAAGTCCGCGGGCAAGGAGGAGGACGGCTCCTACGGCAGAGAGGCCAATGTCTCCAACTTCCCGATCTCGACAGGCCTAGCCGGCGTCTCCATGAAGCTCCAACCGGGAATCATGCGCGAGCTGCACTGGCATGCTGATGCCGCCGAGTGGGCCTTTGTCGTCAGTGGCCGGGTGCGCACCACGCTGGTCGATCCGGCCGGCCGTTCGGAAACGTCCGACTTCGGGCCGGGCGACGTCTGGTACTTTCCCCGCGGCCACGGCCACCAGCTAGAGACTTTGGGCAGCGAGCCCTGCCATTTCATCCTCATCTTCGACAACGGCTACTTCAGCGAGTTCGGCACTTTCAGCATCACCGACTGGATGGCCCAGGTGCCCGTCGAGACCCTGGCCAAGAGCCTTCGAGTCGATGAGGACGTGCTGCGCGGGCTCCCCAAGGGCGAGGTGTACTTCGCCAAGGGTGTGATCCCACCCGAACCGAGTGCCGCACCAGTCAGCGGGCCCAACACCACAACCCTCACCCATAAGTTCCCGCTTATGTCACAGCAGCCCATGGAGTTTCCCGGCGGCCGCGAGTGGCTCGTGGACTCATCGCGCTTCCCGATCTCGCGCACCATGACCGGCTTGGTGTTCGAGCTCGACGCAGGAGCCATCCGGACCCTGCACTGGCACCCCAATGCATCTGAGTGGCAGTACGTCATCGGCGGCCAATATCGCGTGACTCTGTTCGGAGCCAAGGGCCGCTACCGCGAGGAGGTCCTCAATCCTGGAGACGTCGGGTATATCCCTCAGGGCTACGGCCATTCGATCGAAAACATCGGCCCGGAGACCGGTCGCATCCTCCTGGGCCTCAATTCCGGAACATTCCAGAAGATCGATCTAGCCGAGTGGATCGCAGGTCAGCCGGCCGACGTCCTAATGACTAACCTTGACCTGCCCGCCGATCAGGTGGCCAAGCTACCCCGCGGCGATATCTTCATCACCGATGGACTGCCGCCGAGTTCCTGACCCTGCGCAGTGCCAAGCAGGGGTGCGCGTGTTGCCGACTACTCGAAAACGTCGGAAATCCGTTGAAGCGCCTGTGTCCCTGTGGCCGTTATGCGGAACCTAAAGTGACCTCATGAGAACCGCCTATGACCCGTTGCGGCATGCCCACGTCGAGTCCGTCCAGGCCGGATTGGCTGACCACATCGGGCGTTTGGCATGGCCCCGGGAACGCATCGAGAATTATCGCGATCGTCGGTTGCGCGCCCTGCTGGTCTATGCGGCCCAACGATCACCGTTTCATGCCCGCCGGCTGGCCGACCTCAACCTTTCGGGCGTAAGCGTCGCCGACCTTGGCGCACTGCCGTCGATGACGAAGGCCCAGGCCCAGGAGAACTGGGATTCCATCGTCACCATTCCCGGGTTGCACCGCGACGACGTCGAGACCATTCTTGCTTCGCAGCAACGGTATTCGTACTCTCCCGGCGGCTTTCAGGTGTTCAGCTCAGGTGGATCCAGTGGAGTCCGCGGCGTGTACGTGTGGGACTGGCAGTTCTTCATCTCTGCTGCGTGCCTGGCCTGGCGGACGCAGGCGCTGACCGAACGGGGTCGCGCCCCGGGGCCGACTCGGTTGGCCGTATTGGCCGCGGGCATGCCGCCGCACGCCAGCACGCCGTTGTTCGACATCCCGACGGTCGAGGGCATGCAGACCGTCGTCATCCCGGCTGGCGACGCGTTCGACGATGTGCGTACAGCAGTCGAGGCCGCGAGACCCACCCATCTCGTCGGCTACGCCTCGGTCGTCGGTCAACTCGCCCGCGCGTCGCTGGCGGGCACCTGCGATATTCACCCAATTCGGGTGAGCACGAACTCCGAACCGCTGCTTGACGACGATCGCACAGCAATCGAAGAAGCCTGGCACGCACCGATTCACAACCTCTGGGGTTCCACCGAGATCGGCGTGCAGGCAGTTGGATGCGGCCAGGGCGAGGGATTGCATGTCTGCGAGGACGAAGTCATCCTCGAGCGGGTGGACGGCGACGGTCTTCCGGTCGCCCCCGACGAGCCCGCAGCGCGGACATTGGCCACCGGGCTGGCCAACCTGGCCTTCCCGTTCATCCGATACGACCTCGGCGATCAGGTGGATTGGCTGCCGGGCGAATGTCCCTGCGGCAGCGCGTTTCGGCGCGTCGCCGATATCCGCGGCCGCCGCGACGACGACTTCTCCTACGGGTCGACCACGTTGCCCGCCAGCATGTTCCGCCACGTACTGGGGTCCGACCCGCATGTCTCGGAGTACCAAGTCCTTCAGACCACTAACGGTGCGGACGTCCTGGCCGTCGGCGATCCTGATGTGGCGGGGTTGGGATCCAGTCTGGTGGCCGCCGCCAGGCAGCATGGTCTGGGCGATCCGACGATCACGGTGCGGGTAGTCGATCGAATCCCCCGCCACGAGGGAAGCGGCAAGTTGCAACGGTTCGTCGCACTACGATCTCGCTAGCGTCCCCTGCCGATCGCCAGAAACTAGGTGCGTCGTCGGCTAGCGTTACACCTCGTGGCGAGACGTAACGGGGACGGCTATGTGCATTAACTGCGACCTCGACCCCAAGACCGATCCGGATCGGCAATCCGGCATAGCGCCGGCGGCCAGAAATGCTCTGCGGCAACCCGATACCGCGACGGTCTTCCGTGGCGGGGCCGTCTACACCCTGGATTCCAACCGCCCGTGGGCGTCGGCGGTCGCGGTGAGCGGAAAAACGATCATCGCTGTCGGTTCCGACGCGGAGGCGACCGAGGCCGCAGGGCCGGATGCCAACATTGTCGAACTCGACGGCCGGATGCTGTTGCCCGGCTTCATCGAGGGCCACATCCACCCGTTGCTCGGCGGCTTCTTCACCTCCGGCGTCGATCTGCAACTTCCCACCAAGGCCGATGTCCTCGCGGCGGTCGCCGCCTACGCAAAGGCGAACCCTCAAGGGCCGGTTCGCGGATTCGGTTGGCGGATGGACATGGTCGGCCCCGCCGGGCCCCAACGGGACGATCTGGATGCGATCCTGCCGGATCGCCCAGTGTTGCTGGTGGCGATCGACGCCCACAGCATGTGGGTGAACTCCGCAACCCTGGAACAAGCCGGTATCACCCGCGACACCCCGGACCCGGTGCCGGGATTCAGTTCCTTCGGCAGAGGGTCCGACGGCGAACCGAACGGCTTCGTGCTGGAGGCGCCGGCGATGATCCGAGTCCTGGGCGCGGTCGAGCCGCTTACCCGGGAGTTGCTCGCCGAGCTCTTCAGCACGTGGGCGCCCAAGGCCGCTGCGGCCGGGATCACTGCGATGTTCGATGCCGGCATGCCTCCCGTGGGGGATGATCCCGACGGGTTGGCTGACGTCTACACCGAACTCGAGGCCAGCGGACTTCTGCCGTTCAGGGTAGTGGTCTCCCACCTCGTCAAGGAGCCGCCGATCGAGGATGCGGTGGATCGGGTGCGCGCGTTGCGCGACCGGCTGGGCACCGAACTCGTCACCGGCGGGGTGCTGAAAATAGTCGGGGACGGGACGCTTGAAGGCCACACCGGGTATCTGCTGGAGCCTTATGCCGACCTGCCCGACTCGGTCGGTCAGTCGCCGTTCTCCGAGGAGCAATGGCACCGCCTCGTCGCCGAGGCGGATGCCGCGGGCTTAGACCTGCATGTGCATGCGATTGGGGACCGGACCACACGGATCGCCCTCGATGCCATCGCGGCTGCGATCGCCGCCAACCCGCCACGAGACCGGCGCCACACCATCGCCCACCTTGAACTGGTCGACGACACCGATCTGCCGCGGCTTGGCCAGTTGGGGGTCATCGGCCAGTTCTCCTCCAACTGGATGGCTGCCGACGCAGGCAACACCGGCATCACGCTGACCCGCTGCGGACCAGACCGGTACCGGACCATCTACCGGCCGCGCACGGTTCTGGACGGCGGGGCCACGATCTCGTTCGGCACCGACTGGCCTGCTGCAAGTTGGTTTTCCACCTACAAGCCGCTCGATGCGATCGAGACCGCGGTGACCCGGCAGTCAGTCGGCCAGCCCGACATGCCCGTTCTGGAGCCCGCCGACGAACGACTGGATCTGGCCCAGGCGCTGGAGGCCGCCACCCTGGGGCCGGCTCGGCAACTGCGCCTCGATCACCTGGTGGGTTCGATCGAGCCCGGCAAGCGGGCCGACTTGGTTGTTCTCAGGCAGAATCTCTTCGAGGTGGAACCGCACCAAATAGCCGCCACGCCGGTCGACATGACGATGATGAACGGTTGCTTCACCTACGGCGGCTGACGCAGCCGCTAAACCTGGTCCGAAACCGGGCCCTACCCCGCGGCGACTTTGTTGAACTGCTCGTTTAAGGCCTTGTAGATGAGCGGTGGCGTGAAGGGAAGCTCCCGGAAACGCACTCCGGTGGCGTCGGCAATCGCGTTGGCGATCGCCGGGGCAACGGGGTTGATCGGGGACTCCGCCATGCCTTTCGCACCGAAGGGGCCAGCTTCGCCCGACACGTCGACGTCGGCGAAATACACCTCGACACGCGGCGCGTCGGCGAAATTGGGCATCCGATACATCCGTAGGTTCGCGTTCTCGACGCCACCCTCTGCGTCCTGCTGGAACCATTCGGTGAGCGCCCAGCCGATCCCCTGCATCACACCGCCCTCCATTTGCCCCCGCAACTGCATGGGGTTTATGACGGTGCCGGCGTCAACGGCGTGGACATCCTGCAGGATGCGTATTTCGCCGGTGATCTGATTCACCGCTAACCGCACACCGTGGACGTTCCAGCCGGCACTGATCGGCGAACCATAGGCGCGCTGGGCGTAATGCAGTTCCTGACCATCGGCTTTGGCTTGGGCTGCGAGTGCTTCGATCGGTACCGACTCCGCCCCGACTCGAACGACGTCATGGTCGAGGACGCACACGTCCTTGGGTACGCCGTACTTGACGCTGGCGTAGGTCAACATGTAGTCCCGCAAGCCTCGGGCGGCCAACATGACCGCCTTGCCACTGACGTAAAGCCCCTGGCTGGCGAATGCGCCGGTGTCCCACATATTCCGAGACGTATCGGCGTGGACGATACTGATTTTGTCCATGGTGGTGTTCAAGACGGTTGCCGCCATCTGCACGTGGGCCGTGACGGTTCCGTTACCCATTTCGACAGTGCCCACCGATATTTCGTAGGTGCCGTCGGACTTGACCCGGAGTTTCGCACCCGAACGGTGCTCGGTCGGCGGGGTCGTGTCCGCCATTCCGATGGCAACGCCCTCGCCGACCGCCCACTCCGGTCCGGTCGGCGGCGTCACGCCGTTGCCCCGCGCCAGTGCTTGTTCAACTTTGTCCATGCATTCCGGCAAGCCATAGCTGCGCAGCTGGAGTTCCTCGGGCTCGTCCCCCACCGACAGGTTGTCGCCGGGCCGGATGGCGTTCTTCCGCCGCATGTCCATTGGGTCGATGTTCAGCTTGCGCGCGAGCTCATCAATGGCCTGTTCCATCGCGAAGGTGGGCTGGGCCGATCCGTAGCCTCGGAATCCGCCGGCTGGAACGTTGTTCGTATAGACCATTTTTCCCTGGTAAAGCTTGTTGATGCAGCGATACCAGTTCATCGCGATCAGAGAGCAGCCCAGTACTTCACCGCCGTGATTGCCGTAGGCTCCGGTGTCACCGAGGACGTCCATCTGCATCGCGGTCAAAGTGCCGTCGGCTTTCGCCCCGAGCTTGACCGTGATGGTCATCGGGTGGCGAGTGGCACCCCCGATGAACTCTTCCTCGCGGGTGAATTCCCACTGCACCGGTCTGTTCAGATCGAGGGTTGCCAGGCAGCAGAGCGGTTCGCTCAAGGCTTCCTGCTTGCCGCCGAAAGCCCCGCCAAGCCGCTTGGCGAAGATCCGCAGATCGTTGTCCTGAATGTCGAAGAGGAATCCCAGTTTCTGACGTGCGATGAACGGCGATTGCGTACTGGTCCGCACATTCAGCACGCCGTCCTCGTCGATCCAGGTGATGCTGCCGTGCGTCTCCAGGTGAGCGTGGGCCGCGCGTGGGGTCTGATAGGTGGCTTCGTGAATCACGTCCGCTTGGGCGAACCCGGCTTCCATGTCGCCGCGGCCCACTTCGAGGTTGAGCAGAATATTTCGCTCGGGCTGACGTATGAAGGCGTCGGGATTCCCCTCGTGCAGAGCAGGCGCGCCGGGGGCGATCGCTTCGGCCGCCGTCATGACGGCGGGCCTGACCTCCCAGTCGATTACGACTGCCCGGCAACCTGCTTCAGCGGCCGCGATCGTTTCGGCGACGACGGCAACCATTGCCTGACCCTTGAATCGGGCGACCTGATCCAGCACCCGCGTATCTTTGGGGTCGACGAGGTGGTCCTCGTGAATTGCGGTGGTGAAGTACTTATCTGGGGCGTCTTTCCACGTATAGACGGCCACCACCCCCGGAACGGCCTTGGCGGCCGAAGTATCGATGTTCGTGGCTACCGCATGCGCGTGCGGGGACCGTACGACTTTCAGGTGCAACAGCCCCTCGACGATCGTATCCATTGTGTACTCTTCGGCCCCGGTCACAATGGCACGACCGGCCAACGGCCCCGGACTCGAGCCGACGCCTTGACCCGCGCCAATATCACACTGCCGCTGGACGTTACAGACACCGCGGATCGCGTCATCGATTTGCCGATAGCCGGTGCACCTGCACAGCGAGCCACGCAGGCTGTGATCGAGGTCTTCCTTCTGTTCGGTGGTCATGGCCGCGGCAGTCATGATCATCCCCGCTGTGCAGAAACCACATTGGAACCCCGGGGCGTCCATGAACTGTTGCTGCATGGGGTGCAGGGTGTCGCCGTCTGCCATTCCCTCGATGGTCGTGACCTCATGATCCTGGCCGCGCGAAGCCGGGGTGATGCAGCTGTGCACGGGAACCCCGTCGATGTAGACGGTGCAGGCGCCGCAGTCGCCCATGTCGCAGCCCTTCTTGACGCCGAAATGGCCCAAGTCGCGCAAATACGTCCGCAGGCACTGCCCGGGATTGGGCTCACTGCTGAACTCGCGGCCGTTGACGGTAATTCCCATCAGAACTCCTTGTTAGTCCGCGGCCAGTTCGGCACGAATTTGTTCAGCGAAGATGTAGGTCATGTGTTTTCGATGATCGGGACGGCCGTTCGGGTCGTCGAAATACAAGTCGTCGGGAACCTGGGCATCCAGTTCATCGACAACCTCTTGGGCGCTCGGTGGCGCCGGGAACCTGACATGGACCGGGAATTTGGTCGCCGCGGACACGGTGATCAGGACTTCGCCGGTCGGGTCAAGGGTTCCGACCAGGAAGATGCTGGATCGACCGGCCTGCGTCAGCGCGAATCGACGCAACGCGTAGCGGCGGTTCAGCGCTGCACCGGAGATATTCACCTTTCGCAGGAGTTCCCCAGGGGCCAGAATATTTTGATTGTTTCCGGTAACGAACTCGATAGCGGGTACGACACGGACGGAGCCATCAGTCGCCCAGAGCGTGTATTCCGCTTCCAACGCACAGGCCATCGTTGTCATCGGACCAGCCGGGATGGAGGTGCAGATATTTCCCAGCACTGTTGCGGTATTCCACACCTTGAAGCCGGCGAGGAATGCGTGAACGCAATCGTGGAGAAATCCCCCCGCTGCCCATTCCGGTGGCGGCTGGAAATCCAGCAGTTGTTTCACCGTGCACGTCGGACCAATCTCCAGGCCGTCCTCAACGATGTGAATGGCCGGCCATTCCATGCGCGACAAATCGACAAAACGTCTCAGGTGCGGCAGTGGCAGGGAGTGCAGGAAGGTTCCTCCTGCCAGCCAAGCGTCGCCCTCCCGCCAACCAGTGCCGGGCGCCGCCGGATCTGGCACCACCAATTCCTCGATCGTGTTTTGATCCATTCCGGCAATCTATCAACCAAGGTTGTGACCATGCCGGGCTTCCGGCGGGACAGAAGCAATCCTAATTCCACCTGAACAAGGCATTTGAGTATCCGGACATTGTCTGGTGTTGCGGTATACCGTTTTCGTACCCGAACGAACAAGCGGAGGGGCTAGATCACCATGAGCGAGGCAACGGCGGTCTTCTTCGTTCGTCCCAAGCTGGGAATGAAGAGGGCTTTGGCCACCACTGCCGCCCATCTGGACGAAGACGCATCGACTGCTCGCGGCTTCATCGCGTCGAACCTCTCAGTGTTCAACCACGAGACCCTTGATTGGGCCGTGGTGATCACCTTCCGGTCCCGAGATCTGTTGTCGGTCTTCCTCGAATCCGAGGGAACGGAAAAGTTTCTTACCGCGCTGAAGCGACAGGAATTCGAGGTTGAAGAAAAGCCGCTGATCATCGAGGAAGGCATCAAGCCCCCCGCGGGGACCGCCGTCATCATGCACCGGGTGAAGAAGCACCAGATCGAGTCCTTCATCGATATGGAGGCCGATGTTTTTGCTCAGGCCGCCGCCAAGCTCCCGGGCTTTCAAGGCGCCGCCCTGATTCCCTCCGGCGTGGATCGGGAGGTCTGGTGGACGGTCCTTCGCTACGAGACGGCCGATCAACTCAACGCCTGGTTTGCCTGTCCCGAACGTGCTGACGCGCTGCCGCAGCTCAGGGCTCTGCTAGAAGAGGATTTTTCGACCGCCAAAGGAAGGTCGCCATTCGGCGCCGTCGTGCGTCTGGTCGGCGGCACGCCGCAAACATCGCCGGCGTGGAAGATCGTCATGCTGGTCGTCAGCGTCTTATTCCCCACCGTCACGATCATGCTGCGGTACCTGAATCCGCTCCTCGATGATCTGCACTTGGAGCCGGGTCTGGTCTCCCTGGTGGGACAACTCGTTGCGACGGCGTTTGTCACCAAATTGTGGATGCCGTCAGTGTCCAAGGCCTTCTCGTGGTGGATCGATCCGATCGACGGTCGGGACGTCACGACCTCAATCAAGGGTGCCATTGTCGTCGTCGCCATCTATGCGATCGAAATCGGCTTCTTCTGGTTATTGCCCGGACTCACCCCCTGGGGCAAATAGATTTCCGTGGTCGGCCGCGCGGAGCAACTCGCGCAAGACATCAGTCGGGGTCACCGGTTGATTCCACTGACCCACTGGGATCGTGTCGCGGACAGTTTGGGAGCTCTGAGGTCCGGATTGCGCGAATATGGTTGTCCGGCAAAGTTTTCCTGCTCGGCAGTCCACCAGTCGGCACCCATCACCGCGGCTGGTCCCGATCACAGCAGTCTTCGACAGTTCTGTTCCCGGCGACAGTGATGGTGGGAGAGCATCGGGGAAGAATTGCTGCATTCCCATCGGAGCTCTCTGCCCATGAACGGGCGGGTAACCTCACTGGGCAGATAGGGGCCGCTAAATGAGCACCGATAATGATCCAATCGGTTGGTTCGGCAAGCTGAACGCCGAAGTGCTACTAGCGACAACACCCGAATATCGGACGATCCGCAAGGCTCGGCGTGAGGGTGCCGGCCGGGCTCAGCCGAGACCGGCCGGGATCACGATGAACCTCACATACGAGGACATCGACGGCGTGAAAGTGCGGTTTGCGCAGGGCGGAACCGCCGACGGCCCAACCGTTTTGCTGCTCTCGCCCCTGCCACAAAGCATCCTGTGTTTCACGCAGATATGGGAAGAACTGGGCCGGTACTGTCGACTGGTCGCGTTGGACCTGCCGGGCTTCGGGCGAAGCGAGGGCGGCCTCGAGTTCATGAGTTTCGATGCGCAGAGTCGTTTCCTGGAGAATTTCATCCGCGAGTTGAACCTCACCGACGTTCACCTCGTCGGACCCGACGTGGGCATGGCCGCCGCTCTGCATTACGCGATTCACCGACCCCACGTCCTGGCAAGTCTGATCATCGGTGATGGGCCCGGAATCCTGCCGACTGCCAATGGCAGCATCATCGACAAGGGGGTCCATTCACCGTTTTGGCGGATGATGTTCCAGGTCGCGGGCGCCCAGGCCTTCGTCGAGGGCGCTTACCGCCTGGCCTGCGTGAACTACTCGCCCAGTTACGACGAGGTCGCCGACTACGTCGCGTCCTACGACGGCCGCATTGGCCCCGTCACTTACTGGTTCAAGACCTATCCCGAGAACCTCGCGACGGTGGATCCGCATCTTGCGGAACTCACTGTTCCGACGTTGGTCTTCTGGGGCGAACTCGACCAGTTCCTGCTGGTCGACAATGCCCATCGACTCCATCGGCGGCTGCCCCGCAGCCGCCTTCAGATTTTCGATCACTGCGGCCACTTCTCCTACCAGGACAACGCTGAGCAATTCGCCGAAATGGTGCTGTCCTGGGTCGCGGGCGGGTATCTCGAAGCGTAAGTGCCTGCCCGCCCATTCCATTCGCCGTAGTCAGAGAGGATCCGCCGATGTTGTTCTTCGCCAAAGTGAAGGTCGATCACACCCGAATCGACGAGGACGAACTGTGGGACCTGTGGGAGCAGGAGGCCGAGAGCGCACTGGCCGCCAAGTCACACGGGAAGATTCGTGCGCTGTACAAGGTCGCCGGCCAGCGGCGGGTGGTGATGATCCTTGACGTCGATTCCCACGACGAGATCGACCGCTTGGCTTTGGGAGCGATGCCCATGCGTCACATCATGGAGATCGAGGAAATGCTGCCCCTTCGCGAGTACGAGTCCTTCGCCGAAGACGTGAAGGCGCGCTGGAACAGGTAGCGCAGAGAGGTTGCGGTAACGCCCACAGCCGCCGACCCGATGCAGACGTCAAGAGAACTCGACAGGAGCCCCATGATCAAGAAACTTCTCGGCGCCGCAGCAGTAGCAGGCGCTCTGCTGACCGGAGCAGCAGTCCCGGCCCTGGCCGACCCGACGGACTGTGTGAGCGGCGACCCGACCGACCTGAGGACGGGGGCGGCGTGCGACGTGCAGCTCGGCGACCTTCCCGGCTCCGACGGCGTGGGGATCGCCGGTGGTTCTAACAACGGACCTGGTGGCGGACTCGGTGGCGGTAACGGACCCGGTGGTGGACTGGGTGGTGGTAACGGACCCGGTGGCGGTAACGGGCCCGGTGGCGGTAACGGACCCGGTGGTGGACTGGGTGGTGGTAACGGACCCGGTGGCGGCAACGGGCCCCGATAACAACCGGCTCAGCCGTTTCGCTATTCGGTCGACGGCGCGATGCCGAGGACGCTGACGATCTCAAGCGCCACCTCGATGTGACCGCGCCGTTGCTGGATCGAGTGGCCCATCCGCTTTTCTGCCTGCCGGATGCGGTAGCGGACGCCGTTGGGGTGCAACATCAGTTGAGTGCCGGTCAACGCTGCGTCGCCCCCGTTTCGCAGGTAGGCACGCAGCGTTTCGCGGAGCCTGCCGGAATTTTCGTCCCCAGCGGCGAGACCGCCTAACTCGCGTTGAACAAAGGCGGACCTCAGTTCGTCGCCGAGGCTGCCTCCGACCAGACAGGCCAACTCGACATCCGGGAATCGGGTGATGGAAACGCCCTGAGCGGCAACAGAGAGTGCGGCGACGGCCTCGTGGTGGCTCAGTCGAAAACCGCTCACCCCGGAATGGCCGTTTCCTACGCTCACCTGCACGAATGTCGCAAGTCCCGGCGCGTCCGGCGGCGCAGGCACTTCTGCGGGAAACGGTGTAGCCGTCCAGCCCCAGGCGCTTCGGGCGCCACTGGGAACGACCAGCGGTTCCCCGCCGCCGAGCCAAGTACTCACCGATCGAGCTGCAGTACGAACCATATTGTGTACGTCCGCGTCGGGGGCGGTCGGGTCGATGCGCACGGCGAATGCGGTGTGGTGCTGATTCAGGGGGTACTTCAATGTCGAGCTCGCCGAGTCGAGATCGACGGCCTGCCCGGCCAGAATGGCCCGCACGATCGCGGCTTGTCGCGCCAGTGGACTGCTCTGCCACAGTGCCTGTTCCTCGGAGAACATCCCGATCAGCGTTTCAACCGTGCTGTCCATCCATTCGGAAGCGCGCGACCAGAACTTCACCAACACGGCCGATCTCAACGCCGGATCTGAGACCTGTTCCTGCAGAACGTCATTGATGAAGTCCCACGTCGCACGTTGGGCAATCCGGTACGACGACAGCAGCACGGGTAGTTCGAATCCACGCCTTGCCAGGGTCCGCGCCCACTCCCGAACTTGTGGCGCCGGTCGGACCTCGATCCGTTCGCTGGCCACGACGGCGAGGAAGCCCTTCCAGTTCCCCCGGGCACTGGCGTTCAGCCCGGGCCGCAATGTCGGGTCGAGAAACTCCGGCAGAGCCGTGACGATTCGATCGGTGACGACCGCCACCAACCGGTCGAGACTCTCCGTGCTCTCCGCGGCCCGGGCGAAATCCTCCAGCCAACGGTCGGCGGCCTCCGCATCGGACGCTGCCACTCTTAACCCTCCTCGCCTGGATCACCTCGCCCGATTCTCACCCAGAATTGCCACCGCAGAACGCCGATCAACTGGTTTGACGGGACGGTTCGAGGATCTGGGCCGCCCCCGATCTCGCGCAATTACCATTCCCGCCATGATCCCGCCCCAGAAACAGATGACCGGGATGCTCGGCCATCCGGTCGCCGAGAACCCGATCGACATCATGTTCGACGCGGTCTACGCGCACTACGGACTGAATTGGCAGTTCTGGAAGAGCGACATCGCAGACGAACATGACCTCTCGCTGGCCCTGGCGGCGTTGCGCCCCCTGGGGTATCGGGGTATCGGGATCACGGTCCCCTACAAGGTGGCGGTCATCCCAATGCTCGACGAGGTCGACGATGACGTTCGCGCGATCGGCGCCGCCAACTACCTCACCGTCGAGGACGAGCGCCTGATCGGCCACAACAACGACGGCAAGGGCGTGGTCCGGGCGATCGAGAAAGTGGTTCCACTGCGCGGCCAACGCGTGGTGATCCTGGGCGCCGGGGGCGCCGGGCGAGCAATGGCGGTGGAGATCGGCTGGGCCGGCGCCGCCCATCTGACCCTCGTCACACGCCGCGAGGGTCAGGGCCGCGAGGTGGCCCAGCGCGTCCGGGATGCTACCGGGGTACCGTGCGAGTGGCAGGCCTGGCAGTCTCCGGTGCGGGTCCCCGACAGCACCACCCTGTTGATGAACGCCACCCACCTGGGTTGCGCCCCGGACCTGGAGCCCGTTCCCGTCCAATGGGATTCGGTGCATGCGGACTGCGTCGCGGTGGACGTGATCACCAACCCGCGCATCACCCCGTTCCTGGCGACCGCCCGCGATCGCGGGTGCCGTGTTGTCGACGGGGTCGAGATGCTGGTCCAGTTGGCCATGCAGATCTTCCAGCGCTGGACGGGCATCACACCTGAGGAAGCAGTGTTCCAGAACGCAGTGGCCGACGCCCTTGGCGAAGAGAGGCCGCTTCAGCACTGACGCTGTGCGCCAACGCGTTAGGATTCCGCCGTGAACCTCGAGACAGCAGAATGGACCGTTCTCGCTGCCTTCGTCATCCTGCTCGTCCCGGCATTGGTCTACCTGATCGGGTCATTCGTCCTGATGGCCAGGCATGTCGAGCCTCGGCCCGGGCAGAGCCACGCGTCGGCGATGATGCGCGAGTTGTACTACGTGATGATCACCCAGCCGCTGATCCCCATCTACTTCTTCATCGGGCGACGGTTCGGCAAAGGCGACGGAATCCCGGTGATCTTCGTTCACGGTTACTTCCAGAACCGGGCCGACTTCTGGTGGATGGCAAGGCAATTCCGCAAGACTTCCAGGGGCCCACTGTATGGGTTCAACTATCCCTGGTGGGATTCGGTGGACAACAACACACCCCGACTGAGCCGCTTCGTCGACCGGGTATGCGCCGAGACCGGCGCTGCAAAGGTCGATCTCGTGGCGCACTCGCTCGGTGGGCTGGTAATCCTGGAGTACACCCACTCCCCCGCCGGAGAGGGCAAAGTGGCGCATTGCATCACCATCGGCACTCCACATGACGGCGTCAAGTGGCGTGGTCCCATTCTCGGCAGGGTCGGCAACGAACTGCGCGGCGGCGAGTTCGCCGCCGCGCGGAGGGATCGGACGGTCATTTCGCCGACGCTGAGCGTCTATTCGACGCACGACAACATCGTGCACCCGCCGACAACCAGCCAGTTGTCGGGTCGCGGAGGCGACGACGTCGCCGTCGAGGGACTGGGTCACCTGTCGCTGCTGTACTCCCCTGAGGTAGTCCGGGTGCTCATGGAGTTCATCGAGCGAGATGATCAGGTCCGATGACCCGCCAGTTCATCGACCTCTCAGTGCCCCTGCAGGCCGGCATCGCCTCCGACCCGCCCGGTCACCTTCCCGAGATCGACTACTACGACCATCGCCAGACCGCCGAGGAAGTGGTGGCGTTCTTCCCGGGTGCGACGGTCAACGACCTCCCCGACCGGGAAGGCTGGGCCATCGAACGGGTCCGGATCACCACCCACAACGGCACCCACCTCGACGCGCCCTATCACTACGCCTCAACGATGGACGGGGGCAAGCGCGCCATCACGATCGACGAGGTACCCCTGGAGTGGTGCCTTCAGCCAGCCGTCAAACTCGATTTCCGGCACTTCGACGACGGCTATGTCGTAACCCCTGAGGACGTCGAGACCGAACTGATCCGTATTGGTCACGTCTTGAAACCGCTGGACATTGTGCTGGTGAACACCAGCGCCGGAACCCGTTACGGACAGCCTGATTACGTCGGCAAGGGCTGCGGAATGGGGCGCGATGCGACGCTCTACCTGTTGGAACGCGGGGTCCGCCTGACCGGAACCGACGCCTGGAGTTGGGATGCCCCGTTTGCTTACACCGCGAAGCGCTACGCGAAAAGCCACGACCCGTCGATCATCTGGGAAGGCCACCGCGCCGGCCGGACGATCGGCTACTGCCATATCGAGAAGCTCCACAACCTCGAGTCACTCCCGGCCGACGGCTTCGAAGTGGCCTGCTTCCCAGTGAAAATCCATGCCGCCTCGGCGGGATGGACCCGGGCGGTGGCGATCTTCGAGCACTGAGCCGCTACTGCGGGTGGCTGGCGAGATACTCTCCGACCGGAATCCGCGACTCGGTCGAGTAGCCGATCGGCAACAGCACATCCCCGGCAGTGGTGTAGTAGTACACCTCCCAGCGGTAGTACCCGGGGAATGCGGCAGGATCGTTAGCCATCAACCCCGCGTAGTCCTGGACAGCCCGCACGTAGGTGTTGGCGTGGTTATAGGCGAAAATGGCGCGATCGGGGCTGGCGGCGAAACCGTTGGCGGCCAGATACCGACCGGCCGCCATGATGGCGTCCCGCGGATTCGTGACCTCCCCTCCCTGGCTGTATGCAGCCCACGTCGGTGGCATGAACTGCATCGGACCCTGCGCCCCGGCGGTGCTGGTGCCGGCGATGCTGCCGAACCGGGTTTCGACGAAGTTGATGGCGGCCAGGTAGTTCCAGCCGACGCCAGTGGCCGCCTCGGCTTCGCGGTAGAATCCCAGAAGCTCTTCTGCCGGTGCGGGCGGGATGATCCGCCAGGCGGGCAGGGTGTCGCGGACCTCGGCCAAAGCGTTCAATTGGTGGCGGGCATCCACGTTGCGGGCGTAGACGTCGGCCAGTTCAGCCGGGATCATCGGCCGGATGATCGAGTCCCACTGGTCATTTCGGCCGATTGCGCGATAGGCCCGCTGTTGGCGGCGGGCGGCCGCTGTCAGGGCCGGCTCGCCGGTGGCGGGGTCGCGCAGCGCGAGTTCGTCGGCAATAAGGTCGGCACCCACCTGTTCTGGGTTGGCCGCCAGCGGCGGTTGGGCACCCTCCGCCGGGGTCGGGGCGGGCTCCTTCGGGAACGCCGGGGCCGCTGCCACGTTGCCGGTGGCGGGGGCGGCCGTCGATTTCGTGCACCCTGCGGTGCCGATGAGCCCCACCCCCAGGAGGCCAGTGACCAGGGCTAATGGAATGACTGGCCGGAAGAGAACCCTGTTGCGGCTAGCCGTCATCACCTGTCTCCTCACCCCGAAGTCCGCCGCGCCGAGCATAACCGTGCGGGAGTTTGCATCGTTATAGAAGTGGCTGTAGTTTCAACGCCGCCCAAATTCGTGGCGAGAGATCGGACCTGGGCAGGCATTTAAGCGGAAAAGGAGCGGACTATGCGAACCCAGCACAGGAATCGCGTTGCGGCCGTTCGTCCGCCAAGCGGTCTGCGCACTCGCCGGGTTTTGCGCCCAGTCGCAGGCCAGTCTTTCGAAATCGACATTCGCCCGGACGGCAATCGCTGGTTGATCGAGATCCCCGAACTCGGCGAGACCGCCGAGGCGGCGACCCGCGCCACCGTCGAGCTTTCGGCCCGCGAATGCATTGCCACCCGCACCGGAATTCCGATTGGTTATATCTCGGTCTGGGTGCGCCACTGAGCGGTGGTCACCCGGTGGCAACCGGCCGACCCGCCTCGGCGCTCCACTGCGACCAAGACCCCGGAAAAAGTGCTGCTTCGATTCCGATGGAGCTGAGCGCGGCCAGTACCACGGACGCAGTGACTCCCGAACCGCAGTACACACCGACGACGTCTGAGGCGGTCACGCTGCGGTCGGCAACCAACGCGGCGATCGCGCTGGTGTCCCGGAAAGTGCCGTCGTCGTCCAGTAGGGCCAGACTCGGCAGGTTTCGCGCGCCCGGAATATGCCCAGCCACCGGATCGACCGGCTCGACCTCGCCGCGGAATCGCTCGGGTGCCCGCGCGTCCAGCAGTGCCGAAACCGCCCCGTGGGCGACCTCTTCAGCTGTGACGGTCCTCAGAGCACCGCGATAAAGATCGGGATGCGAGATGGTCACGTCGCCGGGCTCTGGTGTCACCTGGCCGGTTTCCAGCGCACCCCCCGCGGCGGTCCACGCGGCGAGGCCGCCGTTAAGGATCCGCACGTCCAGACCCGCCGAAGCCAGTACCCACCACGCCCGCGACGACCCCGCCCGGTTCCAGTCGTCGTAGACGACGACCGGCCGATGGTTGCTCAGCCCCCAACGACGGGCGGCGGCCTGCAGATCGGCGCCCGACGGCAGCGGGTGGCGTCCCAGCCCGGGCCGGGAGTGGTCGCTCAATTCGTCCTCGAGTGACACGTAGACCGCACCTGGAATGTGACCGGCCACGTAGGCGGCCTGACCGTCGGGCTGGTCCAGGCGCCAGCGCACGTCAAGGATCGCGGGCGCGGGCATCTGCGGCATTTTGAGCAATTCTTCCGCGCTGACCAGAACGTCCTCGCGCATCAGGGTTCCACCGGAATTGGGGTGAGGTGGTTGGTGAACCACTTGCGGGCCAGCACCGCAACCTGCTCCAGCGTGCCGGGTTCCTCGAACAAGTGGGTGGCACCCGGTACAACCGCGATCTGGCACGGCGCCGTCATCGCCGCGGCGGCCTGCCGGTTGAGGTCAAGCACGGTCTGATCGCGGCTTCCGACGATCAGCAACGTCGGAGCCTGTACACGAGGGAGGAAGTTGCCCGCCAAATCCGGCCGGCCACCGCGGGACACCACAGCGAAAAGGTCCACTCGGGGATCGGCGGCAGCCCGCAGTGCCGCCCCGGCGCCTGTGCTCGCGCCGAAATAGCCCACTGGAAGTCCGGCGGCATCCCGGGCTGAGCGCAGCCACAGGGTGACCTCTACCAGCCGGTCGGCCAGTAGCCCGATGTCAAAGACGTTGGCGCGGTTGGCCTCTTCTTCCGGTGTGAGCAGATCGAACAGCAGGGTTGCCAACCCCGCCGACTGCAGAACCTCCGCCACGAAACGATTACGGGGGCTGTGTCTGCTGCTGCCGCTGCCGTGTGCGAACACGACGATGCCGCGAGGCTCCTGCGGAACGGTCAGCCGCCCTCCGACTATCGCTCCCGCCACCTCGACAATGACCTCATCGTCCCGCAACGGTTCATTACTGGTCATCACATACCTCCCCAGGGGTCTCTTGTCAGTGTCCCCCATGAAGTCCCCCATGAAGTCCCCATGACCGGTCCCAGCCAATCGCCCCGTTAAGACCCGGAGTCGACGGCGGAGCTCACGGCTGCATCGCCCGCTTGGCTGGCCGATTGCGTGCTCGCCGTGGCGGGGTCGGTGTCGGTGTCGGATTCGGCGTCGGCAAGCACCATCTGAACCCGCTTGCGGCGTTCGTCGATGGCACGGCCGAACTCTTGCAATAGAACCGGGTTGGCATGCAAGACCTTCTCGATCGCCTCGCGCTGAACGCGCACGACTGTCAATTCGGTCAGTGCGAACATCGAACCGGTAACCGGTTGGCGGGTAAGAGTGCTCTGCCCGAAGAAGGATCCCTGCTCGATGGTCCCCACCACGGCGCGGGTTCCGTCTTCGACGTCAGCAGTCAATCGCACCTCACCTGCCAGAATGAACGACATGGCATCGGGCACAATGCCATCTTCGAGAACGAGTTCCCCGGCGCCGAAACGTTGAATGACCGCATGCGGAATCATGGCTTTCTGCTGCTGGGGGGTCATCTGCAGGGTCGGTGCGACGACCGTCCGGATCGCCGCGGCAACCGACTCCGGGTCGGAGAAGGAATCCTCGGCCTCGTCCAGGTGCAAGCCCTCCCGCCGGGCGGCATACCAAATCCAGCGCAGGAAGGTTGCTTCCGCATCGCTGTCATCTGCCGGTGAGCGCAGCGGGATCTTGGTGCGGTACTGCATTGTTCCCATCGGAACGGCGATCGGGGCCAAGTCCGGGTGGCACTCGGGCACCTGGGATGCCACCCGAGCCAACATGTCGCACACCTGGTCCGGCCGATCCTCAATAGCGAACACACTGGTCACCCGGATCGCGAACTCTCCGGCAGGCCGACTCAGATTGGTGAAGGCGGCTGCGGCGAGCACGGAATTCGGCATGATCTGCGTGCCGGTGGCGGTCTTGACGTGAACTGCCCGCCAGTTGACCTCCGTGACTCGCCCTTGTGCCTTGTCGGTCTGGATGTAGTCCCCGATCCGGAACGGCTGCTCGAAGAGCATGAGCAGCCCGGAGATGATCTGACCGACGGAGTTCTGAAGCGTAAGACCGATCACGATCGACCCGATACCCAGCGCGGTGAACAACCCGCCGATGTGGGCGCCCCAAATGTAGGCCAGGATCAGTCCGGTGCCGATCGCGATCAGTCCGAACCTGCTGACGTCGAGAAAGATGGCCGGGATGCGATGTCGCCAACTGTCTTCGGGGGCATTGGAAAACACCGAGGCCCGGATGCCTGCGAGCAGAAGCATGAGTACCAGTACGGCCACCACCGTGCCGACCAAGCGGACCGGCATGGATGCAAACGGCATCTGAGTGGCCCCGACCATGGCCATCAGCAACGCACCCAGGGGCACCAGCAGATTGCGCAGCATCGTGACGGGTCGCAGCAGTGGACTGCCTCGACGGCGTAGGGCTTGTTGCCATTCGGTGGTCAGGATCAACACCAGTGGGAAACCGAGGGCTATGCCGACGGCCCAGTAGAACCAGGGGGCGGTGAGCACGCTGGCCATTACTGCTGCTCCAGCAGTCGCCAGATCGGTTCGTCGACTCCGTCAACTGGGATCGTCCCGGCAGAGACGAACGGCGTTGTGTCCGCGAGGGTGCCATGCACCCGCGAAGAGACGTAGACCCCGGATTCCGGCACTCCGGTTTTGATCCGGTGGGCCAGGTTTACTGCGCTTCCCCAGAGATCGAACACTGTCGACGGATGTCCGATCAGACCGCTGCTGACCTTTCCGGTATCGATCCCGGCGCACAGCGCGAGGTTCAGTCCTGAATCACCGTTGACCCGCTCGACGATTCGCTCACACTCACGCGCAAAGTCGACGACCCGTCGAGCATTGTCCAACCGCGGAACAAGGAGCCCACAACTACCGAGGTATCCGTTTCGCACCGGACGGATCCGGTCGATGTCGTAGTCCGCTGCCGCAGCCTCGAATTGACGATTGATCTCGTTGGTGATGCTCAGTGCCTCGCCGGAATCGAGTTGCGCCTGAATCCGGTCCAAACCGAGGACGGTTGCGTAAATGACTGTGACATTGGGGTGTTCCCGGGCGCCGACTTCCTCGCCGCGGCGCAGTTTGTCCGCGATTGCTGCGGGCATAAAAGAGTTGAGCAAGTTCCTGATCTGACCACGTTGTTCATTGAGCAGGTCTTCCTTGGCGGACAGACTGCCACTCATCTCGTTGAACATCACGGTCAAGTCGCCGATCTCGTCGCGGGTCTCCACCGGAATCGCCACCGTGTAGTCTCCGGCGCTGATTCGCTGGACGCCCGTTTCGAGGCGGCGGATCGGCCGCAGGAAAACCTGGGCGAGAATGACCGCTAGCAGACAGACCGCGAAAATTATCCCGGTAGTAGCCAGAACCACGACCCGGGCGAAGGTGGCTTCGCTGGCGAACGCTTCCTTGGCGCTGATCTTGGCGATGATCGACCAGTGCAGTCCGACGTGCTCGCCGATCGGCGCGTAGGCCTGTAGGCACTCCTCACCGAGATAGTCTTTGGTGATCAGAGTGCCTGAGTGCCCCTCTTGAGCCGGTCTTCCCACACGCTCCGAGACGGGTTGAACCAGGGTGGTGCCGCCCTGGCGGATCGCAAGGTCGGGAATATCGGGCGGAGTGCCCGCGGCGATGACTTTCTGGCGGTACTCCTGCGGATCTTCCAGGAACATCCGGGAATCCGACCGCATCAGGAAGTCTTCGCCAGCCAAAAACGTCTCGCCGGTCGTTCCCATTCCGGCCTCGCGCCACTGTCTGTCGAACGTCATCACCTTGTTGATCTTGGTGATCGGAAATTGAAGGGCCAGAACACCCTCGGGCTTCCCGTCGGGCGGAACGGGCGCGACCAACCAGGCCGTCGGAGCCATGTTGGCGGGCTGGTAGAACTCGAAGTCGGTGACGGCCACTCGGTCGGCTCTGTTGCTCGACATCGCCTCGAGATAGGCGCCACGCAATTTGGAGCCGTCGTAAGGACCGTTCAGGATGTTGGTGCCCAGGTCGGTGTTCTTGAAGGCGCTATAGACCACGTTGCCGGCACGGTCGATGAGCAGGGCGTCCTCGAAACCGAACCTCGTCACGATCTCCCGATAGAAGCCCTGATATTTCGCGTTGGCTGCAGACCAGGCGCTGCCGTCGTGCGCGTCATCCATTGCGATCGCGACGTCGTTGGTGGGCAGTCGCGCGCTGTAATACGCCTGCAGATAACGCTCGGCATTGGACGTGGGCAGCAGTGCCCCGGTGTCCAGGCGGACACCGCTGTACTTCTCGGTTTGTTTGGTGAACAGGTCGTAGTAGGAGTCGATCGCCTTGGTCATCTCCGGTGTGATCGTGGCAGTCGACAACTGGTCGAAGCCGGCACTGAATTCGCGCAAGGCATCTTTGGTCATGGAACCGTTGGTGTAGGTCACCAAGGCGTTTCTCAGGTCGGTCAGCTGAGAAATCATGGCGCGTTTCTGTGCCTCGCGAATCTCGGTCAGCCGGTTGAAAGCGGCCTCGCGCAACGAGGTACGGCCGGTCTGGTAGGAAATTCCGCCGACGATCGCCGCGGCCAGAATGGTGCACAAAGCCAGCATCAGGATGAGTTTGGACTGGATGCTGATGCGGGTGAGGAAACCTCGACCGGGAATGCCGATCGGAAATCTGGAGCGTTTGGCCGCCGAAGCCGAAGGGTCCGTTGTCGCTCCGTCATGTTCTGACAGCTGGGTCATCGGCTTCCCTTCGCTGGTCGGCAAACGACCAGGCAGAATGCTAGCAGCCGAGTGACCACTGTGGCTGCTGCGACAGTTGTTGTCAGCGTGTTCACTCCTATCTTGGCCCGATCACCCAATCCCCGCCCTGCGGAGAGGCAATAATTCTGCGTATGCGGGCAACTCTGGCCGCCCTGGTGGCGACTGCGGTGATGTCCTGCGCTGCGACCCCGCCACCACTGGCCCGCGCCTCGGATGGCTGGGCGCTCAACGGCACGTTCACCGCCACCTCCAACGGAGAGTGGGCCCGCACCAATGATGTCTTCCACGACGAACGCAGCGTGCGGGCCGTCTGGACGATCACCTCGCAATGCAGTTATCCGACCGAATGCACCGGCACCGTCAGCAGCGACCAGGGCTGGACCGCACCGATCTACCAGACCAGCGGCGAGTGGTACGTCAAGCATGTGGTGGAGAATTGGATGCCCTGCCCGGACGGTTCGTCGGCTCCCGGCTACCAGGTGTTCCGGTTCAAGAGGATGACACCCGACGGCGGCTACACAGACCCGACCTCCAACGTCTTGGTTGGAGAGGATGCCACCACCGGACCCAGCGGTGCCTGCGGTCGCAGCCTGTCGTTGTTCATTGCCATGCCGTTCAAGCTGGTCAAACTGACCTGACAACCACTCAGCCGGTCGGCAACAGGTCGGTCCAGGACCGCTCACCGACGGGCGCGACAACATCGGTCTGCCGCGCCACGCCGCCGTCCGGGGTGGCGAACTGCCCGGTTTTGGGATCGTAGGTGGCAATCGCCACTGACGGGCCTGCCCCGGAGTGGAAGCCACTCGGGGTTACCAGCGGCGGCGTGTCCGGGGACGGCGGAGTCGGCGCCTCGGCGGGGGTGGCGCCGGCGGCCGGCCCGATCGCCGGACCGCCGGCAGCGTGTTCAATCGCCGTGTCACCGCCGGGCGGCGGTCCCGCAGTACCTTCCAGCGGCCCGAAAATGTGCTCGCGGAAAGTGATTCGATCGTCCGGCGGGATGCCTTGGGCGAGTAGGCTCGGGTCGATCGGGTAGGGGCCGAGTGCGTGCTGGCGCATGGCCAACGGTTCATAGGGTTTGTCGCTCTCGCAGATCTCCACGGTAGGGGCCCGTTTCCCGGGCTGGCCCATGCAGGGGTAGTTGCGGGCGCCGCGCACCGCGATCGGGGAGTCCTGCGGAAGCTTGCAGTACAGGCCGTCGGGAGTGTCGATGTCGGACAGATCCGTCGGCGACCGCCAGGAGGAGGGCGGTAGGAAACCGACCGTGCAGGCCGGCGGGTCACCGATGGTCAAGGTGAAGTCGCCCTGGGTGAACCCGACCGGGTTATTGTTCGGAAGACCCACGGCCTGAACGGAACCGACGTACGGCGGCAGCAAGACCAGCAGTTGTTCCAGCGACGCGTGGTAGGTGACGGCGATCTGGCCGACGGTCGTCAGGTTGGCCAGCAGCACCGGCAGGGTCGGCTTCACCTGTTGAAGAAGCTGATCTGCTTCGTCGACGGCGCCGGGTCCGTTTCGCAGCACTCCACGAACCGCCGCATCGTCGGCAGTGATCTGCCCGGTGACGCCGGCGAGGCTGCGCGCCCAGGTGCGCAACGCATCGGCGGAGGCAAGTTGGCCGTCCAGCAGAGGGCGGCTGTCGTCGAGCAGGGCACGAACCTGCTCCGCCACGGACTTGAAGTCGTGTGACAACGTCGTCGAGGAGTCCAGCAGGGCGCCGAGCTCGTCACCGGACCCGTTGAGCCCGGTGAACGATTCATCCAGCAACCGGGCGAGCTTGTCCTTGGGGATGGTGTCCAGCAGCGCGCTGACCTGGTCGAGCATCGGCCCGACCTGCTGTGGGACAGCCGTGTCCGCAACGCCGATCACAGCACCGTCGCTGAGGTATGGGCCGTTGTCGGTGCGCGGCAGCAGGTCGACGAACTGCTCCCCCACCGCCGAAACGCTGCGCACGCTGGCCAGCAGATCGGCCGGGATCTTCGGTGATTCGGCCAGCGACAGTGTGGCTTCGGCACCCGAACGGGTGGCGTGCACATCGGTCACCTTGCCGATCTGCACGCCGCGGTAGGTGACGTTGGCGAAGCGGTAGAGCCCTCCGGTTCTGGGCAGTTCCAGCGTCACCGTCATCCGGCCGATCCCCAGCAGGGTCGGCAACTGCAGATAGACCATCGCCATCGCGGCGATGCCGACGATGGAGGCAACGGTGAAGATGGCTAACTGGGTTCGGACGAAGCGCGTCAGCATCAGTTGCCGCCCCTCGGAGCCGGATCCGTGAGCGGGGGGATTGGCGCCACTGCGGCAGGTGGCGCACTGAACGGGGCGTTCAACGGATCGTAGGTGTAGGTGGCATACCACGGATCACCCGGCGCTGGAACGAGTTTCGCACCCTCCTGTCCCCAGCTGGTACCGAGGAACAGAGTTCTCTTCAGCCGCGGGATGGTGAAGTCGAAGACGATGTACTGGTTGAGGTAGTCGCCCCTGATGGCGCGGTCGATCGTCGCCTGGCCGTACGGGAACGCGGTGAAGTACGCCAGCGCACGGTCGAGTTCGGGGCCGACGTCGGCCAACGCCCGCAGCGTGGGCTCCAGGTTTCGCAGGTCCCGAACCAGGTCGGCCCGCGTATCGTTGACCAGCCCGGTGGCCACAACGCTGAAGTCGCCCAGCTTCTCCAGCGCCGTTGTCAGGGTTGGCCGTTCGGCAATGAGCACGTCGAGCGCGGGAGGGATCCGCTCGAGTGCACGACTGAGCACGTCCTGCTGACCGGCGAAGGTGCCGGCCAGCCGATTCAGCGAGTTCACCGAGGCGTTGATGCTGTCACGTTGGGTGGCGAGTATGCCCACGAAGTCATTCAGACGGGTCAGCAGGTCGCGGATCTGGCCCGCATGGCCGTCGAAGGCCGCGTTGAGTTCGGTGATGATGTCGCCCAGTCGCCCGACTCCCCCGCCGTTGATCACCACCGACAAAGCCGACAATGTCTGCTCGGTGGTGGGATAGGTGGAGGTCTCGTTGAGTCCCAGGGTGGCTCCGGGGGCCAGCAGCCCCTTCGGTGGCTGGCCCAGCGGCGGGTTGAGCGCCAGGTGCATCGAACCGAGAAGGCTCGTCTGCCCGACGGTGGCCACCGCGTTGGCAGGGATCGTCACGCCCGGCTTAACCGAGATCTCAACGTCGGCGTGCCAGTCCCGCACCTTCATCGACTCAACGCTGCCGACCACGACATCCCGAACCATGACCGGTGAATTCGGTTCCAGCGTAGCGACATTCGCCAGCTCGACATGGTATCGAGTGGCATTCGGACCGCGGCCCACCGCGCCAGGCAGTGGTAGTGAGTTCAACCCCCCGAAGGCGCAGCCGGTCGCATTGGAAGCCACGAGGACAGCAGGGACCAGAATCCTCGCCAGCAGAGTACCCCGCCGAATCCCGTGCACCCTGGACATCACGGCGCCCCTTCTGCCGGAAGCAGCATGCCCTCGACCGTTGTCGGTCCGGCAGGACCGGGCCCGACCGCTGCGGGGCCGTGGACCACCCCCGGCGGGATTGGAGCACCTGGGAACAGTGCGGGCTGCGGGTCGGCGGGCAGTCCGTCGGGTGCGTAGGCGCCGTGCTGTTCACTGCCCGGCTGACCCCAGCCTGCCGGGCCTGGTACGTCTCCGTTGAGCCCGGTGTAGGCCGACACGGGCGGCGGCATTTCGTTCGACGGCGGCGTACCGCCACCACCCGGTGCCAGCTGCGGTTCGGAGTAGATCAGGTTCCACGGACTCGGCGACTTGCCCAGGTAGGCGTTGAACGGAACCGGTAGGTAGTTGAAGTTCAGCAGCCGCAGGGCGGGGCCGAGGTACTGCGAGCACAGTTTGCTGGTCTCCGACGCCGTGGAATTCTCCACGGCTCCGATCGCCGCACACACCACCTGCAGCGGGTTGGAGAAGTTCGCGAGCGCGAATGCCCCCAGTGCGCTTTGGATGTCGGGGTTATAGATGTTGTAGGCATTGCCGATCGCGTTGGGCGCAACGTGTAACAGGTTCTTCAGTGCCATCTGGTTATCGACGAGATTCCGGGAAACATCGGCCAGTCGTTCCATGCTCTCTGCGGTTTGGTTGCGGCTCCCGGCAACGAAACGCTTGACGTCGACGACGGCCACCGACAGGTTGTTCAGCGCCGCGTCGAGATCCGACCTGCTGCCGTCGAGCACGCTGGACACGGTGGCCAGCCGGTTCTGAAACTCGACGATCTGGATGTTGCTGTCCCGCAGGACTGTTACGAAGGTCTGCAAGTTCTTGATGACGTCGACGATGTTGCCGCTGCCTTCGGCGAGGATGCGACTCAATTCCGAGAGCTGCTTGATGGTCTGCCGCAGCTTGTTCCCGTTGCCGTCGACGGCGGTTGCGGCGCTGTCGATCAATCGGCCCAGCGACGAGCTCGACGCGTCGGCTCCCGGCCCGAGATCGCTTGCCAGTCGGTATAACTGGGCCTTCACCTCGTCCCACTCCACCGGAACCGCAGTGCGGTCGACGTCGATCACCGCACCGTCGCGCATCGTCGGCCCATTGGTTTTCCCGTCCGCACCGAAGGCGGGTGCCAGCTGGACGTACCGGGCGCCCACAAGATTCTGGGCGACGACGACGGCGCGAGCGTCGGCGGGGACTGGAATGCCGGGCTTCACCACCAGAGTCATCCGGGCCTTGGTGCCCTGCGCCTGGATGTTGGTGATGCTGCCGACCTTTACTCCCGCCACTCGGACGTCGTCACCGGGGTAGATCGAGGTGGCACTGGTGAAGTAGGCGGTGATCCTCGTGGGCTTGTGGACAGTGTCGCGAACCACGAGTAGCACACCGGCGGTCAGTAGTGCCACAAGCACAGCAGCCAAGGCGGCCACACGGTTTCTGTGGGTCATCATGGCGGCCCCGCAGTGCCGAAATTCTCTGGGCCGGAATTCTCTGGGCCCGAATTCTCTGGGCCCGGGGCGGGACCCCACCGTTCGTTAGGAGCCGGTATCCCGTTGTACGGGAAGGGGAACTCCGCCCTCGGGCCGGCGTTGTCCGGCGGCTGACCGGCGTCGGTGCCGCGACGGAAGCCGAAGATGTAATCCAGGAACGGCTGGAGTGTCTGCGCCGGGAGGAGGTTGGCGACGAACGCGTTGTAGTAATAGCCGTTGTTGACTGCCTCGGCCTGGGTCACCTGGAACTTCGCCAGGCCGGCCATCGCCTTGCCGATGTTGTCGTTGTTCTTCTGCAGAATCTCACTGACCGCATTGAGCTTCTCCAGCGCGGGGGCAAGATCGGCTTCGTTGTCGGCGACCAGACCGCTCAACTGCTTGGCCAACGCGGAGGTGTTGGCCAGCAGGTTCACGATGGCGTACCGGCGCTGCTCGAGCACACCGAGCAGGTCGTTGGCGTTGAGGATCAAAGTGTTGACCTGTGCACTGCGCTGGGCCAGGATCTCGGTGACCCGCGAAGCGCTGCTGAGTAGCCCGGACAGCGATGCGTTGCGCTCGTTGAGCGCCTCGGAAATCCGGCTAAGACCGTCGAAGGTCGGCGACAGCTGCGGTGCGACCCGGTCTATGGTTGCCGACAGGGTGTTCAGCGACTCCCGCAGCGCCGCGGTGTCGGTGTCGCGGGCATTCCCGGCGAGCTCCCCCAGGGCGTCGGTCAACGTATACGGCGAGCCGGTGCGGGACAGGGGCAGGATCTCCGATACCGGCCACCTGCCGACGCCGTTGGATTCCAGGGTGAGCACCCGCTGACCCAACAGCGTGCCGGTACGGATATGGGCGGTGGTGTCGTTGCCGAGCCGAACCGCGGCATCGACCATGAACGTCACGAGCGCCCTGCCCTGCTGCAGCGACACATCGGACACCGAACCCACTTTCACCCCGGACACCTTGACGTCGTTGCCCTGCGTCAGTCCGGCGGCGTCGGCGAACAGCGCCTGATGTCGGACGGCGGTGAACATCTGCCACAGCACCTGCGGCTGCAGGCCCACGTTGATGATGAGGACCATCAACGTGAGGCCGATGAAGCCGGAGCGGATGAGCTTCCGGCCGCGGTAGCGGTGCATCATGGCTCGGCACACCTCCCGGTGTGCTGCATGATCCACGGGAAGTAGGCGGTTCGGCCTTCAAGGTCGGTGACGCGCACCGACATCCCGCACAGGTACTGGTTGATCCAGCTGCCGTAAGAGCCGAGCCGGACCAGTTTGCGGTAGTTCTTCGGCGCCTTCTGCAGGGCGAGGTCGAGAGTCGCCTTGTCCTGCTCCAGGATCGGGGCAACCCGGGCCAGTTGATCCACCGTGCCGGACAGCGGCACGCGGGCCTCGGTGAGCAGTTCGGTCAACGACGCGGTGCCGTTGTCCAGGGCGGTGATGGCCGACCCGATCGGGTCGCGATCGGCCGCCAAACCGGTGATCAGTTTCTCCAGGCGGTCGATCGCGCCGGAGAACTGCGCCCCGTCCTTGTCGACGGTGGCCAACACGGTGTTGAGGTTGTCGATCAGCTGCTGGACCGTCTGACTGTTGTCGGCCAGCGCGTTGGAGAACGCCGATGTCTTGGCGAACAGCGACTCGACGTTGGTTTCCTGGCCCTGGAAAACCTGAATCAGTGAGTTGGTGAGGGCGTTGACGGCCTGCGGATTGAGGCCCTGCACAACGGGCTTGAGGCCGCCCAACAACAGGTCGAGGTCGAGAGCCCCGGACGTCCGCTGTGCCGGAATCCGGGATCCCGGCGGCTGAATCTTGGCAGATCCCGGGCTGTCGAGCAGTTCAAGATATCGGTCGCCGACCAGGTTCAGGTAACGCACCGCGGCCTTGGTGCCCTCAGTGAGCCGGATATCCCGGTCGGCGCCGAAGTCCACGAGCACGGTGTTGTCGGGTTGCAGCGCAACACGATCGACCGTTCCCACCCGTACCCCGGCGACGCGGACCGAGTCACCGGTCCGCAGGCTCGACACGTCGTCGAACACGGCGGAGTACTTGTTGGCCGGTGCGACCCGGTACTGCCCGAAGATGGCGAACAACGCGACCGTCACCATCAGCATCGCGACGATGAACACACCGACCTTGATGGCGGTCTTGGTCGTCGCGCTCATCCGGGCTGGCCCATCTGAGGTGTATTGCGCGGCGGTCCGTCGAGTGGACCGAACAGTGCCTGCTTGAGCCCATCGGAATTCAGCAGGATGCCCTGATTCCCGTACTCGGCCTGATTGGCGCCGATGTCGGTGATCACGAACGGCGGCCGCTGTTCGAAGCCCACTTTGGGAAGGTCGGTGCACTGCGGGCCGCCCTTGGCTGCGACCTTCGGCAGGTTGTGCGGATAACGGTAGCGCTCGCGGCCGAGGAAAAAACCCTGCAGCAGAACCGCTCCCGGCACTGGTATCCCGGGGCCGTCGGCGAGTGGGAGCATAGCGCCGAGGCCGCAGGTGATCGCAGGGTTGTACTGGTTGGTGAGGTCGGTGGTGGGCACCAGCAGGTGCAACAGCTCGGTGAGCGGAGCCCGGTTGGCCGAAAGCACCTCGGTGCCGACGTCGGCCAGACCGATAGCGCTGAGCAGCAACGCGTCGAGGTTGCGCTGCTCGTCGACAACGGTGTCACTGATGCGGGTCGCATTGGCCACTGTGCTCAGCAGGTCCGGAGCGGCGTCGGCGACCGCTCCGAAAACCGGTGCGGCGACGCCCAGGTCGTGGTTGAGGCTCTCCAGCGCAGGATTCAGCGTCACCAACGCCGAGTCGAGATCGGCCAGGGTCTGGCCGAACTGCGCACCGCGACCGCCCAGCGCCGTCGACACCGCACCCAGAGTCTGGTTGAGCTTGGCCGGATCCACCGTGGACAACACCGCGACCAGTTGCTGGAAAACGGTGTTGAGTTCGACGGTCACGTGGCCGGACCCGGTGATCACCGTGCCGGATTCCAGCGGGGCCGAAGACGGGCTGGCGGGCGGTACCAGTTCGACGAACTTGGCCCCGAACACCGTCGATGAGGTTATCGCAGCACCGACGTCGGCGGGGATGACAGACAGTGCAGCCGGGTCGATGGCCAGGTGCAGGGCGGCACGGCCGTCGGGCAATTCGTCGATGGTGGCGACCTTGCCGACCTCGGCACCGTGGAGTTTGACCTTGGCGTCGGGGTTCATCTCCAGACCGGCACGCTCGGCGACGACGGTGACCGGGACAGTTCTGGTGAAGCTGCCCTGAAACAGCCCGACGGCCACAGCGACGATCACCACCACCGCGACGACGGTCAGCAAGCCGGCCAGTGGGCGGACGACAGCGTGGTCGCTCCTGCTCTTTTTCCCGCTGCCCATCTCGCCCGCTACCCGGCCAGGTTGAAGTTGCCGTTGGATCCGTAGATCGCCAGTGAGACAAGCAGAGTCACCGATACGACGACGATCAGCGACGTCCGCACCGCGTTGCCTACCGCAACGCCCACCCCCGACGGGCCGCCGGAGGCGAAAAAGCCGAAATAGGTGTGAATGAGCAGGATCGTCAGCGCCATCAGCACGGCCTGGAAGAACGACCACAGCAGGTCGAGCGGGTTGAGGAAGGTGTCGAAGTAGTGCTGGTACAGCCCGGCGGACTGGCCGAACAACACCACGGTCACGAATTGGCTTGCCAAAAAGGACAAGATGACCGCGATGGAGTACAGCGGCGTGATCGCCGCCATGCCGGCCACGATCCGGGTGGATACCAGGTACTCGACCGGACGGATCGCCATCGACTCCAGGGCGTCGATCTCCTCGTTGATCCGCATGGCGCCCAGTTGAGCGGTCACACCCGCCCCGAAGGTGGCGGCCAGACCGATGCCGGCGACCACCGGAGCGGAGATCCGGACGTTGATGAAGGCGGCGAGAAATCCGGTCAACGCCTCGATGCCGATGTTGCCCAGCGACGAATAGCCCTGAACCGCCAGAGTTCCCCCGGCTGCCAGGGTGAGGAACCCGACGATCACCACGGTGCCGCCGATCATCGCCAGCGTTCCGGCGCCCATGCTGATCTCGGCGATCAGCCGGATGATCTCCTTGCGATAGTGGACCATCGCGTGCGGTATTCCCTTGAGCGCCGACCCATAGAACATGGTGTGGTCGCCGATGCGCCCGAACAGGACGACCGGACGCAGGAGCGCGCGGGCGAGCCGCGGATAGACCGCCCGGGTGGCTGCCAAGTTGTCCATCGCGCTACCTGACGGTCATCCGGATGCCGATGGCGGTAACCACCACGTTGACCACGAACAGGGCCATGAAGGCGTAGACGACGGTCTCGTTGACGGCGTTGCCCACCGCCTTCGCCCCACCACCGCTGATCATCAGGCCGCGGTAGCAGGCCACCAGTCCGGCGATCAGCCCGAACAGGGCGGCCTTCACGCACGAGATGATCAGCTCGGGAACGCCGGTCAGCAGCGTGATACCGGCGGCGAACGCGCCGGGGTTCACGTCCTGGACGAAGACCGAGAACACGTAACCGCCGAGGATGCCGATGACGCACACCAGCGAGTTGAGCAGTAGCGCCACCAGGCCGGAGGCCAGCACCCGGGGAGTCACCAGCCGCTGGACCGGGTTGATGCCCAGCACCTCCAGGGCGTCGATCTCCTCGCGGATGGTGCGCGACCCGAGGTCGGCACACATCGCGGTAGCTCCCGCGCCCGCCACGATCAGCACCGTCACCAGCGGGCCGACCTGCGTCACCGCACCGAACGCCGCACCGGCCCCGGACAGGTCGGCCGCACCGAGTTCACGCAGCAGAATGTTGAGCGTAAAGCTGACCAGCACGGTGAAGGGAATGGCAACCAGCAGCGTCGGCACCATCGACACGCGGGCCACGAACCAGGCCTGCTCGAGAAATTCCCGCCAGAAGAACGGCCGTTGGAGAGCGAACCGAACGACATCGGACGTCATTGCGAACAGGCCGCCGATCGCCTCCATGGGACCGGAGACGCCCTTGCCCAATGCGACTCCCGGAGACCACCGATCCGCTGCCTTGTTCGCCATCGCTCTCGGCGCACTCCCAACTGGCCGGCATTTGCTCGGCACCCCCATCGAACCTAGGCGATGATCACCGACGCGAGGACCGGAATTGCAGAGCGTGTCGCCGATCGCCCAGCGCTGAGATTGCCCGTCACCGAAACGACGGCGATTCTGTTGCGCAAGCTGCCGAAATCCGCGATTGTTGAGCCCACTGATTCCAGCCCTGCACCCACGAAGCTGAGGAGGACGGTCCTGATCAAGACCGACGCCGCTGCGCAGGCGAACCCAGCGGGCCGCCCCGCCGGTGAGGGCACGCCCGTCATCGAGATCGATCACGTCACGAAGCGGTTCGAAGACTACGTCGCGGTGATCGATGCCAACTTCTCGATCGGCGCCGGCGAGTTTTTCTCGATGCTCGGGCCGTCCGGCTGCGGCAAGACCACGACCCTGCGGATGATCGCCGGATTCGAGAGCCCTACTTCCGGCGCCATCCGCCTGCAGGGCGTCGACGTGTCCAAGGTGCCGCCCAACAAGCGCAGCGTCAACACGGTTTTTCAGCACTACGCCCTGTTCCCGCACATGACGGTGTGGGACAACGTCGCGTACGGACCGCGCAGCCAGGGTAAGGACAAAGCCAAGATCAAGAAGAACGTCGACGAGATGCTCGACGTGGTGCGGCTCACCGACTTCGCCCTGCGCAAGCCCGCCCAACTCTCCGGCGGCCAGCAACAACGCGTGGCGCTGGCCCGCGCACTGGTCAACTATCCCAGCGCGTTGCTGCTCGACGAGCCTCTCGGCGCCCTGGACCTCAAGCTGCGCCACGTCATGCAGTTCGAACTCAAGCGTATCCAGCGCGAACTCGGGATCACCTTCGTCTACGTCACCCACGACCAGGAAGAGGCGCTGACGATGAGTGACCGCATCGCGGTCATGAATGCCGGAAACGTCGAACAGATCGGTTCGCCCACTGAGATCTACGACCGGCCGGCCAGTGTTTTCGTCGCCGGCTTCATCGGCCAGGCCAATCTCTGGCAGGGGCGCCAGACCGGGCGGGCCAACCGCGACTTCGTCGAGATCGACGTGCTGGGTTCCACTCTGAAAGCCAAGCCCGGCGACACCATCATCGAAACCGGTGGCAGGGCCACGCTGATGGTCCGCCCCGAACGTGTGCGGGTGTCGATGACCCAACCCGCTGCCGACGAGGCGGTCGCCGCCACCGTCGTCGACCTGACCTTCCAGGGCCCGGTACTGCGACTGTCCCTGACCGCCCCCGACGACTCCCCGATCGTCGCGCACGTGGGCCCTGAACAGGACCTCCCGCTGCTGCGGCCGGGAGACCGGGTCTACGCCGGCTGGTCACCGGAGGCTTCGCTGGTGCTGCCCGCGGCCGACAACCCAACCACCCGCGATCTCGAAGAAATGCTCGAAGACTGAAAGGCAATTCCATGGCAGACATCAATCCCCCGGTGGACCCGCAGGTGCTCGCCCGACTGGCTTCCCGCCGCCGGTTCATCGGCGGCGGCGCGGCCGCCGCCGCGGCGCTGGTGCTCGGCCCCTCGTTCCTGGCGGCGTGCGGCTCGGACAAGTCCGGCTCCAACACCCCGGCCGCTCCGTCGGACGACGGCTCTCCGGCCTCCGGAAAACTGCGGGTGTCGAACTGGCCGCTGTATATGGCCGACGGATTCGTGGCCGCGTTCCAGACCGCCACCGGTCTGACGGTCGACTACAAGGAGGACTTCAACGACAACGAGGAGTGGTTCGCCAAGAACAAGGAGCCGCTGTCACGTAAGCAGGACATCGGCGCCGACCTGGTGGTGCCCACTCAGTTCATGGCCGCCCGCCTGATCGGCCTGGGCTGGCTCAACCCGATCGCCGAAGACCGCTGGTCCAACAAGAAGAACATGCGCCCCGACCTGCTGAACGCCAAAGCCGACCCGGGTCGCAAATTCACCGCGCCCTATATGTCCGGCATGGTGGGGCTGGCCTACAACAAAGCCGCCATCGGCCGCGACGTCACCAAGCTCGACGATCTATGGGATCCGGCCTTCAAGGGCAAGGTCAGCCTCTTCAGCGATACCCAGGACGGGCTGGGCATGATCATGTTGTCGCAGGGAAGCTCGGTTGAGGATCCGACCCTGGAAGGAGTTCAGAAGGCCGTCGATCTGGTCAAGGAGCACAAGGAAAAGGGACAGATCCGCCGGTTCACCGGCAACGACTATGCCGACGACCTTGCCGCAGGCAATATCGTTGTGGCCCAGGCCTACTCGGGCGACGTGGTGCAGTTGCAGAAGGACAACCCGGACCTGAAGTTCGTGGTGCCGGAGTCCGGCAGCACCACCTTCGTCGACACCATGGTGATCCCCTACACCACCGAGAACCAGAAGGCCGCTGAGGAGTGGATCAACTACATCTACGACCGGGCCAACTACGCCAAACTCATCGCGTCCACCCGTTACGTCCCGGTGCTGACGGAGATGACCGACGACCTGAACAAGATCGACCCCGAACTGGGCAAGAATCCGCTCATCAACCCGCCCAAGGCGACGTTGGACATGCTCAAGTCCTGGGCGCCGCTCACCGACCAGCAAACGCAGGACTTCAACAAGGCATACGCCGCGGTGACCGGCGGCTGACCATGGCTGTTTCCTCAGGGGCTCGCCTCTAATGGCCGGGGTCGCCAGCAGCACCCGCCAGCGCAGCAAGGTCGCGCCGTACCTGATGATCCTGCCTGCACTGGCGTACCTCGGCGTGTTTTACGTCGTGCCGTTCTTCTCGTTGTTCCGCACCTCGCTGTCGACCATGGGCGGGTCGATCTACCTGCCCAAGCTCAGCTTTGCCTGGGATTTCGCGAACTACGGCCAGGCGCTATCGGAGTACCGCAGCCAGATCCTCCGGTCATTCGGCTACGCGTTCTCGGCGACGGTGCTCTGCCTGCTGCTGGCCTTTCCGCTGGCCTACGTCATCGCTTTCAAGGCGGGGCGTTTCAAGAACCTGTTGCTCGGTTTGGTGATCCTGCCGTTCTTCGTGACGTTCCTGATCCGCACCATCGCCTGGAAGACCATCCTGGCCGACGACGGCTGGGTGGTCAGCACGCTGGGGTCGGTGGGCCTGCTGCCGCACGAGGGCCGACTTCTGTCGACCAGTTGGGCCGTGATCGGTGGGCTCACCTACAACTGGATCATCTTCATGATCCTTCCGCTCTACGTCAGTCTGGAGAAGATCGACGCCCGACTGCTGGAGGCCTCTCGGGACCTCTACGCCACCAATCGTCGGATGTTCGGCAGGGTGATCCTGCCGCTGGCACTGCCCGGCGTGCTGGCCGGCAGCCTGCTGGTGTTCATCCCGTCGGTCGGTGATTTCATCAACGCGGATTACCTGGGCTCCACCAAGACAACCATGATCGGCAACGTCATCCAGAAGCAGTTCCTGGTGGTCAAGGACTACCCGGTGGCCGCCGCGATGAGCTTCGTGCTGATGGCGCTCATCCTGGTCGGGGTGTTGCTGTACACCCGGGCACTGGGCACCGAGGACCTGGTGTGAACACCCCTGTGGGCCGGATTCGGGAAGGCGCGGCATGACGACGGCGGCCGTTACCGAGCTGGCGACGCCGGGACGTAACTTCCGCGGTACCTTCAGGCTGGGCGACCTCGTACTGCGGATCCTCGCAGGACTGACGCTGCTGTTTCTGTTCCTGCCGATCCTGGTGATCATCGTCTTCTCGTTCAACAAGCCCGCCGGCAAGTTCAACTACACCTGGCAGGGCTTCACCCTGGACAACTGGGCGCACCCGTTCAAGTACCCGGCACTGACCAATGCCCTCAAACTCAGCATCAACGTGGCAGCGGTGTCGACGGCCATTGCACTAGTATTCGGCACGCTCGTTGCCATAGCCCTGGTGCGGCAACGCTTCCGCGGCCGCACTGCGGTGGACACCTTCCTGGTGCTGCCGCTGACCTCGCCGGAGGTGGTCATGGGTGCGTCACTGCTGACGCTGTTCCTCGGCCTGGGCTGGCCCACCGGCTATGTGACGGTCCTGATCGCGCACGTCGCCTTCGAGATCAGCTTCATCGCGATGACGGTGCGGGCCCGGATCCGCGGCTTCGACTGGACGCTGGAAGACGCCTCGCTCGACCTCGGGGCCAGCCCTACTCGGACATTCTTCAAGGTGACCCTGCCGCTGATCGTTCCGGGGATCGTCGCCGCGGGCATGCTGTCCTTCGCGCTGTCACTCGACGACTTCATCATCACCTACTTCGTCAGCGGCTCGACGGTCACCTACCCGCTCTATGTGAATGCGGCCACCAAGGCCGCGGTGCCGCCGCAGATCAACGTCCTGGCCACCGGCATTCTGGTGATCAGCCTGATCCTGCTGGTCGCAGGCACCTTGTACCGACGCAAGCGGGTCACCGTCTAGCGTGGCCTGAGTGAACTTGGAGCAACCGATGGGGGCAACCGTGAACTGGAAGGCCCTGTGAACGTTGAAGCGCTGCTGCAAACCATCCCGCCGCTTGCGGTGTACCTGACGGTCGGTCTGGTTATCGGCTTTGAAAGCCTCGGCATACCGCTGCCCGGTGAGATCATCCTGGTGAGCGCCGCGGTGATGTCCACCCGGGACACCCTGGGCATCGACCCGGTCTGGGTCGCAGGGGCCGCGATCACCGGTGCCATCATCGGCGACTCGATCGGCTACAGCATCGGCCGGCGATTCGGCATGTCGCTGTTCGAGCGACTCGGGCGTCGCTTCCCGAAACACTTCGGACCCGGGCACGTCGCGCTGGCGAAGCAGCTTTTCACGCGGTGGGGAGTGTGGGCGGTGTTCTTCGGACGTTTCATCGCCCTGCTGCGGATCCTGGCCGGCCCGTTGGCCGGCGCGCTCCGCATGCGTTACCCCTATTTCCTGGCCGCCAACGCCTCCGGGGCGATCTGCTGGGCGGGCGGCACCACCGCCGTCGTGTACTTCCTCGGACTGGCAGCCGAGAAGTGGCTGTCGCGGTTCTCGTGGGTGGCGTTGGTGGTCGGATTGCTCGTCGGCATCGGAGTGACCGTGCTGCTCAAGGACCGCACTCGTGCCCTCATCGAGCAGTTGGAAGCCGAACACGACTGGGAAACCCTGCGACACGCCAAATGATCAGGTCCCCGAAGGATCAGGCCCCCCTAAGAATCAGGCCCCCTAAGAATCAGGCCAGTGTCACTCCGGCTGAACGCATCTGGTCGAGTGCGGCCCGGGTGCTGTCGGGCGCGACACCGGCCGTGAGGTCGACCAGCACCCGGGTTTGGAAACCGTGGGCCACCGCGTCCTGAGCGGTGGCTCGGACGCAGTAGTCGGTCGCGATGCCCACGACGTCGACCGCCACGACGCCCTTGCCCCGCAACCAGTCCACCAGGGTCACACCGTCGGAGACACCTTCGAAGCCGCTGTAGGCCGCTGAATGGGCGCCCTTGTGGAACACGGCCTCGACCCGTGTGGTGTCCAGGTCGGGATGGAAGTCGGAACCCGTTGTGCCGGCCACGCAGTGCCGCGGCCATGAGTCGACGTAGTCGGGATTTTCGGCGAAGTGCGCGCCCGGTTCGACATGGAAATCCTTGGTCGCCACGACATGGTCGTGACGGCGTTGAGTCAGTAGCGCGTTGATCTTCGCGACGACGGCCGACCCGCCCGCTACGGCCAGCGATCCGCCCTCACAGAAATCGTTCTGAACGTCCACGATCACAAGAGCCCGCATTCGTCCCAGGTTATCCGTCTGGTAGTTAAAGTGACTCCGGTGACCACGTTCGACTTCTTTGAGACCGCCGAACTCCCGGTCCCGGCGGTTTCCCCCGAGCAGGCCGAGGCGATCGCGGCGGAGCATTTCGGTCTGGTGGCGACCGCTACTGCACTCGGAAGCCAGCAGGATGCCAACTTTCTGCTGCGCCGGTCCTCCGGCGAGGTGATCGGCGTGCTCAAGATCGCCAACCCGGCGTTCAGTCGCGTCGAACTGGAGGCCCAGGACGCGGCTGCGGCATTCATCGCGGCCGGTGAAGGCATCCGGACGGCAAAGAATCTTGAACTCCCCGACACCACCCCGATCGCCCGTATCGGTGGCGGAACTCCTTTGTATGCAAGGATTTTGAGGTTCCTGCCGGGCGGTACCCTGAGCGGAGACGGATACCTGAACCCGCCCCGGGTGGCGGCAATGGGAGCGCTTGCCGGAAGAATCTGCCGCGCCCTTGCCAACTTTGAGCATCCCGGTGTGGACCGGGTTCTGCAGTGGGACCTGCGCCACGCCATTCGCACCATCGAGGCGCTGGCCCCCCACATCACCGATGTCCACCGCCGCGAGGCCGTCGAGGCAGCAGCCGAATCGGCCTGGCGGACGGTGGCCGGCCTGGCCGAGGATCTACCGGTCCAGGTGATCCACGGCGACATCACCGGTGACAACGTGGTGTGCGGCGCCCCGGACAGCCACGACCTTCGCGGCCACCCCGACGGTGTGATCGACTTCGGTGATTTGATGCGGTCCTGGACGGTCGGCGAACTGGCGGTCACGGTGTCGGGGGTGCTGCACCACGAAGGTGGCGAACCGGCGACGGCGATGCCGGCGATCGAGGCCTTCCATGCGGTACGGCCGCTGAGCCCCGCCGAAGTCGGGGCACTGTGGCCGCTCGTGGTGTTGCGCGCCGCCGTGGTGGTGGTCAGCGGCGTGCATCAAACCTCGATCGACGCCGACAACGCCTACGCCAGTGAGCGAATCGACCACGAGTGGCAGATCTTCGAGCGCGCCACCCACTTTCCCTCCGAGGCGATGACGGCCCAGATCCGCCACGCTCTGGGTGTTGCGCACCCGGTCGAGCCGATCGCCGCGGGGGTTGCGCTGATCGCCGGGCTCGATCCGGCAACTGTGGTGAACCTGGATCTGTCCGCGGAGTCCGACGCCGTCGACGGCGGGGCGTGGCTGGACCCCGACTGCGAGGACCGGTTGGCCGCAGAAGCTCTGGCGGACGGGGCGGCTGCGGTCGTGACGACGTTCGGGCATCCACAGTTGACGCGCTCGTCGACGCTGAGCACCTACTCCCCCGCAACGGTCGCCACCGGTGTGCAGCTGTGGCCGAGGGGTGAGTTGACGGTGAGTGCCCCATGGTCGGGGGTGGTGGATTCGTCCCCCGACGGAGACGGTTGCATCCTCACCCTGACCGCAGCCGAGGGCACGTTGGAACTACGCGGTGCCGTGCGGCCCGACGCGGTGTCGAGCGTCTCCGCCGGGGCCGACCTGGGCGTCATAGCCGGCCCGGTATGGATCCAGTGCCGTCGTCGCCCGGAACTCGACGTCCCGGCATTCGTCACCCCGGAGTATTCGGCGGGCTGGCTGGATCAGGTCAGTGACCCGGCGGTGCTGCTCGGGCTGGCCCCCGCCGTCCGACCGGTGGACGACAACCTTTCGCTGCGCCAGCGTCGGGCCCGCTCGTTCGCCCTGGTTCAGGAGCACTACTACAACAATCCGCCCCGCATCGAGCGAGGCTGGCGCGAACACCTCATCGCCACCGACGGCCGCGTCTACCTGGACATGGTCAACAACGTCGCGGCGATCGGCCACGGGCACCCGGTGCTGGCCGATGCCGTCGCCCGCCAATGGCGCCGGCTGAACACCAACTCCCGCTTCAACTACGCGGCAGTGGTGGCGCTCTCGGAACGACTTGCCGCCACCTTGCCCGATCCGTTGGACACCGTGTTCCTGGTCAACTCGGGCTCCGAAGCCGACGACCTGGCCCTGCGCCTGGCGATGGCCACCACCGGCCGTCACGACATCGTCGCCGTCGCCGAGGCCTACCACGGTTGGACCTATGCCACCGACGCGATCTCCACCTCGATCGCCGATAACCCGAATGCCCTGACCACCCGCCCGCCGTGGGTCCATACCGTGCCCTCACCCAACGCCTACCGCGGCCAGCACCGCGGCGCCGAGGCCACGAAGTACGCTCCCGAAGCCGTCGCGATCATCGAAAGCCTTGCTGCCCAGGGCAATCCGCCGGCCGCGTTCCTCTGCGAACCGTTCTACGGCAACGCCGGCGGCATGGCACTGCCAGACGGATACCTCAAGGCCGTCTACGCCGCGGTGCGTGCGACCGGTGGCCTGGCCATCGCCGACGAGGTACAGGTTGGCTACGGCCGCACCGGCCGCTGGTTCTGGGCATTCGAGCAGCAGGACGTCGTGCCCGACATCGTGTGTGTGGCCAAGGCGATGGGGAACGGCCAGCCGCTCGGTGCCGTCATCACCACGAAAGCCATCGCCGACGCCTACCGCAGCCAGGGCTACTTCTTCTCCTCGGCCGGCGGTAGCCCGGTGTCCTGCGTGGTGGGGCTGACGGTGCTCGACGTCATCGAGCAGGAACGCCTGCAGGAAAATGCGCTCGCGGTCGGTGACCACCTCAAGGCCCGGATCAACGAACTGGCCACCCGGCACGAGCTGATCGGAACGGTCCACGGCAGTGGGCTGTACATGGGCGTCGAACTGGTTCGCGACCGCTCCACACTAGAACCGGCGGTCTCGGAGACGGCCGAAATCTGCGAGCGCATGCGCGAACTCGGGGTCATCGTTCAGCCCACCGGCGACCGGCAGAACGTATTGAAGATGAAGCCGCCGATGTGCCTGACGCGGGAGGGTGCCGACTTCTTCGTCGAGATGCTGGACCGGGTGCTGCGCACCGGTTGGTGAAGCTCAGGCCTTGCCTGCGAGGCCCCTGTCGGCAAGCCAATCGCGCTGCGCACGAACGAAACCGGCGTCCACCACCGCGCCGTGTCCCGGCACGTAGATCGCGTCGGGGCCACCCAAGCCGAGAACCGCATCCAGGGTCGACGGCCAAGCCGTCAGGTGCGAGCCCTCGTCGATGACCGGGTCTGCGGATTCTTCGATGAGATCACCGCAGAACACGACGACGGGCTCGTCGGGGCTGGCCGGGGGCACGACGACGACGAGGTCGTGGTCGGTATGGCCGGGGCCGGGATGCTCTACCAGGGCAACACAGTTGCCGAGGTCGATGCGGGCATGCATGCCGACGTGGTCGGGTACGCGCAGCGCGTTGATGGCGTTATCGATCTCGTCGGGGTCGGCACCGTACTGCAGGGCGTAGGCCCGGACCGCGTCGGTTCCCGTACCCAGTGCCGCCGCCACGGCCGGAGCGGCGTAGTGCTCGGCGGCGGTGAACTCACCGGAACCCAAAACATGGTCGAAGTGGTGATGGGTCATCACCAGATGGGTGACTTCGCGGCCAGTCAATTCGGCGACATCGTCGGCAACTGCTGCGGCCTCGGCCAGCGTGGTGCCGCAGTCCACCAGCAGCACGCCGGTCACACCGATGACCAGCCCGACGGTGACATCGAGGAACGGCAACCGGCACCGGTACACCTCGGGGGTCAGGCGCTCCCAGTCGTAGTTCTCGAGGGCCACGACGGTAGATTAGGTTTCACTATCCAGAACCGGAAGGGTGAGTTGATGACATCGGGTGGCTTCGATCCCAACGCACAAGATCCCAACGCCTACGGACAGCAGAGCCAGCCGTCCTATCCGCCCCCGCCTCCACCCCCGCCGCCGTACGGGCAGCCCTACGGGCAGCCGATGCCCGGGGCATATCCCCCGCCGCAGCCCAACCCGTACGGTGGCGGCCCTGGAGGGTATCCGCAGCAGCCTCCCGCCGGTTGGGGTGCGCAGCCCGGCGGTCTCGGTATCCGCTTCGGCGCCCGCATCATCGACGGGCTCATCGTGGGCCTCGTCGCCGGCCTGCTGTCGACGATGTTCGACGCCTCCAGCCGATACTTCGTCAGCGGCTTGTTCACCGGCGTGCTGATGTTCGTCTACTTCGTCGCGATGGAAGTAACCCAGAGTCGCACCATCGGCAAGATGGCGTTGGGCCTCAGTGTGCGCGGACCCGGGGGTGCCCCGAAGCCCGACGTCCGGCAGTCGGCCATCCGCAACGCCTTTACCCTGCTGCCGATCCTGCCCTACATCGGCGGACTTCTCGGCCTCATCGCCATCATCGTGATCGCGGTGACCATCAACAACAGCCCGACCAAGCAGGGCAAGCACGACGAGATGGCCGGCGGCACGCAGGTGGTCAAGGGCTGACGCCGGCGCTCGGGGTCAGCGCTGGTTGCGGTTCCACTCCAGCCAGCCCACCCCGCGCCGGCCGTCGTCGGTCTCGACGGTCGCCCAGGCCCGCGGGAAGAAGCTGATCCGCCCGTCGGGCGATACCAGCCGCACCGGCGCCTGACCGTGCACGTCGATGACCACCCGCACCGGCCCGGGCTCCATGGTCAAAACAGTGCCCAGCGGCAACCCGTTCTCGGCGAACGTGGCGTCGGCAGTCACCGAGGTGGTTTCGATCACCGGTTCGCCCGGCGGCTGGACATAGCCGACACTGACCGGTGGCAGGTTCGGGATGCGCAGGTCGACGCCATGGAGGTGGGTGCCGTCCTCGAGGTGCAGTGCGCTCCAGACCCAGTCCATGCTCCACCAGTCCCGCACGCCATGGGAGTGGTCGCGCTGGCCGGGAACGGCGTCGAACCGAAACTCCTTGCCGTCGACCCTCACCGATCCGCTGACCGTGCAAGGAATCTCGTAGCGGGTGGTGATCCGGTAGGCGTAGGGGTTGCCCGTCGTGGTCCAGGTCAGCGCCATCGACAGGTCCACCGGGCGGCCCTGCTGCTCGTGCAACAGTCCGGCCGGGTCGTCGTAGGCCGATGCGGGGCCGCTGACCTCCACCCGGTAGGTCTGCAGCGGTTCGGTTGTTCCGTGGCGCATTTCGATCTCGCCACTTCGAACGGTGTTCGGGTCGTCGGGCACGGGCGCGTGGAAGTCCAGTAGTGCGACGGTGGGAAGCCCCGGCCCGCACACCAGCGCGTTGATCCAGGCGAGGCCCTGATTGGGGATGAGTCCCAGCCTGATCCAGCCGCCGACTCCCTGCTCGGGATCAGCCCAGTCCCAGTACCAGCTCTCATTCCAGAGCGGCTCGTCGCCGGGAGTGTGAGCCGCTTCGTCGGCCGGATTCGGTTGCAGAGCTTGCAGTTGGGCGGCGGCCGGGAGTATCTCCAGCGCGCCGGTGTCCAAGACGTGGCTGGTGTGCCGGTCGAGCATGGTCAGGAACATCGCGTCACCGCGCTCGGTGCGCTCCACGAGCATCGACGAGACAATGGCCATCATCACCCCGAAGAAACTCTGCCGGCGGACCCCTACGCGGACCTGTTCCAGGCTTACCGGCGGGTTGTCCCCCAGCCCTTCGTGGTAGGTGGCGAGCAGTTCGTCGTAGTGGGATCGGCGCTGCCCCACCGGCAGCGCACAGCCCAGGAAGTAGGCGACGTCGGTCATCGCCGGACCCCACGTGACGGTCTGCCAGTCCACCACCGTCAGCTCACGTAGCGAGCCCGGACGCCCGAAGAGCATGTTGTCGAGGCGGTAGTCACCGTGGACGAGGCCCTTCACCCGATCCGGACCGGCCTCCTCGGCGAGGTAGGCATCGAAGCCGTCGACCAGACGCTGGCAGACCAGCCGTTGCTCGGGCCGGATGGAATCGCCGTAGCGGGCGGCGAAACCGGCAAACAACTGTGCGATCACCGCTTGGTTCATCGGGGACTCACGGGTAAGCCATTCCGCCGGGCTTTCGCGACCCATCAGCGGGGCGTGCAGACGACCCAGCTGAGTCAGCGCCAGTCTGGCTTCCTCGAGTGACGCCCCGCGGATCTCGTCGCCCACCTCAGCCGGTGCTGCGTCATCGAGCAGCAGGGTGAAAACGCCGGTTTCGGGCTCATAAGAGGCGTGGTAGCAGCGGGCGACTGGTCCACCGATCCTCGGCGCTACCTCGGCGTAGAACCTCACCTCGCGCTCGTAAAGTCCAAGCGCATGCCCGGTACCACGGCTCATCGGGTCGCTGGCGGCTACCTTGAGCACGACCGAGGACGGGCCGCAGCTGTGGCCGGAACCCCCTGTTTCGGTGCCCCTGTTTTCGGTGCCCCTGTTTTCGGTGTCCCTGTACGCCAGCCTGACGCGGTAACACTCGCTCATCTGTCCGGTGCCGACGCGTTCGACGGTGAACGACTCAACTTCACCTGCTCCCAGTGCGGATGTCAGCCACTCGGCGGTGAGGTCAGAGGGGCGTTCCACGCGACGGCAGGCAGGGGTCACAGCACCAAACTACTTCCCGGCTGAATCACTTCTCGGCAAAGGTGAAACTTGCCCAGGCCTCACGACGGTGCGGGTGCGGGTCGTACTCGACGTGAGTGTGCCGGTCGAACACCAGCACCGGGCGTTCCTCGCGGTTGTACACCGGCCAGTCGTCGCCCGGAACACCGGTTCGGGCGAACTCGTTCCAGCGGGTCTGGACCTGGTGGCTGACTTTGACCGCGGCCCGCTGGTCGACCCCAGCGGTCAGCACCGCACCCACCCTGGAACGGTAGATGCCGAAAACGGCCAGCAGTTCGGTGGCGTGGGTGGCTCCCAAACCCGCCCAGTGCAACGTGCGGGGGGCATAGTCGTAGCGGTAGACGTAGGTGGGGGCCAATTTGGCGTGCGCTTCGGCGATTTGCCACGCAGCCGTCGCGAAAATCATGTCGCCGCCGAATTGGACACAGGCTTTCGGGTCTGGGTAGTGCGGGTAGGCGGCGAGCACTCGGTCGCGCACCTCTGGCGGCGTGTGAGCCAACACCCTTTCGATCGCGTGCTCCGTGGTCGGCAGCAGCTTGAGGAAGCGGGTGAACAACCGCCCCTCCTCGGCGTTGGTGCCCACGATCAGCGGAACCTTGTGCGCCATACCCTTTCTCATGGCGTCGAACGGTTCCAGCGGCAGATAGTCGTCACCGTAGGTGGGGCCGAACGCAGACGCGCCCAGCATGTCGTTGAGGCTGTGCCGCATCACTGAACCCATGGCCCGCACGAGATCGGCCGGCGGAGCGGTCATCAGGGCGGCGGCGGCGTTACTCCGGTCGATGCCGAGCTTGTCGACGAAGGAATCGGCGATCCTGGCGGCCACCTGCTGTGAACTGACCATGCCCGACGCGGGACTCTGTGAAATAGCCTGGTGGAAAAGGCCTTCCGCATCTGGGACGGCGAGTAGGGCGGCTACGGCATGCGCGCCGGCGCTCTCCCCGAAAATCGTCACGTTGCCCGGATCCCCGCCGAAGGCCGCGACGTTGTCGCGCACCCAACCCAGCGCCAGGACGATGTCGCGGAGGAACAGGTTGCCATCGATGGGGGTGTCGGGGGTGGACAGCGACGACAGATCCAGGCATCCGAGTGGGCCAAGCCGGTAATTCACCGACACATAGACGCACCCGCGGCGGGCCAGCGCGGCTCCGTCGTACAGTGGGGTCGCCGAACTGCCAAGGATGTAGCCGCCGCCATGGATGAAGACCATCACCGGCAGGGGCTCATGGTCGGGCACCGGGCCGGCCCACCGTGGGGTGACCACGTTGAGCGTCAGGCAGTCCTCGCTCATCCGCTGGTACTTGCCCAGGCCGGTCATCGTGTAGGACCGGTGCTGGGGCGCGCACGCACCGAAGCTGTGGCAGTAGCGCACCCCACTCCACGGGCTCACCGGTTGTGGTGCCCGGAAGCGTAACCGGCCAACCGGCGGGCGCGCGTACGGGATCGACCGCCAACGGTTCACCCCATCGCGAGCAAACCCCTCGACTACCCCGCTGGCGGTGGCGACGCGGACGGTGTGTTCGTGCATGTCTTCGACGGTAGCGCGGCTAGCCTGGCTGGATGCGAATCGCCGTCTTGTTGGCCATGTCGGTGCTGATCGCGGGATGTTCGGCCGGTGGCGACGACCAGCCGACCAAGCTCACTCCGATCACTCCCTCGCATCAGGCTCAGTCCACGACGACAACCACCACCACTGCGACCACCACGACCACGACAGCCCCGACCGAGGCCCCGGGGAGCGGGGCGACGAAGGCCGAGGCCATCGGCTGGGTGGAGGCCGCCGCCCCCGTCGACGCCGCCGATTTCCACGTCGCGCTTCGCAACGGCGCATCCACCCCGTTGGGCGAGGACACCGCGTTCACCACCCCGTCAGGTACCAGCTGCATGACCGACCTGAAGCGCTCAGCCAAGAACCTCGCCTGCCTGGTCAACCTTTCCGACCCGCCGGCCCGGCCGCCCGACGTATACGGGGCGTGGAAGGGCGGCTGGGTGGATTTCGACGGCGGCAGCGTGCAAATCGGCTCGTCGCACGGCGACCCGGGCCGCTTCGCCGCCGGGCAGGGCGCGCCGTTGCCCGAAGACCGATCGCTCTCCTTCGGCGATTTCCGTTGCCGTTCTGACACCACCGCGCTGGTGTGCGTCAACTATGCGAGCCAGAGTGCGGTGCGCTTCAGCGACGCCGGCATCGATCCCTACGGGTGTTCTCGTCAGGTCCCCCCGACTTCCGGAGTCGGTATTCAGTACGACTGCTGAGAGACCAGTCTGGGCCGAGCGCGGCTCAGGCCCGCCTCAGCACACCCGAGCGTTCAATCGCGTCCAGCGACAGTGTGCGGTAGCCGTAGTCGTCGAACAGCACCGTGATGCGGTCGTCGTCGACGCCCATCACCACCCCTTTTCCCCACTGCCGATGTCGCACCGGAGTATCCACCGTCCACACTCCGGCCGTCGTGGGCTCCCGCCCGGTTGGAGGCGCGGCGATCACGTCGCACCGGTCGCAGTTCCCGCAGGGTTGCGGCAGCGCCTCACCGAAGTAGCTGAGCAGGAATTGCCTTCGACAGTCGCGGGTTTCGGCGTAGCCGCGCATCATCTCCACCCGGGTGCGGTCGATGCGCTCACCGCGCTCGACGATGGCGAGGGCTTCGGCAACCGCAGTGTCGGGTGCGACCCGGCGGCTCACCTGGAAGCCGTCGGGTGTCGGCTCGACCAGGCCGGCTTCGTTGAACAGGTTCAGGGCATTGGTGAGGGTCCGGTCGTGAGCATCGATCTCATCACGTAAATCACTGAGCCGCATAGACTTACCCGCTGAGCGCAGCGCAGAGTAGACGTGGGCCAGAAGTTCTTCGTCAACGGTGTTAGAGGCGAAGAACCGGGCCAGGGCGAGGTCTTCCGGCCGGTAGAACAGATGTGCCACAGCGGGTTTCCCGTCGCGGCCGGCCCGGCCGATCTGCTGATAGTAATTGTCCAGTGAGTCCGGCACGGAGGCGTGCAAAACGGTGCGGACGTCGGCCTTGTCGATACCCATGCCGAACGCCGAGGTGGCCACGACCACTTCGAGCTCACCCGCCCGGAATCTGGCGTGAACGTCGTTACGTTGGGCGCGGTTGAGGCCCGCGTGATAGGCCACCGCTCGCATTCCGGACGAAAGTAATTGGGCACCATATGTTTCTGCGTCACGGCGGGTCGCGGCATAAAGCAGCGCGGGCTTCTGAGCGATGCTCGCGGAATCGACGACGGCATCCCGCTTGTCGTCATCCTCCACGTAATGCGATACCTGCAGGCGGATGTTGGGCCGGTCGAATCCGCTTGCGATGACGAGCGGGTCGCGTAGGCCCAATCGCTCGACGATCTCCCGGCGCACCACCGGCGAGGCGGTGGCGGTCAACGCCACCACCGTGGGGTGGCCCAGGCTTTCGATGGTGTCGACGATCCGCAGATAGCTCGGTCGGAAGTCATGGCCCCAAGCAGACACGCAATGCGCCTCGTCGACCACGATCAGCGAGATGCCACCCGCACGCAAGGCGTTTACCACCGCATCGTTGGTCAGCTGCTCCGGCGCCAGGAACACGTACTCGGCGGCCTGCCGCCGCACCACATCCCAAGCGTTGCGCAGTTCGCTGTCGCGAAGCTGGGAGTTGATCACCACCGCCGAGGGTGCCCGGGTGGCGGCCAGACCGCTGATCTGGTCGTGCTGCAGGGCGATCAGCGGTGACACCACCAGCGTGACACCGGGCAACAGCACGCCGGGCACCTGGTAGATCGCCGACTTGCCCGAGCCGGTCGCCATCAGCGCCAGCACGTCACGGCCAGCCATGATGGCCTCCATGGCTTCGAGTTGGGGCGGGCGCAGCGAAGGCCAGCCGAAAAGGTCCCGGGCAGCGAGTTCCAACTCGGCGCGATGACTCATCTATCGGGGTCAGCGCCAGCCGTCGGCGGCTCTTGCGGCGCGCATCAATTCGTCGCACAACTGCCGGAGTTCGGCGGCCAGCGCGCCCTCCTCGACCGCGGTGGCAACGTCCTCAGCCGCACAGCGCACCTGATAGACCCGGTCGGCGAGCTGGGCGGCTTCGTCAGCCGAGAGCACCACGGCGTTTTCCGGAAGAGCGGTCCCCTTGACCATCGCCCGCTGCTCGTAGGCCCGTTGGCGGCAAGACTGGCGGCAGTACTGGCGGCGGCGGCCCAAGCCGATATCGGGCACGTCGCGTCCGCACCATCGGCACGGCTGCGGGCGGCTGCGGCGTGTCACGGTTCGAGGGTATCGGTGGTGTCGCCGAAGCCCGTCACCTACACACCGAATCAGCGCGCACCGAATCAAGCGCAAGCGCCACCGATTGACCCAGCTCACAGACGCGCGGCCTTCGCCCAGCGCCCAACCCCCGGTAATATGGACTATTGCGTCGGGAACCGCACCGCCCCCGGTTTGCGTTCTCAACCTGTACATCAAATAGCGCAAGGAGAAGACGATGGCCGATCGTGTGCTGAGAGGCAGCCGGCTCGGAGCCGTGAGCTACGAGACCGACCGCAACCACGACCTGGCACCCCGTCAGGTTGCGCGGTACCGCACTGACAACGGCGAGGAATTCGACGTCCCGTTCGCCGATGACGCTGAGATTCCCGGCACCTGGCTGTGCCGCAACGGCCTTGAGGGCACTCTAATCGAAGGAGAGTTGCCCGAGCCGAAGAAGGTCAAGCCGCCGCGGACGCACTGGGACATGTTGCTGGAGCGTCGATCTGTGGAGGAACTCGAGGAGTTGCTGAAAGAGCGCCTCGACCTGATCAAGGCCAAGCGCCGGGGCTAGGCTCGCCGATTACGGCACCGGGCCAGTCGGCCCTCGATGCCCCAGCGGGCGGTCTTGACCATCGCCTCGCGGATGTTGGAGCCACTCATTTTCGACACGCCCAACTCGCGTTCTGAGAAGGTGATCGGCACCTCAGCCACGGTAAAGCCGTTGTTGATACTGCGCCAGGTCAGATCCACTTGGAAGCAGTAGCCCTTGGAGTCGACCGTCTCGAGGTCCAACTTCTCCAGCACCCGGCGTCGGTAGGCGCGGTAGCCCGCGGTGATGTCGTGGATCTCCACCCCCAGCAGCAACCGGGCGTACCCGTTGGCAGTTCTCGACAAGGCCAGCCGCCGCCAAGGCCAGTCGCGTACCGTTCCGCCCTCCACATACCGCGAGCCGATCACCAGGTCGGCACCGTTGTCGATGGCCTCAAGCAGTCGGTACAGCTGCTCGGGAGCGTGGCTGCCGTCTGCGTCCATCTCCACGATCACCGCATAGCCGTGTTCCAGTCCCCACGCGAAGGCCGCCAGATAGGCGGCCCCGAGACCGTTCTTGACGGTGCGGTGCATCACATGCATGCGTTGGTCATCAGCGGCCAACTCGTCGGCAAGTTCCCCGGTACCGTCCGGGCTGCCGTCGTCGACGATGAGGATGTGGACGTCGGGCAAAGCCTTGTGCACCCGGCCGACGATCAGCGGCAGGTTCTCCAACTCGTTGTAGGTCGGGATGATGACCAGGGTCCGGTCGCTGGGACGCTCGGGAATCTTCTCCGTCGCCTTCCTGGTCCTGTTCTGGGGCCTTTTCGGGGGCCTGCTCTGGGCGGTCATGCGGCTCCTTCCGATGCTCTGTCGATGCGCTTGCGCATCGGCCGCACGAAATTCCCATTGTGCAGTATCGCTGCCCCGACGGCGGCAACTGCCGCTGCTATCAAGACCCATTGCAGCGGCTCCGCCCAGCGAGTGGCCGGAGTCTGGGCTGTGCGCAAACGGACGTCGACGTCGAGGTATGCCGGGGTGAAGAACTGCGTACGAGCCAATTCTTGCCCATCGGGTGCGATCGCGGCGCTGATACCGGTTGTTCCGGCGACGACCACATAGCGGCCGTGTTCGACTGCCCGAAGTCGCGCGAACGCCAGTTGCTGTTCACTCATGCTCCGGTTGAAGGTGGCGTTATTCGTGGGCACGGCCAGCAATTCGGCACCATTACGGACCGACTGCCGCAGTGCACGATCGAAGATGACCTCCCAGCAGGTGGCCACCCCAACCGGGACGCCTGCCGGGTGCAGCACTCCGCTGCCCTTGCCCGGGACGAAGTAGCCGGCCCGTTCCGCGTAGGACGAAAGGTGGGTGAAAAATGCCCGCCAGGGCAGATACTCGCCGAAAGGCTGGACTATCTGTTTGTCGTGACGCTCCCCCGGGCCGGTCTTGGGATCCCACACGATGATTGTGTTCGACGCCGACGGGTTCTGTGGCGTCGCATCCGGCCGGGACACCACACCGCCCACGAGGATCGGCGCTCCGATGGCCTTGGCGGCGATATCGATCTGCTCGGCCGCATCGGCATTGGCGAGTGGGTCGATGTCGGCGGAGTTTTCCGGCCAGATCACGAACTTCGGCTGCGGGGCGGTGCCGGCCTTGACGGAGTCAGCCAGTTGCAGCGTCTGCTGGACGTGGTTGTCCAATACGGCACGGCGTTGCGCGTTGAACTCCAGGCCCAACCGCGGCACGTTGCCCTGGATGGCTGCGACGGTGATCGTGGGTTCGTCCTGGACTGGCAGCGCAGCCTTGCGCACTCCCGGTACGGCAAGTGCGGTGGCCAGCAGCGCCACACAGATCAGCGCGCCGGGCAGGACGACACCCAGTGGGGCTGGGGCGTCGTCGTGTCGCACCCACGTGACGGTTTCGGTGGCCAACGCGCATACCGACGTCGCCAACAGTGCAACGACGAGCGACACCAGCGGAGAACCACCCCACTGCGCCAGCACCAGGAATGGCCCGTTGGTCTGACCGTAGGCCGCCACTCCCCAGGGAAATCCGCCGAACGGCACGCTGGACTTCAACCACTCCTGCAGCGACCACACCAGCGCGAGCCACACCGGCCAGCCCTTCATCCGGGCGACCAACACTCCGAGCAGGCCGAATAGCGCCGGGAACAGCGCCTCCAAGATCGAAACCAGCACCCAGGGAAATACGCCCACCAAACCGCCGATCCAGGGCAGCAATGGCAGATTGAAAGCCATTCCGAAGACGAACCCGTAGCCGAACCCGCCCGCCGGCGTCGTCTTGGGATGCCGCACGATCCAAGCCAGCAGTGCCAGCGCAGGCACTGCAGCCCACCACCACCCCAGCGGTGGGAAGCTGGCATACATAAGCAGCCCGGCCACCACCGCCACGGCCAGGCGGATGAGCTTGTCAGCCATGAATCACCACCCCTCGGTGCACCGTCTGCCGACACTTCGGTAGTGCACCGTCCAGGCTCGGCAGTGCGGGCACCCGGGAACGAGGGTCGATAGACCACCGCTGCACGGTGTCGTCCGGGGCGCTGACATCGAGTTTCGTTGCCTCCCATACGGCATATGACGCGGGAGCCCCCGGAGTGAGGGTGCCGGTGATGCCATCCCTCGTGCCGCCGGCGCGCCAGCCGCCCCGCGTGGCGGCGGCGAAGGCTGCGCGAACCGAAATCGCGCTGCCCGGAGTGTGGTGCCGACTTGCTGCACGCACCCATTCCCACGGATTCATGCTGGTCACCGGGGTATCCGAGCCGAACGCCAAAGGCACGCCTGCCGATGCTAACAGTGCCAGCGGGTTGAGCCCGGCGGCTCGCCCCGCGCCGAGTCGCCGGGCGTACATGCCTGTCGGACCGCCCCACAGAGCGTCGAAGCTGGGCTGCATGCTGGCGATGATCCCCCACGCCCCGAGCTTGCTCGCTTGCTCGGGGCTCACCATCTCCAGATGTTCCAGCCGATGACCGCAGCGGGCGACTGCGGGGGCGCCGAACCTGTCGACGGTGCGTTCCAGGGCATCGACCACGATGGTCACGGCCGCATCGCCGATGACGTGGAAACCTGCTGTCACGCCGGCTTCCGTGCAGGCCATCAGGTGCTCTTCGGCGGTGGCGGGATCCAGGTAGCGGTTGCCCGTCGTGTCTGGCGCAGTGTTTGGCGCGTCGGAGTAGGGCTCGCTCAAGAGGGCGGTGCGGGAACCCAGCGCGCCGTCGACGAATAAATCGCCGGCGAGACCCTTCGCGCCGGTCTCGTCGATCAGGGCGCGGGCCTGGGCGGCGGTGCTGACCGCTTCGCCCCAGTAGCCGATGACGTCGACCGCATGGTCGGCGTCGTTGAGTTCCTGCCAGTCCTCCGCGCCGCCGATGTCCGGGCCGGCGCACTCGTGGACAGCGACGATGCCGGCGCGGGCGGCGGCGTCGAGGGCGGCTCGCCGGGCATCGTCGCGCTGCACCACGGTGAGCAGACGTCGGGCTTCGGCCCGGACCAGGTGGTGGGCCTCGGCTGTCAGCGGATGTTGCGGGTCGAAGCCGGCCGTAGCACTCAGACCTGATATCCGCTGCCGCAGAGCTGTGGATACGGCCGCCGAGTGCACGTCGACCCGGGAGAGATAGGCGGGCAGGTTGCCCACGGCGTCGTCGACGTCGTCCGTGGTGAGCGGTCCGGACCAGTTGGTGTCGTCCCACCCGTGCGCCCATACCGGCCGGCCGGGGTGTGCGGCCACGTGCTCCCGGATCAATCGTCGGCAGTGCTCGGGGCTGGTGGCTTCACCGAGGTCCAGGCCGGTGATCCGCAGTCCCGTTCCGGTGAGGTGCACATGGCAGTCGACGAACGCCGGGGCAACGAAGGCACCGTCGAGGTCGTGCTGGGTGGCATCGGGGAACTGCTCGCGGCCGACGCCATCGCTTCCCAACCAGGCGACCGTGGCGCCGCGAACCGCCATAGCCGTGGCATCAGGATGCGACGGGCTGTGGATCCGCCCGTTGAACAGCAGTGTGGTCACCGCGTTAGTGCTACAGCATCCTCGGTTGTTTCGCTGATGACTTCGCCGTCAATGTAGTCGGCGCGCCGCGCCGGGGTGACCGGGTACATCGGACCGATACGCCCGGCGATGCCCCGGGTGAGCAGGCTCGCAGCCAGGGGTCGCATCGCACTGCGGGTCGGCGGCGCAAGCATTAGGACACCGGCAGCGGTGGTCACGATCCCGGGCAGGAACACCAGCGCAGTGCCCAGGCCGACAAGCGCACCTTCGGCGGCGGCGGAGCGCGGGTTGGCATGAGCCCTCCGCAGGCTGGCGACCTGGCTTTTCATTTGCGAACCGGCCAGCACCACTCCGGCCATGAAGGTCGCAGCCAGTACGACGAACGTCCAGCCCAGCCCGAAGGCCCATATCAGCAGGGCGGCCGCCGCGAGTTCGGTCACCACGTAGGCAACGGCGTAGCGGGACAGCGATCGAATCACCATGTCCGGTAAACGGCTGCCGGATGTCACGCGTTCCTGCATTCGACTAAGGAACCGGGAAGAATTCCTCTGAAGAATTCCACAGTCTGGCGTTCATCCACAGTTGCCGCGGACGGGCTGGCGGTTGCCTGCGCCCCGATTTATCGTTCGAATGTGTGTTCGATATCTGACGCTCTCGCCGCGCTCGAAGGCGCGGTGGACGCGGTCGCTGCAGTGGACTGGAACGTTCTGCCGGTCGCGGACCTGCTCAAGGCTTTGGAGCGGCTGGAGATTGCCCGCCGGAAAGCCACCGCATGTGCCTGCGATCTGGCCGCGGCGGTGCAGAAATCCGACGAGGCAGCCTTGGGGACAGTTGCCCACAAAGTCATGGCTGACGTCATGCGCACCACCGTCAGCGAAGCCCGCCGCCGCACCCGAGACGCCGAGCAACTCGCCCCCCGCACCACCCTGACCGGGCAATCGGTGGCCCC
>JAGQTV010000110.1 GCA_020438845.1 Mycobacterium sp. | reverse complement strand
TGGCCCGCGTTCCTTGTCCTGGATGCCTGAAGAACACCCAGCTCACAGGGGCGCGGGCCCCCAATCAATCACCGACACGACACGATGCCGGACAGCACCAGACCCCTACAAAGTGCGAAGAGCCACTAATTGCGTAGCGTTTTCGCAACGGCTCTCAAGAATTCACCGGCGGAACGGAATTCGAAAAACTAATCCGCCTGGCCCGGGCCGATGTTGCGAGAAGGACGGGTTCGCAGGTCGTGTACATATTCTGCGGGCGCCCCAGCCACTTCCGCGGCGTCGGCCATCACGCCCAGGTAACGCGCTGACGGAAGTCCACCCTCCCAGCCGTCCACGACGTACAGCCACGCCAGCACGGGATCGACAGTGGTATCGGACGATTCGCGCACGATTCGACACCGGATTTTCTTGTGCAGACCGAGTTCGGAGCCTTCCCAGCGGTCCATGTTCTCTTCGTCAGCGGCGGTGACGTCGTACAGCACCACGAACACCCGCGAGGCGACGTCCTCGACCAGGGTGGCCAGCGCGCCCTCCCAGCCGATGTCCTCCCCGGCGAACGTCAACCGCCAGCCGTACAGCCAGCCCGAGCCCGCCATCGGGGAGTGCGGTGCCCGCTGCAGCATCTGCTCGGGATCCATGTTCGACCCGTAGGCGGCGTAGATCGGCACGCAGAAAGCGTAGAGGTTGCCCCGTTGGTCGGCCTGCCGACCACCCGGTTTCTTGCTTAGATGATCGGGTGGCACCCCCAACCCGCAAGCGGATCGTGATCATCGGCGGTGGCCCGGCAGGATATGAGGCCGCCCTGGTCGCCTCCGCCCGCGGCGCCGAGGTGACCGTGGTGGACAGTGACGGGATCGGTGGGGCATGCGTGCTGTTCGACTGCGTGCCATCCAAAGCCTTCATCGCCTCTACCGGGGTGCGGACCGAGCTGCGCAGAGCCTCGGGGCTGGGGTTCGAGATCGGTATCGAGGACGCCAGGATCACGCTCACCGAGATCAACAACCGTGCAAAAACGCTGGCCCGTTCCCAGTCCGCCGACATCGGCTCGCAGCTGCTGCAGCAGAAGGTCAACGTGGTGTCCGGCCGTGGCGAGCTCATCGACAACGTCGCAGGCATGGCGCACCACCAGGTGCGGGTACGCACCCCCGGCGGGAAGTCCGGAGTTCTCAAGGCCGACGTGGTGCTGATCGCCACCGGCGCCAGCCCACGGGTGTTACCGGGCGCCGAACCCGACGGCGAACGAATCCTCAACTGGCGTCAGCTCTACGACCTGACAGAACTGCCGGAGCACTTGATCATCGTCGGCTCCGGTGTCACCGGTGCAGAGTTTTGCAACGCCTACACCGAACTCGGTGTAACGGTGACGGTGGTGGCCAGCCGCGACCAGATCCTGCCCCACGAGGACAGCGACGCCGCCGCGGTGCTCGAAGACGTCTTTGCCGAACGTGGCGTCACGCTCGTGAAGAACGCCCGTGCCGAATCGGTGAAGCGTGTCGGGTCGGGAGTGCGGGTCACCATCGCCGACGGTCGGGTCGTCGACGGGAGTCATGCCCTCATGACGGTCGGTTCAGTGCCCAACACCTCGGGTTTGGGGTTGGACAAGGTGGGTATCGAACTCGGCCCGGGCGGCTACATCCCGGTGGACCGGGTGTCACGAACCACCGCCGCGGGTATCTACGCCGCGGGCGACTGCACCGGACTGCTGCCGCTGGCATCGGTGGCGGCCATGCAGGGCCGGATCGCGATGTACCACGCACTGGGCGAGGGGGTTGCGCCGATCCGGCTTCGCACGGTCGCCTCTGCAACGTTCACCCGGCCCGAGATCGCCGCCGTCGGCGTCCCGCAGTCGGCCATCGACAGTGGGTCGGTTCCGGCGCGCACTCTAATGCTGCCGTTGAACACCAACGCCCGGGCAAAGATGTCGCTGCTCCGCCGCGGCTTCGTCAAGATCTTCTGCCGGCCGGCCACCGGCGTGGTCATCGGCGGTGTGGTGGTGGCGCCGATCGCCTCGGAATTGATTCTGACCATCGCCTTGGCCGTTCAGAATCGAATTTCGGTCACCGACCTGGCCCAGACTCTGTCGGTGTACCCGTCGCTCTCGGGTTCCGTCGTCGAGGCGGCCCGCCGCCTGATGACCCACGACGATCTCGACTGAAACGCTTTGGAGCCTGGCGGACTTGGCGAAAAATTCCGGTACCGGCGGGTAGCGTCACCTGAATGTCAGTGAACGATCCTGTTCTTCGACCGGCCACCGGTCAGACTTTCCTCGGACCCCAACAACGCGCGGAGGCCTGGCAGCGGCTGGGCGCCGAACAGTTCGACGTCGTGGTTATCGGTGGCGGCGTGGTGGGCGCCGGCGCGGCACTCGATGCCGCCACCCGCGGGCTGCGCGTGGCCCAGGTCGAGGCGCGCGACTTCGCGTCGGGCACCTCCAGCCGCAGCTCCAAGATGTTCCACGGCGGTCTGCGCTACCTCGAGCAGTTGGAGTTCGGTCTGGTTCGTGAGGCGCTGCACGAACGGGAGCTTTCGCTGACCACCCTGGCCCCCCATCTGGTCAAGCCGCTTCCGTTCTTGTTCCCACTGACCCACCGGGTGTGGGAGCGGCCCTACATCGCCGCCGGAATCTTCCTCTATGACCAACTCGGTGGTGCAAAATCCGTTCCAGCCCAACGCCATCTGACCCGCTCGGGTGCGTTGCGGCTGGCCCCGGGCCTCAAGAGGAACTCCCTCATCGGCGGCATCCGTTATTACGACACCGTGGTCGATGATGCCCGCCACACCATGATGGTTGCCCGCACGGCCGCGCATTACGGGGCGGTGGTTCGGACCTCCACCCAGGCTGTGGCGCTGTTGACCGAGGGGGATCGGGTAGTCGGCGTGACGGTGCGCGACACCGAGACCGGCGCGGTGACCGACGTCCGGGGCCACGCCGTGATCAACGCCACCGGGGTGTGGACCGACGAGATCCAGGCGTTGTCCAAGCAGCGCGGCCGATTCCGGGTCCGGGCCTCCAAAGGTGTGCACATCGTGGTGCCGAGGGACCGGATCGTCAGCGAGGTGGCGATCATCTTGCGCACCGAGAAGTCGGTGCTCTTCATCATCCCGTGGGGAACGCATTGGATCATCGGCACCACCGATACCGACTGGAACCTGGACCTGGCGCACCCCGCGGCCACCAAGGCCGACATCGATTACATCCTGGGGCATGTCAACACCGTGCTTGCTACCCCGCTGACGCACAACGACATCGATGGTGTGTACGCCGGATTGCGGCCGTTGCTGGCCGGTGAGAGCGAGGAGACTTCGCAGCTGTCGCGTGAGCATGCTGTCGCGTCGCCGACACCCGGCCTGGTCGCCATCGCCGGCGGCAAGTACACCACTTACCGCGTGATGGGGGCCGACGCCGTGGACGCCGCCGCCGAGTTCGTGCCCGCCCGGGTGGCACCGTCGATCACCGAGAAGGTGCCACTGCTCGGCGCCGACGGCTATTTCGCGTTGATCAACCAGACCGCAAGTGTGGGGGAGCAGTACAAACTGCACCCGCACCGGGTTCGGCACCTGCTGGACCGCTACGGCTCGCTGATCGGAGAGGTACTCCAGGTGGCGGCCGGAAAACCTGATCTGCTGGAACCGATCGCCGGTGCGCCTGGCTACCTGCGGGTGGAGGCGGCCTACGGCGCCGCCGCCGAAGGGGCTCTGCACCTTGAGGATCTGCTGACAAGGCGGATGCGCATCTCCATCGAATACCCGCACCGCGGTGTGGAGTGCGCCCGCGAAGTCGCCGAGATCGTGGCGCCGATCCTGGGTTGGAGCGAGGGCGATATCGACCGCGAGGTGGCTACCTACGTAGCCCGGGTAGAGGCCGAGGTACTGTCCCAGACTCAGCCCGACGACGCCTCCGCAGACGCGTTGCGGGTCGCCGCACCGGAGGCGCGGGTGGAGCTTCTCGAGCCTGTGCCGTTGACGTGACCAGCCCTCGGCGACAATCGCACTGATGGCCAGGGCAGTTCCCCTGCCGGTTCGCGATGGGCTGGGGCCCGCGCGACTGCGGCTGCAGGGCGGCAACGTGGCTGACGAGTTCGGGCGCCGGTTCGGCTCCGAGGCGAAAGCCAAGGTCTTGTCTGGTGAAGTGGTTCGGGCCGACGGTGCAGTGGTCGACGAGTCGACGGTGCTGCCGGCCGGTGCCTTCGTCTACCACTACCGTGATCTGCCCGACGAGGTTGAAGTCCCCTTCGACATCCCGGTTCTGCATCGGGACGAGAACTTCGTCGTGGTCGACAAGCCGCACTTCCTGGCCACAATGCCGCGCGGGAGCCACGTCGCCCAGACTGCGCTGGTACGACTTCGGCGAGAACTGGATCTGCCCGATCTGAGCCCGGCGCACCGGCTGGACAGGTTGACCGCGGGGGTGCTGGTGTTCACCGCGCGCCGCGAGGTGCGGTGTGCTTATCAGACGTTGTTCGCCGACGGAAGGGTGTCCAAGACCTATCTGGCCCGCTCGTCGGTGCACCCGGGTCTGCCCGCGCCGCGGGTGGTGTCCAATCGAATCATCAAGCGGCGCGGGTGTTTGCAGGCCGAGGTGGTGGATGGCACCCCGAACGCCGAGACCTTGGTCGAACCGCTGGGGGACGGATGCTACCGGCTCACGCCCGCCACGGGCCGAACCCATCAGCTTCGGGTGCACATGGCGGGCCTCGGGTTGCCGATTGATCACGACCCGCTCTATCCGTGTGTAGTCGAAGTCGAGCCAGGCGATTTCAGCCGGCCCCTGGGATTGATTGCCCACCGAATCGAGTTCTACGACCCGCTGACCGGTGACCACCGGAGTTTCGTGAGTTCGCGCGTGCTCAGCCCAGTACCTGACGGGTGTAATCGGTCTGCGGATAGCGGGAGATCACGCTGATCGCCCTGTGCTGCAGGGCATTTCGCGCTGTGTCGTCGGCGACCAGGCGTTCGCACTCCTCCGCTAAGGACTCGTACGGAACACCCGCGACAGCGTCGTGGTAGGCGGCTGGTATCGAGGTTGAGGTGTTGACTTCGCTGACCACGGCCACCGCGTTGGACAGCAGATAGTGCGCACGAACGACCTCGAAGATCTCCGATGTGTGATTGTGCATGTTGAGCACAACTTTTGCGCGGGCGATGTACTCGTCGCGCTCTGCGCCGAAGACCTTGAACAACGTCGTGAGTTTCAGCCCGCGGTCGCGGATCTGTTGGAAGACTGCCAGCCGCCGGTCGGTGATCGAGCCGTAGAAAAGGACATCGATGTCCTGGTCGGCAGCTGGAGTTATTCGGGTCAGTTGTGGCTGGTGGCCGATCTGGAGAAGCTTGACGCCGGGGATGCCGAGTCGGTCGAAAGCGGCGATGTTCTTTGGGCTGTAATCCCACGTTTCGAAGTTGCGTGCCCAGGAGAAGATGCGGTCATTCCAGGCGAAGCGGTCTTCGTCGTAGATCTGTTCACTGTTGACGACCACGGTCGAGGGCGGTACCAGTGTCATGAGGTCGGCCGCCATCAGATGGCACCCGACTATGACGTTGCGGCGGTCGGAATGTATGTCATTGACGCTCAAGATGGCGTCATAGCCGAGATCGCGCAGCGAGAAGGTCACCAATTCGGCAAACTCGAACAGGCACCGGGAGAACGCGTAGCCGTCGGGTTCCGGCAGGCACACGTTGAATCTCGGCACGCGGTCACGCTATCGCACGTAGGCTCGCGCGCATGATCCGAACCCGACGGCTCACGGTCGCGGGACTCACAACGTCAGTTTTGGTTGGCGGCCCGGGGCTAGAGGGTTGCGGCGAGGCGGTCGTGTTCGTGCATGGCAACCCCGACACCGGCTCGGACTGGATGCCGCTGATGGCCCGGATCGCTGGTTTCGCCAACGTCGTCGCCCCGGATCTGCCCGGGTTCGGGGCCGCGGACCCCCGTCCGGACGGCGATTACACGATCTTCAGCTACGCGCGCTTCCTGGATGGGGTGATCCGAGAACTGAACATCGACCGGGTGCATCTGGTGGCACATGATTTCGGCGGGCCGTTCGCGGCCGCCTGGGCGGCTGATCACCCGAGTCGGGTCGCAAGCGTGACCTTCCTGAATACCGGTGTGCTGCTGGGCTATCGATGGCACTTGGCGGCGCGAGTGTGGCAGACCCCGATCCTCGGCGAACTATTGATGCGGAGCGTGAACCCACGTCGTGCGGCGACCATGCTGGCCCGCAGGAATCCGGGCCTGCCTCCGGACTGGGTGGACACGATCGCCGGACACCTGCTGCCGAAGAAGACCCGGCGCGCGGTCCTGCGGCTTTACCGGTCCACCCGGGATGGCGACATGGAGCAACTCGCTGCGCGTCTGCGGCAGCACGACCTCGATGCGCTGGTGGTTTTCGGTGATGCCGACGCGTACATCCCTGTTGAGCAGGCCTACCGTCAGATCGAGGTATTCCCGCGTGTCGAGATTCGAGTCCTGCAAGGCGCCGGCCATTGGTGCTGGCTGGAACGGACCGACGAGGTTGCCGACCACGTGGTGCCGTTCATCCGATCGCGGATAAGGGCCTTCAGTCCCTAGCCGTCGACGGGCGACCCGGTTCAGGATCAATATTGACGCGAACGTGAGGACGCCATGAAAAAAGACGAAGACCTGCTCGTGGTTGCGGCCTACGGCGATCTGGAGCAGGCTCATACCGATTTCAACGAACTCAATTCCAGGGCTGAGAAGGGCTTGGAGATTCGTTCGGCGGCGCTCGTCATCAAGAACGAAGACGGGCATCCCGAGGTCGTGGAGGCATCGAACCGCCACGGTGGTACAGGTATCGCGGTGGGGGCCGGGATGGGCCTGCTATTCGGTTTGTTCGTTGCACCGCTTGCATTTTCGATATTTGTCGGCGCGGCGGCGGGTGGGCTGGTGACTGCCTTCGCCGAACACGAACTGCGTAGCGGCCTGCGCCACGAGGTGGCCGAGGCGCTCGAGAAAGGCACGGGCGTGATCGTCGCCTGGGTCTATCCCGGTGGCTACGAGGGGTTTATGTCCTCCGTCGAGGGCGCCGGCACGGTCAAGGAACTGTCGATTGACAAGCAGACCATAAAGAGCCTCGACGACGCCGTCGCAGCGGCCACCGCCCAGGTGCAACATGAGGCCGGCACGTAGATCACCTCTGGCATGCTTGGCACCAGTAGCTGATCCGCTCTCCGACTGGGCCGTCGCCGCGGGAGATCGGGGTGCCGCAGCGCCGGCACGGTTCCCCAACTCGGCCGTACACCCAGAGTGCCCGACTCGGCCTGGTGTCGCCAGTTGTGGTTCGAGACCACCGCAAGCGGTTGGCCCACAGCATGTCTCGAGCTCTTGTGACCACGCGAAGCGGGTCGCGCAATGAACTCACCGGGCTGGTCGGGAGCCGCCCGAACAGGAAGCACAGTTCATTGCTGTAGACGTTCCCGACACCGGCCATGACCCTTTGGTCAAGCAGTGCTTCGGCGATAGGCCGGTCAGGGTTGGCAGAGAGATTGGCAGCGGCCAGGGCAGGGTCCCAATTGTCGCCCAGGAGATCTGGGCCCAAGTGCTCAACGACATCCAGGTCGCTGCGGCGGTCCAGGATCTCCAGAATTCCCAGGTCGATTCCGGCGGCCGAAACATCACCGGCTTCCAGCAGGATTCGAATCTTGTGGGCGGCGCTGCGATGACGCGAGCTGTGCGTGGGTTTGCCGCGACGCGAGATACGCCAGCTTCCGTCCATCTTCAGATGCGAGTGGATGCTGGCTGGCCCGACCCGGATGAAGAGGTGCTTGCCACGGCTGAGAACGGCCTCGACCGGGTGACCCGCGAGATCGACTGTGGCGTATCGGGGCACCCGTACGTCGCAGCGTGTCAGTGTCAAACCGACCAGAGCCTGGCGCAGGATCGCCGCGGTGTGGAAGACGGTGTCGCCCTCTGGCATCGGTTCTGCTCCTAGGAATCCATTGACTTGCGGCTGGACCATAGCGGACCATTTTGCAGATCGGGGATTAAGCAAGGGAGTGCTGAGCGTGATCGAATTTCCGGAGACCGGTGACTCGCTTGGTGGCAGCCACTTCCCGCCGATCGAGGATTACGCGTTTCTGTCCGACTGCGATACCACGGCGCTGGTCGCGCCGGACGGCGGTGTCGAATGGTTGTGCCTGCCGCGGATGGATTCACCGAGTGTGTTCGGGTCGCTACTTGATCGCGACGCCGGCCGGTTCCGCATCGGTCCTTCGGGTGTCTCGGTGCCCACCGCCCGCCGGTACATCCCCGGCACTCTCGTGACGGAAACAAGTTGGTGGGCCCCCGGTGGCTGGCTGGTTGTGACCGACGCCCTGTTGATGGGGCCCTGGCATCACGAGGCGAGCCGATCGGAAACTCATCATCGCGCTCCAACCGATTACGAAGCGTCGCACGTGCTGCTCCGGTCGATCCGCTGCGTGAACGGCAAGGTTCAGGTGAGCATGGAATGCAGTCCGGTGTTCGACTACGGGCAGACGCGGGTTGAATGGTCCTACACCGGCGATGGGTACCACGACGCTGTTGCGAAGGCCCCACAACGGTCCCGGCGACGATCCGACGATGCCGAGGTTGACAGGAGCGATCTCGAACTGCGCTTGACGACCGACCTCAACGTGGGATTCGAGGGTGCCTCCGCCACCGCACGCACGCTACTCAAAGAGGGCGACCGCCGGTTTGTCGCGCTGTCCTGGAGCGATCATCCGCCACCCCGAACCGTCGACGAGGTGGCCGAAAGCCTGCAATGGACTTGTCACCATTGGCAGCACTGGTTGGACCGAGGCAGATTTCCCGACCACCGCTGGCGCGATCACCTACAGCGCAGCGCATTGACGCTCAAGGGGCTGTCATTCGCGCCGACTGGCGCAATCATGGCTGCCGCCACCACATCGCTGCCGGAAACTCCTGGCGGCGAACGCAACTGGGACTATCGCTATACCTGGATCCGCGACACCGTTGCCACTCTGTGGGCATTCAACACTCTGGGACTGGACTGGGAGGCCAACGATTTCTTCAACTTCATTGCCGAGATCGCCGACGCCGAAGGCGGCCATCTGCAGTTGATGTACGGCGTCGGTGGGGAACGGGTTCTTACTGAGAAGACGCTGGATCATTTGGCCGGGTACGAGGACGCCCGACCGGTGCGGATCGGCAACGGGGCCTACAGCCAGCGCCAGCACGACGTGTGGGGCGCGATTGTCCGGGCTATCGACCTGCACACCGGGGCGCATCGCGTCGAGGATCGGCTCTGGCGGATTGTCGAGACCCAGGTTGCGCGTGCGCTGGAGCATTGGCGCGAACCGGACCAGGGTATCTGGGAGGTCCGCTCGGGTCCCCAGCACTTCACGAGTTCGAAAGTCGCCTGCTGGATGGCCGCCGACGCCGGCGCGCGCATCGCTGATCGACGCGGGGAAACTGCGGTGGCTGCGCGGTGGCGCGCTGCCGCCGAGGAGATCCGCGACGATGTGCTTGCCAACGCCGTCGACGAGCGTGGTGTGTTCACGCAGCACTACGCCACCAAAGCGCTCGATGCCTCAGTGTTGCTCATCCCGTTGGTGGGCTTCCTGCCGGGCACGGACGAACGCGTGCGCAATACGGTGCAAGCGATCCTCGACGAGCTGACCGAGGACGAAATGGTACTGCGGTACCGGGTCGAGGACACCGAGGACGGCTTGCAGGGCGAGGAGGGTGCCTTCACCATCTGCTCGTTCTGGCTGGTGTCGGCCCTGGTGGCGATCGACGAACTGCCCAGGGCCCGTGCGTTGTGCGGGAAGCTGCTGGGCGCGGCCAGCCAACTCCAGCTCTATGCCGAGGAGATCGAGCCCCGCAGCGGGCGCCATCTGGGCAACTTTCCGCAGGCTTTTACCCACCTCGCGCTGATCAACGCCGTCTCCGCCATCATCGACACCGAACGGAAGATCGATGATGCGCGTCGTCAGCCCGGGTCGAGTTATCAGTGAGATTCGACGATCAGCACGTCCAGTATTCGGGGGCCGTGCACGCCTTCGACCCGTTCGAGTTCGATGTCGCTGGTGGCGCTCGGCCCTGAGATGAACGTCAACGGTCGCAGCGGGTCCAGGGCGGCGAAGCCCTGCGGCACCGTGTCGACGATCTGCGAGGCGAACACCACACAGACGTGATGGTCCGGGACCAGGGTCAGAGCCCGTCGGCCCTGCGCTGCGCCGCCGTCGAGCACGATCGTGCCGGTTGCTGCGATGGCGACCGCGCATCCTGTGACGACGGCGGCTGCACCGTCGAGTTGCTCGGTCGACAGCAGCTGGTTGGGGTGGTCGCGTAGCGTCTCAACGCCGATAGTCCAGTCGGTCGGGAGGTCCTCGGGTGTCACCACGGGACCCGTGTCGGCCAAGGCGGCGACGGTCTCAGCGATGGTGTTCTCGGCAATGCGGAACACCCTGGCGCGGTAGTCGGCGACGGTCTCGGCGAAGGTTGCCAGATCGCCCAGTCCGCGCAGCGGTTCCCGGTCGTAGTCCCGTGGAATGGCCACGGGCTCGGGTGGTGCCGCTGCCAGCGCGGCACGGATTCCCGCCAGGATGTCGGCCCGAGCGCTCACTGGGTGCCCCGAGTTCGGTGCCACCACTGTCGGAAGGTTTGTCTCGGCGGTTCGGGCAGGTCTCGGCTGGACGTCCACGGCGAGAATCTCGCGGCCAGCGGACCGGCCTTCAGACCCAGGCCCGCCGCCTTCTCCGCCCACCCGAAGCGTCGCGGGGAGCGCATGATCCATTCGGCAGCCGCCATTGTCATGTCCTGAACGCCGGGGACGCCGCCGCGCGCCCCGTCGACCTGCTTGGCACGCAGGTGGACGAGGATCGACGGGATGTCGATCAGGACCGGGCAGACGTCCAGACATGCTCCACACAACGTCGAGGCGTACGGTAGCGATGCGTTCGGGTCGTCGGCGCCGCTGGTTCCTGTCAGTTGGGGGCTCAGGATCGCACCGATGGGCCCGGGATAGACCGACCCGTACGCGTGCCCGCCGGTGCGTTCGTAGACCGGACAAACGTTGAGGCAGGCACTGCATCGAATGCACTGCAGCGCTGCCCGGCCAACCGGATCTGCCAGCACGCGGGTACGACCATTGTCCAGCAACACCAGGTGGAACTCTTGCGGTCCGTCGCCCAGGTGGACCCCGGTCCACATCGACGTATAGGGGTTCATCCGCTCTGCTGTGGAGGAGCGCGGCAGCAGTTGCATGAACACCTCCAGATCGGTGAAACGCGGAATGACCTTCTCGATTCCCATCACCGTGATCAGCGTCTGCGGCAGTGTCAGGCACATCCGGCCGTTGCCCTCGGACTCCACCACCGCGAGCGTGCCGGTCTCCGCGACACCGAAGTTGGCCCCGCTCACCGCAACCCGCGCCGAAAGGAATTTCCGGCGCAGGTAACCCCGGGCGGCCATGGCCAACTGCTGCGGGTCGTCGCTGAGTTCGCCGACGTCGGGCATCGTTCGTACGAAGATCTCCCGGATCTCGGCGCGGTTGCGGTGGATCGCGGGTACCAGGATATGGCTGGGCCAGTCGTCGCCGAGTTGGACGATCAATTCAGCCAGATCGGTCTCGATGGCCGTTATGTCTTGCTTCTCAAGGTATTCGTTGAGGCCGATCTCCTGGGTCGCCATCGACTTGACCTTGACCACCTCACGGGCACCGGTGGCCTGAATCAGTTCGGCGACAATGTGATTGGCTTCGTCGGCATCGCGTGCCCAATGGACTACGCCGCCACGCTCGGTGACGTTGTGCTCCAACTGCTCCAGCAGTTCCGGAAGTTTCGACAGCACATCTTGTTTGAGTGCGCTCCCGGTCTGGCGCAACTGCTCCCAGTCCGGGCATTCCGCGACCGCCCGGGCGCGCTTGGTTCTGATGGAATGGGTGGCATGGCCGACGTTGCGGCGCATCTGGTTGTCGGCCAGTGCCTTTCCGGCCGCTGCGGGGAACGGCTCATCGCCGCGGAGATTGTTCATCTGGAGGCCAGGATCTCGGCGTAGTGGACGGTGCGCACGGTTGAGCCGGCTCGGCTCAGACCGCCACCGATCTGCATCAGGCAGGACATGTCGGCCGCCGTGCATACCTCGGCCCCGGTTCCGGCAACCGCGGTGATCTTGTCCGCAAGGATGGCCGCCGATACCGCGGAGTTCTTGATCGCGAACGTTCCGCCGAAACCGCAACAGGAGTCGGCCATCGGCAACTCCTCGAGGGTGAGGCCGTGTACCTGACGCAGCAGTTGCAGCGGCTTGTCGCCGACCCGCAGCATCCTCAGCGAATGGCAGGTGGGGTGGTAGGTCACCCGATGCGGATAACGCGCGCCGACATCGCGGACACCCAGAACGTCGACCAGTAACTCGGACAACTCGTAGGTGCGGGACGCGACTGCCTCGGCGCGAACGGCCAGCGCCTCGTCGCCGGCGCGGCGGGCCACCATCGCATGCTGGTGGCGGACCGAGCCCACGCACGACGCCGACGGTCCAACCACCGCGTCGCACCCGGCTGATTCGAACACCTTGACCTGCCGGCGGATCAAGGGAAGCGCTTCCTGCAGATATCCGGTGTTGATGTGCATTTGGCCACAACAGGTTTGACGGTCCGGGAAGACGATCTCGTGCCCGAGCCGCTCCAGCAGTTCGACCGTCGCGATGGCGGCCTTCGGGAACAGCGCGTCCGCTAAACAGGTGGCGAAGATCGCGATACGCATCTCAGCAGGTGGCCGACATCGTCGCGACTGCCGCGGCAAGGATGTCGCGCATGGTCGGATGGTAGTCGCGCGCCCCGGTTCAGCGATACCGGCGGACGTTGTGGATCGGGGCGTTATTGACGGGAACCACGGCCACCGGTACGCCGTAGGTGGAGGCATGGACCATCTTGCCGTCGCCCACATACAGACCGACGTGCGATGCGTTGGAGTAGTAGGTGACCACGTCGCCGGGCTGAATCTGGTTCAGGGCTACCGGCTGGCCACCGCCTGCCAGCGCCTGGCTTGAGTGCGGGAGTTCTACCCCGGCCTGCTGGAACGACCAGACCACCAGACCGGAGCAGTCGAAGGCGTGCGGACCCGCGGCGGCCCAGACGTAGGGATCGCCGAGTCGGGTCAATGCGGCCCGCACGGCGAGCATCCCGGCGCGGCTGCCCGGGCCCGGGATCGCGGCGAAGCCTGAGGGCAGAACGCGGTGAACAGTGCGAACGGCGGCCACCACCTGAGGTTCCGCGCGTGGGGATTCGCCAGGCTGCACCGGGGCGAAGACCACGATGGCGGGAGCGGCGAGGGCGACCGCGATCCGCGACACCAGGCGTCCGAGCCGTGCCATGCCGGCCTCCGATCATGATCTCGGTGGGTATGCGCAATCGTTACTTGACCGTGATGTCGGCGGAGTTGGCCTGTGCGTTACAGCGGACTTGCGGGCCTGACTGGATCGGTGCTGAATCGAGCGGGGCCTACCGCATCCGCAATCCACGCGGGGTGCGAGTGAACCCGGCATCCGACAACGCCTCTGCGGTATCGGTGCGTGCTGCCTCCAGCACCGGCGCACCGTCGATCCGCTCCACCAGGATGCCGCCGACCCGGGCGCTGCCGACCAGGCCGGCCAGTGCTCCGGCGGCGGCCCGCTGGGCCTCGAAATCGGTGGTGAAGTTCAGCAGGGACCGGCCGCCGCGCTCGAGGAACCACACCAGTTCGCCGTCGACCAGGATCACGAGGGCCCCCGCCTTACGGCCGGGGCGATGGCGGCTCTCGGTGTCCGGGCGTGCGGGCCACGGCAGGGCCGCCCCGTACGGGTTGGCCGGGTCGGCGGATGCCAGGACGACGGCGTCGTAGGCGCGCGTGGCCAAGTCGATCGTGTCGGCGTGACCGCGCAACCGGTCCACCGTCGAGGAGAGGGCGAACTGGGCTCCGCCCAACGACTCTATGAAGTAGCCGCGCTGGCAGCGGCCGGCCTCCTCGAGGGCGGTCAAGATCTTGTACATCGTTGCGAATCCGCCTGGCACGCCCTCGGCGGCGGCGGCCCCCTTGGTCAACACCCCATGGCGGGTCATCAGCAACTCCGCTGTGAAGTGTGCTCGCAGGGTGGAGTCTGGTTCGGGGACGGGTAAAGCCGACCATCGGCCCGCCACGCTCGGTTCGACGGGGCGGGCATGCGGCCGCGCCACCGAATAGCGGCTCAGCCTCGGAGCACGGCGTTGCTGTCGATGTGCCGGGGCCTTGCGACTGCCGGCCAGCATGGCCCGCACCGGGGCGAAGGTGTCGCCGGTGACCCAGCCGGCCCAGATCAGTTCCCACAGAGCCGATTTGACGGCTGACTCCGTGCTGCTGGCGCACAGTTGGCGGAAGAAGAACCCGCCGCGAGAATCGCCGGGATGCCCGAGGACATCCAAGACCGCCCGGTGGACCTCGGTGAGATCCAGTTCGGCAGGAGACGACAGCGTCAGGGGCGCGGTATCGGCGAGATGGAACGCTACCCAGCCGTCATTGCTGGAGATAGCCCCGACCCCGGACCAGATCACCTCACCGGAGACGAGCAACTCGTCGAGCATCGTCGGCTGGTAGTCGCGCACTCGGGGGGCAAAGATCAGGCTCTCGACCGCGGATGCGGGTACCGGTACCCCGGCGAGTTGCTCGATGGCACCGAGTAGCCCGTCGACCCCGGAGGCAGTTCCCGCACCGCCGATCTGTTGCCAGGCCGGGAGAAAACGGGCGTAGGCCCAAGTGCTGACGGGTTCGACTTGGGCGCGCAGTGCAGCCAGCGACCGTCGGCGAAGGATCCGCAGCACTTCCGCGTCACACCACTGCGAGCCGGATCCGTCTGCGGTGTCGGTGAATTCGCCACGGACCAGCGTGGTGTCCATCGCCATTCGGCCCAGGACATCGGCTGCCACCCGCAGGCCCAGCCCGAATCGGGCGGCAGCCTGTGCGGTGCTGAAAGGGCCGTTGGTGCGGGCATAGCGGGCCAGCAGGTCGCCCAACGGATCGGCGACCGATTCGGTGAAGGCGGACGGTACGCCTACCGGCACCGCAACCCCGACCGCGTCGCGCAACCGGCCGATGTCCTCCACCGCCGTCCACCAGGTCTGCCCGCCGTAGGACACCGGCAGTGCCCGTTTGGCGGTCCGCAGGCCCTCCAGCCAGGCACCCACGTCGGATGCTGTCGAACGTTCGGCTATTTCGGCCTCGGTCAACGGGCCAAGGAGTCGCAGGAGGTCCGCCACGCCCTCGGCGTCACGGGCGCGACGGCCTTCGGTCCGATGTTGCAACTGCCGGGCCGTCGCGGCCACGACCTCGGGGTCGAGCAGGTCGCGAAGTTCGACTCGGCCCATGAGTTCGGCCAGCAGCGTGGTGTCCAGCGACAGTGCTGCGGCGCGTCGTTCGGCCAATGGGCTGTCGCCCTCGTACATGAAGGCGCCGACGTAACAGAAGAGGAGCGAGGCGGCGAAGGGCGACGGCGTGGGTGTCTGCACTTCCAGCAGTCGCACTCGTCGCTGGGCGATCCGCGCCATCAGGTCGGTCAGCGTCGTGGTGTCGTAGACGTCCTGCAGGCATTCCCGCACCGTCTCCAGCACGATCGGGAACTCGGGGTACTTGCGCGCCACGTCGAGCAGTTGCGCGGCGCGTTGGCGTTGGTGCCACAGCGGCGACCGTTTGCCCGGATGCCGGCGCGGCAACAGCAGGGCACGGGCCGCGCATTCACGGAATCGGGAGGCGAACAGGGCCGAGCCGCCCACCTCGGCGGTCACCAACGGTTCGATTTCTTCTGGTTCGAAGACGAACAGTTCGGCCCCGGGAGGCGCGTCTCCGGAGTCGAGATCGGTGTCGGGAAGCCGCACCACTATCCCGTCGTCGGAGGCGGTCGGCTTCTCGTCGATGCCGTAGCGCTCCAGCAGTCGGCGGCCGATCGCGAGTGCCCACGGGCCGTGCACCTTCAGCCCGTACGGCGAGTGCAGGATCACCCGCCAGTCGCCGAGTTCGTCGCGGAAGCGTTCCACCAGCAGGGTGGTGTCGCTGGGTACCGCAGTGGTGGCCGCCCGCTGGTCGTCGAGCAGCTGCCAGAGGTTGTCGCGTGCATAGTCGTCGAAACCGATTTCAGCGGAGCGCTTGTCGAACGCGTCGCGGTCCATTCCGGCCAACTCGCCGGTCAACCGGCCGATGGCTGCTCCGAGTTCGGCCGGTCGCCCGGCGTCGTCGCCGCGCCAGAACGGCAACCGGGCCGGCTGTCCGGGCGCAGGTACCACCAGCACCCTGTCGTGGGTGATCTCGGTGATCCGCCAGCTGGTGGCACCCAGCGCGATGACATCGCCGGGGCGGGATTCGTAGACCATTTCCTCGTCGAGTTCACCTACCCGGGAGGGTTTTTCGTTGTCGGTAGCCAGGTAGACGGCGAACAGGCCCCGGTCGGGAATCGTTCCACCGGAGGTGACGGCCAGCCGCTGAGCCCCGGGACGGGCGGTCAAAAGGCCGGTGTCGCGGTCGTAGATGAGCCGTGGCCGCAGTTCGGCGAACTCGGTGGACGGGTACCTGCCGGACAGCAGATCCAAAGTGGCCTCGAATGCGCTACGCGGCAGCGTCGCGAACACCGCGCTGCGACGCACCGTGTCGAACCACGTATCGGCGTTCAGCGGCTCCAACGCACATGCCGCCACGGTCTGCTGTGCCAGCACGTCGAGCGGGTTGGCCGGAACCTTCATGGTCTCAATCGCCCCACTGAGCATCCGCTGCACACTCACGGCACACCCGATCAAATCGGTGCGGTGCTTGGGCAGCAGGATGCCGTGGGAGATCTCGCCGACCTGATGACCGGCGCGCCCGATGCGCTGTAACCCGCTTGCCACTGACGGCGGTGCCGCCACCTGGATGACGAGGTCCACCGCCCCCATGTCGATGCCCAGTTCCAAACTGGAGGTGGCCACCACCGCCTTGAGTCGGCCGGATTTCAGGTCATCTTCGACGGCGGCCCTCTGCTCCTTGGAGACCGACCCGTGATGGGTGCGCGCCAGCAGCGGTTCCGCGCCCTGCACCTGGTTGCTGGCCATCATGTGGGCGGGCGCGGTGGGCAATTCAACGCCGTTGCGCTGGGCGTGAATCTCGTTGATACGCGCTGTGATTCGCTCAGCCAATCGCCTGGAATTGGCGAAAACGAGGGTCGAGGTGTGGGCTTCGATCAGGTCGACGATGCGGTTCTCGACATCGGGCCAGATGGTGTTGTTGGCCAGGTTGGCCATGTCGGGCACCGGAACTTGGACCTCCAGATCGAAGGTCTTCGATGCCGGCGGGGCGACGATCCGGGCTCGGGAGGTCTGACTTCCGGACAGGAAGCGGGCCACCTCCTCAGCTGGACGTACGGTTGCCGAGAGCCCGATGCGCTGAGCCGGTCGGTCCAGCAGCGTGTCCAGGCGCTCCAGTGAAACAGCAAGGTGTGCTCCGCGTTTCGTGCCGGCGACGGCATGCACCTCGTCGAGGATCACCGTCTTCACCCCGGTTAGCGTCTCGCGCGCAGCGGAGGTCAGCATGAGAAACAGCGACTCCGGAGTGGTGATCAGGATGTCCGGAGGACGGTTTACCAGTTCGCGGCGTTGTGCGGGCGGGGTGTCTCCCGAGCGGACCCCGACGCTGATCCGCGGAGGGGGCTGTCCGTCGTGTTCGGCAACCCGGGCGATTCCGGCCAGCGGCGTGCGCAGGTTGCGTTCGACGTCGATGGCCAGCGCCTTGAGCGGGGAGATGTAGAGAACCTTGGTGCCCTGGTTGGCCGGCCGGGCGCTCTCCCGAGCCAGTCGGTCGATCGCCCACAGGAACGCCGCCAGCGTCTTGCCCGATCCGGTCGGTGCGATCACCAGAGTGTGGTCGCCATCTGCGATCGAGGACCAGGCCTGCGCCTGCGCCGGGGTGGGGGCGGCGAACGTGCCCTCGAACCAGCGCCGGGTTGCGGGCGCGAACCGGTCCATAGGGTCTGAAGTCACGCCCTCCAGATTGCCAGTTCAGTCGACCTCGACGCGGTCCGATATTTCGGAAAAGTCCACCCAGAGGTGCCGCGGCCCGCGAAAAACCTGGTTGTGCCGGTAGGGCGGCGGGTCCACCACCAGGCGTGGCTCCTTCACCCGGCGCAGGAACACCTCGAGGGCGAGGTTGATCTCCAGACGGGCCAACGGGCCGCCGAAACAGGTGTGTATTCCGCTGCCGAACCCGAGATGTTCGTTGTCCTCACGCATCGGGTCGAAGCGGTCGGGTTCGTCGAAACGCCGTGGGTCTCGGTTGGCCGCGGCGAAGACCAGGAACACCGCCGATCCGGCGGGGATCCGGACACCGCCGACCTCGACGTCCGTCATGGCCCAGCGGCTGACGGCGAACTGCACCGCGCCCTGCAGGCGCTGCACTTCCTCGACGGCCCGGGGAATCAGGTTGGGGTTGTCCCGCAACAGATCCCACGAGCCAGGGTTGCGGAGCAGGGTCATTACCGAGTTGGTGATGGTGTTGACCGTGGTGTCGTGGCCGGCGATCATCAGCAGCAGTGCGTTGGATTCGGCCACGGCAGCCGACACCGGGCCGTCTGGGCCATCGTCGTGCAGTGCGGCCGACAACAGGCCCGGTCCCGGCTCGCGAGTCAACCGCAGAACCAGATCGTGCAGCCAGGCCCCGAGGTCCTCGGAACTCTCGTCGGCCTTCTTGATCGCGGCCTGGCCCTCTGGGCTGTTGCGCTCCGGGCCGACGTCGGCGGCGTTCATGAAGTCGGTCACCCAGGCGTGGAACTTGGGTTCGTCTTCGATCGGCGCCCCCATGATCCGGAAGATCACCGACACCGGAATCGGGTAGGAGAAGTCCTCGACGACGTCCATCCGCGTTCCGCCGCGTGCCTTGACCTTGTCGAGTAGTTCATTGGCAAGGCTTACGACGAACCCGGTCATGCTCGGGATCAAGTCCGGAGTGTGCGGCGGGCCGAAATGCCGCATGAACTGCCGGCGCATCACGTCGTGCTCGGGGGGATCGGAGACCAGCATGCTCTGGTTGCGATTCTGGGCGGCTTCGGCTTGGTCGAGTTCGACAGGCTTCTCGCCGAAGAAGCCCGAGGGACTGCGGCTGACGTCGACACTGATTCGCGGATCATGCGCCAGAGCAAGGACCTCCGGATAGCCGGTGACAACGTAGGTCTTGTCGGAGACCTTGGCGACCGGCGTTCTGCGGAGTTCCTCGTAGAACGGGTAGGGGTTCGGGCGGTTGGCGAACTTCATGGCCTCAGACCATGCGGTTGCGGGATCCATCGTCATCAACTCCTGTTATTGACTGCGAGGCCGGAATACGGCCCGGCGGTCAGTCGGGTCATATCCGGTGAGGACCACGTCGGGATTGCCCGCGGGTTCGCGCGGATCGGGGAACCGGGCGGGCATCACTTCGGCATCGGTCGGCCGGTCGTAGCCGGGTGGCGGTGGCGGGAAGGGCGCCGAGCGTTCGATCAACTCGGCGTAGTAGGGCAGCCACTTGCCGTGATTGAAGGTGACGGCACCGACGATGCGGCCGTTCTTGCCGTAGGCGGCGGCGAACCGGTGATCCTGCGGTGAGCCCTGCGTGAAGACGATCTGGTCGCCGAACGAGCACACCCCGACGCTTTTGATGTTCACGCCGAATTGGCCCGACCAGAACGACGGCAGCGGCAGATGTGCACGGCGGCCCACCTCGAGATGAAGCATGTTGTTGGCGGCCACCTCAGCCCCGGACACCGCGTTGTCCCAGTGTTCGAGGGCCAGGTACTCGTAGCCGTAGAGGACGTGCGGGGCCCGCGCCACGTCGCCGGCGACGAAGATGTGGTCGGTCACCACGCCATTGATGTCGTACGCGCGGCAACCGGCGTCGCAGCCCACGCCCCACTGACCGGCCGCCAAGCCAGCGCCGTCGAGCCATTCCACGTTGCGGATCGACCCCAGCGAGGGGATGACGACGTCGACGTCGAGCACCGTGCCGTCGGACAGCGTCGCCGACCGGACATGTCCTGATTCGTCGCCCTTCAGTGACTTCACCGACACACCGGTACGCAGGTCCACCCCGGCGTCGCGCATCATGTCCGCCGCGATGTCACTGATCACGCCGCCCAGGGCGCCGCGCAGTGGACCAGTGCCCCGTTCGGTCACTGTCACAGGTAGGTCCAGGTCCCGGCACACCGAGGCGATCTCCGAGCCGACGAATCCCGAGCCGATGATCAGCACGCGGCGCGGCTTGGCTTGTAAGGCTGCGGACAACCCCGTGGCGTCCTCCACGGTGCGCACGGTGAAGACACCCTCCAGTGCACCTTCTTCGGGGTTGGGCCAGGGGCGGGCCCGGGTTCCGGTGGCGATCAGCAGCCTGTCGTAGGGCACCTCTTCGCCGTTGCTGAGCTTCACCAGGTGGTTGTCCCGGTCCAGGCCGACGGCTGCCACCCCCAGTTTCCAATTTGCGTCAACGCGACGCAGCCGGGGCAGCTTGGTGTGGTCGGCGGGCACCCACCCCTTAAGCACCTGCTTGGACAGCGGTGGCCGGTCGTAGGGTTCGTGCGGCTCATCGCCGATGATGGTCAGTGATCCATCGAAGCCCTTGTCGCGCAGCGCCTCCGCGGCGCGAAGGCCGGCCAGCGAGGCGCCGACGATGACGATGCGGCCCCTCTTCCGGAACTTCCTGATGACCTTGTCGAGCGAATACGTGCCCTTCCCGCTCACAACGTGTCCCGATCGGCTGGCGGGTCCAGTTCCAGAATGATCGCTTGCACCGGGCAGGATGCCACCGCGCGGAGTACCTGTTGACGTTGGGATTCATCCGGATTGGGGTCGTAAGCCAGGGCCTCCTCACCGACCAGTTTCAGGACATTCGGCGCCAGTGGGACGCACTGGGCGTACCCCTGGCATCTGTTGAGATCAACCACCAAGCGCATGTTCCCGAGCCTAGCGAGGCGCAACGGCCATAATCAGGACTATGGCCAACACGGCGATCCGCCCGTTCCGCATCGCGGTTCCCGACGCCGATCTCGTCGACCTGCGCGAGCGACTGGCTCGAACCCGATGGCCGGAACGCGAGCCTGTCAGCTCGGAAGACGCGGTGAATTGGACCCAGGGCATCCCGCTGGACTACATGCGTGAACTGACTGCCTATTGGGCGCAGGATTATGACTGGCGGGTGCGGGAGGCCCGGCTGAACACCTTCGAGCAGTTCGTCACCGAGATCGACGGGCTCGACATCCACTTCATCCACCGCCGCTGCGCCAACCCCGACGCGCTTCCGCTGGTGATCACCCACGGCTGGCCGGGCTCGATCGCCGAATTCGCCAAGGTGATCGAGCCTTTGGCTCGGGACTTCCATGTCGTGTGCCCGTCGCTGCCCGGCTATGGGTTCTCCGGCAAGCCGGCCGCGCCGGGCTGGAACGTCCAGCGGATCGCAGCGGCCTGGGACTCCTTGATGGCCCGGCTCGGGTACCAGCGTTATGGCGCCCAGGGTGGGGACTGGGGTGCGATGGTCACCACCGAGATCGGCCGTAACGCCGGGTCAAACCGCGCCGGCTGCATCGCCATTCACCTCAACATGCCGGTGGCGCCGCCGCCCGGGCCGATCGAGAATCCGACCCCGGACGAGGTGGCGGCGATGACGGCGTTCGACCACTACAAGAAGTGGGATTCCGGCTACTCCAAACAGCAGTCGACCCGCCCGCAGACGCTCGGCTACGGTTTGGCCGACTCTCCGGTGGGCCAGTTGGCCTGGATCGTCGAGAAGTTCTGGGCGTGGACCGACTGCGATGGCCACCCCGAGAACGTGCTGACCAAAGACGAGATGCTCGACGACGTGATGCTCTACTGGCTGACCAATTCCGCTGCGTCCTCGGCGCGGCTGTACTGGGAGAGCTTGGGGGTCCGCAACCCGGGCAAGGTCGGCAAGGATAACCCGGGCAAGGTCGGCAAGGATACTGTGCCGACCGGGGTGGCCAGCTTCCCCAAGGAGATCATCAAGGCCCCGAGGCGGTGGTGCGAGAACGCCTACGCCATCACTCACTGGGCGGACATGCCGCGGGGCGGTCACTTCGCTGCCTTCGAACAGCCGGAACTGTTCGTCGGGGACGTGCGTGCCTTCTTTTCGGAATTCTCGGTCGCCAACCCCGCCCGATGAGCGTAATCCTGGCCTACGGTTCTCCGGCCCTGGGCCACCTGCTACCGCTGGGCGTCCTGCTGGCCGAACTGGCGGGACGCGGACACGAGGTGCACCTGCGGACCTTGTCGGCCGGTGTGTCCTACGCCGAGCGGCTGGGATTGCACGCCGAAGCCGTCGATACGCGCATCGAGGCGGTCCAAAGCCGCGACTGGGACGCCCGCGGACCGTTCGGGGTACTGAAAATGACCTTGGACGTACTTTGTCGGCGGGCCGAGTTGGAGGTCGCCGACCTCGGTCGGGCAATCGCCGACGTTCGCCCCGATGCGTTGATCATCGACGCGAATTGCTGGGGCGCAATTTCGGTAGCCGACGCTGGAACCCTTCCGTGGGCGGTTTTCTCGCCGTTCACACCATTTCTGCATTCCCGCGGAATGCCGCCCGTCGGGCCGGGAATGCGGCCGTGGCCGGGAGTGCCGGGCGCCGTTCGTGACCACGGCGTTCGGTTGGTGGTGCGCCGGGTGATGGACCGCCCGGTGCTACCCCGCATCAACGCCGTGCGGACGGCGGTCGGTGCCCCTGCGGTGAGGTCAGTGGATGAGTTCATGCGGCGTTCTCCGCTGATGCTCGTGGTCGGCGGCGAACCGTTCGACTATCCGCACGCCGACTGGGGCGACCGAATCCAACCGATCGGCGCGTGTGCGAGTGGGTCGGATCCTGCCGAGACTCCGGACTGGCTCGCCGCGATCGATGCGCCCATCGTGTTGGTGACGACATCATCGATTCGGCAGGCCGACGACATACTCGGACGTGTCGCATTGGCGACATTGGCCGATTTGCCGGTGCACGTGGTGGTGACGTTCCCCGCCGGCGTTCCGCCCGACCTCCACGTGCCGCGGAACGCGACGGTGCGGCAATTCGTGCCGCACGGGCCGGTGCTCGACCGTGCGGTCTGTGCGGTGACCCACGGCGGTATGGGCGCAACCCTGCGGGCGCTGAACCGGGGGGTGCCGGTCTGCGTCGTGCCCTTCGGACGTGACCAGCACGAGGTTGCGATGCGGGTCGCAGTAGCCCGCTGCGGGACTCGCCTGCCAGCGCGAAAGCTGACACCGAGGCGGTTGCGCACCAAGGTGACCGAGGCGATGACGATGGCCGACGGCGCCTACCGGGTCGCCCAAGGTCTTGCCGCCACCGGTGGGGTGGCAAGGGGTGCGGACCTCATTGAAGGACGGTTGCTGACAGGACGGTCAACCGCTAATGCTCCCGAATGAGGTCTATCAGCTTTTCCTTGTTCAACCCCGAATAGCGTTCGATGCCAAGTTGTCTTGCTCGTTTCTTCAACTCGACCACAGTCCAGCCCTCGTAGGCGCAAGACCGGCTGGGTCGGAAACGGCGCACCTCGTCGTCGCGTCGTTGGGCGGCGATGGTGTTCAGCATCGTGTTCATCCTTAACGTTTCCGGGTATGGCTCTGGAAAACCACCTCAGGAGCCCTATACCCCGAACGTTGCGGCGTCCAAACCTCGAATCGGAAATTAGCTGAGCAGCAATGCCTTCAGCGGCCGCTAGCGGTCGTCGTCGGGATCGTCGACCGTCAGCCGCTGTTCCTGCCAGTCCGCCGGGTTGCTTTCCAGCGGCGGGGAGTCGCCTTCGTCGAGCGGCACCCGCTCATCCGGGTCGACACTTTCGACGAGAGCGTCCTCCGCTGCCGGCCGCATCTGTTCGATCGCGTCAGCGAGGGGGGCATCATCCGGCAAAGAAGAGAATTCACGCTCGGTCATCGTCGCAAACATACCCCGGTCTGTTTCGCGGCTTCGACCCAGCCGCCAGCGGTACTGTCGACTCGATCTGCCGGGAGGGCATATGACGGCTGTGGAACTCAGAGTTGCGGCGAGGTTGGAGAACCTCGCTCTCATGCGGACCCTGGTCGGCGCGCTGGGGACGTACTCCGACCTCGATTTCGATGCCGTAGCGGACTTGCGGCTCGCGGTCGATGAAGCCTGCACGCGGCTCATCCGTTTGGCGGTCCCCGAGGGGGTGCTCGTGGTGGTCCTCGACCAGCGCGACGATGCGGTGGTAGTCGACGTGTCGGTGGACGTGGCAAACGACAGCGGCGTCATCGAAGTGGTCGGTCAGGGCAGCTTCAGCTGGCACGTGCTGAGCTCGCTGACCGACGACCTTCGCACCTTTCACCGGGACCATCGCGTGGGCATATCCATGACGAGGCGGGCGGGCGCCGAGCGGTGAACTCCGAGTACGCCGACGTCCCGGACATGTTCCGGGAGTTGGCCACGCTGGAGCCGGACAGCGTGAGCTTCCGTCGGCACCGTGATCGGATCGTCGAGCGCTGCATGCCGCTGGCCGACCACATCGCGATGCGCTTCGGCGGGCGCGGCGAAGCGCGGGAGGACCTGGTCCAGGTGGCAAGGGTCGGCCTGGTCAATGCGGTCATCCGATTCGACGTCGACGCGGGTTCGGACTTCGCGTCCTTCGCGGTGCCCACCATCATGGGGGAGGTCCGCCGGCATTTCCGAGACAACAGGTGGTCTTTGAAGGTGCCGCGCCGGCTCAAAGAACTGCACGTGCGACTCAGTGCTGCCACGGCGGAGTTGTCCCAGCGCCTGGGCCGGGCGCCGACGGCATCGGAGTTGGCTGCCCAACTGGGCATGGACCGCGAAGAAGTGGTCGAGGGCCTGGTGGCAGGCACGGCCTACACCGCCGTATCGATCGACGTCGGCGCCAGCGTTGGGGACGAGGGGGTGCCGGCGATCATCGAGACTCTTGGCGGCGCCGACCTCAATCTCGACCGGATCGAGAACAGGGAAGCGCTTCGCCCTCTCCTGGCCGCACTCCCGGAGCGGGAGCGTACCGTGCTACGCCTGCGGTTCTTCGAGTCGATGACCCAGACGCAGATTGCCGAGCGCATCGGTGTCTCCCAGATGCACGTCTCCCGGCTGCTGGCCAAGGCGCTGGCCAGGCTGCGCGATCAGTTGGAGTAGGAAACGGCGTACCGCGTCCGCACCCGCCGCAGCGGCGCTGGCATCGCCCGTTGCGCTCACGCGCGCATGGACCTCACCAGTTGTCGGTTCGCAGACTTCCCAGGTGCGGTCGCCCACTGCTCGCAGGTACCAGGCACCGGCATTGATGTCCGGGCACTCGTAAGCCACGTGATCTGGGGGCTTACTTGATCTCGGCCAGAACCGTGCCCTGGGTGATCGCCGCCCCGGCCTCGACGGCCAACCCGGTGATGACGCCGTCTTTGTGCGCCGTGACCGGATTTTCCATTTTCATCGCTTCCAGTACTACGACGAGCTCGCCGACCGCCACCGTCTGTCCCTCTTCGACTGCGACCTTGACGACGGTGCCCTGCATCGGTGCGGTCACCGCATCCCCGGACGCCTGGGCGGCGTTGTGGGCTCCGCGCTTACGGGCCTTGGGTTTCTTGCGGATCACTCCGGGCTCGATTGCGCCACCGCTGCCGAGGTCACCGGGCAGCGACACCTCCAGTCGCCGCCCACCCACCTCGACGACGACCTTCTGGCGCGGCTGCTCCTCTTCGGCGTCAACCGCTCCACCGCCGGTGAACGGCTCGACGGTGTTGTTCCACTCGGTCTCGATCCACCGGGTGTGCACCGTGAAGCCGTTCTCGTCGCCGATGAAAGCAGGGTCACTGACGATCGCGCGATGGAACGGGATCACGGTGGCCAGACCCTCGACCTCGAACTCGTCGAGCGCCCGGCGTGCGCGCTCCAGCGCCTCGGTGCGGCTGGCGCCGGTGACGATGAGCTTGGCCAGCATGGAGTCGAATTGCCCGCCGATCACCGAACCCGTCTCTACGCCGGAGTCCAGCCGAACACCCGGGCCCGCCGGCGGATCGAAGCGGTCCACCGGACCAGGCGCGGGCAGGAATCCACGGCCGGCGTCCTCGCCGTTGATGCGGAACTCGATCGAGTGCCCGCGTGGTGCGGGATCCTCGCTGATATCCAGCTTCTCACCGTTAGCGATCCGGAACTGTTCGCGCACCAGATCGATCCCGGAGGTCTCCTCGGTGACCGGGTGCTCCACCTGCAGGCGGGTATTGACCTCGAGGAAGGAGATCAGCCCGTCCTGGCCGACCAGATACTCCACGGTGCCGGCGCCGTAATAGCCGGCCTCCTTGCAGATCCGCTTGGCCGATTCGTGAATCTCCGCGCGTTGCGCGTCGGTCAGGAACGGGGCCGGGGCCTCCTCGACGAGCTTCTGGAACCGGCGTTGCAGCGAGCAATCGCGGGTTCCGGCGACCACCACATTGCCGTGCTTGTCTGCGATCACCTGGGCCTCGACGTGGCGCGGCTTGTCCAGGTAACGCTCGACGAAGCACTCTCCGCGGCCGAACGCGGCGACGGCCTCGCGGGTGGCCGACTCAAACAGTTCGGGTATCTCCTCGATGGTGCGGGCCACCTTCATGCCCCGGCCGCCGCCGCCGAAGGCGGCCTTGATCGCGACCGGAACGCCGTACTCCTGGGCAAAGGCCACCACCTCGTCGGCGTCCTTCACCGGGTCGGGGGTGCCGGGTACCAGCGGGGCCTGTGCGCGGGCGGCGATGTGCCGGGCGGTGACCTTGTCGCCGAGGTCCCGGATGGACTGTGGGCTGGGGCCGATCCAGATCAGACCGGCGTCGATCACTGCCTGCGCGAAATCGGCGTTCTCGGAAAGAAATCCGTAGCCCGGGTGGATTGCGTTTGCACCGGACTTCGCGGCCGCGTCCAGCAGCTTGCCGAAGTCGAGGTAGGACTCCGCGGAGGTCTGCCCGCCCAGGGCGAACGCCTCGTCGGCCAGACGGACATGGGGTGCGTCGGCATCGGGTTCGGCATAGACCGCGACGCTGGCCAGGCCTGCATCCTTGGCCGCCCGGATCACCCGGACCGCGATTTCGCCGCGGTTGGCGACGAGCACCTTGGAGATGGCCTGGCTGGCGTGACTGGGCACTGCGCCTCCTGGGACTTTAAGAACCCGGTTTAAGAAGATGGACAGCAGGTGAGTTTAGCCTCAGTCCGCGGACCGACCCCGGTGAGGTGGGGGCAGGCAAATCGCGCCACTCATGTTTGGTGCAGACATCCGGTACCTGCTGCTCTGCGGAATTTCCTGCGGTTTCTGCTTTCAGGTCTGCGGCCGCGGGAGTTGCGGTAGGTCCTCTTGTCGGTCGATCCACCTAGTATCGAATGCATGTTCGATTGCCTGGATGAGGCGGAATTACTGGTCGAGATGACCGTCGCAGTGCGAGCTGAGCGGGTGGCGGTTGCACGGCGATTACTGGCGGCGGGCCGGCTCTGTCAGCTCCGCACGGCGGGGTTGGAGGCCGACGGGCGCGCGCAGTGGTGCATCGACAACTGGGAGGCAGTGGCCGCGGAGGTGGGTGCCGAGCTGGGGATCAGCCGCGGCCGGGCGTCGTCGCAGATGCATTACGGAGTGGAACTGCTGGAGCGGTTGCCTCAACTGGGGGCGGTCTTCGCCGCGGGGGAGGTCGACTTCCGCGTGGTTGCCGTGGCGGTTTTCCGCACCGGCCTGATCACCGATCCGGAGGTGCTGACGTCGATCGACACGCAGTTGGCGCGTTGCGCTCCCGGTTGGAATGCGCTGTCGCAGAAGAAACTTGTCGAATACATAGACTGGCGGGTCCGCGCCCTCGATCCGGCTGCCGAGCGGGTGGACCGTGGGCGTGATGGCGACCGACATATGGAGATCGAGCCGGACGGTGGTGGACTGGCCGAGCTGAGGGGTTGCCTGCGGGCCCCTGATGCCGCTGCGCTGGACCGGCGGCTGGATCAGTTGGCCGCGAGCGTCTGCCGGGAGGATTCGCGTACGGCCCGCCAGCGCAGAGCCGATGCCGTGGCGGCTTTGGTGGCCGGGGCATCGGCGATGGCCTGCGATTGCGGGTTACAGAACTGCCCCGCGGCCCGGGTAATGCGACCGGGAACGGTCAGATCGTCATCCACGTGGTCGCTGAGGGTGCTTCGGTTTCCGGCGCCGGTGACCGGCCGGGCTACTTGCCGGGATACGGGGAAATTCCTGCAGAGATGCTCCGCCAGTTGGCTGCCCGGGCTCGGTTGAAGCCGCTGACCCCGCCGGGGGTTTGGCGGGCTGAGTCGGGCTATCGGCCCTCGGCGGCGTTGGACGACTTCATTCGCTGCCGCGATGTGTGTTGCCGATTTCCCGGTTGTGACAAGCCAGCGGAGGTCTGCGACATCGACCACACCGTGCCCTGGGCTCCAGCGTGTCAAGTTTTTTGTGTAAGTCGGTTGTCTGATTTTTGGTCTGCTGTGCTTTCCAGCAGTGTCTACAGGTATGGCTCGATGCGGTCGGGGTAGACCAGCATGAGCTGTTCGAGTGCTTTCTT
>JAGQTV010000109.1 GCA_020438845.1 Mycobacterium sp. | reverse complement strand
GGGGCCACCGATTGCCCGGTCAGGGTGGTGCGGGGGGCGAGTTGCTCGGCGTCTCGGGTGCGGCGGCGGGCTTCGCTGACGGTGGTGCGCATGACGTCAGCCATGACTTTGTGGGCAACTGTCCCCAGGGCTGCCTCGTCGGATTTCTGCACCGCTGCGGCCAGATCGCAGGCACATGCGGTGGCTTTCCGGCGGGCAATCTCCAGCCGCTCCAAAGCCTTGAGCAGGTCCGCGACCGGCAGAACGTTCCAGTCCAGTCCGCCAAGGGTTTGAAGCGCGACATCCAGTGCGGAGAACGCGTTTGACGCCGTTTCGGACACCGTAGTCGAACTCATGTTCGAGAACCTACGCCGGTCTGGCGACATGATCTGGTTTCGATGCCGTGAGAGGGGTCAGTTGTCCACAGTCCCAATTTCATCCACAAAACAAGCTGAACCGACTTGACTAGTCGGCGCGTCCGCCGGCCGCCTCGCTGGTTAGGGTTCCGGAGTGTCCGTCGCCCACATGATCCTGATCACGCTGGCTGGCGCCGGTGCCGGTGCGATCAACTCGCTGGTGGGTTCGGGGACGCTGATCACGTTCCCCACCTTGGTCGCATTGGGCTATCCGCCGGTGACCGCCACGATGTCCAACGCCATCGGACTGGTAGCCGGCGGGGTGTCGGGTACCTGGGGTTATCGAACGGAATTAGGCGGTCAGTGGCAGCGACTGCGCTGGCAGATTCCGGCCTCCTTGGTCGGCGCGGGGATCGGTGCCTTCCTATTGCTCCACCTTCCGGAGAAGGTCTTTACCCGGATCGTGCCGGTGCTCCTGATCATGGCGTTGATCCTGGTGGTCCTGGGTCCGCGTATTCAGGCCTATGCCCGCCAGCGCGCGGAGGCGACTGGCCGGTCCGCCGAGCATGTTTCCCCTTCGCGTATGGCGGCGCTGGTGGCTGGCACTTTCGCGGTCGGGGTGTATGGCGGCTACTTCACCGCCGCGCAGGGGATTCTGCTGATAGGCGTCATGGGGGCGCTGTTGCCCGAGGACATGCAGCGGATGAACGCGGCCAAGAACCTGCTGTCGCTTCTGGTGAATGTCGTCGCCGCCGTGGCTTACACGGTGGTGGCGTTCAATCGGATTAGCTGGCCGGTTGCCGGCCTGATCGCGGCGGGTTCGTTGGTCGGGGGCTGGCTGGGGGCGCACTACGGACGCCGTCTTTCGCCGGGTGCGCTCCGGGCAGTGATCGTGGTGGTTGGGCTGATCGGGCTCTATCGGCTGCTTCACGTGTGACGTGGGTGAGCGCGGCCCGGGTCGGAACCCGACCGGGGCTGCGGTAGGCTTTCCAACTGCTGCGCGCCTTCGGCGGGCGGCGGCGGGCTGTGGCGCAGCTTGGTAGCGCACTTGACTGGGGGTCAAGTGGTCGCAGGTTCAAATCCTGTCAGCCCGACGCAGGTCAGAGGTGGTTTTGGGGGTGGCCCAGGGGGTCGTTTGGGACCAATTTGGGACCAGGTCCCGATTCTGTGGCTTCGTTAGCCGGTTAGCGCCGAGGCGTTTTCCGGTGAGTAGACGGTCGCTGTGGGTGTCGGAATCCGCTAAATGCACCTTCGTCAGCACGCCGTACCGGGTGCAATTTTTTCGTCGCTGATCCGCACGGATCTCCTTCCCGCTCGACCACAAGCACGACGATGGTGGTGAAATGGGCGTAGTGACAAAGTCAGGGGTACGAGAGTTTTAGGGCGTCAGGCGGCACCATGTCGGACCTAAGCCTCGATCCACTGATTAGCTGGGGGGTTGGCGGTCTGACGATTAACAGACTGTGCGGAGTTCGGATCTCGGGTGATGGGTAGGGGGTAGCTGCTGGTCTGCCCAGCTTCTCCTGTGTGTCCT
>JAGQTV010000108.1 GCA_020438845.1 Mycobacterium sp. | reverse complement strand
GACTGCAATAGCACGATTCATTATTGACCATAATGTCGGGAAATCTCCCACGACACAACGACAAATCCGCAGATCAGCGCACGGAACTACCGCACAGCCGCCAACGCCATATCAGGAGTCCTGGTCCTGGCGGTCAGCAGAGGCCGCGGTGAATGGTCCCGCACTCGGGGCACGGTTGTTGAACTGCTCTGGTCTGCTCGGGTTTCCGCTGAGGTGGCTTGTATTTGCGGTCCCGTGCTTTTAACGCCTCGAAACTAACCTTGTCGGGGTTGATCTTCTTGAGTTCATGCAGCCATGCCCGGGCGTAGCGGTCGAGTTCGGCCGAGCGGGGGTGATTGAACAGTTCACGGTAGGCGTAGGAGGTGTCCAGCGCTGCGGACTCCGACGTCGGGCGGGCTCCGTTCAGCAGTCTGTCGAGGCTGTTCAGCCAGCGTCGGGAGGTGCCGATTTCGGAGCCCATGTTGATGATCTCGTTGTCGTTGAGTCCTCGCTCCCGCAACTGAAACCCCAGGCCGTGCTCGAATCCACCGGGAGTGCGGCGCAGGATGCCCTCGATCTCCGCCCGTAACTGGGGTGTCATAACTGGGTCGGAAGCCGAGAGATCGAATTCGCGGTGGCTGTCGTCGGTGGCCATGGTGTGGTTCTCCTGTTCTGGCTGGCTGTAGCTGGTCACTGTGTCAGAAGTCGTTACGGGACCCGCCGCCTCGCCGGCATCCGCCAGTCGGCAGGACACGCCGGCGTGGTCGCTGAGCCGGCCCAGGTGGTCGGCCGCCGCCCAATCGTGCACCTGCTCTGCGGTGAGTTTCCGGTTGGTTGCTATGTGGTCGATGTGCGGTCCGTTCGGCTGCGCGCCGGCGGTGTGAATCGTCCATCCGGACAGGACCTCACGAAGACGGTCGAACACGCGGATGGGCTGGCGGACGCGGGGTATGCGCTGGTTGAAGTCCCCGGCGACCACGGTAGGCACGTCATCGTCGAGGCCGCCGAGCAGGCTCTGCAGCCGGTCGAGGTAGTCCATGTGCTCCGACCACGGCTGGGCATCACGCCGGCCGCTGCGCACGTGGGCCTCGTGCCAGGGGATGCAGATCCCGATGACGCGAATCGGCGCGTGCGGGGTCGTGACGGTGGCCATCACCAGCCGGCCACGGGTGGCACCAGCATCGCCAGCGAGCTCCAGGGTGAGTGGAAAGCGCGACCAGACAATGACTTTGCGCCTTCCGCGCTTTAGGGGATACCCCCAGTCTGGGCCGGCGTCGACGGTGTAGCCGTCCGGGGGCAGCAGATCCCGAAAGCCTTCGGTGACCACGCTGATGTCGGCGCGGGCGTCGGCCAGGACCGCGGCGCACCGCGATCCGCGGTCGCTGCCGGGCGTCGCCCATTCGACGTTCCACGTGGCGATAGTGAGGGTCGACGTCTCAGCCATTTCCTTCGGCGCCCGGAAGTGGGCCTCGTTAGGGTGCAAAGTCCATCTCCGATGCTGCGGTGCACATGGCCTCTAGGTGCTGTGCGGTCTGTCGATGGACTTTGATGGCGGCCTGGAAGGTTCGGTATTGGTCGCCTACTGCCGTTTGGGTGGATCGCGGCGTCAGGGGAACGCTCACTGTGTTCAGGTCCCGCACCGGGATGCGCTGCACCTTTTGGCCGCGAGTCAGGCGCCGCATCTGCATGCGGGCGGTTTCGGTGGACAGGAACGACCCTAGATACCAGGGGTTGATTGTGGAGTGGTCGTGGATTCTGACGACGGCGACTTGCTGGGAAGGCGCGAAGCTGGGTAGGCCGTCGGGTACGACGAAGACCTCTCCCGCCGCGGAGCCTTCCAGCGCAATGAGGACATCCTCGTCCATGACTGCGCCGTGAAGGGGGTCTGTGAGTGCGGCTGGGTCGACGAATCGTTTGGCCGGGGCGCCGCTGCGCAAGTCGGGCACCGAGAACACCGGCATCGGGCCGCTCGCGCTCGTTGCTTGAGTCGGGATGCCGCGGCTGATGGTCACAGCGTTCCTCAGGTCACCCAGTCGGACGAAGGCGGTCTCGTCGGTCACAGTTCCATCCCGAGCATCGTGGCGACTTCCCGGTCGGCTTTGCGGCACGCTTTGACCAGCAGTTCCAGCCCGGCCCGCAGCTCACCGAAGTTGATCATCATCTGCTCGATTTCGGACGCGACGCCGCCGAAAGCGTATTGATAGCGGCCTGGATCGAGGATGAAGTCGTTGGGGGCCAGCAGTTCAGCGTCAACACCGGTGAAGTTCAAAGCCTCGGCGAGCCCGCCGGCCGCTGCCTCATGATATTTATCGACGACGTGACGGGCGCGTTCCAGAGTGGGGATACCGTCGGGGCTCGGTGTTCCATCGGGGCTGATGGACATGTCGAACATCATGGTTTCGTACTCAATGGGCTTTTTGACTAAGACCAGCAGTACACCGCGGACCGTAGTTCCGGGAATCGCGCCCACCGGAAGGCTGACCACCCCCTCGAGGTGGCCATCTTCGACGATGCGTCGGCGGATCTGCACCGCCGATCGTCCCCGATCGAACACGGCATTGAGCGGCAGAAGGATGACAGCGCGGCCGCCGTCGGCGAGGTGATAGAGGCAGTGCTGAATCCACGCGAGATAGCCGTCATTGGCACCGGGTTCACCCCATCCCCAGCGCGGGTCCTCTGTTGTGCCGGAAAGCCCGGTGGTTGGTTCCCAAGGCGGGGTGGCGATCACACGATCGGCGCGCAGTTCGGGGAAGGCATCGCGGTGCAGAACGTCGCCGCTCTCCACTGTCGCCGCCACGCCGTGCGCGATGAGATTGAGATGTGCGAGCTGTGCTGTGCGCGTCGAGGATTCCTGCAGATACACCGCACCTGGCGGGTTCTCGTTTTCATGTGCCGCGGCGATGACGAGTTGCCCCAGTCCCGGCCCGGCCTGGTAGAGAACATCGCCGCCTTCCGGACTGAGCAAGCCCGCGGCCAGAAGTCGCACCGACGGCGGGAGCACCACGACATCGCGGGGGCTCTCCCGAAGCGCGCCGCTCTCGGTGAGCGCGCAGCGGGTGACCGCGGCGTCGACCAACTCGGGTATGCGTTTCGTGTCTAGCGATGAGATTTCCTGGTGCAAGCTTGCCAACTCCGCGGCTCGGCCAGCCCAGGAAACCCAGTCGATCAGACCGTCGGCGAAAGGGAATTTGGAGTGGACCACGTCGCGCAGACCAGCGATGTCTCCCCTTTCGCACAGGCTTGCCAGAGTCAACGCCTCGGACAGGCGTGCGTAATCCACCGGCCTGCTGGCGTCTGCCACGGAGAGGGTCAGCAGCCCAGCCACGGTTGCTGCGTCAGCACGCTCCAGTGGCGTGGGTATGCGGCCGACGGTGCTCACTGGTGACGATGTGCTGGTCATGGGGATCGAACGGAAGCGACCGGTGCGCTGCAACCACTCTTCGATCGCGCCGCGTTCGTACAGCGGGCCGCGACTGGTGCGGCTGGCAGGGGCCGGGAAATCGGCGTGGCGGGCTTTCCAGTTGCCCACGGTGGATCGGCTCTGCCCCGTCATCCGGGCAACATCGGCCATCGAGATCAGGTTGTCGGTACCCATCGTCAGCTCGCCGTCCCGAGCGCCGAACGCACTCCGTGGAGGTCTGTCACCTCGTGGGCTGCCAGACGCAGCCGTGCCGAGATGCGGCCGGCGATCCCGGCCACGCCGACCGCGATCCCGTGGCCGGCCAGACGGGCGACGCTCTCGGCGAAGATGCCATCACCTGAACAGACGGTGACCCGTTCGTAGCGGTCCTCAATGTGCTCGGAGTCGAGGACCCCAAGCAGAGCCTGATCAGCACCGTCCGGACCGGAGTTCCACAAATGCCGGTCGGGCGCGGCAGAGAACGCCACCGTGCGCGCCGCCCGGTGGCTGCAAGCCCACACCTTCTGCGCGGAGTCGAACCCGACAAGAGCTTGTCGCAGACCCTGGATCGCAGCGAACACCTCTGGCAAGGACGGGGTCGCGGTTCCCACGATGTTCTCGATGTCGATGACAACAAGATGCCGGCCCCGCCGCAGCCTTGTGTTTGTGTTCGTCATACACAAGACGATAGGCGGCTACGAACCCCCCGTCAAGGTTCACACGTACACAGATTGAGCAGGCGTTGGCACTGCAGCACGCCCACCGTCAACCGAACAGCTAGTGCGGCCGACGGTGATCAGCCATCGTTTCGGTCATCAATGACCCTTCCCGCCAGGTGACACCCCCGCCTGTTGGGCCCTTACACCGAATTCCGGATACTCCCGCGGAGGGATTTGAACCGTTGTGCCCCAGCGGGGTTAAGTTGGCGGGCGCGGCAGGTTTACGGAGTCACGTGGACGCTGATACCGAACTGTTCGCCGCACATGAACGTACCGGTGGCGGTATTGATGAGTCGAAACGTCTCGCCCGCCGATAGGCCGTAGCCGTCGCGCATCTGGTAAACGATGTATTCGCCTTCTTCATCGGATACTCCGGTAGTACCGCCGCCGCCGAGACCGGGCAGGGCGTCGTTCTGTGCCTTAACGACGAGATTGCACACCTTCTCTGGAGCACCGCCAGCACCAGGGACGCGGCAATTGCCGTTCAGGTCGCTCCATTGGCCTCCAGCGGCCGCGCAGTCGGAGTACTTGTCGGCATGCGCTGCGGGCAGCACGGCGGTTGTCGTGGAGACGAGGTTCAGGCCGATTCCAACACATAGCACTGGCGCCGCAATCGTCCTTCGGGTCCAGGCAGATGTGACTGCAATTCCCATCAATCTCTCCTGTGCATTCGCTGGCAGGAAGCCTAGCTGGCCAGCGATTCGCACACATAGCTACGATCTTCTCTCACCCACAAAGGGCTTGCCTTGTGACCGCATCCAGGTCAGCATCGAGGCATAACCGGCTGGTGTGGCCGGAAATTCGGCGTCGGCGAGTAGTCGACCATTGCGCCCACTAATAGTTAGGGCACCTAGGAATTCTCGGCTTCCCTGCACAAGTGCAAAAAAGTGCAGCCATTGCCGAGAAAGTGCAGTCAAAACAGAGAATCTACACCTTTGTAGGTTCCGGTTTGCGTTGGCGAATCGGCGCAGCGCTGATCTGGGGTTTGCCTCGTTTTCCGCTTATCGTGGCGAAGTCGTTATTCCGCTTTTCGTGGCGAATCCGAGAACCGTACGGTTGTTCCGGTTTGGCCCAGCCTCCAACTGCGGCGACACCGTCGGTCCGTTGGTCGACCGACCGTCGTAATAGCGATGCGAACCTAATCGGCTGTCTTTGGGGAGAGGCGCGAACCAGTAGTGGCATTTGGCCACTTCCTGTGGCTTCCAGGTGCGCCCCGACCCCAGCATGGGCGGGGTTGTCTCCGGCAGCGAGATCGCCTGCTGGGACATCGTCGGCAAGGCGGTGGAGCAGCCCATCTACAACCTGCTGGGCGGCAAGGTCCACGAGCGGCTGAGCTCGTATCCCTATCTATACCCCGAAGATTCGCCTGCGGTCAATGCGGAAGGCGAACTCGTCGACACGAATCATCCGAAACTCGACGCTGCCGGCTTCTTCGGTAAGCCCGACGCGATGCCAGAACGCTTGCAGGCATTCATGGATCGAGGCTTCACAGCGGTCGGCTTGGACCCCGTGATGCCGATGTCGGCATACGATCCGCGGCACCTCTCGCTTCAGGATCTCGATCTCGCTGAAAGAGTCATGAAAGCTCTGAGAGAAACAGCCGGCGACCAATGCGATCTGATGGTCAAGACGCACGGACAGATGACCACATCCAGCGCCGTCCGCCTTGCTCGACGGGTCGAACCGTATGACCCCCTCTGGCTTGAGGAACCGGTGCCCCCGGGCAACATTGAGGAGATGGCATATGTCGCCAGCAAGACCTCGATCCCGATCTGTGCCGGCGAACGCTTCATCTACAAGAATGAATTCGCGACTCTGTTGGAGAAGCGGGCGGCGAACATCCTCAATTTTGCCGTTGCCCATGTGGGCGGACTGTTGGAGGCCAAGAAGATCGCGGCCATGGCCGAAGCGCACTACGCTCAAATCACGCCGCATCTCTACGCAGGACCGATTGAGGCTGTGGCGAACATTCAACTCTCGGCGTGCAGCACGAACTTCTTGCTACTGGAGTCTATTGAGAGTTTTGGCGGGTTCTACGGCGCTCTTCTGACCAAGCCGATTCAGTGGGAGGACGGCTATGTCACCGTGCCCGACCGACCGGGCCTCGGGTTCGAGCTCAACGAGGAACTCTGTGACGCCAATCCGTGCACCTTTGATGAGGTGCATCCACCGATGGTCGCTGATCAAGACCTGGTCGATCAAATTCGGAAGTATATCGAAAGCTCAGGTGGCTTCACGATCCTGACCCACAGTGTTCAAGAACATCAACCGCAGATAGGACTCCATCGGCGTCGAGGGCCGACCGATCCGCGGGTCGAAGAACGGCACAATCGGAGCGAAGAACGTCGGATCATCCAACAGCGCATCGACCCGCGCCAACTCCCCGGGAAGCCGCCGCAGCTGCTCCGGCAGGATCGACTCCCACAACGACGGCTGATCACCTACAGTACGAAACACGACGGCCTTGAATCCCCCCGCAATTAGGGCTTCGAGGCCATCTTTCCAACTCAGCACCGACAACCTGCGGACCAAACCACCGGCTTTTTCAGGTCGAAGTAACTAACTGCGAAGATCCCGAAAAACGGATTGAAGGGGAGAGAAATTGGCGAAAAACGAAAATTACGCAGAAATGGAAATGGCAATCCAGGATGCCCTCACGGTCGAAGGCGCAACGGTCACACTGCCCGTTAGCGCAGCAATCACCAAGGATGCTTTCACCCCCGGTTTCATTCGCAGTGCGCGCGATAATTTCAACAACTTTCATTTTCAGATGGGGGGCGATCACGCCCTGTACTATGCACTGCACTTGCAGGAGTTCATGCCGGCCGCGGAGTCCGCGCCAAATGTGGAGTATCGGCCTCTGCAACGAGACATCAGGCCGGAAATTCGCAATGTAAGTCAAACGACGAGTAATGGCGCTTTGACCCTGGAAGAGTACATGAACCACCCCAGGTACCGTGCCCAAGGGATGATTATGGTCCATAAAGGCAAGGTGGTGTATGAAACCTATCCGGGTATGCGGCCAACGGACCGTCACCTGACAGCATCCACCGGGAAGGTGACCGTTGGGATCATTCTTGCTCAATTGATCAGAGAGGGTGGCATTGATCTCAAACAACCTATTGTCGAATACGTTCCTCAGTTAAAAGGGTCTGCGTGGGATAATGTGACCACGTACAGTGTGGCGAATATGTGCACCGGACTTGATAACGAAGAAACTCTCGAATCCATCCTTCAACCCGACTCCGCCGTGACGCGCTTTCTTGCTTCCTGCGCGGGCAGTCCACGCTCTACTACGGGAGAATGCGAAGACTGGCTGGAGGTTGCGTGCCAGCAACAGAAATTGCCTTCCGGCGAAAACCAGGGCGAAGTCATGCGTTACGCTTCTATTAACACAACGGTTCTGACTCAGATGATCGAGAACATTGAACGAAAGCCCTTTGCTCGGGTTTTCGAGGAACGCGTCTGGTCTAAACTTTATGCGCGTAGATCAATTCTCTTCAATTTGACTCCGACCGGCATGGCGTTGCCTGTCGGATTCGTGGGTGTCACGCTGGAAGACTATGCGAGATTCTGCGCTATGTTCACACCAAGTTGGCCTGCCGTCTCGTCGGAATGCGTAGTTGATCAAGAAATATTGGACATCATCTACGAAAATGTTGACGAGGAGCGCTATGCAAAAGGTGCTAAGATCGAAACTTCCCGGCAAGACTTTAACGAAGCCGCTGCGGGCAATGCGCTACAGTTTGACTACATTTGGGACGATGGCGCAATTGCCAAGAGTGGCAACTTATGTCAAATGATTTACATCGACCCGAAGCGTGATTTTGCCAGTGTATTCTTTTCGACGACTCCATTCGTTGGCGGGTATGGTGAGTTCAAGGCTGGCGCCTACCAGCGTGCAGCGGCGAAGATGCTTAACGGAGATTAGTTACTTCGACCTGAATAAGCCGGTGGGTTGATCCGCAGGTGGTCGGTGAAAAAGCCGGTGAGTTGATCCGACGTTCTTCGACCCGCGGATCGGTCAACGGGTCGCCAGGACGACACCACCCGGGGGCTACCCGCCGGTAAGCCTGCGTGACGGCGATGCACGCCCGATCGCCAAGGGCCCCCCTCGGGCGGCTCACCGACGTCGCGGTCGAGAGCCTGGCCCAGAGTCGTGTCCCGAACTCGATTGCTGCTCAATCGCTTTCAACAAATCCAGGTCGAACCTGTCAGGGTTGCGGAAGCCTGCCAGTAAGCGCACATTGGCCAACAACCCCTCGGGCCAGTCGCCGCACACCTCGTAGCGCCAGCCGCGGGATTCGACGAGTGCGCGGGTCCAGTCCAAAGTGAAACGAATCTTGTCCACCTCAAGGCGTTGGCGCGGCTTCACATCGACAACCGTGGGAACGGTGCCGGTGAACAATAGGAAG
>JAGQTV010000107.1 GCA_020438845.1 Mycobacterium sp. | reverse complement strand
TGGCCCGCGTTCCTTGTCCTGGATGCCTGAAGAACACCCAGCTCACAGGGGCGCGGGCCCCCAATCAATCACCGACACGACACGATGCCGGACAGCACCAGACCCCTACAAAGTGCGAAGAGCCACTTTGCCGCGGGACAGTCGGGAGACCCGCTTTCTCTGACGCCTCGCGGGATCTACTGACGTTGTAGTGGGTCATTTCCGTCCTGGTAGGCTGGGCAGAGGCCGCCTCGGGTGAGCAGGGCCATGCCGATCGACGCCTCGGGGCTGTGGAATCCGTAGGCGCGTTTGGTCAGTGCCCGCAGGTGAGTGTTCGTTGCTTCGGACCGGGCGTTGCTGACGTTGTGGTCCAGGGTGTTCCAGATCAGGTCCCGGTAGCGACGGATGCTGCGCGCGAGGGCGACGAACTCCAGGATCCGGGAATGCGACGCCCACGATAGCCAGCCCGCCAGCAGCTGCCGCCCGGTGCGGCCCTTGACCCGAAACACCTCACGGAGTTGCTCTTTGAGCAGGTACGCCCGGTAGAGGGTGTTGTTGGTGGTCGCGATCGAGGCCAGCGAGGTGCGCTGCTCGCCGGTCAGGGCGGCCGGGTTCTTGAGCACCGCCCACATGGCGTCGCGGTCGCGGATCCCGGCGCGGGTCATGGTGCGCACCCGGACCTTGTCCAGTGCTTTCATCGCCCAGGCCACCACATGATAGGGATCCAGGCACAGCAGCGCCTGCGGCGCCCGCTCGGCCACGACCGCGTGGATCCATTCCGCTCCATCGGCGGAAACGTGGGTGAGCAGCGCTGCCCGCTCGGCCCCGAGCTCGTCGAAGAATTTCGCCAGCGTCTCCTGGTTACGGCCCCAAGGCATCGGTGCGGGCCAAGGTCGAGCACCCGTTCTTGATCGTCAAACGCGACTTCGGCTTCTCCAAAACTCGCTACCGCGGAATCGCCAAGAACCTCAACCACTTACAGATGCTGTTCGCCTCGGCGAACTGGCTGATGCGGGCCCCAACGTCCTGGCGGGGTGACGGCCAGGCGCGAGCCTGCCCGAAACCGGCCCCGCCAGCCCCCGGACCCGGGGCGCCAGCCCGATAAGGCCACGACAAGCACCCCACCACCGCCCCACAGACCCACACCCGGCAGCCATCCACCCAAAAAATCCGGGTTAGCCCCAAATTAGCCGAGATTTTTGGCTCTTGTGACGTTTCCGTGGGTTCGCTGAGCTGGGTTTTTGGCGCAACGCCGTGTCCTGCTTACGTTTTGGACTGTCGAAGGTTCAAGACGCGAGGAGGGTGTACGGCGTTGCGCAAATCCAGGATATTCGCCGCCGGCCTGGGCGACCAGAACATGGTCGCGGAGGACGTGGACCTCGAGGTCCAGACAAGGCAGCGGGGCAAGCAGCCGGTGACCGAAGAGGTGCTGGTGTTGTCGGTGCGGCCCACAGCGGCGGCGGTGGGCCGGTGTTCGCGGTGCCGCATGCGGTGCCCGGGTTATGACGCCGGGGACGGGGTGCGGCGGTGGCGCACGCTGGATGTCGGGTCCACCAAGGCCTATCTGCAGGCCCCGGCGCCGCGGGTGCTCTGCCGCGAGCACGGGGTGGTGGTTGCGCACGTCCCGTGGGCGCGCCCAGGCGCCAAGTGCAGCTACGTGTTCGAGGACACCTGCGCGTGGCTTGCCGCGCATACCGCCTTGAGCGTGGTGACGGTGTTCCTGCGGCTGGCGTGGCGCACCGTCGCCGACATCGTGGCCCGGGTGGTGGCTGACGGCCGCGAGACGAACGACCTGCTCACGGGGCTGGCCCGGATCGGGATCGATGAGATCGCCTATCGCAAGGGGCACCGATATTTGACCGTGCTTGGAGGCACCCTGATAGCCCGCATCGGTGTAGACCACCTCGTCATCGGCACGCACGAGGTTGGCCGCCTCGTCGAGGTCGTGGACGTTGGCCGCCGTGGCGGTCACCGTGTGGACATACCCGGTGCCGGCATCGACTCCGATGTGGCTCTTCATGCCGAAGTACCACTGGTTGCCCTTCTTGGTCTGATGCATCTGCGGATCACGGTGCCCGGTGGCGTTCTTCGTCGATGACGGTGCGGCGATGATCGTGGCGTCGATGATGCTGCCCCCTCGCATGATCCAGCCCTGTTTCTCGAACATCTGGTTCTGCGCCTCGAACAGCTTCTCCCCGAGCTTGTGTTCCTCGAGCAGGTGGCGAAAGCCCAGCAGGGTGGTCGCGTCGGGAACCTGCTCCACGGCGAAGTCGAGTCCCATGAACCGGCCAGCGTGTCAAGTTTTTTGTGTAAGTCGGTTGTCTGATTTTTGGTCTGCTGTGCTTTCCAGCAGTGTTTACAGGTATGGCTCGATGCGGTCGGGGTAGACCAGCATGAGCTGTTCGAGTGCTTT
>JAGQTV010000011.1 GCA_020438845.1 Mycobacterium sp. | reverse complement strand
CTAAGGGGTAGTCGGCTCGGATCCGTGAGCTACGAAACCGACCGCAACCACAATCTTGCGGCGCGCCAAATTGCGCGATACCGCACCTCCAACGGCGAAGAATTCGACATACCCCTGGCCGACGACGCCGAGATCCCCGAAACCTGGGAGTGTCGCAACGGCTTGAAGGGCAGCCTCATCGATGGCGGTGAACTGGTTGAACCCAAAAAGAAAGGCAAGGTCCCGCGCACTCATTGGGACATGCTGCTGGAGCGTCGCTCCATAGAAGAGCTTGAAGAACTGCTCCACGAGCGGCTCGCGCTGATCAAGGCCAAGCGGAGGCGGTAACTTCTACAGTTCCCCCGTTACCGTCCCGGCTGACCTCCACCGGACGGGACCGCTCTGCCATGGGCCGCGGGCCCAACCACGGTCGTCAACGCCGCGGTTGCCGTAACGTCTTCACTCTGAACCGCCCCGTGCCGCGCGCCCCCGCTGCGCCGGGGCGGTTCTCTGATTCCGGGGAACCAAGCTGCGAACTGACGCACATAGGACGGGCCGGTACTACCATTTGGCCGTGAGTGCCACCCGCTACCTGCCCTGTGGCCGTGGAATGACTGGCCGGGCCGGTGGGTTGGGGATGCCGCCACCGACCTAGTGGCTGAGAACCGCAATGGTGACCTGTGGGCGCTGCAGGCCAGGGAGTATGACCCGAAGTACCGGGTCAGGAAGAAGGACGTGGACAAGTTTCTGTCGGGGTCGGGCCGCAAGGTGTTCACCCACCGGATGCTGATCGCCACCACGGGTCTGATCGACCGCGCCATCCAGCAGCGGGAGAAGCGTGGCAGCCTTTTCCGGCTCAACAAACTCCGAGCCGCCGCGGTGGATGGGCCGGCGCTTCCCGATCCGAAGGTGCTCCCAGCGCGCTCTTCGAGTTGCAAACCGGCCAGGAGAACACATGGCAACGAGCTTCGCGGGTAACCGAGTACTGGTTGCCGTCTGTGTCGGTGGACTGGTGATGGCGGTTGAACTGCTGGCCGCGCCGTTTGCCCAGGCGTGTCCGCCAGGGCAACTGGAGGACACGGTGACCAGGATGTGCTGGTCACAGGCTGGCCCGGGGGACACCCGTGGGGGACCCGGAGGAGCGCCGTGCCTCCCGGGCCGGCTGGGTAACTGCCTGGGCTCACTGGCGAAGAGCTCAACTCCGGGCGCGGGTGGGAACACCGCGGTGCCGTGCGGCTTCGGCCCCGACAGCGGCTACCCGTGCGGCTACTGGCCCGATCCGCGGGACCCCCACTGGTGACCGCCCATATCCCCTGGTCGAGGACGACGGTGCCCCATCCGCTGAAGCACAGTTTGATGGCGATGGGGACCCAGGCGCGTTCTTCGCGTTCAGTGATGATCTGGAAGGTCAGTTCGGGGGTGAATCAAAAGGTGCAGCCTCCGGACTCAGCGGGACGGGTCACCCCGTGTCTGTCCCCCGCTGCGGAGGTGGGGCGGGCTGCAGTCAGCAGTCTCTTGGGATCATCCGCCGCCCCACCATGGGCCGAAGGCGCACAGCACGTCGCCCGGCGTCAGGTTGTACGCCTCGGCGATGCATTCGGGATCGTACGGAGACAGCGGAACATTCGGGCTAGTGGGCGTGACGCCAGGCGTGTTGGGGCACGCTGCGTTCGCAGGATCAGTCACGCAGTCGACGGGCTTAGCAACGGCGGTTGGAGCGCCGAGGATCGCCAACGCCAAGAGGACACTGGCGACGGCGATGACGTGTCGCAAGCGGATGGCGTTCATCTGCCAAATGGTAGGACTCGGCTCCCGGGCGGGTGGGGCGTCTGCCGACAGTCGGCAGCAGGTCAATGGCGGTAGATGTTGCGACCCAACGCGGCCCAGGGAGTAATTGGTACGTCCGTACCAACTGTTTGGATCACGTCTTACGGTGTCGATACGAGAAAGCGAAGACGGGGCGCCGGGGTTGAGCCAGCGGCACTCGACGACGCCGTACATGCCCTGGCTGACCCGATCCCGGTGTTGTCGCACGGTGTATGTCGCTGCTCGGACTCGGCCAATGCGCGGTTGCGGGGCGCGTTGCGCGGCTGCAAGAGGGCGTGCATCCGGTTGCCGGGTCGCGGGCACAGTTCAGCGTCGCCGCGCCAGCCAACGAGGCTCACTGCGGGTCAGTGCAGCCCTACAGGGGGCCGCGGTTTAAGACACCGGGGTCGGCGTCCAACCACTCCTGCGCAGCGACCACTGCTTCATCGAGGGTGCTGAACACGGCGTCGTCGAAGCCGTGGCCCGGCCGGATGACGGCGGCGTCCGGATCGACGAGAAGGCCTTTCTTGCCTGCGGCGCTGAGCATCTCGCTCATCCCGGCCAACATCGCACGGGCCGGATCGTTGATGGTGTCGGCCCGGGTGACGTCGAGGATGACCACTGAGAAGTCATCGCCGTCTTGATCGACGATGCGCAGCACCCGTTCCACGCCGGCGAACATCAGGTCGCCGTGCATTTCGTATACCCGCACCCCGTCACATGGCTCATAGGTGGCACGGATGGTGGCCCGCGACTCCCGGGTGACGGTGAGGAAGTGCAACCCCAGCCGCTGCGACAGCGCGCGGCAGAGCAGCATTCCCCGGACGCTATTACCCCGTGGATCAACCAGCGGTGAATAAACGCCGATGCCGAGTTGCCCAGGTAGCACTGCGACGATCCCGCCGCCAACCCCGCTCTTCGCGGGCATGCCGACGGCGCTCACCCAGTCACCGGCCCCGTTGTACATGCCGCAGGTGACCATCACACTCAGGGTGCGCTGCACCACCTTCGCGTTGGTGACTCGCCGTCCGGTCTGCGGATTGATGCCCGCGCGGGCCAGGGTGGCCGCCATCCTGGCCAGGTCCACGCTGGTCACCTTCAGCGAGCACTGGCGGAAGTACACGTCGAGGACATCGTCGGGGTCGTCGAGAACACCGAAACTGGTCAGCATGTAGGCGATCGCCCTGTTGCGGTTTCCAGTGGCTTTCTCCGAGTTGTAGACGTGCTCGTCGAGTTCCAGGGGCCGCCCGGCGCACGCCGAGTAGAAGTCCCGAATTTTGGCGAAACGCTCGTCGGGGCCGGCGCCGGGAATCATCGAAACCGCCGCGATCGCTCCGGCATTGATCATCGCGTTCTTCGGGATCTTGGTGTGCTCGTCGACGCTGATTTCGTTGAAGGCGTCACCGGAGGGCTCGACGCCGATCTTGGCGTCCACCGCATCCTGCCCCGCCAGTTCGAGTGCTAGTGCGTAAGTGAACGGCTTGGAAATCGACTGGATTGTGAATTCGGTTCGTGCGTCGCCGGATTCGTAGAGGAAGCCGTCCGAGGAAGACAACGTCAGACCGAAGCCGGCAGGGTCGACACAAGCGAGCTCGGGTATGTAGTCGGCGAGGGCGCCGTCGTCGACCCCGGCGTACTCGGCCACCAGCTGGTCGAGGTAACGCTGAACCAATCGTTTCGACACAGTCGGATCCTAACGACCCGGCGGGCTATGGAGTCCCGCTTGCGCAGGGTGCAGGTCTTCCAGAACGCCAAGAAGCGGACATGGCCGAGTCGGGCGGCTTCGAAGGATGAGCGCCAACACGGCCCGCGGCTGCGGGCGCATCGAACCATGACTTGGGTTCGTGGTCATATCTGCTACTTGATCGATACTGAGGCGTCCCGTCTCCGGTTCATCTCAAGCCTGAAGTGGGTTCTGCGGCGGGCGGTTTCCTGCATACTGCTGCTCGGTCTAGCGCCGCAGACCCGCCACCTGGGCCGTCAGGCCAGCGAGGCCGGACCGGTTCTAATCCTCGTGCCGCGTCTTCTTCGTTGCGCCCCCGCAAGCCACTGGATGATCATTCCCGGCTGCTGCCCGGGCATGGCTGTGGCCATGAGGAGTGCACTGTGCGGCTGGCGGTGGCCCTGCGCCCGGCGCCGACGTTCGCCGGGGTCCGCTCGTCGATCAGAGTTGAGGGCGCAGGCCGAAGTTGAGCCGGTCAAGGTATTCCTCTATGTCTGAGATGTTGGACGCCGTGGTGTTTATGTCTGAGATGTTGGACGCCGTGGTGTTCACACTGATACTGACCATCTCGCCGATGCCGTGGATCCCATGCGTCAGACCGATCTCGGGCGTCAGGAACGGATACCCGGCGCTCATGACGACAGGGCAGCCGCCGAAAGTCAGATCGGCTGGGCCGCGATTGACGCTGGACACCACCGCATTGCCCATCACGGACTGGGGCAGAGCACGCGACTGAATCCAGCGCAGCAGCGGCCCGGGCAGGTTCGCAAGGGCCAGGGCGTTGGTGGCCAGTGCTGCGTGTTGGCGCCGGTTCTTGCGGTCGGCGAACTCGGCCGCCAGCAGGCGCGCCCGCTCGGCCCTGTCAGTGACATCAGGAAACAGCCTGATGAATTCGGGGCCGGAGTGGTTGTGGGCATGGGCGAGACCTGCATTGGCCATCGGCACCAGCGCGGTAAGACTCGACGGGTCCTCGCCGCGCTCAAGCAGATAGCCGGACAGCGCCTCGGATATCGCGATGAGCGCCCCGATGGTGGCCGATTTGCCCGGCAGCTGCGTCCGATGCCGGACGAAGGTCCGCAGGATGGGTGGATCGTTCGGGGTGTTATTGGTGCTGAGCGCCGGCACCGGACCGGCCGGCTCGGCAACCCTCCCGGCCGCAGTGTCCCGGGCCAGTTCACGGCGCGCCCGCAAAGCCTCGAAACTGCGGGCAAAGGGAAAATGGAACGGCAGGGGCGCTACCTCCGGTGGGTTCTCGCTGCGCCCGAACAGAACACCGGCCAGGGCGGACGATCTCACTCCGTCTGCGAGCGCGTGGCTCATCTGCACGACGGCCACGGTCGACGGTAGCCCCGGGCTGGCGGGGACGCCGTGCACCCCGACGAAAACGTGGAGCCGCCACATCGCCTGCGCGGTGTCGAGTCGGTGCTGCTCGATCAGCCGGCTGGTGGCCTGGAGGAAACCCGGCCAGTCGAGTTGGTCGGAATTGTGGACGATGATCTGCCCGGGCTCAACGTCCCCGAGGACCCACCGGGGAAATCCGAGGCCCGATCGTGGGTTGTCGACCTTCAGTCGCAAGTCGCAACACGCCCGGGCACGTTCGGCGGCTTCCCCGACTGCGCGTTCGACCGAGACCGGGCATCCGGCGAACCCGTACACCAGGAACTGGTCGGTGCGAAGGTCCTCGGCGAACAGATACCACGCATCGGCAGGCATCATCCGGGACCCGTCGGCGGGCAGAGAGACCCGACTGTCGGATCGTGTCAACACCACCTCTTATCCACGGAGGCTGGTAACCGTCAACGCGCCGGATAAAGTTTCCGAGGGGACGGGTTCGCTGTACTAATAGCGCTGGGCCGGATCGCAACGGTTTTCGCCCGAAACGTCGGTCTCGGCGCTCTCGACGCCCTCCGTGGTAACGACCATACCCAGGTTATAGGCGAATTCCAGCACAGCTGAACGACCGTCGCGGCCGTCCGCGTGTTCTCGATGTCGTCGCGGGGCGGATGTTCGGCGATCTCGACGCCGCGAGCCGCAGACGCGCTGGCCGCCGGACACGCCGAGCGTGGACGGACCGCCACCGTGGTGGACGGGTAGGCGCACCTTGAGTCACGACCAATTGGAGCCACTCAGCCGTCGGTGTGACCCCACCGGTGGAGTCCGAAAACCGGATCACTCGAACGGCACAAGTCGCCTGACCCAGTGTCCGCCAGGAGGGGCCAAGCCCAAGGCTCACAATAGTTGGCCGGCGGTTTCAGCCCGGGGCGACCTCGGGAGAATTCCCAGGTCATTCTCTGGCTCGAACAGGGCGCCTGCCAGGTTGGGTGCTGACGGTGAGTGCGCGTTGGGGTCAGGAAGATCCATGAGAAGTTGGCAGGGTGATGCCAATAATTCAATGGGCCACAGTGAATTTCATTCGGAATAGCCAGAGGGCGCGATTCAACGTAGACTTCTCGTGGGACTTCAATTTTCGGAAGTCCGTTTGAAGAAATGAGATTGATCGAATGGCACAGGGAACTGTGAAGTGGTTCAGCAGCGATAAGGGCTTCGGCTTTATATCTCCCGATGGAGGTTCAGAGGACGTCTTCGTCCACTTTTCCGAGATCAGCGGAAGCGGCTATCGTTCGCTGGAAGAGAATCAGCGGGTCGTTTTCGAGGTCGGCCAGGGAGCCAAGGGGCCTCAGGCGATCGGTGTGCGACCGGAATAGCGGGCGCTTCGATACGGACCGAGTGGGTCGGCAGGATAAAACTGCCGACCCACTAATTTTTGCCCTCGCTTGCCTTCCCGCAAGTCTCGGATCAGCGTTTGGTTGCGGTAAGTCAATGCTTGCAATCAAGATCGAATCACTCTGCTGATGGTTTTTCGCTTCTACGGAACCCGATAAGAACCTCCCACCATCCTGGGCGATCCCGCACGAAACGAGCTGCTGGGCAGGAACGCTCGGATCTAACTGCCGGAGGCACTTGAGGTATGCCCTGGGGGTGGCTACGGTCGGAACCGGCCGACCACATCGGTGTTGAGCACCGGAATTCCGCTTTGCTTCGACAGCTTGCACCAAATTGATTCTGTCGCTTCGCGTTTCGTCGATAAGCATATGCCGATCGGCTGAGATCGATTCAGAGCGCAAGTATTCGTTACGTCAGCAAGTCGGGTATCGCGCCGCTTAGGACATGACTGCCTGGTTCTGCCGCTGGACCTCTCGCGCGAGTAGTCGGTCCCGTTGCTCTTCGAATTTGGCTACCTGTCGTTGCAGATCCGTCAGGTAGGCCGCAAGATCCTCTCGGCGCTTCTCGCCCACGGCGGTGAAGTCGGCGCGTTCGAAGAGCTGCCACTTGCGTATGACGGGCATCACGACTTCTTCGAGATGCTGGCGCAGATCGTAAATCCCGTGCTTGGCCATGATCATGCCGTTCCGGCGGAAATTGGGCATACCTTGACCGGGCATGCGGAAATTCTCGACCACCGAGGCAATGGCTTCCAGCGCTTGATCCGGAGCAATGTCGAGGGCAGCGCCGCACATGTCGCGGTAGAAGATCATGTGTAGGTTTTCGTCCGCGGCGACTCGGGCGAGCATCCGGTCGGCGATGGGATCGCCGCAGACCTTGCCGGTGTTTCGGTGGCTGACTCGGGTGGCGAGTTCTTGAAATGAGACGTAAGCGATCGAGAACAGGAAGTCGGTCTTGTGCCGCGCCTGTTCCTCGGGTGTAGCCCGGAAACCGTTCGTCATATGAACCATGCGGGCCTGCTCCAGGGCTACCGGGTCCACGCCCCGCGTGACGACGAGGTAATCACGGATCACGATGCTGTGGCGGGCTTCTTCGGCCGTCCACCGCCCGACCCAGTTTCCCCACGCGTTGTCCAGGGAGAAGTACTCCGCGGCCTGGTGGTGATATGAGGGAAGGTTGTCCTCGGTTAGAAGATTGGTGATCATCGCCGCCTTGGCGACCTCGCTGAGCTGTGACTGCTCGGGTGTCCAATCGTGGCCGCCCATGGCAGCAAAGTTCCGGCCCTGATCCCATGGGACGTAATCATGCGGATGCCACTCCACGCTCATGGCCAAGTGCCGGTTGAGGTTCGCCTCAGCCGCCGGCTCAAGCTCGTTGAGCAATGCCTGATCTGAGAGTATTCGCGCCATAAAACCTCGTCCAGCGTTGGGAGCAGGGGCAAATCGCCCTTGCTGTTTGTCGAGTCGCGTGGATGGGGGTCCGACGGCATCTACATCCGAGGGTACCTGGTGAAGTCCCGCCAGTTGAATCGGCCTACGCCGCACAGCGTTCGACAAGGCCCTTTTCGGAAGATTTCGCGAGAAGACGATTTTCGTGTGCAGCCGGCACGATCCGCTCGCTCCGAAGGTACCGCAATGACACTGATTGTCGTTCCTGCTGCGTATCGGAGAGATGGTTGAAGACATGGTCGGCGATCAGCTGTGCGCCCGGCCCGGCCCGGCCAGAGCCCGGACCCGCGAACCGAGTGGGTGCGACCATCCGAAACGGTTCCAGGCCACTCGCGCCACGCGGCAGTCGCCGAACTGTTACGCCAGTTCGTCGATCACGGCCCCGCCGGCCATCACCGGGGCGCGTTTGGAATCCTGCACCACCCAGGCGTCGGCCCCTGGGACGTGATCGCTCAAGGTGCGTTCGAGGCCGCCGAAGTGTCCATCCAGATAGCGCTGGCTTCGATGCCGGAAGCGCGAGCACAGACGTCGGTGATGGTGGGTATCTCGATCGGCTGCTGGTCGAACCCTGGTCTGGAATCCCCGGGCCGCGGCCCGGGGCGGCTAATGCGTTACGGCACATTCACCCTCGATCGCTAGCTCCCCGCCGGAGGCCTGTGGAAGCGCGGTCCCGACAATTGCCGGGCTGCCCACTTGGCAAGGCGCCCCCGCTCGATCTTCGAGTTGTGCCGCGGATCCACCGGCAGCGCGTCTTTGAAGAGGATGGCGTGGATCGTGTTTGCCAGGCCGGAATCTGCAGCCCGCGCGAGCAATGCCTGGTGCAGGTCGTTGAGCTCGTCCTTGCCAACGGCGGGTTGGACCTCGACACACAGGACGGGCAGCTCGCCGGCTGGCCCGGGCACCCCGACCAGTCCACTTCGCCTCACCTTGGGGTGAGCGTCGAACAGTGGCTCGACCTGGAGGGGGAACACGTTCCCGCTCTCTGCCTGCACCCGCTGCGATACCCGGCCGCAGACCCAGAGCCTGCCGTGCGCATCGAGGTAGCCGACATCCCCGAAGCGGTGCCAGTCCCCCTGAGGGTCGGGCACTTTGTTCTTGCGCGTGCTCTCGGGGTCGAGGTAGTACTCGGGGCTTACGTGCTTGCCCCGTACTAGGATTTCGCCGACCTGCCCCGTCGCCAGCGTCGAGGTGTTCTCGATGGAATTGATCGCACCGTCGACGATGTCAATGATCTTCAACTCGACGCCCGGCAGGGCGTACCCTACACAGACGCCGGCACCCTGCTCGGTCAAGTCCCACAAGCCGTCAAGGTGCTCGCGACTTACCAACTCGGTTGATGGCATAGCCTCTGTGGCACCGTAATTCGCGGCCACCTCTCCGTCCTGCGCCATCATCGCGGTCATCATTTTCTGGACTGGGCCGGTGATCGGGGCCCCCGCCCCGATCACTCGTTTCAACGAAGGCATCGTCAGGTTGCGCGCCAACGCTTCCCGGGCCAGGTTCTCGATCAGGATGGGCGCGGCGAAAAACGATCCGACCTTGCAATCGTTGATGACCTGGATTAGGGCGGCGGAGTCAACCTGGGCCGGGCCCTGCCGGGCAAAGTCGATGGGCGGCACCACCATTGTGCCGCCGGCACTGATAGGGATGAACAGGAAAGCAGGGAAGACGGCCATATCGACCGGGACCTCGTTGCTCTTATCCCAGCCCCAGCTGTGTTGTGCGTTGCGGAACAGTTGACAGAAGTTGCGATGCAAGTACAGCGAGGGTTTTGCCGGCCCAGTGCTGCCGGTGGTGTAGAGAACCGCGCAGGGATCGTTGGGCCCGACTTTCGGCGGCTTCGGCTCGGCGGGTTCGTGTTTCCGCAGTGACCTGATCGAGTGCGCGCCTGGGAAGGGCGGAAACCCGGTGATAATCCGGCCGCCCGGCAATAGTGGGCTTTCCGTAAGAACAAGCTTGCGGAGGTCGCGAGGACCCCACCCGAAGGTGATCCGCCCAAGATGAGCAAGCGCGTTGCCCAGGAACGCCTCCGGTTGCACCCGGCTGAGCCGCTCGGCAACGTTGCGATAGCCGACCGAGGGGTCGATCCAGATAGAGAACGCACCCACCCGCGTGAGGGCTACGCCCATGACGCACGTCTCGTAACTGGGAGGCGACATGCAGACGATGCGGGTCAGCTCGGCAATGCCCATCTCGCGCAGGCCCACGGCGACCGATTCGACGTCGGACGACAGCTCGGCGTAGGTATGACGTTTGTAGCGGCGCCTGCCGTAGCCCTCCCAACCGTCCAGGTCGATGACTGCGATGCGCGCAGGGTGCTCACGTGCGACCCGCAACACGATGTCGGCGAGGTTGAAGACATCGTCGGGGAACGGGTCCATCTCAGGCCGGCATCGTCGCGGCAGCCTGCAGGAACTCATCGATGATCGCGGCGACCTCATCGGGCTGCTCCAGCATCAGCAGGTGGCCGCTTTCAGGAAGCCATTCCTGGCGAGCGGGGTGCAGGGTCGAGTTCAGCCGACGTCCCGCCTTCGGCGAGACGATCTTGTTCTTCAGGCCCCAGATGGTGCAGATGGGCGGGAACCCCGGCTGCGGCGCAAGCTTGTCGATGACCGCGTAATTCTCCAGGTCGTCGAGCACCCCGAGCAGAGACTCCAACTGGCCGGTGGCCGCATAGGGGCCGAAGATTTGGGGGCTGCGATAGACCTTGAGGGCCCGACCCCGCGGCCCCAACTGGAACGCGGTGGCGACCGAGCCGATTCCATTGGTGAGCTTTAGGTGCCCGAGGGCCCGATACACCTGCCGATTGACTGCTGGCATCCGCTCCCGCAACCAGAGCAACGGTCCCAACCAGCCACCCAGGAAGGTCGACTCGGTGAGCGGGTTGCAGAGCACCAGGGCCGTCACCTTGTCCGGATGGCGGTCGGTGAACGCAAGGGAGATGGCGCAGCCCATGCAGTTGCCCACCAGCGCGACTTTCTCCAGTCCCCGTGAGTTGACGAACTCCTCCAGCATCGCGACGTAGTTGTCCAAGGTGTAGCCCGCTCCCGGCTTAGCCGAGTTGCCGAACCCCAGCAGGTCAAGTGCGAAGATCTCGTACTTCCCAGCCAGTCTGGTCGCGACGTCCGCCCAGATGGCATGCGACGAGCCACCGTTATGAAGCATGACCACCGGCTCACCCTGACCGGTGTGCTCATAGGCTATCGATAATCCTCGAAAGTCGAAGCTCTCCAACGTAATCCGACCCCGCACCTCTGCTGAGAACAATGTCACCGTGCTGCGCAACAGCTCGCTGTCCACGGCGGTGGCCGGCCAACTGAGCTTCGCCACGGCAGGCATTCCACTCGGCCGACACCGTTTCTCGATGAAACCACGGCACCGCGCGCACGGGGTAGGGGCTGAAGTCCTTAGCCGAAAGCCAATCGCTGCCGGTGAGGAATTGTCGGGGGACATATCCGTGGCTTCACCGCCTCAATTGGCGCGCTATGACCGTTCCCCTGCGTAACGAACGGCGTTGGCTCAGAGGTAGACAGTCAAGCGGCCGCTCATCATTGGGGGAATTCTGAGTTTTCACTCCGCACCGCCTGTCCCGGTGTGTAACCGAGAGTTCGACGGAACGCCTCGATGAAGGCGCTCGGCGATGACCATCCACATCGGCAAGCGACATCGGTGACCGGATGGCCCTTGGCGAGCAACTGCAATGCCCGGTACAAGCGGATCTGAGTTCGCCACTGCGGATAGGTCATTCCCATTTCCTCCCGGTAGAGCCGGGAGAGTGTCCGCGCGCTGGCGCCGCTCTGACGCCCGAGGTCGCCCAGCGCCCAGGATTTGGTGAGGTCGTCGCCTACTATGGCGCACGCCGCGCGCAGTCGGGCGTCGACCGGTGCCGGAAGCTTCAACTCCTGTTCGGGACTATGCCGCAGCTGATCCAGAAGCACCGCGCGAAGGCGTCCCAGTTCGTCGGCCGTGTGGTCATCGGGTGCCGAGCACGCGACGATGAGTTCCCGCAGCAGCGGGGCTACGACGACCACGCCCGGCGACCGGGGTCCGTGTTCGTATTCGGCGGGATTGAAGACCACGCAGTGAAACCGAGTAGGACCGAAGAACCGGTGCTCATGCCACTCGCCCGCCGGTATCCAGATCGCCCGATCCGCGGGGGCTACCCAGGTACCTGAATCGGTGTGAACCGCAACGACACCGGAGCTGGGGTAAACGATCTGATGCTCGTCGTGACGATGCCGGGCAATTCGCGAACCACCCGACTGTGCCTTGGACAACGTCGAATGATTGCCAGCGTGGCTGTTTTCCGACATAAATTGGCATTTTATCGGAAGCGTGCGCGGGGGCTGGCTACCTAACGTAGTGCCAAACACGGAAGGGTAGAGGATGAACGCGCATGCAACTCTGACGCCGGCAACGGGTCCCAAGGCCGCGTTGGTCGGCATGAAGTATTGGGTGGCCGCGCATGCCGTCGACGACTTTTATCAGGGACTCGTGCCCGCCGTGATCCCCTTCTTTGTCCTCGAGCGCGGCTATAGCTACACCGGAGCTGCCGGACTGGCCTTGGCCGCCACCCTCGGCAGCTCGATCCCGCAGCCGCTTTTCGGCTTGCTCGTAGACCGCCGCAAGCTCCTGTGGCACGCGCCGGCGGGCATCGTCATCGCGGGTATCAGCGCAGGACTGACCGGCCTGGCTCCGAGTTACCCAATGGTGTGGCTGTTGTTGCTGCTCTCGGGGATTGGGGTGTCGTTGTTTCATCCGGGGGCAGGACGTGATGCTCGCCGGGACGCAGGGCGCAGCGCCACCGCGATGAGTTTCTTTGCCGCCGGAGGTAGCGTTGGATTCTTCCTGGCTCCCGCACTCGCCACTCCCGCCTTCGTGGCGATGGGGATCGGTGCTACAGCGGCGTTCATCCCGCCGGCGGTCCTGATGGGCTACGTCCTGTGGCGGTACCAGCAGCGTCGAGAAGCGGCACACGTCACCCACAGGCACTCCGACGGCCGCGATCGGTGGATACCGTTCCTCGTTCTGACCGCCGTGGAGGTGGTGCGTTCAGTCATCTACTTCGGGATGAACACCTTCATCGCGCTCTACTGGATCAGGAACCTGCATGCATCGCCGGGCCTGGGCGGACTGGCGCTGACAATGTTCCTCGGTGGAGGGGTCTTGGGCACAGTGACCGGTGGCCGCATCGCCGATCGCTTGGGGATGGTACGTACCATCCAGGTTGGCGGGATCGTCGCCGTGCCCGCGCTGCTTGCGTTGCGCATGTGCCCGAATCCGACTGCCGCGCTGGCACTGGCGGCGGTCGCCGGGGTTGCGGTGAACCTTCCCTTCGCGGTTCTGGTGAAGCTGGGCCAGGACTACCTACCGACAAGGCCCGGAACGGCCTCAGGCGTGACACTCGGACTTGGAGTCAGCGCCGGAGGTTTGTTTGTCCCGATCCTAGGCATGATCGCGGATCATCATGGGCCGCAAGCGGTTCTGACTGTTCTGTGCTTCATTCCGATCAGCGTATTGATCCTCGGAATGCTGCTGCCTACACCGGATCTGCACATTCTGGCTGAGTCGGTGCCCGATGCGACGGGGACAGCTGAGCGGGCAGACGAATCGGTCCTTGCGGAGTGTGGGCGCGGCTGACCCCGGTCCCCGGACTGCAGGGCAAAGCGTGTCGCCGGCGGCCGGCTTCTTTCCACCATGTGCCACTCTCGGCGGAAATCCCCGCCCCGCTGAGCACCGCGATACGCGCACTCCTGGCGCCGATTCGCTCCAGCAAGGCCCTGTGGGTTTCGCTCAATGGCAATGTCAATCCTCTCCTGGGGCCGCGACGACTTAACGTCGAAGGACTGCCAGCAGTTCCCGAATGCGGCAGCTAACCGCATTTGTGCGATATGCGTGTCTCATCTGTGCGATTAGTTGATTCACGCAGCTGAGCCGATGATCTCGCGGCTCTCTCACAGACGCGGTGGTGCCGGAGTTGGCGTGGAATGCCTGGGTTCAGCCGGCCGCGGACGACGCGGCTACTGCGCTGGCAACAGTGCTCGGTTGGCTGATGATCGCGAAGCGCGACAACTAGAAAGCCCAGGAGTCTAAGGCGGCATCATCGCCGGTCGGGAATCGAAGTAATTACCGCGGCGGGAGCACCTGAAAACCCTTGACGATGGTGTCGGCATCTTTGAGGTAAGTCTGGTCATCGCCGTTGGCCGCCTGCACAGTGAGCGAGGCGATGAAGTACGACCGTCTGGCCGTCTTGCCTGGTGCTGCGGTGCCATCCAGGCGGCACGGGGATGCGCAACCTGGGCTCTTGATCGGTCCTAACGGCAATGTCTGCCATCGGATCTGCCACGATGTGGCATGAAGCGGGTGCCCGCTTTGGCCCAGGAGCAGCGGTCCCAGTGGTGTGGTCGCGGGCGTTCAAAGCAAACGTCGCGCCGATCATCCCGGCAACGACCGCGGCTGCGCCGGCGAGCAGTCCGATCTTGGAACCACGTGAGCGGTGATGGGGTGGAGTAATCAGCTCCGAGGGCCGGCCCGGTGGCGGCCCTTGTGGCGAAGCCGACTTGGTCTGGGCTTGATGCAACTGTTCGTTGTAGAGGGCCGCGGGCATGGTGAGGGGCAACGCGGGTGGCCGACGCGCGCCGTGCACGTCGGCAGCGGGTTCGGGCGCGGTCAGGGCGTGCCGCGCCGCTTCGACGAGTTCATGGCACGTCTGGTATCTCTGGTCGGGATCCTTTGCCATGCCGCGCGTCACCACCTCATCGAAGGCTGACGGCAGCGTTGGAACCATCGATGTCGGGCGCGGAGGGGCCAAATAGCAGTGCCCGTGCACCTGCTGCGGCATGCCATTACCGGCGAATGGCTGGATACCGGTGAGGCACTGGTAGAGGACACATGCCAGGGCATAGGTGTCGCCGCGTTCGTCGGCGACACCGGTGGTGAACCGCTCCGGGGCCATGTATCCCCAAGTGCCCACAGTGGTTCCGGTGGCAGTGAGTTTTGTGTCGTAGTCGGCATTGGCGATGCCGAAATCAATCAAGTAGGCGAAATCCCGCGCCGTGACGAGGATGTTGGGGGGCTTGACATCCCGGTGCACCAATCCGGAACTGTGCGCTGCGTCCAAAGCAGCCCCAACCTGGTCCACGACATGTATTGCCCGTTCTGGAGTCATAGCCCCGTCACGGGCGAGAACGACGTTCAGGTCGACGCCATCGATCAATGGCATGACGATGAACAGCTGTCCATCAGTGTCATCGGCCTCATAGACGGGGACGATGTGGGGTTCGCTCAGTCGCGCGGCCGCATAAGCCTCACGACGGAAGCGCTCAACGTAGCCGGGCATCGATACCAGTTCAGGCCGGAGGACCTTGATCGCGACTTCACGCAGCAATTTGGTGTCTGTTGCGCGATACACGGTGCCCATGCCGCCTTGGCCGATCTCCTCGATCAATGCGTAGCGGCTGAGATTAGCCTCGCCCATTCCCACCCCTCCAGTACCCAAGATCGGCAGCCTTGAATCCGCCTGGATGTCGCCCGGATGTCGTTGTGCCCGGCCGCCAGACCTCAGACCACGCGGCGAGTTAGACGGATCTTCCCCTGTAGTTTTGCACTGAAGGCGGTCGGACCCCGACTACACCGCCGACAATGAACCGTCCGGTAAACCTCGGCTTCGGCGGTCAGCGCGGCCGATCGACGGCGTACGTACCGTCGTCGTCCTGGAAGACCACGGCAGCTTTCCGCGGCACCCCGTCGACGACGGCATCGCAAGCGAATCCGGTGTCTTTGCGGATGGTCGGGTTGACGCCGCCATTGCACACCACCCCGCTCACTTCGGCTGCCCCGTACCCATCAATCGGATCGCGCAGGATTCGTTCGACTTGCCTTTGGGCCGATGTGATGTCGAGAACCCTTGAGGCCGAACGGGTGCCGATCAGTGAGAGGGTCAGCGCCACGCTGGCGATCACGACGACCAAGCCGGCCGCGGCGGTGAGCCACCATAAGGACGTCGAGCGGCCGGATTCGGGCGGGGTGCGGGGTCGCGGGGCCGGGGGTGGTGCAGTCGGGCCGGGGGTACGACTCGCCGGCGGTGGGGGTGGCGGTGCGGGCTGTGCTGGCGACGGTTGGGGCCGGTCCCGGTTGATGGTCTGCCACCACGGAAGCTCCGTCGCCGGCTCAGGGTGTCGGTCAGCCCTTCTCGGCGGAGTCGGGGCAGCGGTCGGTGGTGCAGGCCGGGGCGGCGGCGGTCCGACGGGCGGCCGGTATCGCGGTGGCGGTGGTGAGATGTGCCGGTGCGGCGGGGGCGAGACCGGGATGAACTTCGTGGGGCCGTCGGGGGGTGAGGTCGGGATGTGACGTGTCGGAGCGGCGGGCGGGGGAGTCCTCATCTTCCGAATCTCCCGGGTCTTTTCAGGATCCGCCGCGTCGTCCATCGCGTTCACCCGAACAACCGGTAGCAGCGTTCGGGATCGCCCGTCAAACCCGAACGGAACGCGAGGATACGGGTGAACCCGGAGGGCACACTGGTCCCGGCTGCGTCACTGGCGGCGATTCCGTTGGTCAGCAGGCCCGATACCGCCTCGTCGAGGTCTCCCGTACCCAGCACCAGGTCGCCCGTCGCGGTTGCGGGGTCGGCCATCTTGTTTTGCGCCACTCCGGTCAGACACGCTGTGCGCATCGCGGCACCCTGGCCATCGACGTCGACTCCCCGTTCATTCTGCAGGGCCAGCATGTAGCGCGACGTCACCACCGAAATCGCCGAATTGTCCCCTTGCAGAAGGACTCGCTGGCTTTCACTGGCCGGGGTGCCGATCTGCTGCAGCGCACCGAGATCGACTTCCACGGTGTTGCTGTCGCGACAGTAGGCAACTGGTCCCGCGGCGCAGGACACGCCCAGCCGCAACGACGGCGGCCGTGTAGGGGAGAAGACGGTGTTCAGTTCAGCCACCAACGACGACAGCGCCTGCTCGGTGATCGGCATATCACTCTGGGTGCCGGCCGGATCGAAGAGCGCGGCGGGAATGTCGCCACGGCGTGCGGTGATGTCGGCCATTGTGATCCGCGCGCAACTGCCTGCGCCGAGGTCGAAGCCCTGCTGGACGGCCGACACCCGATCCAGCGCGGTGCCGTGGGACGCCTCCACTGGTAGGACCCCGAGTGGATTGAAATCCGGTGGCCGGTCACGAATCGCGATTGCCCCGGCCAGGACCTTGTCTAGGCCGTCGGTGGTGTTCAGTGCGAAGCGGGGGGATTCGCCTTCAGCAACCCAGCGCAGGTATACCCCGGCGAAACAGTCGGCTTGCTGCTCGGACACCAGCAGCGGGGTCGCGTCGTCGACCAACCCGGCTTTGTGTTGCAGCTCATGGCCGTACTCGTGGGCCAGCAGCCCATTGACCGCCACCTCACCGAAGAACTTCTCAGCCACCGGCAGCAGCCCGACCCGGTCCCAGGCGATCACATCGGAGCGCAGACAGTAGGCGGCGTTGAAGGAGAACTCCTCGGGGTCATTGCCGCAGACTTTCGGGTGGGATTCTTCCGGGTCCACCGAGACCAGGCCTGACACAGGGGAAAAAGACCCGGGCAGCTGCTCCCTATAGTGCTGTCGCCAGTAATCCTCGATGTCGTCCACGGCGAGCAGCGCCAGCCGGTCGACGCTGCCGTCGTCGGTGTTGCGGACCCGCCCGGCCGCGGAGGGCGGCGCCGCTCGCGGCCCGCTCGGGCCGTCGCTGACCGGTAGCCCCGCGACCCGGTTGGGGTCATAACGCATCGATACCGCGCGACCCTCCACCAGAACCGGTGGGGGCTCACTGGCACAGCTGGAGATCAGGGCAACCGCACCGCACAACATCGCGGTCGGGCGGAGCCACACCGGCTGACTCACCGTACCGCTACCTCAGGCGTTGCCCGCATGACCGAAGCGTAAAACACTGCGACGACACCCTGGGACGGCCGCAACCGAGACAAACCTTCCCGCCCCTGACGCGGGCCGCGCGACGCTCATAACCCATTGATCAACCGGATCGGAGTGCACCGGTCCGCAACCAGCCACCGACCAGCGGCGGTAGTGAGCTCACCCTCCTGCCAGTACTGCTGCATGACCATCGGACCTGGGCTGGTGGTCCAGTAGATTTCTCAGTTATGCAGTCGGCGACCATGCTGGTTCTGGAAGCATGGCCGCTAAGGGGCGCACACCTGCGTCAGGCGCGCAGCGCCCATTGATCTTCGGCAGCTGAATGCGAGGAAGAAATGAGTGCAGTGTTGATGACCGGGTTCCCGGGTTTCCTCGGGTCGGCCCTACTCCCGTGCATCCTCGAAAAGCGGGAGGGAGCCACGGCCATCTGCATCGTGCAGGCGAGGCACATGGATACCGCGAAGGCCAAGCTGGCTGAAATTCAGGCAGCCCATCCCCACACCGCCGACCGGGTCCAACTCGTCGAGGGCGACATCACGGCGCGAGGCCTGGGGCTTTCCGATTCCGTCCCGGTCGATGACGTCAACGAGGTCTGGCACCTCGCGGCCGTATACGACCTTTCGGTACCTGAGGACATCGCGAAGCTGGTCAACATCGTCGGTACCGACAACGTCCTGCAGTTCTGCCGGGAGCGGTCGAACTTCCGTCGACTGCAGCACGTGAGCACCTGCTACGTCTCCGGCGCCTACGACGGCGAATTCACCGAGCAGATGCTTGAGGAGGGTCAGAAGTTTCAAAATCATTATGAGTCAACGAAATACGAGGCCGAACGACTGGTGCGCGCGGCGATCGCCGAGGGGCTGCCGGCGACCATCTACCGCCCTGGAATCGTAGTGGGGGACTCGCGCACGGGTGAGACCCAGAAGTATGACGGGCCCTACTTTGTTGCCACCTATATGAAGCGACTGCCCGGCGTGACGTTCCTGCCTAGCGTCGACAAGACCGTCATGGCATCGCTGGTTCCGCGGGACTACGTCATTGCAGCGATGGACGCTCTGAGCGTCCTTGATCGTTCCGAGGGCAAGACGTACCAGTTGACCGACCCCGATCCACCGTCGGCTCGCGAGGTGGCCGAGACTTTCGGCAAGCACCTCGGTAGGAAGCTGGTCTGGCTGCCCATCCCGGTATCGGTCGTTCGCGGACTGCTCGACACGGTCCCCGGGATGGAACTGCTCACCGGTCTCCCTGCGGAGACCCTGGACTATTTTGCGTTCCCCACCACTTACGGCACGGCGCAAGCCGTGGCCGACCTCGAAGGCACCGGGGTCCGATGTCCCCATTTTCGCGATTACGCCGGAAAGCTGCTCGACTTCATGGCGGCCCACCCGGAGTTCGACTCCCAGGCAATGATCTAACAGCAATGGCTTGAAGAGAGATCCCATGACTGAACACAGGCAATCGCTGGTCGTCAATATCAGCCTGAGCGGCCCCGGGCGGGACTACGACGAGTCCGTGGAGTTTCTGGGAGGGGACTTCCGAATCGTCCGGGTGGGTACCGGCGGCAGCATCAAGCGGGCTGTCGAAGAACTGCGTAAGTGGTCTGGCCGGGCCGCGGCCATCGGGGTCAGCGGAGTCCACGACGCCCAGGTGGCCGGAACCCTGAAGGGCAATCCTGACAGTCTTCGGAAGGCCCTCGGTGCGGATACCGACGCGTCCACCGGGGTGGTTGTCACCGATGGCCACCGGTTGCGCAACGTGTTGCAGGAGTGGACCATTCGGCACCTGTCCGGCGAGATGCCCGGCTACTTCGCCAATGCGCGAGTGGTTGTGCTCGGCGGGCGAAACCACTACCGCACCACTCGAGTGCTCTCGGAGAGCACACAGAATTTCCGCTTCGCCGACCCGGCGGTCGAGTACGGCCTCGCCGACATTCACACTCCGTTCGAGGTGTTCGAGCGCTTGATGTCCGCCTCGGGCTGGCTTCTTGGAAAAATCCCCTCCGCGGTGGTGTCGGCGACCACCGCCCCGGGCCGAAAGATCATCGAGTCGAGGGTTCGCAAGGCCCTGCAGGACTGCGACGTCGTGGTGGCCACCTTCCGGGAACTCGCGCAGTTCGAGTTGAACGACCTGAAGGGCAAGACCCTCATCTCGACGTCGATCGGCGAGGAGCGGCTGAACAGCCTGCGGGAGCGTGGAGTAGACCTGATCCTCGACGATGTGCCGCAGCCGTTCGAAGGAGTGGTGGTCAATGAGGCGACGCTTGAGGCCCTGATGCTGGTGGCGGGCCAAGCCGAGGAGTCACGCCTGTCCGATGACGACCTGCTCGACATGATCCAGTCGGCGCAGCTACAGCCACGGATCCTCTACCCGAGCGGCTTCAAGCGGAGGTCCCGGTTCGCTTTCGTGATTCACCCGCTGTCCCAGGAGTACTTCCGCAACGTAAAAGCGCTCGATGCCGTCGCCGACGTGGCGCCGGGGATGTTCATGGATGGCGTCGAGAAGCTGATGGCACACGCGCCACCGTTCGTCTACAGCCATGTCACCGGTATCAAGTCCCCGACCGGCGCCGAGGTCGAGGGCTGGCTCATCACCGTCGGCGGCACGCCCAAGGAACTCATGGCGCACGATCCGGAGTTCACCTACTCGCGGCTCCTCGAGGCGGCCGACATGGCGCAGAAGATGGGCGCCCAGATCATGGGCCTCGGCGCGTTCACGAAGGTCGTCGGCGACGCCGGTGTCACGGTGGCCAAGCGCGCACCGCTCCCCATCACCACCGGCAACTCCTATAGCGCATCGGGTGCGCTGTGGGCCGCCCATGACGCGGTCCGCCGACTCGGCATCGCTGAAGTGGACGAAAAGGGGCATATCAAGGGCAAGGCGATGGTGGTCGGCGCGACCGGCGCCATCGGCTCGGTATGTGCGCGCCTGTTGGCGATGGCCGCCGACGAACTGTGGCTGGTCTCGATCGAACCGGCCAAGTTGTTGGCGCTGAAGGCTGACATCGAACGGGAGAACCCGCGTGCGACGATCCACGTGGGTGCCGATGCCGACGAGCACATCGCCGACATGGATGTCATTGTCACGGCAACCTCGGGGGCCGGCAAGAAGGTGCTCGACATCATGAAGGTGAAGCCGGGTGCGGTCATCACCGATGTCGCGCGGCCGTTGGACCTCTCGGCATCCGATGTTGCCAAGCGACCCGATGTGTTGGTCATCGAGTCCGGGGAGATCGAACTGCCCGGTGACCCGCGGATGAAGGGAATCGGCCTGCCGAAGGGTGTTGCCTACGCCTGCCTGGCCGAGACCATCGTTCTGGCGCTCGAGGGTCGCTACGAGACATTCACCGTCGGACGCAATATCGAATGGGAGAAGGTCAAGGAGATCTATCGGCTCGGGCTGAAGCATGGCATGAAACTCGCCGCGATCTCCGGTGTCAACGGGGTCTATACCGACTCCGATCTCGCCAAGATCCGGGAGTTGGCGCTGGCCAAACGTGCGGAAATGTCAGCGACGTAGTCTTCGCGCCCTGCCACCCGGGCAGCCTTCGGAACTTTGGGCCCAAGCCGAAGACAGGGCGCCCCAGGTAGGCGGTCCGGCCCTCTCCTGCACGTGACCGGGCTTGATTGATTTGGCGTCGGCAGGGCAATCCGGTGTTTTCCGGGATACTTTTACGGCTCAAGCAGTGAACCGGGTCGTCGGCCACATCTGCGACCACCCACGCCTTGGACCGAGGGGACCGCCGATGACAGTCGTCGCCATCTATCTCGTCATCACCTTCGGTCTCGGCGGCCTTGCGATGGCTGTGCGGCTACCCCCATTGGTCGGGTTTCTGGCGGCGGGATTCGTCATCAACGCTCTCGATGTGGGGGAGATGCCCCAGCTGGAAACGATGGCGGATCTGGGCGTCACATTGTTGCTCTTCGCGATTGGCCTCAAGTTGGACATTCGCATACTGCTGCGTCGCGAGGTGTGGTTGACCACGTCCGCGCACATGGTGGTCAGCGTTGTTCTCGGAAGCGTCGTCATGTGGCTGGCCTCGGTGGCCGGAGTGGCCATGCTGGCGGGGCAGAGCCTGCAGACGATCGCCCTGCTCGCCTTCGCGCTGTCGTTCTCCAGCACGGTTTTTGTGGTCAAAGTCCTCGAGGAGCGCGGCGAATCGCACGCACTCTACGGCCGTGTCGCCATCGGCATCCTGGTGATGCAGGACATTGTCGCCGTGATTTTCCTGACGGCCACCAGCGGTCACCTACCCAGCCCGTGGGCGCTGGCACTGGTGGGTCTGTGGCCGCTGACGCGGGTCCTGCGCAAGATCTGGACCCGGCTGGGCCACGGAGAGATGCAGTCACTTTTTGGCATCGTGATGGCATTGGTGCCTGGGTACGCGTTGTTCTCCGCCCTCGGACTCAAGGGTGACCTAGGCGCCCTGATCATGGGGGTACTCCTGGCATCGCACCCGGCTTCGTCCGAGCTCGCGCGGTCGCTGTTTCATATCAAGGAGTTGCTGCTCGTTGGGTTCTTCGTATCGATCGGGCTGACTGGTCTACCGGACCTGCCCACCGTCGGCGTCGCGCTGCTGATGTTGCTGCTGCTGCCTTTCAAGGCAGCCTGGTACGTGGTGCTGCTGTCGCGCTTGAAGCTGCGATACCGCACGGCGTTGCTGTCGGGGCTGAGTTTGATGAACTACTCCGAATTCGGCCTGATCGTCGTGTCGGTCGGTGTCTCCGCCGGTTTGCTGGGCAAGGCCTGGCTGGTCGAGATGTCGATCGCCGTGGCACTGAGCTTCGTGGTGTCGGCAATGGTCAACGGACGCGGGCATCTGATGGTGGAGAAGATCGCGGCGCGGCTTCCCGCCCAGGACGAAAGCGAATTGAACCCCGAAGAACGTCACGGCGACGCCGGCGACGCCGAGGTCGTGGTGATCGGGATGGGCCGAGTCGGGTTTGCCGCCTACCAACGACTGACTGATCACTATGGACTGCGGGTCGTGGGTGTCGACTATGACGGGCCCCGAATCGAGCGACTGGCGGAGAACGGCCTGCGAGTGATCGAAGGGGACGCCACGGATCTGTACTTCTGGAACCAACTTGAACGCTCCGACTCGGTGCGCATTGCCATCCTGGCCATGCCGCGTCATGGCGCCAATGTCACAGCGCTGGAATGTCTGCGCGAGTCGGGGTTCAGTGGCAAGGTCGCCGCCGTCGCCCGATACGACGATGAGGTGCAGTGGGCAAAGGACCACGGCGTGGGCATCGCCTTCAACGTGTATGCCGGCGCGGGGTTGGAGTTGGCCGATCAAGTGGCCAGCGATGGGCCACCGAAGGAGTTCAGGGCGCGGCCGGCCGGCGAAGGGCCCACCGGCAGCTGATAGGGCCAGACCCTGACTGAGCCGACCGCTACTTGGGGGGCATCCGGATGCCGCCGTCGACGCGGACCACCTCGGCGTTCATGTACGAGTTGGTGATCAGTTCGATGACCATCGAGGCCAGCTCCTCGGGTTTGCCGAGGCGGTGCGGGAAGAGCACCGACTGGCCGAGTTTGGCCTTGAAGGCTTCGGCGTGCTCGCCCTCGCCATAGATGGGGGTGTCGATCAGGCCGGGCGCGACGGTGTTGACCCGAATCCCGACGGCGGCCAGATCACGGGCCACCGGGAGGGTCAGCCCGACGACTCCGCCCTTGGACGACGAGTACGCTGCCTGGCCGATCTGCCCGTCGAACGCCGCCACACTGGTCATGTTCACGATCGCCCCGCGCTCACCGGTGGCGGTCGGCTCCAGCCGGCTCATCGCGGTGGCCGCAATGCGGATGCAGTCGAATGTGCCCACCAGGTTGATCGTGATGACCTTCTTGTACAGGTCAAGGTCGTGGGCGGAGGCGAATTCCCCGTCCTTGCCGATGGTGCGCTGGGCCCATCCCACGCCGGCGGAGTTGACCAGCGCGCGAAGCGGACCGAGATCCATCGCGGTGTTGACCGCATCGATGATCTGCTCGGTGTTGGTGACGTCGACCTGGACGAACACGCCGCCGATCTCACTCGCGAGTTGTTGGCCGCGTTCGACTTGCATGTCGGCGATGACGACCTGGGCGCCGAGATCGGCCAACTGACGCGCGGTGGCGGCACCGATGCCCGATGCCCCACCAGTGACGATTGCACTAGCTCCATTGAGTTCCACGTCGCTGAGCTTACGGCCCGGTGATCGGCAGCGCGGAGATCACTTCGTCATCCAGCCAGGTGCTTGCCAGCGCTAAGGCGTAACGTGATCCGACATGGCTGGAACCTGGCCCGATAGTTCGCGGCCCCTGCTCGAGGAAATCAAACGCCGCGCAATAGAAGCCCTCAAACCTGTTGTCGATGAGGCGGCACGCCGCATGACGGCGGAACATGTGCTTCGAGATGCCACTGAAGTGGCCGAACTCGCCTGGGAAGTCCGCGAAGCGATAACGGCTCAGTTCTTCAGCCACCTCGGAGCGAGCGTCCCACGGGGAACGAACATCGACCCCGCGATGGGCGCCATGGCGGCTGCTGCCGTGGATGTGTTTTTGGAGTACCTCCGCCGGATTCCGGTGCCGCCCGTCGACGACGGAACAAATACCGGCACAGGGGAATGACACCGAGGGCCCCGGGCCGACGGTCTAGGGCATCGACGAGTGCCGCTGATCGCTGAGGCAAACCGTGATGTGTGATGGAGTGGTTCCATGAGCATCTCTGAGTCGGTGCCCTACCTGCTGCTCGATGCCATCCGCTCAGCCCATTCCGATCCGGAACGGTTGGCACGCGTTCAGCGGCGGCGTCTGCACAACTTGGTGCGCCATGCACGGATCGCGTCGCCGTTCTATCGACATCACTATCGCCAGCTGCCACCCCGGGTGGGGGAGATCGGCGATCTGCCGGTCCTTGACAAGCCGACCCTCATGTCCCGCTTCGATGACTGGGTCACCGATCCGGACGTCACCCTCGAAGATCTCCGGAACAACTTCCTTTCCCGGGGCGAGTGCGTCGGTCAGCTGTATCTGGGGCGCTATCTGGTCATGACGACCTCCGGAACCACCGGGGAGCCGGCAGTCCTGTTGCAGGACCGGCTGTCATGGCGGGTGTACAACATCGTGGGACGCACCCGGCCGCAGCCCGTTGTGCGCCGAATCGACCTGGCCGCACTCGCCCGACGGGGTATGAGGACGGCCGCCCTGTTTGCGACCGGGGGCCACTTCGGGGCGGTCACATTGGCAGAGCGCGCCCGGCGGCTCAGCCCCTTGCTCGCTGATCGCACACGTGTGCTCTCGGTTCTTCGCCCAGTCGGTGAGCTGGTCGCGGAATTGAACGAGTTCCAACCGACTCTGCTCAGCGGCTATCCCAGCGTCTTCGTGCTGCTGGCAGCTGAGCAGCGCGCCGGGCGGCTTCGTATAGAGCCGGTGCACATCCTTTGTGCCGGTGAGTTGTTCACTCCCGCCATGCGGGAGGCCGTCACAAGCACCTTCGGGTGTCCGGTGACGGAGGGCTATGCCGCAACTGAGGTGCCAGGCCTCGCCATCGAATGCATACATGGATTCCTGCACGTCAATTCGGACTGGTACATCCTCGAACCGGTGGACTCCGACCGCCGGCCCGTGCCGCCCGGCGTGCAGTCGGACAGCGTGCTCGTAACGAACCTCTCCAACCGCATCCAGCCGATCATCCGATACGACCTCGGCGATCGGGTGACGCTACAACCGCATTCGTGTACCTGCGGGAGCCCGTTCCCGGTGGTGGCGGTCGAGGGTCGCACCAATGACGTGCTGAGCTTCGAAGACGCCGACCACCAGTCAGTGCCGATCCTGCCGTTGGCCCTCGGGTCGGTGATCGAGGAAACCCCGGGTGTCCATCGCTTCCAAGCGATCGGAACGGGATCGCGCGGCCTCACCGTCCGACTCGATGTGGACAAGGGGGCGACCAGGAGCGAGGTGGAACGCGAAGTCGAACGACGGGTCCGCGAGTTTCTGGGGAGCCAGGGCGTTACCGACGTGACGATCACGTGCACCTCCGAGGCGCCCCGGCAGGAGCCACGCAGCGGCAAGCTCCGCCAGGTCCTGCGCGCTTGAACTCGTCGTCCAATAGACGCCATTCCGTAGACGCCATTCCGTAGACGCCACTGCCTGCATCCCGTTCGGAGACAACAGCCATCTCGCCACGACAGACAGGCGATACTGGCCGACATGCGAGTGGTCCGGGTTCTTGGGCGAACATTGGCCGCCCTGTTGGCGGCGTTCGCGCTGACTGGTACCGGAATCGCCTACTGGCATGCCCACGGCCTGCTCAGCGGAATCACTGTCTCGCGTGCGCTCGGTCTGGACACGCCACGCTCCAGTGGCGGGAGCATGAACATCCTGTTGATCGGGCTGGATTCCCGCAAAGACCAGGACGGCAACGATCTGCCGGAAAAAATCCTGGACAAGCTGCACGCCGGAGACTCCAGTTCCGGCGGTTACAACACCAACACGTTGATCCTGGTGCACATCGGTGCCGACGATCGGGTGGTTGCCTTTTCCATCCCTCGCGATGACTACGTCGCAGTCAGCGACATCAAGGGATACGACCACATCAAAATCAAGGAGGCCTACGGGCTCACCAAGGCGCAGACCGAGCAGGAGTTGCTGGACGAAGGCATCACCGATCCGACTGAACTCGAAAGACGGGGCCGGGAAGCCGGGCGAGCAGCAACGCTGCGCGCGGTTCGAGCACTCACCGGTCAGCCCATCGACTACTTCGCCGAGGTGAATCTGGCCGGTTTCTACGACTTGGCCCAAAGCCTTGGCGGGGTCGAGGTGTGCCTCAACCACCCCGTCTACGACGAGTATTCGGGAGCGGATTTCCCCGCCGGCCGGCAGACCCTCAACGCCGCCCAGGCCTTGGCTTTCGTGCGTCAACGGCACGGCCTGGAAAACGGCGACCTCGACCGCACCCATCGCCAACAGGCTTTCCTTTTGGCGATCGCACATAAGTTGCAGCAGGCCGGGGTTTTCGGCAACCTCGACGAGTTTCGTGACCTGGTGGCGGTGGCTCGCAAAGACGTCGTGTTGTCCGAAGGCTGGGGTGAGCCCCAGTTTCGTCGGATCGCCGCGCTGGCCGGTGGCGACGTCGAGTTCCGGACCCTGCCGGTGGTGCGCTACGCGACGGTCGACGGACAGGACGTCAATATCGTCGATCCTGCCGCGATCCGGGCCGAGATCGCCGCGGACATAGCGGGAACGGACGCCACCTCGCCCGCGGACGCGCCTGCCGCCACGCAACCACAGTCTGCGATCGTGGTGGTAAACGCAAGCGACATCTATGGGTTAGCCAGCCGTACCGCCGACCTCCTGACCCGCCGGGGCTACACAGTGGAGGAGATCCGCGACCGCAACGACGGCGAGTCTCCCGACACCAGTATCGGATACGGAGTTGGGGCTGCCGCCGACGCCGAGTTGCTGGCCGCTGTGCTCGGAATCGACGCCGAGCCCCGGCCCGACCCCACCGTGGCAGCGGGACAAATCCGGGTGATACTCGGGCCGGAATACCAAATCCCTGACGCTGCAGATGATTCGTCAGCTTCACCGTCGGCCTCCCCCGCGGTCGAGGACACCCCGCCGGACTCCCCGCCGGACACCCCGCCGGACTCCCCGGCGCTTCCGGCCCCGGATGCCGGCGGGCCGGTCGCCAGCGGCGGAATTCCCTGCGTGAACTGAACGGCGATGCCCGCAAAGCGCCGGTCTGATGTCAGCAACCCCGGCACCTTTTCACGATGCCGGGGTTGCCATTTCATGTCAGGCGCGCTCAGGGGAAATGACGCGCCTCCAAGCTCATTGCGTCTCGGCCTCCTCTCGCTGCATCCGCGTTGGCATCGTCGCGTGCTGTGCCCAGCCGACCGCCCTGCGCGCGTTCACGAACCCCCTGACGCTCTCATCGATGAGTGCATCGCCGCTCGCCCGGTCCAAGACGTCCGCAATCGTCCGTCCATCGAGGAAGTTCCGCCGCCTTTGGTCTATTTCGGTGGTGTCCAGCGGCCAGTCCCACGCTCCTGAGACCCATCCCTTCTGCATGAACTCGAACGCCTCGTCCTGGCCGCACGGGGCGCAGATCGGAATCGATCGACAGTCGGTGAAGCGTGACCCCACCGGACATTCCGGTGGTTCCGGAAGTGGACGCGTGCACCGCGGGCAGCGGCCGTGCTCGATGTTGTCGGCGATCTCGTAGGCGACATCGGGCTCTATGTCGGTGAAGTCGTCCAGCAGGGACGGGTGCCAGGGGCTCTGCCCTGTGAAAGACCGTATCGGCCGGTTGCGGGTCGCCGGATGGTGAGCCACCGAAGTCAGCCATTCTTCGCTGATCTCGACATCGCACAGTTGCCGGTTCAACCGATCCAATTCGCTGGTCAGCCGGCGCACTTCCCGCTTGGCCGCCGCCACGTCCTTGGCGAGCTGGGTTCGTGTCTGGGCCAGCAGGCCGAGCAGTTCCTGGGCTTCCTGACGGGTCGGCGTACGGGTCGCGAACGAAGCGGTCATGATTTCGACCCTCCTCCGAGCGGTGGCGGCAGGGAAGGTTGCTGTGGACATTGACAGGGGGTTCGCGGGTGATACCAAGGTAGGCCTACGTGTTCCACGAGGACCTCGATAGCATCCTGATGGTGGCCGACGGAGCAGCCGACGAGCGCGGTCCTTATCGGGTGTTCCTCGCTCAGGGCACGCTCTATCTCACCGGCATGCAGTTAGCCAACGTCACCGTGGTGCTGCCGTTTATCGCGGCCGAATACAACCTGTTGTGGGTAGCGGGTTTGGTCTATGCGGCCTCCGCTGTGGGCGTCGCCCTGGGCAACGCACTGTCCCCATTCGTGCTGGCGCGCAGTCGTTCCAATGTGCACGCCGTGATCGCCTGGTCAACTGGCGCCATGGCCGCCGCCGTGGCGCTCAGCGCGCTATCGGCGTGGAGCGGTCTCTTTGTGGCTGCTGGCTTTTTGAGCGCTTCGCTGGCCGCCGGCCTGGTATCAGGTCTATCCAAAGTCGCCTTCTCCGAATCGATCTCGGCCAAACTCACCGAAAGGCGCCGCCGCGATCTGGTCCTCGTGCAGGGTGCGCTCGGCGCCGTCACCACAGTCCTGATCACCTTGTTGCTCGTTCCCTACCTGACGCAAACCCAGGCTCGGGCCGGCCAGGTCGACCTGCTCTGGCTGGGCGCCGTCTGCCTCTCGGCCTCCGCCGTCTGCGCGATATTCATCGGCCCGGTGTCCTTGGCTGACCGTCCTCGGGAGGTGACCTTCGCCGACACCTACCGCCAGGGACTGCGAGCGGCCCGGTCCCAACGGTGGTTTCGCCGATACGCGTGGATCATGGTGTTCTTCGTGCCGGTCAGCCTCGGCACCCCGTTCTACAGTGTGCACGCGTCGGTCAACCACCCCGACACCGTCGGGTGTCTGGAGGTTCTGATCATCTCCTCGAGTGTGGGTCTGCTTGTTGGAGCAGCATTGTGGCGCTGGGTCAGTCACCGACACGGGGTACGGGCGATGCTGGTCCTCTGCGCCCTGCAAGGTGTGGGCGCTGCCGCCATCTGCGTCGCCATCGAACTGCGCCAAGAATGGGACCACGTCTGGGTGTACTCGGTGGTCTTCGTGCTTGCCACCGTCGCGAATCAGGGGATCTTCAGCGCCGGTCTGATCTGGGTGAGTCGGCAAGCCGACGAGGGCCACCGTGCGGCCTTGCTCGGGTTCGGCGCCTTGCTGATCGCTGTCGAGTCCTCGCTGGTGGGAGCTGCGCTCGGCGCATACGCGCAAAACACCGCCATCATCGGTCCGCTGGCCGCACTGCTGACGTTGAACGTGCTCGCTGTTCTGGCCGCAACGGTGTTAGTGCCGGACCGGCGGGAGCTACCACCTGTCCGGGTATGACCGAGAACGAACAGTCGCGGTCTGCTCCTCAGCCGATCTGAGTATCGACGTAGCACCAGCGCCAGCTTTCCCCAGGCTCGATGGATCGCATGATGGGATGACCCGTCTGGCGGAAGTGCTCAGTGGCGTGTTGGTGCGGACTGGAATCACAGCAACCGACATGACCACACGTGAGGCACATCCGTAGGTGACCCCAGTGTTCGTCACCGAGCTGACCGCACTCTTCGCACCTTCCCGGTGTGCGAGGTTGCGGCTCTGCGATTTCGGCCGCAAGATGCGGGCACGTCATTGGTCCGGCCGCCGCCTTTCGGTCCGCCTTTTCGTCGCGTCCGCGTGATCTCTTCATCATGTTGTCCAAGGATAGGGAGCGTGGCCGATCGTGGATTCGGCCGAGGAGGTGTGACAAACGTGCTTGGCTCCATGCTTGCAGTAGTTGTGCTATCGGTCCTGCTAGCCGGATTGGCGCGCCATTTCGATGTCTCGGCTCCGTTGGCGTTGGTGGTAGCCGGACTGGCGGCGAGTTCGTTGCCCGGTCTGAGGGACTTCGAGCTCGAGCCCGACCTCGTGCTCTTCGTCCTGCTGCCGCCCCTGTTGTGGTCGGCAGGTATGGAGAGCAGCTACGTAGGGCTTCGGACGAACCTGCGACCGATCGGGCTGCTGGCGATCGGCCTGCCATTGGCGACGACGGCCGCGGTGGGCTTTGTCGCCTACAAGACGGTGCCGGCGATGACGATCGCGGCCGGTCTCACCCTCGGCGCGATCGTTGCGCCTCCGGACGCGGTGTCGGCCGCCGCCATCGGGCGCCGACTCGGGTTGCCGCGCCGGATCATGACGTTGCTGGGCGGGGAGAGCTTGCTCAATGACGCAACGGCGCTTACGGCCTACAAGGTTGCGCTCGCGGCGGCGATCGGCGCCGCCGCGAGCTGGGGCGGCGGGCTGACGACGTTCATGTCGGCCGCAGGCGGCGGCATCGTGATCGGCTTGGCATCCGGAGTCGTGATCGCCTTCGTCAGGGAACGACTGGCCGATCCGTTGGTGGAAAGCGCGGTTGGGCTTGTCGCACCGTTCGTCATCTACCTCGCCGCTGAAAAGGCGCACGGATCCGGGGTTCTCGCGGTGGTGGTCGCCGCGCTTATCCTCGGTCAACGGTCCGTGCACGCCGGCTACGAGACGCGGCTACAGGATGCGGCTGTGTGGAGAGCCGTTCAACTGGTATTCGAGTCGTTCGCGTTCCTGCTCATCGGCCTCCAGTTGCCGACCGTGATCGGCGAGCTTGCCGGAATCCCCGCGGCGGTCATCCTCGGCTCCTCGGCGGCTGTTCTGGGGACCGTTATCGGCGTTCGCATCGTGTGGGTCTACGCGTTCGCCTATCTGCCCAGGAGGTTGTCGGCTGGTATCCGGGAACGGGAGACCGCGCCCACCGCAGCGCAGGTCTTCGTCGTAGCCTGGGCGGGCATGCGCGGCGTGGTCTCGTTGGCTGCGGCGTTCGCTGTTCCGTTGACGACCTTGTCGGGTGCTGCCTTTCCCGGGCGTCCACACATCGTGTTTCTCACCTTTGTCGTGGTGATTGGAACGCTGCTGCTGCACGGCTTGACCCTGCCGTGGCTGATTCGTCGACTCGGCGTTCAGGGCGACGATGAGCGCACCGATGCGATCGCGGCCGCCGCGGCGCAGGAAAGGGCGGCCGCGGCGGCCGCTGTCCGCCTCGACGAACTGTTGGCCGACACGGAGTCGCCAGCGGCGCACGAGCGCGCCGCAGAGGTGTTGCGCGCGTGGAACAACCGACGACGGAACTCTGCCTGGGAACGGCTCGGCCGGCAGGAGAGCGACATGGGAGAGAGCCCCACTTCAACGTTTCGGCGCCTGCGGCTGGAGATGCTGGCGGCCGAGCGTGAGGCGCTCGTCGCCGAACGGGACAGCGGACGCATCGACGACGAGGTGCTGCGGTCGATGTTGCACGGGCTGGACCTCGAGGAAGCCACGCTCAACAGAATCTGAATGGCACACGGAACCGACCGGCGAACACCGTGTCGTCAATCGGTGCGGTGAAGTCGTTCGCAGGCATGGTCGGAGGCATAATGGATGGTGCCCCCAGTGCTGCGGCGAGCAGAGCGAATCGCTCAGCTCACGCCTCACCCCGGTCGTTAGCTGGCGCCTGTCACAACGGGTTGGCCCTGACCGCCTCCGCGCTGAGCAGGCCTAAGGTCGTGCCGGCCAAACATGCCGGCGACTGTTAGGAGGCGGTATGGGAGACGCGGAACCGGTCCGATTCATTGCTGCGGATGGCTCGGCAACGGCCGAGGACCGTTATCGGCATGACGTGCCGGCGGAGACTCTGGCGTGGTTGTACGAGAACCTGGTGCTCACCCGAGATCTCGACACTGAGTTCGTTAATCTGCAGCGCCAAGGCGAGTTGGCTCTGTACGCCTCGTGCCGCGGCCAAGAGGCCGCCCAGGTCGGTGCCGCCGCGTGCCTGCGCAAGACAGACTGGCTCTTTCCGCAATACCGCGAACTCGGCGCATTCCTGGTGCGCGGGATTGCCCCCGCCCAGATGGCGGCCGTGTGGCGAGGTTCCTGGCACGGGGGATTGCATTTCACCCATAAGTGCTGCGCCCCGATCTCCATTCCAATCGCAACCCACGCCCTGCATGCAGTGGGGGCGGCGATGGCGGCCCAGAGGTTGAATGAGGACTCGGTGACGGTGGCGTTCCTCGGCGACGGCGCCACGAGCGAAGGAGACACCCACGAGGCGATGAATCTGGCCGCCGTCGAACAGGCTCCCTGCGTCTTCTTCGTCCAGAACAACCAATGGGCGATCTCCACACCGGTGCGGCGGCAATTAGGGGCACCGTCTATCGCCGACCGCGCTCACGGCTACGGGATGCCCGGAGTCGTCGTCGACGGCAATGACGTACTGGCCTGCTATGCCGTGATGGCCGACGCCGCCGAGCGGGCACGAGCGGGATGTGGCCCCACGTTGATCGAGGCCGTCACCTATCGCATGGGACCGCACACCACCTCCGACGATCCCACCAGATACCAGCCCCCCGAGGAACTGGCCGAGTGGAAGGCTCGTGACCCGATCACCCGGTATCGCCGCTATTTGGACCGGATCGGAATCTGGACGCAGCGACTGGAAGATCGTGTCGCGGCCCGAGCGAAGCGGCTACGTACGGAGCTCCGCGATGTGGTTGTCGACAGCCCGGACCGCGATGTGACGGAACTGTTCGACACTGTCTACGCGGAGCCGACCCCAGCACTTGAGGCGCAGCGACGGCAACTGCTAGCCGAATTGGCCCGCGAGGTCTAGATGACACAGATTATTGAGCGACCACCGATGAGCGGTGACGACACCCCGGATGACGGTGCGGACGACAGGGGCTCTTCGAAAGACCTGTTCTGGGCGGAGTTTCCAGGTCTAACCAGCTTGACCATGGCGAAGGCGATCAATCGGGCGTTGCGCGACTCGATGCTGGCCGATGATCGGGTATTGGTATTCGGCGAGGATGTCGCGAAGCTTGGGGGAGTGTTCCGGGTTACCGAAGGCTTGTTGGAAACATTCGGTGCAAAAAGATGTTTCGACATGCCCCTGGCCGAGTCGGCTATTGTCGGCGCTTCGGTCGGGCTGGCCCTGCGCGGTTTCGTCCCGGTGCCGGAGATTCAGTTCGATGGGTTTTCCTATCCGGCGTTCGACCAGATGGTCAGTCATCTCGCGAAGTACCGCATGCGAACCCATGGAGACGTGGACATGCCGGTGACAGTGCGAATTCCCTCGTTCGGTGGCATCGGCGCCGTCGAACACCATTCCGAGTCGACCGAAACCTATTGGTCGCACACACCAGGCTTGAAAGTTGTTGTCCCGTCGAATCCTTCGGATGCCTACTGGCTGTTGCGGTATTCGATTTCGGCCCGCGACCCGGTGATCTATCTGGAACCGAAACGCCGCTACTGGGGATCCGGTGTTGTGGACTTCTCCCATCCTGAACCGCCGATCGGCAAGGCGGTTATCCGTCGGCCCGGCGAACAGGTCACGGTGATCACGTACGGAGCCTTGGTCGCAACCGCTCTCAGTGCAGCGAACTCCGCTGCCGCGCAGCAAGGCTGGAGCATCGAAGTTCTCGATCTACGGTCGCTGAACCCGCTGGATTTCGAGACCATCGCCACATCGGTTCGCAAGACCGGGCGTGCGGTCATCCTGCATGAAGGACCCCGGACGCTGGGGTTTGGGTCGGAACTGGCCGCACGCCTATCAGAGGAACTCTTCTACGACCTGGAGTCGCCGGTCCTGCGTGCCACCGGATTCGACACCCCATACCCACCTGCGCGGCTGGAGAAGTTCTGGCTGCCTGGCGTCGACAGGCTGCTTGACTGCGTCGAGAAAGCACTGCACCAACCGTGAGCGACCATGCGAGCGCAGCGGGGATGCGGGACTTCTTGGTTCCGGATCTCGGTGAGGGCTTGCTCGATGCCACCATCACGCAATGGGCTGTGGCGGTTGGGGACATCGTCGAGCTGAACCAAACCTTGTGCACCCTGGAGACCAACAAGGCCGAGGTCGAGATACCCAGTCCGCACGCGGGCCGGATCGCCGAGCTCGGCGGGCAGGAAGGCGAGACCCTGCCGGTGGGAGCGCTGCTGGTGCGGATCGACACCGGACAGTCGGCGGGCCGAACACCGGTTCTGGTGGGCTACGGGGCCGACGATGACATGGACGCCAGCCGTCGTCGGCCGCGGGCCGTGCCCAAGGCCCGCAAACTGGCCGCCGATCTGGGAGTCGACCTAACGACGGTGCGGCCGCGCTCGGCCGCCAACGGGGTCATCAACCGCGATGACGTCGTGGCGGCCGCGGGCAAGTCTGAGGCTCTCGCAACCGGAGAAATCGTCGTGCGGGGCGTCCACGCGCGAATGGCGACTCAGATGGCTCTGTCGCGCAACGCGATTCCCGATGCGCATGCCAGCCTGGTGGTGGATTGTTCTGCGCTGCTACGGCTTCGGGATCGTCTGAGCGACGTTGCTGGAGTAACCCCACTGGTTCTGACGCTACGGATGCTCGTCATCGTCCTGACCCGGCATGCGACTGTGAACGCCAGCTGGGTCGAATCTGCGGCGGGACCCCGAATCCGCGTTCATCCCGACGTGCGGCTGGGACTGGCGGTCGCCACCGAGCGCGGGCTGCTCGTCCCGGTGTTGGCGGACGCGCACACCAAAACTGTTCGGCAATTGGCTGTGGCTGTCGAGGATCTGGTTGCCCGAGCAAGAGCGGGAACACTGGCCCCCGCTGAGTTGGGCGGGTCGACCTTCACCGTCTCCAATTTCGGAGCACTCGGTCTGGACGAAGGGGTTCCGATCATCAATCATCCGGAGGCCGCGATCCTGGGCATGGGCTCCTTGAAACCACGGGCAGTTGTGGACGACGGCGTGATCGTCGCACGACCGACGATGACATTGACTCTGGCGTTCGACCACCGGGTCGTCGACGGTGCGCAAGCGGCGGCGTTTCTGACCGATTTGCGCGAGCTCATCGAAGCACCCGAGACGGCGCTGCTGGATCTTTGACGGAGTAGCCCACGGCAATGGGTCACCCGCAGCCACCTTGGCGAAGAGACAGCGCTACTGTTCCTCGGATATCGGCAAGCTGGGGGGGATTCATGGCGCGTAGCAAAGAAATGTTCGTGCGATTTGCGGCGCTGGCGAGCGTGGCGGCCGTCGAGGTCGGAACGGTGGCCACGGCATCCGTGATCGCCGCAACCCCCGCGAGGTCTGCACGTGCTGCAGTGCATCTGGTCTCGGTCGAATCGACGTCGCTCACGTCTCCGTTCGCAGAACGGACCTCGTTCTGGCTTTTCGACGGCCGCGAGGTCGGGAGTCCGGCAGGGCAAACCGCCGCGGCGAAGCCTGTGGCGGGTGCGAGGGCATCGGCGGTTGCCGCCCGCCCGCTCATCGGCCCGGGCGGATGGCTGATCGGTGATGGAGCCAACGCGCCCGCTGACTGCTCGGGCAGCGACTGCAACGGTCAGAACGGTGGATTGCTCTGGGGCAACGGCGGCAACGGCGCCGCTGGCGGAAACGGGGGCAATGGTGGTCTGCTGTTCGGAAACGGCGGTGACGGTGGCGCGGGGGTGCAGGCCCGCTACAACGAGCAGGCTCAGCTCGTTTCGCCCGCTGTCGCCGGCGGAAACGGCGGCCGTGGTGGACTTTTCCTGGGCCAAGGAGGTAACGGCGGTAACGGAGCGGATGCCGTGTACTCCGAGGATGCGGTGATGATCTCGGCGGCGACGGTCGGCGGTCGCGGCGGTTCCGGCGGCGCGATATTGGGTAACGGCGGCTTCGGTGGTAACGGCGGCAACAATGTCACCGAGAACGAGGGCGTCACAGACGCCGTCGCGGCGCTTGGCGGAACCGGTGGTCGTGGAGGTCTGTTGAGCGGCGACGGCGGTCGCGGCGGCGACGGCGGGTCCGCCGAAGTGGTCAACGGCGATGCCGTCGGTGGTGCGGGCGGGCCGGGCGGAACAGCAACTTTCGGTAATGGCGGGGCCGGGGGTAACGGCCAGACCGGGAAGTCGACCAATGGCGACGGCAGTGGCGGCGTGGGTGGCTCCGGCGGCGCGTCCATCATCGGAAACGGCGGGGCGGGCGGCAACGGAGGCAATGCCGAATCGGCCTCGAACAGCGACACGCACACCGCTCGGGGCGGCTCCGGAGGTCGGGGCGGAGCAGCCGTTCTCGGTACCGGCGGTACCGGTGGCGACGGTGGCCGCGGCAACGCTTCGGTATCGGCACAGAGCCTGGGTGGAGATGGCGGTCGGGGTGGTCGGGCCGACGTCGGGACGGCCGGCGCCGGTGGCCTCGGTGGTAACGCCAGCAGCGACACCGGAAACGCCCACGGTGGAAACGGCGGCTATGGCGGCAACAATCTCGTCGGCGACATCCGAATTTTCGGCACCGGCGGAGCGGGCGGCGCCGCCGGCACTGCGACGTCCAGCGGAGGCGGACAGGCTGCCGGCGGTATCGGCGGTCCCGGTGGTCCGGGCGGACGTATTGGTGGAACCGGGGGAGTCGGCGGAGCGGGTGGCGATGCGTCGACCAAGAGCGGTGGAGACGCAACAGGTGGACGTGGTGGCAGCGGCGGCATCGGCGGGGAACTGGACGGTGCCGGGGGGAATGGCGGCAAGGGCGGTAATGCCTCTGCGCAGCAAGGCGGCACAGCCACGGCAGGTCTGGGCGGAGGCGGTGGCAGAGGCGGCCGCGGCGGCAAATCCGGATCCGAAGGGACCAAGGGGTCAGTTGGCTAGGGCCCAAATGCGAGGAATGACCCGACAACCGACCGGCAACGGAGAAGTGCAGATGAAGAGATACCCGACCAACGTTGTCCGCAGACCGTATGCGTGGTTGGGTGCCGGGGCTGTCGCAGTGGGCATCGGCGCCGCCCTGGCGACGGGAAGTGCCGTCGCCTGGGCCGACGACGGCCAATCCGCCCGGAATGGGAATCCCGCAGCTCCGACCCGGGTGGCCCCCGCCGGTTCACCGATCAGAGCTCACTCCCCAAGACCCGAGGGGATCAGGGCAGGCAGGGTATCGGCAGCAACGGGTAATTCCCGTCGCACGGCTGCCGGATCATCAGACAGGACATCATCTTTCAGCCACCGACCGACTGGCGTTCTCGCCGAGGTAGACCTCAAACCCGGCGCAGTGGCATCCGGCAGCGTGCCAACGGCCGCCGCTGCGGCGCTGCCACCATCGGCCCCAGCGGTCAGTGCCGATCCTTCGTGGGAGATGTACTCCTCACTCAACGGCGCCGCGATCGTTCCCGGCGCCGCGGTGCATGCTGCACTGGGCCAGATCGCAGCGGCCAGCGATATCCTGAGGGCCGGCACCTGGGGCTCGGGTGGCATTCTCGGTGGGCTGGCGTCGGTGGCGCCGCAAGTCTTTCTGGCACAGGCTGATTGGGCGCTGCGCAGGTGGCAGGACTCCATTGAGGATGCGAAGTCGACTGTGCTCGACACCGCGGGTGTTCCGGTCGTACACCAATTGGCCCAGTTGTCCCTTTTGACCACTTTGCTGCTTCCCACCGCCGGAGGTTTGGCGCTGGGCGGTGCGGCGTTGACAATCCCGCTGGTCGGCCTGTTCGGCGCCCCAGAGGCCGCATCGGCGGCCGAACAGCTGGTCGCCGGGGCCAGACAGAACGGTCAGGTCTACGCCGTCGTTCCCGTCATGATGAGCAAGACGAGTTCGAGCCCGAACCTCGTGAACGAAATCGGGCATGTCTCGGTCAACAAGGGTCCCCGGAGCCCCGTTGTATTCGACACCGGTTCGTCCGGACTCTCCATCACGATGCCCTATGTGGGGCAGAACAACCTCGGCCCCTCCACCGGCCACGGGGAAAGCAGCTACGGCACCGGGTCCAACGCCGTGCGTTACGAATACGACAAGTACACGACAACGGTGAGTTTTGGCAGGGGGATCGTCACTGGGGCGACCACCGTCAACATCGTGACCTCCCAGACGGCCACCGGTTTCGACAACTACCAGTTCCCGGACGGGATCGTGGGTGTGGTCGGGATCGGCGCCAACGCATACTCGGGCCCGAACCTGAACGTCACCTTGCCCGGTGAGCTCAAAGATGGTGTCCTGATGTTCCAGTTCGGGCGGTGGGGTCTGTTGGTATTCGGCCCCAACCCGTTGCCCGCGGTGGGCTCGGTTCCGGGCGCCCCGGCCGCCTATGTCCAGGTGCAGATCAATGACGGGCCCAAGAGTCCGGCCAAGGGCCTGTTCGATTCCGGGGGCGTCAACGGCGAGCTCCCCGCATCCCTTCTCGGGACCGGCCAAACCTCGGGGAGTGTGCCGACCGGCACGCGGATCAGCGTCTACACCGCCGACGGAAACACCCTCCTGTACTCGTACACGACGACAGCGGCCAATACCCCGGAGGTGACCACAAGCGACATCTTCAACACGGGTAACGCGCCGTTTCAACGGGGGCCGGTGTACTTCGACTACAGCCAATCCGACGGCATCGGCACCACCGTGTTCTCGTACTTTTGACCACTTCCGGCCGGCCGCTGATTCAGGGCGAAAGCATCATCTCCCGCTGAGATCGTCCTCACTATTGTCTTCCGGTCCGGCAATATCCGCATTGTCGGGCTGGCAGGGCTCTTTGGTGCATAGGTCGTCATCCCCTTTGGCGTCGCTGTAACTGCCATCGGGCTTCTTGTTCTCTTCGTCGCTATCCGAGCTGCCGGTTGGAGCTGCGCTCTCGTTGTCCGGATCGGAGTCGCTGCCGGTCATCGCCCAATGACCTTCCGCAACCACTGACCGGGTCGGAGCGCCGGGATCGAATCCGCCGGCGACACCGGCGGCCGCGCTCAAACCCAAGCCGGTTACCAGTGCCGCAATGCTCACGCGTGCTGCTCGATCCATGAATCCCCCTAAGGCTCGGGCGGCGCGCCCCGCCCCGTTGGAATCGCAAACTACCACCGGAGACGCGGTGGGATTGACTCGTTTGTGGCGGGACGTTGTTCACGCGGTTTTGACGTCACCGCAACGACCGTGACGGGAAACCCGCGTACATCTGTGCCCATGGGTATGGAATACGACCTCGTCGTGATCGGGTCCGGTCCGGGAGGGCAGAAAGCCGCCATCGCCGCGGCGAAACTGGGCAAGTCGGTGGCAGTCATCGAACGCGGCCGAATGCTCGGCGGCGTCTGCGTCAATACCGGCACCATTCCGTCCAAGACTCTTCGCGAGGCAGTTCTGTACCTGACCGGCCTGCATCAGAGGGAGATGTACGGCGCCAGTTACCGAGTCAAGCAGAAGATCACTCCGGGCGACCTGTTGGCGCGCACCCAGCACGTGATCGGCAAAGAAGTCGAGGTTGTGCGGTCTCAGCTCATGCGCAACGGTGTCGAGATCTACAGCGGCAATGCCCGGTTCCTGGATGAACACACCATCGTCGTGGAGGAACCGAACCGGGCCGAGCGTGTTGAAATCAACGCCCGCAGCGTCATCATCGCCACTGGCACCACACCGGCTCATCCCGACGATGTGACGTTCGACAACGAACGAGTGCTTGACTCCGACCAGATTTTGGAGCTGAAGTCGATTCCGATGTCGATGGTGGTGGTCGGAGCCGGTGTCATCGGCATCGAATACGCCTCGATGTTCGCGGCCCTGGGCACCAAGGTCACTGTCGTGGAGAAGCGCGAATCCATGCTGGATTTCTGCGATCCGGAGATCGTGGATTCACTGCGATTCCATCTGCGCGACCTCTCGGTGACATTCCGCTTCGGTGAGGAGGTGACCGCCGTGGACGTCGGCTCCACCGGAACAGTCACCACCCTGGCCAGCGGCAAGAAGATTCCTGCCGAAACGGTGATGTACTCCGCCGGGCGGCAGGGTCAAACCACTAGTCTCGACCTGGCCAATGCCGGCCTGGAGGCTGACAGCCGAGGACGGATCTTCGTCGACGACAGGACTTTTCAGACCAAAGTGGACCACATCTACGCTGTCGGAGACGTCATAGGCTTCCCGGCGCTGGCGGCCACCTCGATGGAACAGGGACGACTGGCTGCTTACCACGCATTCGACGAAGCCACGTCCGGCATCCGAGCCCTGCAGCCGATCGGCATCTATTCGATCCCGGAGATTTCCTACGTGGGCGCCACCGAAGTCGAGTTGACCAAGCAGTCCATCCCCTACGAGGTGGGGCTGTCGCGCTATCGCGAACTCGCGCGAGGCCAGATCGTCGGAGATTCCTACGGAATGCTCAAACTGTTGGTGTCGACCGAGGATCTGCGGCTACTCGGGGTTCACATCTTCGGCACCAATGCCACGGAACTGGTGCACATCGGGCAGGCCGTGATGGGCTGCGGCGGAACGGTCGAGTACCTGGTTGACGCCGTGTTCAACTACCCGACCTTCTCCGAGGCCTACAAGGTGGCGGCGTTGGATGTCATGAACAAGATGCGGGCGCTGAACCAATTTCGCGCGCACTGATCAGACCCTGCGACGGCAGGCTATCCGGTCTTGCCGCGTTGTCCGCGACGCAGCGCCTCCAGCAGCTCGTGGTAGGGCCCCACCAGGTAGGCAATGTCGTTGGCCTGCAATGTGGTTTCGCGGTTCGGATGCAACGTCATCGCCATGCCGGACCGGGTCAACGCGATCGCCCGCGTTCGGGTGGACACCTCACCCATTCGGATCCCGTCGAGCTCGCTGCCGGGGGCAACCCGTAATCCGCCCACCATGAAGGAGCGTTGTCCGACCGAGAAGGTGCCGAGCACCTCCAGACCCATCGCAGCGCCGACGAACCACGGGGTGGCCAGATCGACTGTGGAGCGCACGTGGCTGAAGTCGTGTCGGTGAGCCACGGCGTCGCCGAGGTCACGATCATAGATCCGCACCACAATGGGAGTCTTTCTGCCGTCCGGAGTCTCGTCGGGTCCCATCATCTCCCGCATCACCAGCGCGGTTTCGATGTTGACCATGTCATCCTCGGTGAGCACCGCCACCGCCCGTGCGTGTTTCACGCGTGCCGTGTCGAGGGTGTTGCGTAGCGTCGCGTCGCCGAGCAAAACCGGTATTTTCAGCGCGGCGGCTTCGGCCAGATACCGGTTGGCTTCGTTGCGTTCGATCACCACCACGGGGCAGCCGGCCTGCTTGAGCATGCCGGCCACCCGGATGCCGAATGAGCCGAGACCGACCACGACGTAGTGCCCACTCAGGTGGCGCACCTTCTGACGGCTGGCCGCCTGGGCGAGCCGGCGGGACACCAGCACGTCGGCGATAAAGGCCACCACGACGGCGATGGTCGCGACACCCCCGAGCATCATCAGCAAGCTCCACATCCGAAGCCACAGCGGTTGCTGCAGGAAGTTGAAGTCGCCGAACCCGACGGTGGCCAGGGTCTCGGTGGAGAAATAGATGGCATCCATCCAGCTCATGGGGGGATTGCGGTAGCCGAAATGCAGCACGAACGTCGAGCCCACCAGCAACACCCCCAACACCGCCAGCGCACGGAAGAAGTTCGGGTTGAGGTCATCGTTGAACGCTCGAACCGCGTCCACGAGCCGCCCCGGGAGCGGACGCGTTCGGTCCGTTGTCTCGGTTGCCCGTGGCGCCCGAAAGCCCTGGGCTGCAAGGTCTTCAGCGCGGCCGATCATCGAGGTGAAATCGCCTTGCCTGACTGGAAGATCTAACGGCGGGCAGGCGATCACCTCGCCTGGGTTCGGGTTGTCCTCGCCGCGAATGACGGCCACCGGTGCCAGCCGCCCGTAAATTTCCCGCAGCGTCCCATCCCGGGGTGCCGGAGCGCCGGACACCACGAAGTCCTCTTCGCCGACGTTGATGTGGTGAGCCGTCCTCTCGAGCAGGGCCTCCACTACCGACGGCGCGGCCAGGTCGGCTACATCGAGTACCGCTCCCGGCCCATGGTCGGCCTTCATGGCCTTGTTCAGCACCGGGTTGGCGATACGCGCCACCACCCGGGTCCATGGGTTGGCTCTTCGAGCAAGTAAAGCAACCTCGAGATTCACCGCGTCGTCTCCGGACGCCGCCACGACGGCAGTCGCGGAAACAACTCCGGACCCGCGTAGGTCGGCGGGGGAGCGGAGGGAGACCACGCTCAGCCCGGCGTCGGTGAACTCATTGGTGATCTGCATTGCCAGTGCGTCATCTCCGTAGACGATGATGTGACCGCTCATGCGCCAGAAAGCTACGTGGAGTCCGGACTTTTCTCTCGTTTACCCCGTTGACCTGGGTGTTCACCAAACCGACCCGCGGACATTGCGTGTTGGAAACATGACGGTGACACGCTTCGGCCCGCAGCCAACGGATTGCCGCTGCAGCGTGGAGGAAGCAATGACCGATGTCATCGGCACCGACGGCCACCTGGGAAACCGCGATGGGGGGGCCCGCGACGGAGAGGAACGCAGCCGCACCGGCCTGTCTGCCGATGCGCTGCGCAGGGCGGTCAGCGATCACCTGATCTATTCGATCGCGCGTCCACCAGCCACGTTGACCCCGGATCACTATTACCGCGCGCTGGCCTTGGCGGTGCGCGACCGGATGCAGCAGCGCTGGATGGCGACCACTCAGGATTGGCTGGATTCGCCCGCCAAAGTCACGTGCTATCTCTCGGCCGAGTTCTTGATGGGGCCGCAGTTGGGGAACAATCTGCTGAACCTCGGCATTGAGACCCAGGCCCGGGAGGCGATGGCCGCCCTCGGCCAGGATCTTGATGTGATCCTGGCCTGCGAACAGGAACCCGGCCTCGGCAATGGCGGCCTGGGCCGGCTAGCCGCCTGCTACCTGGATTCGCTGGCCACCCTGCAACGTCCTTCGATCGGCTACGGCATCCGCTACGAGTACGGCATCTTCGACCAGGAGATCCAGAACGGTTGGCAGGTCGAGAAGACCGACAACTGGCTGGTGCACGGCAACCCGTGGGAGATCGACAAGCCGGACGCGCATTACATAGTCAACTGGGGTGGACACACCGAGTCGTACCAGGATGTGGCCGGGCACCAACGGGTGCAGTGGATTCCGCGCCAACAGGTTCAGGGCGTGTCCTACGACACACCTGTTCAGGGCTATGACGTGAACACCTGCAACACCCTGACATTGTGGAGCGCCCGACCTGTCGAATCGTTCGCTTTGGAGGCGTTCAACACCGGCGACTTCTACAAGGCGGTCGAAGACGAGGTCATCGCTGAGAAGGTGTCGAAGGTGCTCTATCCCAACGACGAGCCTGATTCGGGGAAGCGGCTGCGACTACAACAGCAGTACTTCTTCGTCTCCTGCTCCCTGCAGGACATTCTGCGGATACACCTTGAGCGGGTCAGGCTGCCGCTGAGCGAGTTACCCCGCAAATGGGCAATCCAACTCAACGACACCCACCCATCAATCGCCGTCGCCGAACTTATGCGACTGCTGATCGACGACCACCACTTGGAGTGGGATGCCGCCTGGCAGCTCACCGTGCCGACGTTCGGCTACACCAACCACACGCTGCTGCCGGAGGCGCTGGAAACCTGGCCGTTGGCCATCTTCGCGGAATGCCTGCCTCGACATCTGGAGATCATCTACGAGATCAACGATCGATTCCTGGAGGAGGTGCGCTCGAGGTTCCCGGGCGACGAGGAACGGGCGGCGCGATTGTCACTGATCGGTGAGGACCACGGTAAATGCGTGCGGATGGCGCACCTGGCGACCGTGGGCAGCCACGCCATCAACGGTGTCGCGGCGCTTCACTCCGAATTACTCAAAGCCAGTGTGCTGCGCGACTTTTACGAGATGTGGCCGGAGCGGTTCGGCAATGTCACCAACGGGGTCACGCCCAGGCGGTTCGTGGCGCTGTCCAACCCCGGGCTGCGCACATTGCTCGACGACACCATCGGCGACGGCTGGTTGACCGACCTGACTCAGCTGCGCCGGTTGGAAGCCTACGTTGATGACCCGTCGTTCCGGCAACGCTGGCGAGAAGTCAAGCGTGCGAACAAGTCCCGACTGGCCGAGTATGTCCACTCCACCACCGGCATCGAACTGGACCCGACCTGGATGTTCGACATCCAGGTCAAGCGGATCCACGAATACAAGCGTCAGCACCTCAACGCGCTACACATCATCACGTTGTACAACAGGCTGAAGCAGAACCCCGGCCTGGCAATCGCGCCGCGTGCGTTCATCTTCGGCGGCAAGGCTGCCCCGGGCTACTTCATGGCCAAACGCATGATCCGGCTCATCACGGCCATCGGTGCCACCGTGAACAACGACCCCGACACCAACCGGTATATGCGAGTGGTGTTCCTGCCCAACTTCAATGTGCAGAACGCGCATTTGATCTACCCGGCGGCGAACCTCTCTGAGCAGATCTCCACCGCCGGCAAGGAAGCCTCCGGAACCGGGAACATGAAGTTCATGATCAACGGGGCGCTGACCATCGGCACGCTCGACGGTGCCAATGTCGAGATCCGGGAGGAAGCCGGGGCCGAGAACTTTTTCCTGTTCGGCATGACAGTCGACGAGGTCGAGCGCCTGAAGTCCGAGGGCTACCGACCGGCCGACTGCATCGAAGGCGATCCCGAACTCGCTGAGGTGCTGGAATTGATCGTGCATGGAACATTCACCCATGGCGATACCGAAGTCCTACGGCCCTTGGTCGACAATCTGATTCATCACGACCCGTTCCTGGTGCTGGCCGACTACCGGTCCTACATCGACTGCCAGGCCAAGGTCAGCGCGGCCTGGCGGGATTCTGACAAGTGGTCGCACATGTCGGTTCTCAACACGGCCCGCAGCGGGAAATTCTCCTCAGACCGTTCCGTAGCCGACTACTGCAATGACATCTGGGGCGTCGATCCCATGCCCGTGCGCCTATAACGACGGGCCGATGAACCTGCGGCGCGATCCGCCGATAACTGGTGAAATCAACGCAGGAGGCCGCATCCTGCGCGCCGACGCGAGATGAGGTTCGGCGGTGGGGCCAAGCAAGCGCAATGTCTTCGAGATTCTTCGATGGGTGTCGCGTTCATTGGCGGTGGCCGTCGTGTTCCTCCTCGCGGCGTTGGCTCTGCGCCCCGGGATGCGGGAGCGCATGCCGCCCGCCCTGCGTTGGTTCGGCCAGCCTGGGTCCTCACTGACGATCACGATTGTGGTGGCGATAGTCGTCGCGGCCGGTGCACTCGCCGTGGTCGGCGGTCGAACTGGTCATGCCGGAACCACCACAGTGCGGTTCGTCATGACCCTGACCGTGGCGAACTTCGTGCTGGGGCTGAGTTCGTACTGGAATTGCCACGGGGCGGCGAACCCGTATTTCTACACACCGCTGATGTGGACAATCGGTCTACTCAAAGGCGGAACAGGTGACCAATCCATCTCCGGCACCACTTGTCCGACGCCCACCCCGATCGCCCTGGAGATAGCCCGGCTATCCGCTCTCGCGGCGATCCTCGTGGGCATCGGCGGCGTGGTGATCGCGCTGCTGCGTTCGCAGGCCGATCGGATCCGGGTTCATACGGACAAGTCAGTGAGTGCGGTTGTCGGCGTTGACGATGACGCGCGTTCGATGGTCAACGCGGTCCGAAATACTCTGGAAACGACAAGCCGACTCGTGGTGATCACCGAAACCCCCGATATCCCGGCCGTCCAGGAAGCCCGCCAACAGGGTGCCCGAATCGTCGTTGTCGATTTCGATCGGCCTGAGACATTGGAATCGTTGCCTGTCTGGCGCAAGCTGGACCGGCTGTACCTTCTCTCGCCTGACCCGGTGGCGAATCTTTCGCGTCTCGAGATGATCAATCGCTGTATGAGCGCCATCCCAGCAAGGCGGCGAGTGCCTCTCATTGTCCGGATCGACGACCCTTGGCAAGCCGAGGCCTGGCGTGCCCGGCAATTCGGTGGATCCGATAGCCGCTGGGCGGCAGACGCGGTCGGCAAGTACGAAGTCACGGCCCGCCGATTGCTCGAGGAGGTCACCGCGGACCCGACGGTGACCCGGATCGTGGTCTGCGGCTCATCTCCGCTGACTCTGGCGCTGTGCGCCGACATTGCGCAACGCCATCGGGAACGCTCCTACCGCGCCAACCCCGAGGATGCCGGATTACCAACACTGACCCTCGTCGACGACAACGCCGAGGAGTATCTGCGAGACCACGAGTTCCACGAGAACCAGCTCGGTCTGGGCGCAAGCCGCCCGGACATCGCGGTGGTGCTGCAGCGGCCGTCGGTGCCGGTGCTCACGGACTTGGTGGACGCCGACGCCGATTCGCAGGTCGTGATCCTGGTGGACAGCGCCGCGGCTGCGGCCGACACCATGATGGGGACACGGCTGGCCGCACGGTTTCCCGCAATGCTGATCTACGCCTGGGATCCCAACGCCAGGCATCAGGAGGACCGGGCCCCTATTGTGGGTCGGCTGCGCACCTTTGGCCTCGGGATGGATCTGCCAGCCGGTATGGCGCAGGATTCCTGGGAGCGGGCAGCGAGGCTCATCCACGAGCGCTTCGCCGACAGGTTCGCCGCCGAGACCGGCCACCGGACCCCAGCAACCCTGCCATGGGCTGTACTAGACGAGTTCCATCGCGAGTCGAACCGGCGACAGGTACGCAACATTCTCTGGATTGTTGAGGCGATGGGCGGACACAGCTGGAACAGCGCGGCCGGCCAGGCGGCGCCGCCTCCGGAATCTGACATGTACCAACGGTCCGAGCCACTCGAGACGCTGAGGCTCCTCGGCTTTGACGCCGATTCCGCGATCGCGATGGCACGCGCCGAGCACCAAGACTGGTGCCGCTTCTACCGAGAAGCGGGGTGGCGGTACGGGCCGACCCGCGACGACGAGCGCCGGATCCACGACAAGCTGCTGGACTGGGACGCCGCCGAGCACACACCGTCCTTCAAGAAGACCGCGCTGCAGAGCCTGGCCGACACACTGTTGGAGCTTGCGAAGCTGGGCTACCGGTCCAGGCCAGTATGGCAGCGGTATCGACGGGCCGGGACGGTTGTCGCTCAGCAACAGAACGACGCATGGACGTGGACTTCCGAGGCAGGGAACGTTATGCACGGAGACGCCGGCGACTGGGCAATTCACGACGGCACGGGGAAGACCTGGTCGGTGCGCGACGGCATCTTTCGGGCTACCCACCAGCATGTCGGCGGGGATCGCTGGCGGCGAACCGGTTTCGTCAGGGCCCGCCCCGCGCGGGCCGGGGAGAACGTCGACACCCTCGAGGGTTCTGCGACTGCCGCTGATGGCGACTGGATCGTGGCAGGTGAGCAAGGCGAACAGTGGCCCGTTCCGGGTGAACAGTTCCGGAAACGTTATGAGGGGCCGCTGCCGTGGTGAACGAGGATTTCCGGTTTCGCCCTCAGCCGGGTATCGGATGGCGCGAGGGCGGTTCGACTACCGGTATGGTGCGACGGGGCAACAACCCGGGCCGGTTCGCCGGTCAACGGCTGCGCGCGTCGGAGTGGCAGATGTCGGACTGGCAAATGTCAGTAATGCCCAGGACCCGGTGATCGCATGTCGCGGATTTTTCTCAGCCACTCCAGCCGGGACAGTCGGCAGGCGATTGCATTGCGGCAGTGGCTGATCGGCCAGGAACCGCCGTTGGCCAACGAAATCTTCCTGGACCTGGATCGCGATGGCGGGATTCGGTCTGGTGTGCGGTGGAAGGACGCGTTGCGGCAGGCGAGCACGCGATGCGAGGCGGTGATCTGCCTACTGTCGCCAAACTGGGAGTCATCCGCGGAGTGCAAGACCGAATACCGGTTCGCGGAGTATCTGAACAAGAAGATCTTTTCCGCCCGAATCGGCCCACTCACCGGGGACGACCCGACCCGGGAATGGCAACAGATCGAACTGTTCGGTTCGGGCCCAACCACCGCAGTCGACATCGGTGACGGCGCAGCACCAGTCACGTTCCTTTCCGAGGGCCTGTACCGGTTGCGGGAGGGGATAGTCGGAGCAGGCATCGGCGCGGAGTCATTCGTGTGGCCGCCACCTAATGACCCCGAACGCGCGCCATATCGGGGATGGGAGCCGCTCGAAGAGGCCGACGCTGCGGTGTTCTTCGGCCGCGACGCCCAGATCCTGCGCGGATTGGATGCGTTGCGTGGGATGCGCAGATCCGAATTGGAGACACTCTTCGTCGTTCTGGGCCCATCGGGAACCGGTAAGTCCTCATTCCTCCGAGCCGGTCTGTTGCCGCGGCTACGCCGTGACGACCGCGAGTTCGTACTGCTTCAGATCGTCCGGCCGCAACGCAACGTGCTGACCGGGGACACCGGTCTCGCCCGTGCGATTCACGCCACCCGCACTCGGATGGGGTTGACAGGACCCGGGCTGGGCGAGATCAAACAAGCCTGCCTGGGTGGCGAGGGTGCCCGAGTAGCTCAGTGGCTTCGGGAGGTGCAACAGGCGGCGAGCACCCGACTGCTGACCGAGGCCGGCGAGATGCCGTTACCGACCCTGGTGCTGCCGTTGGATCAGGCTGAGGAATTGTTCGGCTCCGATGCCGGTTCGGAGGCCGCACTGTTCCTCGATCTGATCGCCGAACTGGCCGGCGCAGGCACCAGTGAGTCGGAGTCGTTGGGTCTGATCGTCGCTGTCACGATCCGTACCGACCGCTATCAGGCGTTGCAGACCGCTGCGCAGCTGGCCGGTGTCGGGACGGTGTTGTTCGACGAACTCAAGCCGATGCCGCGCACGCAGTTCAAGGAGGTGATCGTCGGCCCCGCCGCGCGGGCCGCCGACGCTGGCCAACCGATCCAGATCGAACCCGCTTTGGTCAATCGGCTGCTCGATGACTGCACCGAAGGCGCTGACACGCTGCCGCTGCTGGCTCTTACACTGGCCCGGCTTTACGCCGATTACGGGAGTGACGGCACCCTCTCACTGCCCGAGTACCTGTCGATGGGTGGCATCCACAGCGTCGTGCACACCGAGATGGACAGCCTTTTGTCCGCGGACGCTGAGCAGCGGGAGGCCCAACTCCGGCAGTTACGTGCCGCCTTCATTCCGTGGCTGGCGACCATCAATGCCGACAACGACCAGCCGATGCGACGGGTCGCCAAATGGACCGAACTGCCGGAGCCGAGCCGTCCCCTGGTCGAGAAGCTCGTTGCCAAACGATTACTGGTGAAAGACACCCGCGACGGTGACGTTGTCGTCGAGGTCGCGTTGGAGAGCCTGCTGCGGCAGTGGGACGACCTGGCTCAGTGGTTGGCCGAGCAACGCGACGCTCTCAAGAATGCCGACTTGCTGGAACGTGGTGCTCTGTCGTGGGAGAGGAACCACCGCGACGACGCCTGGCTGCTGCACAGCACGCGTCTGGCCGACGCCGAGGTTCTGTTCGCTGAACCGGGGTTCCGGGACCGGCTGCAACCCTGCCGTGACTTCCTGGCCGCCTCCCAGGGGCGCGAGAATCAGCGTGCGGAGGCCGACAAGCGCCAACGGGAAGCCGAACTGCAAGCCGAAAAGGACCGGCGGGACGCCGCTGAGAAACTCGCGGCTGCCGAAACCGCCGCCAAGGAGCAGGCGCAGGAGCACGCGGTCGTGTTGCGCAAACGTTCACGCACCCTGCGCCGAGTGCTGGCCGCGACAGCCGTGATCGCCGTTGTTGCGGTCGTCGGCGCCATTGTCGCGGTTGTCGGTGTCGTTCAGGCGACCGCCGCGCGACGCCAGGCCGACGCGCGGACGCGCGAAGCGGTGGCTCTGAAGTTGACGTCACAAGGACAGTCCATGCTGGCCGGTACGCAGGGCGGAGGGGATGTTCGGGCGCTTCAGCAGATCCTTGCAGCACCCTTGATCGCGCCGGCCGCGGCGGATACCGGTGCGCTGTTCGCCGGCGTAACCGCCCTGCGGCAGACGGTCAAAATCATCCCCACCGGCGCAGTGGTCAGCAGTGTCGGATTCAGCCCCGACGGGCAGCGCCTCGTCTCGGCAGGTAATGCCCAGACGCTTCAGCGGTGGAACGCAGGCACCGGCCAGCCCATCGGGCCTCCGATGACCGGGCACACCGATGTGGTGACCAGCGTGGCGTTCAGTCCCGATGGGCACCGCATCGTCTCAGGCAGTTGGGATTACACGCTGCGGTTGTGGGACGCCGATACCGGTCAACAGATCGGCCAGCCGCTGACCGGGCACTCCGGCGCGGTACACAGCGTGGCGTTTTCACCTGACGGGCAGCGCATCGTATCGGGCAGCGCAGACACAACCCTACGGCTGTGGGACGCCTCCACCGGGCAACCCGTCGGCCCGCCGTTGACCGGGCATACGGACTCGGTAAACGCCGTCGCATTTTCGCCCGACGGGCAGCGCATCGTATCGGGCAGCTCGGATCGGACGCTGCGGCTGTGGGACGCTGCGACCGGCCAGGCGCTCGAACCGCCGATCGACGGTCGCGACGAGGTGTCCGGCGTGGCGTTCAGCCCCGACGGACACCTGATCGCCTCCGCCAGTTCCGCCAACGACACGCTCCGGCTCTGGGATGCCGAGACCCGCGAGCCTGCAGGCGAACCCCTGAACGGTTCGGGTAACGGAGTGGCTTTCAGCCCGGACGGCCGCCGTCTGGTGTCGGGCAGCGCCGACCATGCCGTTATCGTCTGGGACGTCGACGCCGGCCAACGGATCGGCGCTCCGCTCACCGGACACACGAGTTACGTCCAAGCGGTTGCCTTCAGCCCCGACGGACGTCGCATCCTCTCCGGCGGCGGCGACCATTCTGTGCGAATGTGGGACTCCGACACCGCCGACCTGGTCAACGGTCAGGGCCCGGTCTCCAGCGCGGCGTTCAGCCCCGACGGACGTCGCGTGGTCGCCGCGATCGGCGACACGGTGGGAACATGGGAGGCTGACACCGGCCGGCCCGCAGGCGCCCCCCTTTCCGGGCCAACCCCAGGAGTGACCAGGGTTGCCTTCAGTCCCGATGGACAACGGATCCTCGCCATCGACAAGCAGGCCGTGCTGCAGGTGTGGAACGCCGACACCGGCCAGCCCATCGGGCCGCCGATCAGCCCTCCCGACATTCCCGACCTGATCGTCATCAAGGCGGCCTTCAGCCCGGACGGGCATCGGATCGTCGCTGCGAGCGCGGCAGACAACGCTCTGCGGGTATGGGATGCCGACACCGGTCAACTCATCGGCCAACCGATGCAGGGAAACACCGAACTGGTGTGGTCTGTCGCGTTCAGCCCCGACGGGCATCGCGTCGTCTCCGGTGGTTTCGACAAAACCGTGCGAGTGTGGGATGCCGACAACGGCCAACCCATCGGGCCGGCGATGATCGGGCACACCGACGTGGTGTCCAGTGTCGCGTTCAGCCCGGACGGCCACCGGATCGTGTCGGGCAGCTGGGACCAGACCCTGCGCTTGTGGGATGCCGACAACGGCCAACCCATCGGGCCGGCGATGACCGGGCACACCGACGCGGTGAACAGCCTGGCGTTCTCCCCGGAAGGGCAGCGGATCGTGTCGGGCAGCGCCGACAAGACGCTTCGGCTCTGGGCTGCTGATACGGGCCGACCCATCGGCGCGGCGTTCAGCGGCCACTCCGGGGCCGTGACCAGCGTCGGGTTCAGCCCCAACGGACAGCGCGTGATCTCGGGTGACTCCGAGGGAACCCTCCGCCTGTGGCCCGCGCCTGAAGAGGCATCGTGGCCAAAGATACTGTGCGACAAAATTACTCAGAATATGAGCCGTCAGGAGTGGAACGACTGGGTGTCGGCCGACATCGGGTATGTCCCGGTTTGCCCAGAACTTCCCACGCCCCCGAACCCTTGATGGACCGCCCAGGGACCTTGAGCACAAGGCGGCTCAATCCGCCCGGCTCAATCCGCCGGGACTTCGTCGGTCCACACTCTGAAGCTGGTCAACGTGTTGTTGCCGAATGCATTGCTCAGTGCGACATCGGCGGCGTCACGGCCCCGTGCAATCAGGACCCTGCCGATTCGCGGGGTGTTGTTACGTGCGTCGAACGTGTACCAATTCCCGCCGAGGAAGACCTCGAACCAGGCCGCAAAGTCCATCGGACCGTACGGCGGTGCCATCCCGATGTCGCCGAGGTAGCCGGTGCAGTAGCGGGCCGGGATGTTCATGGCGCGGCAGAAGGCAACCGCAAGGTGGTTGAAGTCGCGGCAGACTCCGGTCCGTTTATCGAAGGTTTCAAGCGCTGACTGTGTCACCCGGGCGTACTCGTATCCGAATGTCACATGGTTGTGCACGTAGTCGCAGATCGCTTGGACCCGACCCCATCCCGTTGGCGCGTGCTCGAAGAGGTCCCAGGCGGTCTCCGACAGTCGATCGGTTTCGCAATACCGGCTTCCGAGCAGGTATACGAGCGTGTCGACAGGAAGATCCTGAACCGGAATCTGTTGTGCGTCCGGAACGATGAGGTCGGGGAGGCCGGTATCTTTGACAACGGCATTCGCTGTGATGCGCGTGCGCCCTCTGGGCGCGACGATACGGGTACACCAGTTGCCGAAGCTGTCGCGGTAGGCCTCCACCGGTACCGGTGGATCGAAGACCAGGTCGTCACGGCCGACGAGGTCGGACACCCGGGTGAAGTGGACGTTGAGGTTGAAAATCATCGGGGTGGGCTGAGGGCAGTCGTAAATCATCTCGAAGCCGACATTGATGCGCATCATTGCTCTCCGGTATCCGTCAGATGTGGTTGCGATCGGTGGGAATCCACAAGCTCCTTTTGTCGCCGGAACGGCGGTAGAAAGCAGGAGGGTACGTGGCTTCCGCCGGGTTCACAGGTAATGAAGAAGGTGTCCTTCGTCATGAAGAACGTCACCAACTCAATGCGGGCAACTCGCGGAAAACCTCTCGTGTGCCTTCGCTCCAGTCGTGGCTGAGCGCAGTGAAATACGGGTCGCCGACATCGAAACGCCGCCGCAACCGCACTTCGAGGGAGTCCTTTTCGTAGCAGAGCAGATCGATTGGCATACCTACCGACAGATTGCTGCGCATGGTCGAATCAAACGACACCAGAACGCATTTGGTGGCGTCAGCGAGTGGGGTGCTTTGGGTCAGAACGCGGTCGAGGATGGGCTTGCCGTATTTGGTTTCACCCGTCTGAAACAGGTGGGTATCGGTACCGGCTTCGATGAAGTTGCCCTCGGCGTAGGTGCGGAACAGCCGCATCGGTTCGCCGCAGATCTGCCCACCGACGATGAACGAAGCGTTGAACGATTCCAGATGATCCGCGTCGCGCTCCTCGATCTCGCGCATCGCACCAGTCACCAGAACCAGAACGTCGAACATCGTTCGGGCACCGAAAAGGTTGGTGGTAGCGTCGCCGTCGGCGCAACGTTGCTTCAGAATGCTGACGACAGCCTGGGTTCCAGCCAGGTTTCCCGAACTGAGCAACACGATGACTCGGTTGCCGGGACGCTCGAAGACGGTCATCTTGCAAAACTTCGCGATGCTGTCCATGCCAGCATTCGTGCGGGAGTCCGAGGCGAAAATCATTCCCTCATCGAGTAATACGCCGATGCAGTAGGTCACGCGATGGGCCTGGTACGCAATCGACTCCCCGTTCGTCTCGCCACGGCTACCGGCTCAGGTGGCATACGTGCAGGCGAGGAATGGCCAATTCGAATCCTGCTCCGATAAGACACTACAGGTATCCGGGCCTCGCTACCTGATGAGCGGAGTCGCGGGATAGAACCGACTACAAGACGTCAGCGAGCCGCCGTAGCCCAGTTCGAATGACTCGATGCGTTCCCGGGCGGTGCCGTGGTCGCGGCCGGGCGCTTCAACTGAGGCGGTGGCGGTCAAATACTGCTCGATGCTGTCAAGGTCATTGGCGTACAGAGCTTTTCCCTGGCCGTGGAGGTAGCCGATGAAAGCCCCCGAAAAGCAATCGGCTTGGTCTTCGTTGCCGATGGTGTCGGTCGCACTACTCGGTTGTGGAACCTGCCTGACCGACTGGAGAAAGTGCCCGTATTCGTGTGCGAGTCCAGAGAGCGGTCCTGCGGCCCCGTACTGTCGGTAGTAGTCCCACAGGGTGTTCTGACCTACGTAGACGGTGTTGTCGGTCGGGCAGTAGTCGAAAGACCGGTCGTGTTGGACGGCATCCCCGTTGATATCGACGCACCCGCTGCCGACGTTGCCCGCTGTGCGGATGAAGGTCAGGGCGGGCAACGATTCGAGGGGGATTCCCAACTGGGTCAGGTATTCGCTCAGCATCCGCTCGCCGGCCCGGGCAAACCCACCCATCTGCTCGCTGCGATCACAGGTGTCGAGTTCGGAGAACGAACAGAGGGTGCTGTCGTTCGGCTTGTCCGGGGCGGCAACGGCGATCGGGACAGCGACGAAAACGCACCCTGCCGCAACCGCCGTGGCGGCGAGTTCGGCTACGACCCCGGTGCGCATCAGCACCAGTATCGACCCGCTGTGCGCACCTGCTACCAACGGGTCGCCGAGCCGAACCGGACTCGGCGCGCTGGGGTACCCCCGGGTCGGGCGCGACAGGCCGTGAGGGTGGGGGGGAGAATCAGCCGCTCACGTTTTGGGACGTAGCGAGTCGGAAACCCAGGTGCCGGTCGGCTCGCGATGTGGTTGATCGTCCGTCAGGGTCGTGGTCGCTGCACGCGCAGCGCGCAGAATTCGACCGGAGGCCTCGAACGACGCTGTGTCACACTCGCTCTGACCGCTGGGCGCAAAGCCTCGACCAGAAACCCGTACGCGGTTTGCCGTTCGCGGGTTACCTTCCCGCATCGCCCTTCTACTGAGCCACGCTCTGCTCCAGGCGTCACCCCGAAGCGCCCGCACCCGCAAGCGCGGTCTGCACCGCCGGTGCGACCAGACGCACCAACTCGTCCACGCTGGCTGAGGCGAGTGGCTCCATACGGAGGACATAGCGCGCGCCTGCCGCCCCCGCTATGTAGGAGACCGCTAGCGTGACCCGCATCCGCGCGTCAGGCACGCCCAGCACGGACGCGATCCGATCGACGATGACCGATTCCAGGAATTCACGCAGCAACGTAGCGGCTTTCACGGTGCTCACCCCGTCTCGGACCATGGCGGCGATCTGTTCGCGTGTCTCGGGTTCATCGAGCATGGTGAACGCGACCCGTACCAGCCGTTCACCAAGTCCGTCGATACCCGGGGCCAACAGTTGGGCAATGGCGGTCGCCGGGTCGACCGGCAGTCGCAACACCGCGCCGAAGAGTTCCTCACGGTTTGCGTAGTAGCGCCGGACCACATCTGGTGCCACCCCCGCGGCTGCGGCCACGCCCCGGATAGTGGTGCGGACATATCCCTGGCGTGCGTAGACCGCCATCGCGGCATCGGTCACCACACGCCGGACGCCACCGGCGCTGATCGGCAAGTCATTGGCCATGTCGGCATTCCTACCCTGCAAGCCCCGTGGAGCCAAGCCCGCGCGGCTGCTGGCGGCTCGATTCGATTCCGCCGGCCCACCACTCACCCCTCAGGTGACACGTGTCCAGGGTTGGCAGTTCCTCGACTCGAACGCCTGCACGGACGGGTTGATGTTGGCATACATCGGCCCCATGGAAATGTTCGTCTCGACCACATGGTCCTTGTTCCCGTCAGGTGTGCTGTAGGTGAACCACAGGCACATCGAGTCTTCTGTCGGGACATCGTTTATCCAAACCCCCCAGGCCGACCCGGACCCGCCCGTGCGGTAGAGGCCCGGCGCTATGTCGGGACCGACGACGAAGAAGCCGTTCCCCGGAATCGGGTCCATCGGATCGGCGACCGCTGTCGGCGCGAAGGTGATCACGGCGATGCAGGCGGCAAGCCCGGCCACTGACCGACGCAGAGGCATCACGGACATGTTTCCCTCGCTATGTCGTCGCCGACCCTCATGTCAGCGTATGCCCGGACGACGTGCGCAACAATAGGTTCACCAGCGCGGTTACCGTGGGGGTGAGTTCCGCAGGCCACAACACACCGTTGGGCACAACGAGAATCGGAAGCGAGGTCACGTCAATGCCAGAAGGTAAACCGAACATCCTGGTGATCTGGGGCGATGACATCGGCATCACCAACCTGAGCTGCTACAGCGACGGGCTGATGGGCTATCGCACACCCAACATCGACCGCATTGCCCAAGAAGGCATGCGATTCACCGACTCATACGGCGAGCAGAGCTGCACCGCCGGCCGCTCGTCCTTCATTACCGGGCAGAGCGTCTACCGCACCGGGCTGAGCAAGGTCGGGATGCCGGGCGTCGACGTCGGGTTGTCCGCTGAGGATCCGACTATCGCAGAGTTGCTCAAGCCACTCGGTTACGCGACTGGGCAGTTCGGCAAGAACCACCTCGGTGACCTGAACAAGCACCTGCCCACGGCGCACGGCTTCGACGAGTTCTTCGGCAATCTCTACCACCTCAACGCCGAGGAGGAGCCGGAGAACCCGAACTATCCGACCGCGGAGGAGGCGCCGCGGCTTCGCACCATGATGCTGCCCCGCGGGGTCATCCGCTCCTGGGCCACCGAGGAGGTCTCCGATGAGGTTGACGAGCGATACGGGCCCGTCGGCCGGCAACGCATCGAGGACACCGGGCCGCTGACCCGGAAGCGAATGGAGACGATCGACGACGAGACCACCTCGGCAGCAATCGATTTCATCAAACGCCAGCACGACGCTGACACGCCGTTCTTCGTGTGGATGAACACCACCCACATGCACTTCCGCACCCACACCAAGCCGGAGAGCCTCGGTCAGGCTGGCCGCTGGCAGTCCCCGTACCACGACACGATGATCGATCACGACAATCACGTCGGCCGGCTGCTGGACTGCGTCGACGAACTCGGCATCGCCGAGGACACCATCGTCATCTACTCCACCGACAACGGCCCGCACGCGAACAGTTGGCCGGACGGCGCGACCACCCCGTTCCGCAGTGAGAAGAACACCGGCTGGGAGGGCGCCTTCCGGGTGCCGGAGATGATCCGCTGGCCCGGCCGAATTCCGGCTGGAGTGGTATCCAACGAGATAGTCCAGCACCACGACTGGCTGCCCACGTTCCTGGCCGCGGCGGGGGAGCCTGACATCGTCACCAAGCTCAAGCAGGGCCATACGATCGGCGACCGGACCTACCACGTGCACATCGATGGCTACGACCTGTTGCCGTACCTGACCGGCGAGGTGGACAAGAGCCCGAGGCGGGGGATGATCTACTTCTCCGACGATTGCGATGTGCTCGGGCTGCGGTTCGAGAACTGGAAGATCGTGTTCCTCGAGCAGCGCTGCCAGGGCACCCTGCAGATCTGGTTCGAACCGTTCACCGAGTTGCGGGCGCCGAAGATCTTCAATCTGCGCACCGACCCGTTCGAACGGGCCGACGTCACCTCCAACACCTACTGGAACTGGGTGCTGGAAAACGTTTTTATCGCCCTCTACGGCAACGCCCTGGTGCTCGAGTTTCTCGATACCTTCAAGGAATTTCCGCCGCGTAGCGAACCGGCATCCTTCACCATTACCGCGGCGGTGGAGAAGCTCAAGAAGCACTCCGAGACGATGGGCGGATGAGCTTGGCGGAAGGCTTGGAGTCCTGGAAAGACGGACCCACGAAATCGGCAATCGTCGACTTCGTCGACCGCGTGTCGACGCAGGGAGCGGATTACGTTGAGCCCGAGGAGCGGATCGCCGTCTTCGACAACGACGGGACATTGTGGGTGGAGAAGCCCACCTACGTTCAACTCCACTTCCTGGTGCGTCGACTGGCTGAGCAAGCCGCCGCCGACCCGGCGCTGAAAGGGAAACAGCCTTACGCCGCCGCGGCATCCGGTGATCTGGCGTGGTTCGCCGACGCGGTGACCGATCACTACAACGGCGACGATTCCCAACTGGCGGTACTCGCCGGGGGAATCTTGTCGGCATACCAGGGTCTGACGGTGGAGCAGCATGCGCAGCAGGTGCAGGCGTTCTTCGCCGACGCCCAACATCCCACCCTCGAACGCGCCTACACCAGGTGCGGGTACACCCCGATGGTGGAGTTGCTGCGCTACCTGGAAGCACACCAGTTCACCAACTACCTCGTCTCGGGTGGTGGCCGTGACTTCATGAGGCCGGTTACCCCTCAGATGTACGGCATTGCGCCGGAACGGGTTATCGGTAGTTCGGTCGGACTGGACTTCACCGACGGCCACCTCGTGACCACGTCGCGACCCGAGTTCCTCAACGATGGCGCGGTCAAGGCAGTCCGAATCTGGGGTCGTACGGGGCGGCGGCCCATCTTCGCCGCAGGCAATTCCAACGGCGACATTGAAATGCTTCAGTTCGCCGACGCAACGCCGGGTCCCTCGCTATGCATGCTGGTGCGCCACGACGACGAGGCACGCGAATTCAACTACACGGAAGGCGCGGAACGAGCACTGGACCTCGCGGCCGAGGCGGGGTGGGCGGTGGCCAGCATGCGCGACGATTGGCGCACGATTTTCTCGTGACATCTGATCTGGTACGTATTCCCGCGCAGACGGCAGCGTTGGGATCCGGTCGGCATTACCCCGAGGAAGGCCCTGTCCGCCGAGTAGCCGTCGAGGAATTCTGGATTCAGGCCCAACCGGTGACAAACAGCGACTTTGCTCAATTCGTCGACTCGACAGGCTATCTCACCGTGGCTGAGCGTCCACTGAACCCCGATGACTATCCCGGCGCACCAGTCGAGAATCTCCAACCGGGCTCGATGGTGTTCCACCGCACCAGTGGACCGGTGGATCTGCGACATCTAAGCCAATGGTGGACCTGGACGCCTGGCGCGTCGTGGCGAAGACCGGTCGGTCCGCTCTCGTCGATCGAGAAGCGGGCCCACCATCCCGTCGTGCACGTCGCCTATGAGGACGCCGAGGCCTACGCCTCCTGGGTAGGACTGGCGCTGCCCACCGAAGCGGAGTGGGAGACCGCCGCGCGCGGCGGTCTCGACCACACGATTTACACCTGGGGCGACGAACCGGAGAAGCCCGGCCAACGGCTGGCCAACTACTGGCACGGCGAATTCCCCTGGCGCCCGGAACCCGGCTACGGCCGCACCAGCCCCGTCGGGAGCTTCCCGCCGAACGCCTACGGACTGTTCGACATGGCCGGCAACGTCTGGGAGTGGACCAGCGACTGGTACACGGACAGTCGCGCGGGCGATCCGTGCTGCGAGGCTGGCAGCTACGACTCCGCACAGCCCCAATTCCGGATTCCGCGCAAGGTCATCAAGGGCGGCTCGTTCCTGTGTGCCGACAACTACTGCCTGCGTTACCGACCCGCCGCGCGCCGGCCGCAGATGGTCGATACCGGCATGAGCCATATCGGATTTCGCTGTGTGAAGCGCGGCGGGCAGACCCCCGTGTAGAGGTTCTCGCAACGGCGTTTCCTGCACTACCAAGGCACCCCGCTCCGACGAGGAGGGGAGTAGTGGTCGTCGAAAGACCCGGAGGGCTCCCTCACGGTGCCGGCAGTTCGCGGGGCCACCAGCCGACAACGGCTAGGTACATACCGACCAATGCCATCCCGATGCAACCGATCTGCCACAACGGGGCCGCACCCAGCACCGCGTTGGCCGTCGACATGAAGGCCGCGGGGAACGCCATCAGAAGAACCCCTCGAAGAACCATCGCCCAGCCCACGAACGAAATGATCGCAGCGGCTGGGTTCGCCCAGGAGGTGTGCAGCCCGACGACCGTGAGCCCAAGCAACAGCACCAGTGCTCCCACCAGCCAGGACCACACCGGCTCCGCCTCGAATTCCGACAGCAGCGGCTGCATCTGTGACATGAGCGTCTGCATCTCAGAGACGCGCACCGCGGCGGTCAGGGGGACAACAGTCAGGAACGGGCCGAGGATCCTAGCGAACGCGCGGGTTCGCAACGACGTTGTGAATTCCATTCTTTCGAACCTAGCCGCCAAAGTCAGCGCAGTGGCTCCCTGCGCGCGCTGACGGGGTGCGGCCATTTCCGCCCCTGCTCTCAATCGCCCGTTCACGAACTTCGTAGCAGGTTCTTAGGTCCTGATCAGCGCAACGCCAGACCGTCGTGATGATCTAAACGGTGTGAGTGACAAGGGCTATCGGACGTGGAAGGTAGTACCCGCCGTGATCGGTATCGGTGGGCTGGTGGTGCTGGCCCTCTCCGGCCTCCGTCACCGATTGCTCGCCTGGGATCTCGGCAGTGCAACCTCGGTTTTCGGGCATCGACTACCAGCGCTCGATGTCCCGGGGTTCGATGTCCCGGGGTTCAGGGCGGACCTTTCCGGGATTGCGGCCTATCTGGTCATCGCTGGCGCCGTCGCCGTGGCGGTGTTCGTCGCGGCCGACCGGATTCGCCCGGCCAACGCCCCCAACCCTGACCACCGCGTCATATTGTCCGCACTGGCCGGATTGATCTGGCCGGTTCTGGGTATAGGCCTGATCCAGTTCGCCGTCATGGCGGTTGTCAAACACCTGGCCGTGGCGGTCACCCCGCCTGAGCCCGACCACTTATCGGACCGGCACCGATTGGTCGGGACGCGGTAGTCGGTCGGCAACAGACCTCGCGGCTACATCTCATGACGTCGGCGGAGCAGGCGAACGAACAAGCCCCCGACGATTCAACGGTACTTCTGTTGTGACTTATCTATCCGCTCTTAGCGGATGCCGGTCGCGATTACGTCCAGCAGGCGGTCGGTGATCAGCTGCCTGCGTCGCGGGTCCGCCGCGGCCAGCGGCCCGTCGAGAAATAGCACCGACAGGCCGTGGACTGCCGCCCACGCGGCCTCGTCGAGCCCGTCGCGCCGGCTCGGGGTCAGGACCCCGGTGGCGGCGAGGTCGTCAATGCACTTGCTGAGGATCATGAACGGGTGCTGTTCCGGCGACACGGCGGTATCGGTGTGGTGGATCCCGCCGGGCGCGAAGGCGGTGCGGAAAAGTCCCGGCTCAGCGATCGCGAAATCAACGTACGCCTGACCCGTGGCCCGAAAGCGGGCCAACGCACGCCGGTCGCGCGGACCACGATTGGAAACGGCCGCCAACGACTCGGCCATCGACTCGCCCAGCAACGTCATGGCGTAGATCTGAACCGCCGTCAACAGAGCCTGACGATCGGCGTAGTGCCGGTAGGCCGCCGAGTTGCTGACACCTGCCGCCCGCTGAACGTCACGCAAAACCACCGCGTCGGGTCCGCCGACCCGAGCCAATTCCACTGCCTGCTCCAGCAGCGCCTGCCGCAGGTTGCCATGGTGGTACGACGCTGCTCCCATGTTGACGAGTCTTACATCCTCACCGTCCGGGCGCCGGATCACGCCCGGAAACGTGGCACCAGGGCTGGATCGGGCCCGTATCCTCGGCACATGACTGCGACGTTTAAGAACCGTACGCTGGAGCAACGCCGTCAAGCGGTGGCCAACCTCTACGACTTCGTCGTCCGGGGCGGCATGGCCGACACCACCCGAACACCGTCGGAGGTGATCGACGAGGGCCACAAGTCCACGCTTCATCGCTACGTTCCCACCACCGGATCGGCAAAAGGCGATCCGGTTTTGTTCGTGCCGCCCCTGGGTTCCCGGTCGGCATGCTTCGACTTGCGGCGGGGATGTTCCCTCGCCGAGCATTTCGTTTCTGCCGGTCGCCCGACCTACCTGGTGGACTACGGCGAGATGCGCCTGTCAGATCGTGAACTCGGGATCGAGTTCTGGGTCTCCGAAGTTGCACCGAACGCCATCAAGAAGGTCTCCCAGGATGCCGGCGGCGCACCCGTGCATCTGGTCGGATGGTGTTTGGGCGGCGTGATCTCCATACTGACCGCCGCCGCCTATCCCGATCTGCCGATCAAGTCGGTGGCCATGGTGGCAAGCCCGTTCGACGTGAGCAAGAACCCCATGGTGGCTCCGGTCCGCGCCGCGGGCAAGCACACCGGCGGCCGAATCTTCGGGACGTTTTTGAAGGTGCTCGGCGGTTTGCCGGCACAGATTGTCGGGCCCGCGTTCAAGGCGACATCGCTGACGACCTACCTGAAAAAGCCGATCACCCTGCTGAAACACCGTGACGACCGGGAATTCCTGGCTCAGGTAGAGGCGGTCGACGGGTTGATGAACAGTATGCTCGCCTACCCGGGACGCGCCACATTGCAGGTCTACCAGCGGATGGTCCAGCGCAATGAACTGGCGACAGGCAAGGTTCAGGGCCCGAACAGACTGGTGGACCTCGCCGATGTGCGTGTTCCGGTCTTGAATATCGCCGGCAGCAGAGACGTGCTCGTGCCCGTCGCGGTCGCCCATCATGTGGGAGAACTGCTGCCGAATTCACCGGAAGTCCGGCTGGAAACCGCTCCCGGCGGACACCTTGGAGTATTGACCGGGCGCTCGGCACCGGCCACAACCTGGGCCATGATCGACGAGTTTCTCGACGAGCAGCCGGCCTGAACCGGCAGAACAGACCCACCCGCCATCACTGCGGACGACGTCGATGTGATGGACGGCTCACCCGGACGGGTTTGAGATTTTCCACACCCCACGACTGTCGCAGCACGGATTAACAAGGCCCGCGCCGTAGACTCCACCGGGGAATTGTTGCTTGAAGGTCGAGGTGGAGCATGTCGCAGGGGGTGACGAGTACTGGCAGATCCGTGCTGCTGGGATTCGTCGTGCCCGTCGTATTGGTCGCGATCCTTCTCGGCGCTGACTATCTGGAGGGGCCCGAGACCGCGTATATCGGTGTCCTCGCGGTAATCCCCATGTTGGCGGCCGTGTTCGCCACGCCTGCGATGACCGGCACGGTAGCCGTGATCACCTGGTTGGCCGCCTGGGCTTGTGGATGCGGGGCATCGGATGGCGACGTCGTCGCCCACTGGGTTCGCCTCGTCATTATCGCGATGGCCGGTGTGGCCGCAGTCGGCGCGTCAGTCTTGCGGGAACGCAGGGAAGCCGCTCTCACGGCGGCACTGGCGGGGGCGGCGGCAACCCAGACCTTGCGAGATCAGGCCCACACCGATCAACTCACAGGGTTGTATAACCGGCACGGTGCGCTTGCCGCGCTCGCCAAGAAGAATGCCAGCTCGCACTGGTGCCTGGCACTCATCGACTGCGACGACCTCAAGTCCGTCAACGACACTTTCGGGCACCTCGCCGGTGACGAATACCTCAAGGCAATCGCAGGACGCATTTCGAACTGCCTTCGGTCCAGCGACATTATCGCGCGGTGGGGTGGAGATGAGTTCTTGGTCGTGCAGGATGTCCAACTCGGTCCCGCGTACCAGGCGATGGCGCGCGTAGACGAGGCTATCCGACGCAGCCCGATCGCAATGAACGGCCACACCTGCTCAGGGTCTGTTTCGATCGGTGTCGCCGCCTGGGATCACGGCAGCACGTTCGAAGAGGCCATGGCCGAAGCCGACACCGCCCTCTACCAGGCCAAATCCATGGGCGGAGCCCAGTTGGTCGTCTCCGGCTGATGAGCAGCTGCACGAACTGACGATGCGTGCTCGATCGTCAGGGCCTCCTTGATGGGGTGTGGCCGTCAGCGCGGGGGACACTCGCAATCGCTCGCGAGGACCGACTTTCCCTCTGGGCACGGAGGCGGGTCCTGGCAGATCGAGACCGGCGAATCCGGGTCGACTGCATCGCCACCGGACACCTGAACCCACTCGGGCGGAAGCTGATCGTTGCCGACGTTGCTCTCATTGTCGACTGCCGGTATGCAGTCCCCGTACTGACTCATCGTCATTCCGGGCGAGCATTCATCAGCCCGAGCGGTACCGGGCGCGGCGACGGTAATGCATCCGGCCGCCAACCAGGCGATTACCAGACTTAGGGCACCGCCGGCACCGATGAACGGTCGGCGATCCGCGGCCGGCATCAGGGCGACCTCCTTCATTTGCTGCCACGCCATGCGCGAGCACTCCCTATCCACAGGTCTGGGGTTCCCCATGTTTCGTGCCCACTACTGCGGACTACCCATCAACTGCGGGTAGTCGGCGGACAGACGGCGGGCAGCAAACCGATGGCGGTGGCCATGGCACTTTGATTTTGACAGGCAGTGACTCCGGAGTCAGGAACAGCCGGAGCAATGCTGGTAGAACTCGAGGCGGTGCAGGGGGGCGGCTGGTAACCGCGTTGAAAACAATCTGCGACCGCGGTTTTCGACGGCGGGTCAGCCCGTAGGTCCTCTGCCCCGACTATGGATGCGGCGGCCGCAAGACCGATCAGCCACCACCGCGCCCAGCAGCGGTTCCCCATCGAGGAACTAGTCATCACTGGGCCCAGCGGAAGGCCTTGCGGCCGCCTTCGACGACGCCCGGTCCCCCCTATTGCCAAGTTTGGCAATCGGCCGAAATCATTGGGGAGGCGGTTTCCATTGATCATCGTGGGTTCCCCTTCGAATTCCATGCAGTGCCGGCAACTAGGATTATCCCCCAAATGCGGGTTGAATCAGGCGAGTTCAGGAGTCGCGAACCTGGCGGGCTTCGACCTTGCCGGCGCCTCAATCGTCGCCGTCGTCTCGGTCTTCCTCGTCGTCACCTTCGATGAAATCGATCAGCTCGTAGGGTTCGCCCCACCTGCCGGGTTCCCCCGGCCCGTAATTGTTGCTTGGTCTGGATCCCATTGCCGCCCTCTTCAACCAACTCGTGCCGTCGGATCTGTCCGGCGCCGTCATGGTGCCGGCAGCCACCGACATCCCGACGTCAGCTGCTCTTGGGCAGTTCTTCCGCCACCTCGAGCCGCAAAAAGTCCGGTGCCTTGATAACCCTGCGCAGCATGAACCGGATGAAGGCCGGCATCTCGGCCGCGCGGTCATCGCGGTAGACATGCGGATTGGCCAGCCGGTAACGCCGGCCTCCGCTCTCCAGTTCGCAACCACCCGCCGCGGTGACGTTACGCACCCAATCCGCGCCCGGGCCGTAGGTCAGGGCGATGATGTAGCTGTTACCGCGGCGGAAGGCCCACAGCGGAGTCCTGAAGACGCGACCGGACTTGCGTCCTCGGTGAATGACGACGGCCCAGCCCGGTGCCCACGGTGCGATCAACCGAGTTCCCTTGTTCAAGCCAGCCCTATTGAACTTGGCGACCCACCGGGGTGCGGGCATAGTTTCGTTCCTTCCGATTGGCTTGCGGTGGTGAGCCTCACCGACAAGCCTCAATGTCTTAGTGGGCCCGCATTTTGTGGATTGAGCAAAAAGCGCCATCCTTGGTGGCCTGCCAGCCGAAATCGCCCAGCAGTTCTATGACGCCGTGTCGGTCGGTCGCCGGCACGCTGATGGTGGTGCCGCACCGCAGACACGCGACGGTGGTATCCACAGGCCGACCCCTTCCCGAAGCTGCCGAACTGCCAAGGTATCAACCAGCCACAATCGCTGCGCAACCGATTGCTAGCCGACGAGTATCACTCCGGTTGCAGGTGATCGATCACCGCATCGAAGGCGTCGATGATGAACGCGTCGGTTTCGGGATCCGAGGAAATCGGTTGGGAGGACTGCTTGATGATGGCGACGCCACGCTTTCGGTCCAGGTAGACCCACTGGCCATGAACTCCGATCGCACTGATAGCTTCCCGACCCGGGGTGTGCCGTATCCACCACTGAGCACGGTAGCTCCAATCGCCGCCGGACCACGCTCCGACCGCATCGGGCCCACGCAGGAACTTCTCGCGACTGCCTCCCTTCTCCAGCAAGCCGATGACCTCCGGCGAGACGATCTGTTGATCGCCCACGGTTCCGTTATTCAGCAGCATCATGGCGAATCGGGCGAGGTCGCGAGGGCCTGCGTTCAGGCCGCCGCCTGCAACCAAGGTGCCGAAGCGATCCAGCAGCACGTAGGTCTCGGCTTCGGTACCCAGCTTGGACCACAGCACGTCGGACAGCTGATCTTGGAATGACTTGCCGGTCGCCCGGTTGGTGATCCAGTTGACGACGTCGGTCTTCGGCGTCTGGTAGTGGAAGACCTCGCCGTGGTCGTAGGCGGGGTCCTTCTCCAGTGTGACGAGGAAGTCATACAGGCTGCCGATGTCCTGCCCGGCGGGAGCCTCCAGCCATCCCAGCGCCTGTGCATAGCGGGTGATGCCCGACGCCGGGTCGGCGTAATCTTCGCTGAAAGCAATGGAGTTCACCATGTCCAGAACCTGACCGATGGTTGCCTCGGCGAATGCGGAGGAGGCAGCGAGTTCGGGCACCACCTCGGTAACCGGCCCGTCCTCGTCGATCCGCCCCTCAACTGCCGCCATCAGAGCGAAAAGACCGGCGAACGACTTGGTGACCGACATCATCTGGTGCGGCTGCGCACCGTGCATCCCATTGGAATAGTGCTCGTAGACCAGCCGAGTGGGGGTGACGACGAGAAAGGAATCAGTGTAGGTCTGACGGAGAAAGGTGGGGAAGTCGACAGCGCTCCCGTCGGCACGGGTTACGGTCAGTTTGTCTATGCTGCAATCGATTTCGACATCCAGTGGGCGGATGGGGCCGCCCGTTGGCACCGGAGCCGAGGGATAGATCGTACGCATGTGCAGATATGACCACCGGTTGTACGGAGCCTGCATCAGCGCGTTGGACCGGTCCACCCGCTTTTCTGGGGGAGGTGGGAAACCTTCCATTAGGCCGAGTTCGTGGGCGCTCGCGTAAGGATCGTCGATCACCGTCGAATCGTAGACTCCATCGGCGAAGACGGCTTGTTCGTAGACCTTCAGGTCGGAAAGCGGGGTGGACGATTCAGCGGGTCTGTTCGGCCGGCGAATTGTGGCCCAAACTAGATGGGCCGGACTAGGTAGCTCACAGTGGTCGGTGCGCGATCGTCGCCCTAGTCGGATGCGCTGGCAGGGAGGTGCGCCGTGGGCGGTAAGGCGATCGCGGTGATGGCCGGATTGATCCTGTGCTACGCACTGCTGGCCCGGCGCCTGACGCTTGCCAACGTGACCGCACCCATGCTCAGTGTCCTGGCCGGAATGTTCGTTTTCTCCAGCAGCGACGTCGATATCGACGCGGGCTTTGTCCATGCCATGGCGGAGATCACGCTGGTGCTCATCTTGTTCCACGATGCGTCCACAGTGCGGTTGGGTCAGCTCAAGCGCGACCCGGGGATAGCGCTGAGGTTGTTGGCGATCGGTTTCCCGCTGGCGTTGCTCGCCAGCTTCCTGGTCTCCTACTGGATGCTGCCTGCGCTGGGATTGGCGGGCGCCTGGTTACTGGCCGCGGCGATCACTCCCACCGACGCCGGACTGGGCGCACCGACGGTGCTCAATCCCGTCGTCCCACTGCGGGTTAGACGTGGCTTGAATGTCGAGAGCGGGCTCAATGACGGTCTGGCGACGCCAGCCGTTCTTGTCGCACTGGGGGTATTGGCAGAGCACGAGAAAGCCCCCATTCCCGGATTGTTCGGCGTCGGCACCGTACCGGTGGTTTTGGCGTTGGTGTGCGCAGTACTCATTCCGTTGGCGGCGGCGTGGTCTATGGACCAATCCCGCGAACGGCACCTCAGCGGTCGCCGGGGTCGACAAATCGGCACGCTTGCGCTGCCGTTCCTGCTGTTCGGGGTGGCCGACCTGGTGGGCGCCAACGCTTTCATTGCCGCCTTCGTCGGCGGTCTGGTCTTCGGCGGATCGTCGATAACCCTGGCCGAGGATCACGAAACAGCGGGACTGCTGGAAACCGCATCAGATCTTCTTGGTTTCGTGGTGTGGTTCTTTTTCGGTGGTCTCCTGCTGCTCGTGCTGGCCGCCGGGTTCGACTGGCGCTGGCTGGCTATAGCGATTCTGGCCCTCACGGTGTTACGCATGGGGCCTGTGGCGCTGGCCATGATCGGCTCCGGATTCCGTTGGCCGACGGTCGCCTTCCTCGGGTGGTTCGGGCCCCGGGGCCTGGCCACCATCGTGTTCGGCCTGTTGACCGTGGACGAGCTCGGGCCGGGCTCGCCGCACATCCGCGCCGTCACCGGAGTGTTGGCCATGACGGTCCTGCTCAGCGTCTTCGCGCATGGTTTCAGTGCCGGACCGCTGTCGCAGGCGTACGGGGAGTGGGTCGCACGCACCAACGACCCGGTTGCTCGGGAACCCTCGGTGGAGCCGCTGTCCTTGCGTGGCCGCTCGGCCCACGAGCCACCCTGAAAGGGTGTGGGCTGGGACCGGATCGGGGACGTAACGTCGCGACCGGACCGCTTCGGGAGTCATAGGCTGGATGTGAGTTCGAGATCAAACAGCGTTGCAGCGTTGGAGCGCAACACCTTTCTGCACCATTCGTCGCCGAGGCCCAGACCTACGATGGCGTCGATCCCGCGGTGATAGGGATAGGGAATGTTCGGATAGTCACTGCCGAACAACACCTTGTCGGAGATCTGCACGAGATCGGCGAGCGCCCCGACCGGATACGGGTTGAGTTCCTCGGTGAAGTCGGTGAACACCATCGTGGTGTCGAGATAGACGCCGGTGAATTGCTGTGCAAGGTCGAGGAACTCGCGGTATTCGGGCATTCCCATGTGGGCGATGATCAGCTTGAGATCTGGATGTCGGGCCAGGAGCTCGGCGACGGGTGCCGGGCCGGTGAAGCGACCCGGGGCGGGCCCGGATCCGGCGTGAATGATGGTAGGCACTTGAGCCTCCTCGAGGACATCCCACACCCTCTCCAGCCGGGGATCGACCGGCGAGTAGTCGCCGACCTGCACGTGGGCCTTGAATACGCGAGCGCCGTCGGCGATGGCCCTTCGGACGTAGGCGGGCCCCTGCGGCTCCGGGAAAAAAGTGGCCGTGTGCAGGCAACCCGGCGTCGCGGCCGCGAACTGGGCGGCCCAACTATTGAGCCATTCGGCCATCTCGGGTTTGTGCGGGTAGATCAAAGAGGTGAATGCCGCCACGCCGAAGTCACGCAGCCGTTGGACCCGGGTAACTTCATCGAAGCGGTACTCGATCGGCCACTTTCGGGCCGTCAAAGGGCCCACCTGGTCAAAGTAGGCCCACACTTTGTCCAACACCCTTTTGGGCATGAAGTGGGTGTGAACATCGACGATCGACGTCAGCCCCAGCCCCTCGAGAACGGAGGCCACCGCAGCCCTGTGGTCGGGCGACCCGCCCCCTGGCTCGACAACGATCACGGCTGTTCCCTAGATCTGAACCGCGCCGGCCTGTTGGCTGACTCGATTGCATTTCCCTTGAAGTTTCCCATGCAAGGCTGCCACGTTGCTCACTCGCTGAAGGCGAGTAGCAACGGCACCAATTGCTCGGCTTCGGTCAATGAACCGTGGTGTCCCAGCAAGGCCGACTCCGCCGGTTCCGTCGCGAGGCGCACCAAGGCATTGGAGTCACGGGCCGCGGCGACGACATCGCCGATACGCGATCGGACGGCGTCGAGCACTCGCGGCCCGAACCACCCGGACTCGATGGCCTCCTCGCGCGAGACGACCCAGGCTCGCCCGCCAAGGATCTCCTGCCATGTCTGCAGGACATCGGACTGCGCTCCCGCTCGGGTATAGACGTAGCGGGCCCGGGGCTCTCCGCCGAGATCCTCCACACCGGCGAGAAGCGTTGGGCTGCTGTCCAGGTCCACGGCGGCGCCCGGTTCGATGGCCACCATGCCGTGGTCGGCAACGACCGCCAGCAAGCCTCCGGCCGGAAGGGATTCAACGAGCGACTCGACCATGCGATCGACCTGGCGCAGTTGCATCCGCCAAGGAAGGGAGCCCGGCCCGTAAAGGTGGCCGAGCATGTCGAGTTCACTGTGGTAGCCGTAGCAGAACCCGCCCCCGGAGACTTCATCGCTGATTCGCGCTGCGAGGTCGCCGAGCGCGTGCACCCCGATGTAACGCCCGCCCCGCAGCACGGCCCGGGTCAAGCCCGAACCTGCGAACTGGGTTCCCGAGATGACGCTCACCGCCGCCCCGGCCCCAACGGCCCGTTCGAAGATGGTCGGTCTCGGCTGCGCCGCCTCGGGGAGGACACTCTCACGGAGATCTGCGCCCCAGGGATGCGGTCGCCACCGAACTGCATTGATCACCCCGGTCCCGGGCAGCCGAAACGAGTAGCCAACCATGCCATGCTCACCCGAGGCGCACCCAGTACCGACGGCAGCCAGTCCCGCAGCCGTAGTCGAGGGGAATCCGACACTCAGTGTTCCCGAACGCATCTCGGCCAGTACTGGCGCATCGGCGGCGTGGTTGTCCAACAATTCCGCACCGAGGCCATCGACCAACAACACGCAGGCACCCATTACCGGTCCGGGTAACGCGATCGGCGCCCTGAAGTCGGCGACTCCCATCGCTGCGAGAACCGAAGGCGCCACATCGGCCAGGTGCGGAATGTCGCTGTGCGGCCGCGGGAGTTTCACTGAGACACCTCGGTGGGGGGGCCCGTCAGCGGGGAAACGCTTGTGGCGCAAAAGCCCTCCTCAGGTGGGGGTAAGCGGCGTGGTACCCGTCCCCGGCGATGCTAGCCTCGAGGCGTCAGCAGAGCGTAACCAGCCGAGGGAAGATTCCGATCCGATCTGCACCGCGCTACAGCGACTCGGGAGAGGTCTTCCTCACCGGGGGAGCGTTATGAGCGTCGAAGAGGGGCTCGCCGATCTGGCTGCCTCGGGGTGGTCATGACGGACTTTGTCAAGACCAATCCGGATGCACCACCGGGTTTCTTCGCCTGCGAGGCAACGGGTTTGCGGTGGCTGTCGACTCCGTCCGGTGGCGTGCCATGTGCGCGGGTCGTTGGCTGGGACGGAGACAGCCTGACCGTGCAACGGTTGCATGCCGGGCCGCCGAGTGCGCAGGCAGCTTTCCAGTTCGGCTGTCGCCTGGCAGTAACCCACGATGCCGGCGCCGCCGGGTTCGGAGCGGGGCCCGACGACTGGCTGGGGCCGGGATTCTTCGGTCCCCTTCGCCACCCACTGCCGATGAGCCTGAAACCTCATGACAGCTGGGGCCGCTTTTACGCCCAGGAGCGCCTCGCCCCGATGCTGGCCCGCGCGGCGCCGCGGTTGGACACCACCGCACGCTCCGTCGTCGGTGAGGTGATCAAGCGCTGCTGCGCAGGTGATTTCGATGACGATGACATTCCCTCGCGACTGCACGGGGATCTCTGGAGCGGCAACATAGTCTGGACTCCGGAGGGGGTGGTGCTCATCGACCCCGCAGCACACGGCGGCCACCGCGAGACCGACCTTGCGATGCTCGCCCTCTTTGGTTGTCCCCACCTCGATGCTGTTTACCGCGGTTACCAGAGCGTGCACCCGCTTCGGCGGGGCTGGCGCGGCCGCATCGGACTTCACCAGCTTTATCCACTGCTGGCGCATGTTGCGCTATTCGGTGCCGGCTACGCGGAGCAGACGGCGGCCGCGGCGAGTTCCACTCTCACCTGCGCGAGAAGGGCCTGATATGCGAAACGGGACCGCACTGGTTCTGGACTATGTCCGTACCCCGCGCGCCAAGGCCTCCGCGAAGGGGGCGCTGCACGATCGCAACGCCACCGAACTCCTCGTTCATCTGGAGCATGCCCTGGCCGATCGCACCGAACTCGACACCGGCCGCGTCGAGGACGTCGTCGTCGGTTGCGCTTCCCAGGTCGACGAGCAAGGCGCCAACATCGCTCGGACCTCCACGTTGTTGGCGGGCTGGGGCGACCACGTCCCTGGCGTGACGATCAACAGGTTCTGTGCCTCGGGGATAGACGCGGTAGCCCACGCCGCTGCTCGCCTGACGGCCGGTGACCTCCGCCTGGCCGTCGCCGGCGGGGTCGAATCAGTCTCCAGGGTTCCCCTGTTCGCCGATCGCGGTCCGCTCTGGACCGATCCGAGCACCATTCGCCGCGTGGGGTCGGTGCACATGGGAGTCGCGGCCGATCTCAACGCGACCATCGAAGGGTTTCAGCGCGCCGAACTCGACCACTACGGCGTCGAAACACAGCAGAAGGCGGCCGCGGCCTGGGCCGGCGCGGTGTTCGCCCAGTCCGTCGTGCCGGTGCCGGCCTCTCCGACGGGTCCGGGGCTCGATCATGACGAACTCGTCCGCGCTCACACGACTTTCGAATCGCTGGCTGCACTGCCGCCCGCCTTCAGCGAGATGGGCGCGGGCGGTCAGGACCGGATCGCACTGGACGCCTATCCGGCAGTGACGTCGATCGAGCACCTGCACACCGTGGGCACCTCACCCCAAATGGCAGACGCCGCAGCGCTTCTGCTCCTTGGTACCCATGACTCTGCCGAGGACCTGGGCATCACACCTCGTGGTCGGATCCTGGCGGCAGCCACCGCAGCCGTGAACCCGGTGGTGATGCTGACCGCTGGTCAGACGGCGGTCCTGGACGTCCTTTCCCGAACCGGCTTGCGGCCTGCCGACGTCGACGTATTCGAATTCGCTGAGGCATTCGCCGCACTGTGTTTGAGATTCCGCCGCGACCTCGATGCGGGGCCGGACCGGATGAATCCCAACGGAGGCACCATGGCGATGGGGCACGCATTCGGCGCGACGGGGGCAATCCTGGTGGGCAGCTGCCTGGAAGAACTAGAACGGCGCGACGGGCGCTATGGCGTCGCCGCGGTCAGCGGAGCGGCCGGCCTGGGCGTGGCGATTCTGGTCGAGCGCCTGACCGGGTGACGGCCGCGACAGCTCTGGCTATCCGCAAGTGCACTCTGGGGTACAGGCGCAGTCTGGTCCGCACGTGCATTTCGGATTGCCGCAGCCAGAGCTCTGTCCGCAGGTGCAATCGGGTCCGCAGGTGCAGGGCGAGCACGTGCACTTCGGGTTGCCGCACTCGGTCGATGTTTCAGTCATAACTGCAATCGTAGGTTGGTGGAGCCGCCGTGACAGCATTACGGGGTAGCCGTGGCGGACCACCGGTTTGCCCACGGAGTCGTGCCCACAGACGTCGGTAATCTGGGCGCGTGACCGGACCGACGCCGAAACTGTTGATTTTCCCGCATGCTGGTGGATCGGCGCAGTACTACGTCCCCTTCTCCAAAGCGTTCACCACCGATGTCAAGCGTGTGGCCGTGCAATACCCGGGCCGGGGCGGCCAGCACGACGTGTCCTCGTTCACCAGCATTTCGGACCTGGCGGCCCGGGTGGTCACGATGTTGTCTCCACTGGACCAGTCCGAGGGGGAGATCGCGTTCTTCGGGCACAGCATGGGCGGTCTATTGGCATTCGAGGTGGCCCGGCGGTTCGAGGCGGCCGGGAACCCTGTCGCCGCGCTGTTCGTCTCGGCCTCCGCCGCACCCGGACGGGTCGGCTTCGACGCAACCACCGACACCGACCAGGGATTGCTCGACGCGGCCGCTCAGTTCACCGGTGCCAGCCCCGAGTTGCTGCAGAACGAACAGTTCGCAGCCACCATTCTGCCGACGTTGCGCGGGTTCAGGGCAATCGGGGACTACGACTGCCCGTCGGATGCGACGGTGTCGTGCCCGATCGCCGCCTACCTCGCCGACGACGACCCAATCGCCACCCCGGAGAAGGTTCTGCCGTGGGCGCAACGCACTACTTCGGAGTTCACGATCCGGACATTCCCCGGCCACCACTTCTATCTCAACGACCATCTCCCGGAGTTGGCAGCCGACATCGAAAGCCGGATTCAGGCCCTTTGTCGCCGCGCCTGAAGTTGCTGCGATCGGTAAGTGAGCTAAAATTCGCCCCAATGGTGTTCGCCAGACACCGGGGCGGTCACCCCTGTCGCGGGGTGCAAGCAGTCTTGAAGGTGTGAAAAAACGTGAGTGTGGTTACTGCATTGTCAATTCCTGACCTGCTCAGGGACAGGGCAGCGCAGCAGCCCAACGACCTCGCCTACAAGTTCGTCGACTACGAGGTGGACCCTTCAGGATTTGCTGAGACGCTGACATTCGCGCAGATCCTGCACCGGGCTCAAGTCGTGGCCCAGGAATTGCTCCGCGTCGGCTCACCGGGTGACCGGGTGGCGATCGTCGCTCCGCAAAGCATGGAATACATCGTCGGCTTCCTGGGCGCGCTGCAGGCAGGTTTCCTCGGCGTTCCCCTCCCGGCGCCTGCCCCCGGCGGCCTTGACGAGCGAGTTGCCGGCGCACTGCGGGACAGCACCCCGGTCGCGATACTGACGACCTCGGCCGTCGTGGGTGACGTCGTTGCGCTGGCCAACTCGATAGCGGATGGATCCGCAATGAGTGTCATCGAGATCGATGCACTCGACTTCGACTCCCCACTGGGGGACGAACCGTCATCCGGTGCTCCGCAAAGGGTCGCTTACCTGCAGTACACCTCAGGTTCGACGCGCTCACCGGCCGGGGTCATGGTGACCCACACGAATGCGCTGGCCAATCTCACGCAAATCACCGACGACTATCTGGACCACCTTGAGGGAGGCGCGCCCGAAGACGGCCACCTGGTGTCGTGGCTGCCCCTCTACCACGACATGGGCTTGATCATCGGTGCGTTCGGACCGATTGTGTCCGGGCGGCCGTCGGTGTTGATGAGCCCGATGGCGTTCCTGCTGAAGCCGGCGCGGTGGTTGCACCAGCTGGCGATGCACGGCCATGCTTTGACCGCGGCGCCCAACTTCGCCTACGAATTGCTGATCCGCAGAGTGTCCGATCAGGATATGGCCGGGGTGGACCTGAGTCGTGTGATCGGCATGATCAATGGTGCCGAGCGGGTCCACGGGGCGACTGTCCAGCGGTTCAACCAGAAGTTCGGCAAGTTCAACCTGCCGCGGTTCGCCATGCGGCCGTCCTACGGATTAGCCGAGGCGACGGTGTACGTCGTGTCTTCGCCGGGCGATCGTTCGCCGACGGTGGTGCAGTTCGACGTCGAGAAGCTCTCGGCCGGCCATGCCGAGCGTTGCGAGCAGGGCGGGTCGGAGCTGGTCGGCTGCGGCTCGGCGCGCTCAGATGCCGTGGTCCGGGTCGTCGATCCGGAGACCTTGGCCGAGCTGCCAGCTGGCGAGGTCGGCGAAATCTGGGTGCACGGGGATCAGGTCACGGCCGGTTACTGGCACAATCCGGAGCTGACCGCACAGGTGTTCGGTGTGGAGTTGGCGGCAGTGGCTTCAGACGTTCCGCGTGGGCCCTGGTTGCGGACCGGGGACATCGGCGTGATCTACGACGAGGAATTATTCGTGATCGGACGGATCAAAGATCTGTTGATCGTCGACGGCCGAAACCACTATCCCGATGACATTGAGACGACGGTCTCGGCTATCACCAAAGGTCGGTCGGTGGCCGTCTCCATCCCTGCTGAGACCAGCGAGCAACTGGTCGTGGTTGCGGAGGTGGCGACCCCTTCCCACAAGAACGAGATGCGGGCGGTGAAGCGCGAAGTCGCCGCTGCGGTCAAGAAGATTCATGGCGTCCGGGTCGCGGATCTGGTGTTGGTGGGGCAAGGGTCCATCCCGATCACCAGTAGCGGCAAGGTGCGTCGGTCGTCATGTGCGGAGCTGCACCAGGCCGGTGAATTCAGCCGCGTGGACGTCGAATGACCTCTGGGCCGGACCCCGTGGTGGACGGCGGGGCGTCGCCGGAACCGGACTCGGAGCGCGACTCGCGCTCTGACTACTCACGCTCTGACTACTCGCCATCTGGCTCTGCGTCTGGTTCGGAAGCCTCGGAACTCGGCGAGGACGCCATCCGGCGGTGGTTGGTCGACTACCTGGTCGACATCATCGGCATCGACCCAGACGACGTCGACTGCGATGCGCCACTGAGCGATCTCGCGGTGGGCTCTGCCGATGCGGTGGTGTTGGCGGGGGAGTTGGGGGAGTTGTTGGGCCGGGCGGTCTCCCCGGTGGAATTTTGGCAGTATCCGACGGTCAACGCCATGGCCCGGTTTGTGACCGGCGGCGAGATCGAGCCGGTCTTCGACGTGGCAGCAGTTGCGAACGCCGCAGGTGGTGTGGCCACCGGTGATCATGACGGCGAGCCGATCGCGGTGATCGGTTTGGGATGTCGGTTCCCCGGCGGGGTTCGCGGGCCAGATGGATTCTGGGAGTTCCTGGCGCAGGGCGGTTCGGGTGTTCGAGAGGTTCCCCCGGAGCGGTGGTCCTGGTGCACCGGGGAGTCTCCCGAGGAGGCGGCGGCCCTGGCGGCGACGACCCGGTGGGGCGGGTTCTTGGACGACTTGGCGGCCTTTGATGCGGAGTTCTTCGAAGTTCCGCCGCGTGAGGCCGACAAGATGGATCCGCAGCAGCGGTTGCTGCTGGAGGTCACCCAGGAGGCTCTCGAGCACGCCGGAATCCCACCTCACACGTTGCGCCACAGCCAGACCGGCGTTTTCGCCGGGGCATGCCTCGGGGAATACGGTTCGCTTTTGGCCGCAGATCTCGCCGGTGTGGATGCGTGGTCGGGCACCGGTGGGGCGTTGAGCATCATCGCAAACCGGGTGTCGTACTTCTTCGATTTCCGGGGTCCGTCGGTGACGGTGGACACGGCGTGCTCGTCGTCGCTGGTAGCGGTGCACCTGGCATGTCAGAGCCTGCGTTCGGAGGAGTCCGATGTGGCCCTGGCCGCCGGAGTCAACGTGTTGTTGTCGCCTGCACCGACACGCAGTTTCGATTCCGCCGAGGTGATGTCGGCATCCGGCCGCTGCTATGCCTTCGATGGCCGTGCCGATGGGTTCGTACGGTCCGAGGGCGCCGGGGTCGTGGTGCTCAAGCGACTCAGCGACGCGGTTCGTGACGGTGATCGGCTATTGGCGGTAGTGCGGGGTTCGGCAGTTAATCAGGACGGCCGTTCCAACGGTCTGATGGCGCCGAACCCGGCATCCCAGATGGCGGTGTTGAGGGCCGCGTATGCCAGTGCCGGGATCCAGGGGCGTGAGGTCGACTACATCGAGGCACACGGCACCGGCACCTTGTTGGGCGATCCGATCGAGGCGCGGGCCCTCGGCACCGTGCTGGGACGAGGCCGTCCGGTAGAGGCACCGCTCCTGATCGGATCGGTGAAGTCAAATCTGGGCCATCTGGAGTCCGCAGCCGGGGTTGCCGGGTTGATCAAGGCGGTGCTGGCGGTGCACCGCGGCGAGATCCCGGCCAACTTGGACTACCAGGTACCCAATCCGCACATCCCGTTTGAGAGCCTGCGTCTGAAGGTGGTCGCCGAACCCACTGCGTGGACCGCCTCGGGCCGGCCCCGGCGGGCGGGGGTCTCCTCGTTCGGCTTCGGAGGCACCAACGCCCACGTGGTGATCGAAGAGGCACCTGCGCAAGTCAGCGCACCGACGGAGGGAGCCGCGGAACCGGTGGTCACCACGTTGGTGGTCTCGGGGAAGACTCCGGCCCGCATCGGCGCGCTGGCCGGGACGCTGGCCGACTGGATGCAGGCCGCGGGGTCGGGCGTGTCATTGGCTGACGTAGCCCACACCCTGAACCACCATCGGGGGCGATACCCGCAGTTCGCTACGGTGTGCGGTCGCGACCGTGACCAGGTGGTAGCCGGGTTGCGGGCACTGGCCCAGGGCCGTTCTGCACCGGGAGTGGCCGATGTTCACCCCGGACCGTGCCGACCGGGAACGGTGTTCGTCTACTCCGGCCAGGGATCGCAGTGGCCGGGCATGGCCCGCCGACTACTGGTCGACGAACCGGCTTTCACCACCGCCATTGAGGAACTCGAGCCTGTCTTCGTCGAGCAGGTCGGGTTCTCGTTGCGCCAGATTCTGGCTGACGGCGAACCGATCAGCGGGGATGCTCGGGTACAGCCGGTGCTGATGGGCCTGCAACTTGCCTTGACCGCGCTGTGGCGTTCCTATGGCGTCCTGCCCGATGCCGTCATCGGGCACTCGATGGGCGAGGTCACCGCTGCGGTGGTCTCGGGAGCGCTCAGCCCCGCCGAGGGCCTGCGGGTCATCGCCATCCGCTCGCGGCTGATGACCCAACTCGGCGGCCGTGGTGCGGTCGGATTGGTCGACCTCGGCGGGGACGCCACCGCAGAAGCGATAAGCGGCTACCCCGGCGTCGAAATCGCCGGCTACCTCTCCCCGCGCCAGAGCGTCGTTGCCGGTCCCGCCGATCAGGTCGAGGACTTCCTCGCCCATCAAAGCGCCCAGGACCGCTTCGCCCGCCGGGTCAACATGGAAGTGGCCTCCCACACCGGCTTGATGGACCCGGTCCTGGATGAACTGCGCCGCGAATTAGCCGACCTGAGCCCTAAGACCCCGTCCATTCCGTTCATTTCCACGGTCACCGACCCCACCACCGTTCCACGGCTGGACGCCGACTACTGGGCCGACAACGTTCGTCGCCCGGTCAATTTCACCCAGGCCGTCGGCGCTGCCGCCGGCAGCTATGCCACCTTCATCGAGATCAGCCCGAACCCGATCCTCACCTACGCCATCGACGACACGCTGACCAGCACCCACCACCACACGCTGCCCACCCTCACCCGTGAGAGCGACGACACCCTCACCTTCCGCACTCACCTCAACGCCACCCACACCACGCACCCGCCGGTCACACTTCACCCTCCCGAACCGCACACCCCGCTGCCCACCACCCCGTGGCACCCCACCCACCATTGGGCGATCAAAAGGCTGCAGAAGTCCTCAGCGGGGTCGGCACCTCGGCCCGGCACCCTGCTCGGTGGGCACATCCCGGTCGGTGGGGCCGTGCCCGCACACCTGTGGCAGGCGCGGCTGGTATCGCATGCCAAGCCCTACCCGGGATTCCGCCGTATCGAGGGTGTCGAGATCGTTCCGGCGTCGATCCTGCTCCAGACACTGTCGGCCGCGGCGACCGAGTGTGGCGCGTCCGCGGTCGAGAACGTGCGCCTCGAGAATCCCGTCGTCGTCGACCAGCCCCGGGTTGTTCAGGTTTTCAGCGACGGTCACACGGTCACGATCTCCTCGGCCACCATCTCCTCGGCGACCGGTCCGGTCGGCAACGCCGATGTCCTGGCACAGAACCAAAGCTGGATCCGGCATGCGAGCGCGCAGATCTCGCACCGACTGCCGGACGCGGTTTTCGAAACCGCCGAGGCGAGCACCGCGGGCAACCTCCTTGGCCATGACCCGTCCTCGGTGGCCGAGGTGTTTCGGAGCTGGGGAGTCGAGGGCCAGGCTTATAGCTGGTCGGTCGACTTCCACGAGTCGACGCCGGGCCGAATGCGGGTGACCGCGGCTCTTCCGGACCACCCGGCGGCTGCCTTGCTCGACGCTGCGACGGATCTCGTACCCCTCATCGACGGCTCGAACTCCGAACTGCTGGTGGCAACCTCCGTCGAGAGCTTCACCTTCACCGCGATCACACCATCGGACGGTGTCGGAGTCGTGGAAGTTCGCCGGCGGCCCGGAACCGACCTGATTGTGGATGTCGTGCTGCGCACCGCCGATGGCCGGACCATGGCCCAGCTGCGCGGCCTCGGGTACGCCCCGGTCTCGTCAGGGACGTCCCTGGTCGGCGTCGATCCGCAGAACATTGCGCACGTGATCGACTGGCAGCCAAGAGATTGCGGTGCAGAAGCCGAACCGAGCCGAGTGGGTGTCGAACCACTCGCGGTCGTCGGAGAGAGCAAGGCAGCTGCAACGCTGCGTGCCGCGTTCAGCAACCTCGGATATCCGATGGGCGATGTCGCAGAGGCCCGATACGTCCTCTACGTGGCCGACTCCGACGGCGCCGAGACCAACGGCGCCCACACCAATGGCAGCCTCATCAACGGGGCCCGCACCAGCGGGGCCCACTCGGGCCGCGCCGACGTCGACGTCGCTGTCCGGCTGACTTCCGAGGTCGGCAGTCTGGTGGCGCAACTCGCCGAGCGGGACTACCGCAACCCAGCCACGCTGTGGATTCTGACCCGCGGTGTGCATGACGCTGTCTCCGAGGCGGCGCTGCGCCAGAGCTGTCTGTGGGGCCTGGCGGGTGTCATCGGCGCCGAGCAACCCCAGCTTTGGGGCGGCTTGGTCGATATCGCGGACACAGACGCCCTCGCCGCGTGCGCGGCGCCGCTGGCTGCCGTGCTACCGACACCAGCCAAGTCAACGTTGTTGCTGCGTAGCGGTGATTTCCTGACCGCGACGCTAGCTCCGATATCGGGCCAGCCGGTGCGCGAAGGGCTACGGTGCCGCCCGGATGCGGCCTACCTCGTCACGGGCGGACTTGGGGAGTTGGGCCTGCTGATGGCGGACTGGCTCGTCGACCGGGGCGCGCGCCGTCTGGTCCTGGCCGGCCGCTCGGCGCTACCGCCGCGACGGCAGTGGGAAGACGGTCCCCTTGACCCCGAGACCCGCCGCCGAGTAACCGCGGTGCGTGCGTTGGAGATGCGCGGCGTTTCGGTAGACGTGGTACCCCTGGACACCGGTTCTCGACAAGCCGTGCAAGCCCTGCTCGACAAACGCGCCGACGATGGCCGACCGCCGATCGCCGGTGTCATCCACGCTGCCGGCCTGACCGAAGGCCAACTCGTCACCGAACTCGAAGCGGCTCGTATCGAGCGCACCGTGTGGCCGAAGATCGCCGGGGCACGCGCCCTGCACGAGGTGTTCCCGCCCGGCAGCCTGGACTTTCTGTTCCTGATCGCCTCCGCCGGAGCGGTTTTCGGCGTGCCGGGTCAAGCCGCCTATGCCGTCGGCAATGCCTATCTGGACGGTCTGGCCAGAGCCCGCCATCGGCTCGGATGCAACACCGTCAGCCTGGACTGGGTGGCCTGGCAGGGGCTTGGATTCGCCAAAGAAGCCCAGGTCGTCGTCCAGGAACTTGCCCGAATGGGCTCCCGCCCAGTCAATCCGGCCGAAGCCTTCGTGGCGTGGGAGTATGTGAGCCGCTACGACCTGGCACAGGCAGTGATGGCACCGATGCTGACAGCGGAAACGGTGCTGTCAGGGGCTGCGGCCACCAAGCCCGCTCGCGACTGGTCACTTACGGCACCCGAAGATCTACGCACCGAATTGCAGGAGGGAATGAGGTCCATCCTGGCGACCGAACTTCACCTGGCGCCGGGTGAGATCGAACTGGACCGGCCGTTCGCAGAGATGGGCCTGAACTCGGTCATGGCGATGTCGATCAGACGACAGGCTGAGGAACTGGTCGGCATGGAACTGTCCGCCACCATGCTGTGGAATCATCCGACGATCGCGTCGTTCTCCGCCTATCTGGCCAAACAGCTGCAGCCAGAAGCTTATTCGGACGACGAAGATGACGGTTCGGTTGATGCGGCAGCCAGCCTGCTGGATTCGTTGTTCGACAGCGTTGTTCAACAACATTGAGTCCGCCTCACGCTTTGCGAGTTCGGCACAAGGGATTTCAGCGACAGACTCAAGGAAAGGGGATGACGTGATGCCAGGGGTCGAGTCCTTCATCCCCGCACTGCTTGCGCATCGCGCCGAGCAACAGGCGGACGACACCGCCTACACCTTCATCGACTACGAGGCAGATCCCGCAGGTGCGACCGAGAGCCTCACCTGGTCGGAGCTTCGAGACCGGGTATCGGTAGTCGCCGAGCAGCTTTCGCGCCTCGGTTCGCCCGGCGAACGGGCGGTGGTGCTGGCGCCGCAAGGCCTCGACTACATTGTCGGCTTCCTCGGCGCAGTCCAGGCCGGGTTCATCGCTGTTCCGCTGTCCGTGCCGCAACCGGGCCAGCACGACGAACGGGTGTCGGCGGCGATGGCCGACAGCACCCCGGTCGCCGTCCTGACCACGTCGGCGGTGGTCGACGAGGTCAGGAACTACACCCAGGCCCAGCCCTCCCAACGCCCACCGCGGGTCATCGAGGTCGATGCCCTGGACTTCTTCTCGCCCCCGAAACCTGTTGTGGTGGAATCGTCCCCGAAGATCGCCTATCTGCAATACACCTCCGGATCGACCCGCCGCCCGGCCGGGGTGTCCATGACGCATGCGAACATCGTCGCGAATCTCGAACAAGCGCTCCCCGACTACCTCGAAGCCCTGGACGGACTGCCGGCTCGTGATCTCACCGTGGTCTCGTGGGCGCCGTTCTATCACGACATGGGCATGGTCGTCGGCATCTTCATTCCGCTGTACAGCGGATGCCCGGCGGTGCTCATGAGTCCGGTGGCGTTCCTGCAGAAGCCGGTCCGGTGGCTGCAGCACATCGCCGCCAACCCCAACGTGTTCACCGCGGGTCCCAACTTCGCCTACGAGGTGGTCATGGCTCGGACCTCTGACGAAGAGGTGGCCGATCTGGACCTGAGCCGGGCGGCGGTGCTGATCAACGGGGCCGAGCGGGTTCGCGGTTCGACGGTGCGGCGTTTCAACGAGCGGTTCGCCAAGCTCGGGCTGCCGGACTCGGCGATGCGGACCACCTGGGGCATGGCCGAGGCGACGGTGTACGTCGCTTCGTCGCGAGGGGGACGGCCACCGACCGAGGTGCGGTTCGACACCGACAAGCTGACGGCCGGACACGCCGAGGTCTGTGAGTCGGGCGGATCGGAACTGGTGAGCCACGGCCCACCCCGGGCGTGCGAATTCCGGGTCGTCGATCCGGAAACCCGGATGGAGCAGCCGGCCGGCGAGGTGGGCGAGATCTGGGTCCGCGGTCCGCAGGTGGCGGCCGGCTATTGGCGGAACCCGGGGTTGACCGAGCAGGTGTTCAACGGTCAACTGGCGGCGGAAGTGCCGAGCGGCCCCTGGTTGAAGTCGGGGGATCTGGCCGTGATCTTCGACGGCGAGTTGTACATCATCGGCCGGATTAAGGATCTGCTGATCGTCGATGGGCGCAACCACTACCCAGACGACATTGAGGCCACCGTCGCCAAGCTCACCGGCGGTCGCGTGGTGGCGATCGCCATTCCGGACGGGGGCATCGAGCAACTGGTCGTCGTCGCCGAACTGAAATCCACGGATGAGGAGATGCTGCGCAGCCTTAAAACCGCGGTGACCGCGGCGATTTCGAAGGCTCACGGAGTGCGAGTAGCGGATCTAGTTCTGGCGGGCCCGGGGGCGATACCCGTTACGACCAGTGGGAAGGTGCGACGGTCGGCCGCTTCGCAACGCTACCTATTGGGGCAGTTCAGCCGGCTGGGCGATTCGTGAAGTCGGAATCCGGGCCCCCCGCGCCGCGCGACGAGGCGGGCGTTCGTCGCTGGTTGGTGGACTACCTTGTCGCCCAACTGGGTTGCGACGCAGATCAAATCGGCCGCGGCGCAACCATGCACGACCTCGGGGTGGGCTCCCGGGATGCGGTGGTGCTGACCGGTCAGTTGTCGGACCTTCTGGATCGGCCGGTTTCTCCGGTTGAGTTCTGGCAATACCCGACCGTCGATGCCCTGGCGCGATTCCTCACCGGAGGCGCCGTGGATCCGGCCTGGGTGCCCGGGGTCGGTGACCGACGGTCATCGGCCGGGGAGCGCGAGGCGGTCGCCGTGATAGGCGTTGGGTGCCGGTTCCCCGGCGGTATTAGCGGACCGGATGACCTGTGGGACTTCCTGATTGACGAACGATGCGGAGTGGGCGAGGTTCCTCCGGACCGGTGGGGCTGGTTCGCCGGCGACAACGAGTCGGCGGTCCTTGCCTCGACGACGCGGTGGGGAGGCTTTCTGGAGGACCTCGCGGGCTTCGACGCGGAGTACTTCGGAATCCCGGCCGCGGAGGCCGACACGATGGATCCTCAGCAGCGACTGCTGCTGGAGGTGGCTCGAGAAGCTCTCGAGAATGCTGGTATTCCGCCCGATGCGCTGGCGGAAACGCGCACCGGCGTCTTCGTGGGGGCGTGTTCGCCCGACTACTGGACTCTGGCTTCGGCCGATTTGGCCGGGGTGGACGCGTGGTCGGGAACCGGCGGCGCGCTGAGTATCATCGCCAACCGCGTCTCGTATTCCTTCGACTTCCGCGGTCCGTCGGTGACCGTGGACACGGCCTGCTCGTCGTCGTTGGTGGCGGTGCATCTGGCGCTTCAGAGTCTGCGGTCGGGGGAGTCCGACGTCGCATTGGCCGCCGGTGTCAACATCGTTCTGTCGCCTGCTCCGACGCGCGGTTTCGATGTCGCCGGGATGCTGTCGCCGTCGGGCCGCTGCCGCGCCTTCGATGCGGCCGCCGACGGGTTCGTGCGTGCCGAGGGTGCCGCGGTGCTGCTGCTCAAACGGCTCGGCGGCGCACTGCGCGACGGTGACAAAGTGCTGGCCGTGGTGCGGGGTTCAGCGGTCAATCAGGACGGCCGGTCCAATGGGCTGACGGCCCCGAACCCGGCGGCCCAGATGGCTGTGCTGCGAGCGGCGTACGCCGATGCCGGAATCGACGTCCGTGACGTGGACTATGTCGAGGCGCACGGCACGGGAACGTCTTTGGGCGATCCCATCGAAGCGCGGGCGTTGGGAACTGTCCTGGGCCGCGGACGACCGGCGCAGGAGCCGCTGTTGATCGGCTCGGTCAAGTCGAATCTGGGGCATTTGGAATCAGCCGCCGGAATAGCGGGACTGGCCAAGGCGGTGCTGGCCCTGGATCGCGGAACGATTCCGGCGACGGTGGGGTACGAAACTCCTAACCCGCACATCCCCTTTGCGAAGTTGCGCTTGAAAGTCGTTGACAAGCATACGGAGTGGCCCGATCAGGGTAGGCCGCGTCGAGTGGGGGTGTCGGCCTTCGGTTTCGGCGGCACCAACGCTCATCTGGTGTTGGAGCAGGCCCCGGCGCCAGCAGTGGTCGAGCCCGGGGACTCCTCGGCCGTCAGCACGCTGGTGGTCGCCGGGAAGTCCCCCGGACGGATTGCTGCGACAGCGGAGATGTTGGCTGACTGGTGGCAGGGTCCCGGCGCGGAGGTGGGTCTGGAGCAGGTAGCGCACACTCTCAATCACCACCGCGGCCGGGAAGGGCTGTTCGCCACGGTGTGCGCCCGCGATCGCGATCAGGCGGTGACCGGACTGGCGGCACTCGCGGCGGGGCGGACGGCTCCCGGAGTGGTCCGTCCGCATCCGGGGCCGTGCCGGCCTGGCACGGTGTTCGTCTACTCGGGCCAGGGCTCGCAATGGGCCGGAATGGGCCGGCGCTTGTTGGTCGACGAGCCGGCGTTTGCCGCAGCGGTGGCCGAGCTGGAACCCCTGTTCGTCGAACACGTCGGCTTTTCGCTGCACCAGGTGCTTGCCGCGGGCGAAGCGGTGCACGGCGACGCCCGTGCTCAGCCCGTCGTGATGGGGATCCAGTTGGCCCTCACCGAATTATGGCGGTCCTATGGGGTGTATCCGGATGCGGTGATAGGCCAGTCGATGGGGGAGGTCAGCGCGGCTGTCGTTTCCGGGGCCTTGACCACAGCCGATGGCCTGGGGGTGATCGCCGCGCGATCCCGATTGATGGAACGCCTTGGCGGTGCCGGCGCCGTGGCACTGCTGGACAGTGACGAAGCGGGTGCGGCCGCCGTTGCCGCCGACTATCCCGGCGTCGAGGTGGCCGGGTTCCTGTCCCCGCGCCAGACCGTCGTTGCCGGCCCGATCGAACAGGTCGAGGCGCTACTGGCTGCTCAACGGGCAGCCAATCGATTCGCCCGCAGGGTCAATATGACGGTCGCCTCCCACACCGCGTTGATGGATCCGGTGTGCGAGCCGTTGCGAGCTGAATTGGCCGGCCTGTCCCCGAGGATTCCGTCGATCCCGATGTTGCGCACGGTCGGAGACCCGGCTACGTCCCGGTTGCTCGACGCCGACTACTGGGTGGCCAACCTCCGGCAGCCGGTTCAGCTGATCCGAGCGGTGGGCGCTGCAGGTGCCGAGCACGCCACCTTCATCGAGATCAGTCCCAATCCCATGCTGGCCCATGCCATCGACGACACCCTCGCCGGAACCCACCACCACACTTTGGGCACCCTGGTCCGCGACGCCGACGACACGGTGACCTTCCACACCAATCTCAACGCAACCCACACCGCCCACCCGCCCGTCACTTTTCACCCGCCGGGGCCGCACCCGTCTCTGCCTGCCACCCCGTGGCGCCATACCCGGCACTGGGTTGCCGGTCGATCGGCCCGCCGCGTGGTCGCCGACGCCGGGACGACTCACCCCGGCACATCAGTCGTGCCCGCCGAGTGGGTAAGTGAACTGCAATGGCCGCCAAGCGAACTACCGGCCGGCGCCGGCGGTACAGACGGTTCGTGGCTGGTGTTCGGGGACGCCACGCTCGGCGCGGAGGTGAGTCGTCTCGCGGGAACCGGCGGCACTGTCACCACGATTCGGCCGGACCTGCTCACCGAGAGCATCGATGAGGTATTGGCGGGCCCTCCCGGTATCACCCACGTCTTGTACGCGCCGGCCGTCACCGATGCCGGCGGACCGGAGTCGGCCTATCGCATCTTCAATGCCGGGCGTGCCCTCGCCGCCAGGTTGGCAGAGCGGGCGCTGTCCGCCAGGTTGGCAGAGCGGGCGCTGTCCGCCAGGCCTGCAGACCGAGGGCTTCCGGCCAAGCTCTTCCTGCTGACTCGCAACGCGCAACCCGTCGAGCCGGGCGACCGCGCCAATCCCGCCCATGCCGTTCTGTGGGGACTGGGGCGCACGCTGGCCTTGGAGCATCCCGAGATCTGGGGCGGGATAGTCGATCTCGACGAGTCGGTGCCCGTCGAACGCGCGGCGGCCTGCGTGCTGGCTGAGGCACACCGGCCAGATGAGGAAGACCAGGTGCTGTATCGGGCTGGCGTTCGGCGCGTCCCGCGGCTCGTACCGATAACTGCGCGGCCAAGCGGTGGCCGTGTCGAACCGGACAGCAGTCACCTCGTCATCGGCGCCACCGGCAACATCGGTCCACACCTGATAGCGCAACTGGCCGACATGGGCGCCGAAACCATCGTCGCGGTGTCGCGCGATCCGGGCTCTCGACTTGACGCACTTGCCCGATCGTTGGCGCAGCGAGGAATCAGGCTGGTGACGGTGGGGGCGGACACCGCGGACCAAGGTGCGCTGGAAAGGCTGTTCCGCCGTTTTGGTGACGACCTCCCACCCCTGTCCGGGATCTATCTCGCCGCCTTCGCCGGCGGCCCGGTGATGTTGCGCGACATGACCCAGGATGACGTCGCGGAGATGTTCGCCCCGAAACTGGACGCGGCGGTGCTGCTGCACCGGCTCTCGCTCAAACAGCCTGTCCGCCAGTTCGTCCTCTTCTCGTCCATCTCGGGCCTGCTCGGCTCGCGTTGGCTGGGGCATTACGCCGCCACCACCACCTTCCTGGACACCTTCGCCTTCGCCCGCCGCGCCGCCGGGCTTCCTGCGACGGCGATCAACTGGGGTCTGTGGAAGTCGTTGGCCGACAAGCAGTCCGGCTTCCAGAAGGAGGTAACCCTGGAATCCGGGCTGCTGCCGCTGCCCGATGAGGTCGCCATCGGGGCGCTGGGATGGGTCACCGACCCGCACGGGCCGGTGCGCACCGCCGTCGTCGCCGCCGAGTGGAACCGCGTGGCCAGTGCCTACCGCACCCGGACCGCACTGCCTATCGTCGACGACCTGCTTGCCCAACCTGCCCCGGGCAGCCAGCCCGGCGCCACCGAGTTCCGGTTGGCCCTGCAGAACAGCGCCCCGACACTTCGCCGCGACTTGCTGACTGATCACGTTGCCCGCCTTGCGGCCGCTTCCATGGGGCTGCCTACCGACATGCTGGACCGGACCAGCGGATTCTTCCAGAGCGGGATGAATTCGCTGATGAGCGTCAATCTGCGGTTGCAACTGAGCGAAAGCATCGGCGAGGATCTCCCGGCCTCGGTGGTCTTCGACTATCCCACCGTCGATAGCCTCGCCGGTCATCTGGCGACACTGTTGCCCGAGACCGCGGCAGTCGAAGCCGCCGAGATTTCCGACGACTACGACGACCTCGCCGAAGACGAACTCCTGCAGAAGCTGTCCGAGAGATTGGGCTGACCATGACTGCACCGCAGCCTGATCGCCGGGCCATCATCACCGAGGCCCTGCGCAAGATCGACGATTTGACCGCCCGCCTCAAGGTCGCCGAGCGGGCCGGCACCGAGCCGATCGCCGTCGTGGGCATCGGATGCCGACTTCCCGGCGGTATCAGCAACCCTGAGGACTACTGGACGTTGTTGCGGGACGGGGCCAGCGGTGTCGTCCGGGTTCCGGCCGATCGCTGGGACGCCGACGCCCTCTACTCCGCGGACCACACCGTCCCAGGGACCATCTGCAATCGGGAGGGCGGGTTCCTGACCCACTGGAACCCCGACGAATTCGATGCGGAGTTCTTCAACATCTCCCCGCGTGAGGCGGCCGGGATCGACCCTCAGCAGCGGCTGTTACTCGAAGTAGCTTGGGAGGCAATGGAATACGCGGGCATTGACCCGTCGTCGGTGCGCGGGACCCAGACCGGAGTCTTCGTCGGCCTGACCACCAACGACTACTACCACTCGGTGGCCGGCAAGCTGGCGCGGGAAGACATCGACGCCTACATCCCGTTCGGGAGTGCCCCGAGCTTCGCCGCCGGGCGGCTCTCCTATTTCCTCGGCGCCCGCGGACCGGCCGTGGTCCTGGACACGGCCTGCTCGTCGTCGTTGGTGTCGATCCACCTGGCCTGCGAAAGCCTGCGCAGGGGAGAGAGCGACTACGCCCTGGCAGCCGGGGTCAACCTGATCCTCAGTCCCGAGAACAGCATCGCCTGCTCACGCTTCGGCATGCTGGCCTCAGACGGTGTGTGCAAGAGCTTCGACGCCGACGCCAAAGGCTATGTTCGGAGCGAGGGTTGCGGCGTAGTGGTGCTCAAGCGTCTCACCGACGCCCAACGTGACGGCGACCGCGTGCTGGCGGTGGTTCGTGGTTCGGCGGTGAACCAGGACGGTGCGAGCAGCGGTCAGACCGTTCCGAACGGCCCGGCTCAACAGTCGCTGATGCGCCAAGCGCTGCACGCGGCCCGGCTGGCACCCTCGGACGTCGACTACATCGAGGCACACGGCACCGGCACCCCCCTGGGCGACCCCATCGAATTGGATGCGCTCAGCGCCGTCTACGGCGAACGCAACGGGGCGGCACCCCTGGTGCTGGGCTCGGTGAAGACCAATCTCGGCCACCTCGAGTCCGCCGCCGGGGTCACCGGATTCATCAAGGCCGTCTTGAGCGTCCACCACGCGCACATTCCCAAACTGCTGCACTTCACTCGGTTGACACCTGACGCGGGTGCCGGTGCGAGCCGGTTCAGGATCGCCACCGAGCCGATGGACTGGCCGAGCCTCGACCGGCCCCGCCGGGCCGCAGTGTCGTCTTTCGGGGTCAGCGGCACCAACGCTCACGTCCTGATCGAGCAGGCGCCGGTCACCGAGTCGGTGACCGCCCAGAAGACCGCCCAGACGACCGACCCGCCTGCGGTTACCACCCTGGTGGTGACCGGCAAGACCCCGGAGCGGATCGCATCCACGGCGGCGCGGCTGGCCGACTGGATGGAGGGCGCCGGCGCAGCCGCTGAGCTGAATGACATCGCCCACACGCTCAACCATCACCGCGCCCAGCATTCCAAGTTCGCCACCGTCACCGCCGACAGCCGCGGCCAAGCAGTCGCCGGGCTGCGGGCACTGGCCGGTGGCTACCCCGCACCGGGAGTGGCCGGCCCGCACGATGGCCCGTGCGGAACGGGAACCGTATTCGTCTACTCCGGCCAAGGGTCGCAATGGCCGGGTATGGGACGGCGGTTGTTGGCCGACGAACCGGCGTTCGCGGCGGCGATCGACGAACTGGAGGCGCCGTTCTTCGAGCAGGTCGGCTTCTCGCTTCGTACCGTGCTCGAGTCCGGCGAACCAGTGGTCGCCATCGACCGGATTCAGCCGGTGCTGGTCGGGATGCAGTTGGCCCTGACCGCCCTGTGGCGCGCCAACGGGGTCGTTCCGGACGCCGTGATCGGGCACTCCATGGGCGAGGTGACGGCCGCCGTGGTCGCTGGGGCGCTGAGCCCAGCCGACGGGTTGAAGGTGATCGCCACCCGGTCGCGGCTGATGTCCCGGCTGTCCGGGCAGGGTGCCATGGCGCTGATCGAACTCGACGCGTCCGCCGCCGCGGAATTGCTCGCCGGCTATCCCGGAGTGACGATCGCCGTGTACGCGGGACCGCAGCAAGTCGTCATCGCCGGGCCTCCTGACCAGGTTGACGCGGTGATCGCGGTGCTCGCCGCCCAGGACCGGCTCGCTCGTCGGGTCGAGGTGGACGTTGCCTCCCACCATCCGATCATCGACCCGGTACTGCCCGATCTGCGCGCGGCACTGGCTGACCTGGCCCCGCAGCAGCCGAGCATCCCGGTCTTCGTCACCACAGGAGGACGACCGCACGACGGAACCGTGCTCGATCAGATCGCCCCCGGCGCAGCGGCCTTCGACGCCGACTACTGGGTGGCCAACCTGCGCAACCCGGTTCGCTTCACCCAGGCCGTGGCCGCTGCCGGTGTCAACCATGTGAACTTCGTGGAAGTCAGTCCCCACCCCCTGCTCGGTTACTCGATCGATCAGACGCTGGCAGGTCGGCATCACCACACCATCGGAACCTTGCTACGAGACACCGACGATACGTTCGCATTCCGGTCCAACCTCAACGCCAGCCACACCGTCCGCCCGCCGAAGGTGCCGCATCCGCCTGAACCACATCTACGTATTCCGGCTACCCCCTGGCACCACACCCGGCACTGGTTGCGCTCCCCCGCCACCGAAGCGCGCGGCCATGTCGAAACGGCGGACGGCGACTGGTTCCACGCGCTGAACTGGCCGGCCCAGCCTCTGCTGCCCGGCCCGGCCGATGAATGCAGCTCCTGGCTGGTGCTCGGCGACGGCGGCGACTGCGAAGACCTGGCACGGCTGTTGGGCCCGAACTCTCGGACGCTCGAGGAGGGGGACGACACCTGCATGCGCGCCGCGCTGACCGGCGTCGACTATGTCGTCGTCGCACCGCCGGCCCAGTCCGGCCCCCTCGACGTGACTGTCGGCTACCGGCTGTTCAACGGGGTTCGCCGGCTGGTCTCGGCGCTGGCCGGGATCGCCGAACCACCGCGGCTGATGATCGTCAGCCGCAACGCCCAACCGCTGTCGGACGGCGATCGGGCCGATCCGGTGCATGCCGTGCTGTGGGGGATGGCACGCACGATCAGGCTGGAGCACCCCGAATTCTGGGCGGGCATCATCGACGTCGACGATGCGGCCCCGGCTGAACTGGTGGCTCGCTGGCTTGGCGCTGAGGCTCACGGCGCGGGCGCAGACGACCAGGCGGTCTATCGCAGGGGTGTGCGTCACGTACCCCGACTCGAGCGGCGACGGACCCCGGCCGTGCAGCTGACCCGGCTCGAAGGCGGAACCAGCCATCTGGTGATCGGCGCGACCGGCAACGTCGGGCCCTACCTGATTCGCCAACTCGCCGAGATGGGCGCTGCCACCATCGTTGCGGTCTCCCGCCGGGGCACTGGACGGCTTGGCGACCTCGCAGCCGAATTGGCATCCTGCGGAACGAATCTCGTCGAGGTGGCCGCCGATGCCGCCGACCCCGCCGCGATGAGGGCGTTGTTCGACCGGTTCGGCACCGACCTGCCGCCGCTGGACGGCATCTACCTGGCGGCACTGGCCGGAACCGAGGCGCTGATCAGCGAGATGACCGACCACGACGTGAACTCCATGTTCGCGCCCAAACTGGATGCCGCTGCCGTCCTCCACACGCTCTCGCTGACGATGCCGGTGCGCCGGTTCGTGTTGTTCTCCTCGGTCACCGGCATCATCGGGTCACGCTGGCTGGGGCACTACACGGCGGCCAACGCCTTTCTCGACACGTTGGCCTATGCCCGTCGCGCCCTGGGACTGCCCGCGACCGTCGTCGACTGGGGACTATGGAAGACCTGGGCCGACGCTCAACCGTCGACGACGGCGGCGGGACTGTTGCCCATGCCCAACGACATGGCCATCCGGATGCTGCCGGCGGTGCTGCGCCCCGATGCCGACGTTGCGTCGGTGGTCGTGGCCGCGGATTGGGCCCGACTCGCTGACGCGTACCGAATGCGGGCGCCGATGCCCGTCGTCGATCACCTCCTGGCCGGCGCAGCGGCGGGCGCCGAGCAGGTCGGGCCGCCGACATCCGGCACCCTGCTGGGCGAGCGGGTCGACACCGCGGGACAGGTTCAGTGGCTGGCGCAGCTGCGGCCTGAGGCCAAGCCCTACCCGGGCGGCCATCGGGTGCACGGTGTGGAGGTTGTCCCGGTATCGGTGCTGTTGAGCACGTTGTCGAACGCGGCGGCCGGCCTCGGCATCTCGACCCTGACCGATCTGCGGTTCGAGTATCCGATCGTCGTCGATCGCCCACGGGTGATCCGGGTATGCGCCGAGGGCGACACGCTCACGGTGTCCTCGAGCAGCACACCGCGGGCTTCCGCAGATCGCTGGACCCGGCACTGCAGCGCCCAGTTGGGCGGGTTTGCCGATGCCACACTGGGGCCCGACACCACATTGGGGCCCGACACCACATATGGCGACGTCGGTGAACCCCTTGACACGTCCGAACTCGTAGAACTGCAACGAACGGCAGGTGTCGAGGGCCAGGCCTTCGCCTGGGCGGTCCGCGGCAGCGAGCCGGTACCGGGAGGGCTGAGCACCACGATCGGGATACCCGACGAAGCCGGCTTGGCAGGTGGCGCCGCGCTGCTCGACGCAGCGGTCTATCTGGCCCGGCTGGCGGACCGATCCGATTCCAGGCTGATGCTGCCCGCGGCGGTGGCTTCATTGTCGATGGATTCGGCCAAGGAAACCGGGCCGGACGGGGTCGTCCTCGTCCGCCGCCGGGTTGGCACCGGAGATGATCCGGTAGTTGATGTCTTGGTAGTTGATGTCACCGTGTCGGCGCCGGACGGCAGCACCTGGGTCGAACTGCGCGGACTGCGGTACGCCGCGGTGGACGCGGTTCCGGTCACTGCCGATGCCGTCGCAGCTGATCTTGGCGCCGCCGCCGTCCCCGTCGAGGTGCCGGCCTGGGCGGAGATGTCTGCCACGCAGGTAGTCGCCGAACTCCGCCTTCGGCTGCGAGCGATACTTGCCCGCGAGCTGGGGATGCCGGAATCGGCCGTGGACTTCGACACGTCGTTCCCGGAGCTGGGGCTGGATTCGATGATGGCGATGACCCTGCTTCGAGACGCAAAGCAGCTGGTGGCACGGGAGTTGTCGGCGACGATGCTGTGGAACCATCCCACCGTCTCGTCCTTTGCCGCCCATGTGGCAGGGTTGCTGACGCCCGAAAAAGCCGAGCCGACGGAGGAACACAACGACGTGAACCTCGACTCGGTCAGTGTCTTGGACGCGCTTTTCGAGAGCGTGGAATCCGCCTACAGCGACGGTGTGGAGGCGTCCAGCGCGCACGACGGCGGTTTCCGATGAGCAGGCCGCACGTAGAAACGGCGCCGATGGGAACGGGGCCCATAAAAGGGGGGCCAACAAAGGCGGGGCCCGTAAGAACGACGGCCGACCGGATCTCGGCAATGACAGCCGAGCAGCGCTCGGCGCTGAGCGAACAGTTCGAGAAGGCCTCTCGGATCGCCGGAGCCGAACCGATCGCCGTAGTGGGAGTCGGATGCCGCTTTCCCGGTGGAGTCAGCGGACCACAGGCTTATTGGGATCTCCTGAAAAGCGGTACCGAAGCGGTCACTGTGGTGCCACCGGAACGATGGGACGCCGAGGCGTTCTACGACCCCGATCCGATGGCTCCGGGACGCATGCCCACCAAGTGGGGCGCCTACCTGTCCGACGTCGCCGGGTTCGATGCCGACTTCTTCGGTATCTCGCCTCGCGAGGCCGTCGCCATGGATCCGCAGCAACGGGTCGCATTGGAGGTGGCGTGGGAGGCCTTGGAGAACGCGGGACTGGCACCGGACCAACTCGGCGAGACCCGTACGGCGGTGATGTTGGGGGTTTACTACACCGAGTACCAGAGCGCTGCCGCGGAGAATCCCGACTCCATCGACGCCTACTCGGCGACCGGGAATGCCCACAGCGTCACCGTCGGCCGGATCGCCTATCTGTTGGGTTTGCGCGGACCGGCCGTCGCGGTGGACACCGCGTGCTCGTCGTCGCTGGTCTCTGTTCACCTCGCCTGCCAAAGCCTGCGCATGCGGGAGAGCGACCTGGCATTGGCTGGTGGCGTCAGCCTGAACCTGCGGCCGGAAACTCAACTCGCACTTGCGAAGTGGGGCATGCTCTCACCGCACGGCAAATGCCACGCCTTCGACTCGCGAGCCGATGGATTCGTCCGCGGCGAGGGCGCCGGGATCGTGGTGCTCAAGCGCCTCACCGATGCGGTCCGCGACCGGGACCGGGTGCTGGCGGTGATCCGTGGATCGGCAGTCAACCAGGACGGCCGGTCCAACGGTCTCACCGCGCCTAACGCACCGTCGCAGCGCGACGTCCTGGTCCGCGCACTGCGCGCCGCCGACGTGACCGCCGGATCGGTGGACTTCATCGAAACCCACGGAACCGGAACGGCACTCGGCGACCCGATCGAGTTCGATGCTCTGGCCGCGGTGTACGGAAAGGGCGACGCCCCGTGCGCACTCGGGGCCGTCAAGACCAACTTCGGTCATCTCGAGGCGGCCGCCGGCATCGCCGGACTCATCAAGGCGGTGCTGGCCCTGCGGCACGCCAGCATTCCGCCGAACCTCAACTTCGAGCAGTGGAATCCGGCCATTGACCCGTCGGCCACCCGGTTCTTCATTCCCGGCCAAGCAGTCCCGTGGCCGAACACCGCAGGGCCGCGGCGAGCGGCGGTGTCCTCGTTCGGCATGGGCGGCACCAACGCCCACGTCGTACTCGAACAGGGTCCCGACCCGGTAGCGGCGGCATTCGACAGCCCGGACCTGACCACACTGGTTGTCTCCGGCAAGACCGCCCCGCGGATCGCGGCCACCGCCGCGACGCTTGCCGAATGGATCGAGGCCGGCGGCGCAGAGGTGTCGATCCACGACGTCGGCTACACCCTCAACCACCGCAGTCGGTTCGCCAACATCGCCACGGTCTGCGCCCGCACCCACGCCGAGGCGGCCGCCGGTCTGCGCGCACTCGCTTCAGGTCAGCCCGCACCGGGGGTGGTGGCCTCCCACGGTGTCTCGCCCGGCGGCGGCACGGTCTTCCTGTATTCCGGCCAAGGTTCGCAGTGGCCAGGGATGGGTCGAGAACTGCTGGCCGAGGAACCGGCGTTCGCCAAGGCGGTCGACGAACTCGAGCCGGTCTTCATGGAGAAGGTCGGGTTCTCGCTGCGTGGTGTGCTCGAGTCGGGCGAGACCGTGGTCGGAATCGACCGGATCCAGCCGGTCCTGGTGGCTATGCAATTGGCGCTCACGCGGCTGTGGCGCTCCCACGGTATGGAACCCGACGCCGTCATCGGGCATTCGATGGGTGAGGTCACCGCTGCAGTGGTGGCCGGAGCGCTCACCCCCGCCGAGGGCCTCGACATCATCGCCACCAGGTCACGGTTGATGGCGAGGTTGTCCGGGCAGGGCGCGATGGCGCTGCTGGAACTCGACGCCCACGCCACCGAACGGCTGATCGCCGACCACCCGGACATCACCATCGCGGTGTACGCCGCCCCGCGCCAGACCGTGATCGCCGGACCGCCCGAGCAGGTGGACACCCTGGTCGCCCAGGTCGACGCCCAGGGGCTGCTCGCCCGGCGCATCCAGGTCGACGTCGCATCCCATCACCCCACGATCGACCCGATACTGTCCGAACTGCGCAGCGCGCTGGCCGGTCTGAATCCAGCCGGTCCGACTATCCCAGTGATCAGTACGACCGAGTATACCGGCGCTGCAACGCTTTTCGGCGCCGACTACTGGGTGGAGAATCTGCGCAACCCGGTGCGGTTCAGCCATGCCGTACACAGCGCCGGGACCGAGTACAGCAACTTCGTCGAGATCAGCCCGCACCCGGTGCTGCTGCGGGCCATCACCGAGACACTGGAATCGGCCACCCCCGCCAGGCCGGTCCGGGTGCTCGGAACAGTCAACCGGGACGACCCTGAGACGCTGACGTTCCACAGTCAACTGGCCACCATCCGGCCACCGGCCGACGTCCGAGCAAGGACGACCACAACCGCTGACGTCGATGCCGGCCGGGTCCAGCTCGTAGACCTACCGCCGACCCCGTGGCTGCATACCGACTACTGGATGCCCAGCGGATCGAATCGGCGCGAGTTCACCGGATCGCATCCCTTGCTCGGCATGCACGTCGAACTGCCTGTCGGCGGTGGCCACGCCTGGCAGTCCGATGTCGGAACCGAGGCCCATCCGTGGCTTGCCGATCACAAGGTCTACGGGCTGCCGGTGATGCCGGGTGCGGGATTCGCTGAGATCGCCCTGGCAGCCGGATGCGAGGCTCTGGAACTGCCGGCCCGCAGCGTCGAGGTCGACCGCCTCGAGGTCGAGCAGATGCTGACCCTGGACGGCCAGACCCGACTGACTACGCAGCTGTCCGACAACGGGGACGGCACCGGCCGGGTGGAGATCTACTCCCGATCAGCTGCCGGGGGCTGGAATCGGCATGCGGTCGCCCGGGTGAGAGCTGTCTCGGACAGTGCTCCGGATCGGGAACCGCAGCCGGCAGCTGTCGACGGAACAATGCTGTCTCCCAACGACTTCTACACCGGCCTGCGCCGCACCGGGGCCCATCACGGGCATGCCTTCGCCGCGCTGACCCGGATCGTCCGGACCCCTGGGGGCTGGACCGAGACCGAGATCGTGCTTCCCGAGGAGGCCACAGCGCACCGCGGGATCGTGCTTCACCCGGTGATGCTCGACGCGGCCCTGCAGAGCCTGGCAGCAGCGATGCCTCCCAAGATCCTCTCCGGTGCAAGCGATGTCACCTATCTGCCGGTGGCGATGGAGTCAATCCGGGTATTCGGTGAAGTCGGCCGGCGGGCCCGGTGCCGAGCCGAACTCGTCAGCGTCGTCGAAGAGGGCGGCGACGCGGTGGGCCGGGTCACCCTGATGGACGAGGCCGGAATGCCGACCGCCGAGGTCGACGGTGTCTACCTTCGGCGTGTGCAGCGGCGGACAGTGCCACTGCCGTTGTCGCAGAAGCTGTTCGGCGTCGTGTGGGAGGAAGCGCCGGCCGAGGCGGGGACTCCGCCGACCGGCAGTTGGCTGGTGCTCACCGACGGACCGGACACCGAAGCGGTAACTCGCGCATTCAGTGCTGACCTCGCCGCGCCGAACCGCCGGGTGCTGGTGGGCGATCTCAACGACGAGACGGCGGTCCAGACAGCGTTCGCCGAGGCTGCCGCCGACCCTGACCTTCCGCCAGCCGGCATCATCGTCTTCGTCGGTCAGGGACCGTCGATCGGCGGGCGGTCCGGCGAGGACGCCAAGGCCGCGCTGTCCTATGCCCGGGACCGGGTCTGGGCGCTCACGGCGGCGGTGCGGACGGTGACCGGCGGCTGGCATGGCTCACCTCCGCGACTGTGGCTGGTCAGCCGCGGCGGACTGGTGGTGGGACCGGAGGCGGGCAACCCGAGCATCGGCAGCCTCCGAAGCCTGGTGCGGGTCCTGGCCTACGAGCACCCGGGTCTGCGGGCGACGCTGGTCGATCTGGGCGGCGCGAGCGACCCGGTGTCGACGCTGAAGACCGAACTCGGGGCGCCGGGCAGCGATAGGGCTGGCGACGACATCGTGGCCTGGCGGGACGACGTCCGGTACGCCGAACGCCTTTCCCGAGTTCCGCTGCCGACAGGGCGCAAGGACGACACCGTGGTGCGCGCCGACGGCGCCTATATCGTCACCGGCGGCCTGGGTGGCATCGGCTTGGCGGTCGCGCGCTGGCTCGCCGACCGGGGTGCCGGACGCATCGTTCTCAACGGCCGGTCCGCGCCGTCCGAGGAAACCCAGGGTGCGCTCGACGAATTGGCTGCCGCCACAGAAGTCGTCGTCGAACTCGGCGACATTGCCCAACCGGGCGTGGCCGAACGGCTTGTTGCCGCCGCCGAACAAACCGGCCGGCCACTGCGCGGCGTCATCCACGCCGCGGCGGTGCTGGATGACGAGTTGGTCGCCGGCCTCACCGAGGACAGCCTGGGCAGGATCTGGGCACCGAAGGCGGTGGGTGCCGTGCGCCTCCACGAGGCCACCACCGACCGGGTCTTGGACTGGTGGGTCGGCTTCTCCTCGATAGTCTCGCTGCTGGGCTCGCCGGGTCAGCTGTCCTACGGCTGCGCCAACTCCTGGCTCGATGCATTCGTCGAGTGGCGCAGGTCTGCGGGTCTGCCGGCCGTCGCGATCCACTGGGGTCAGTGGGCCGACGTGGGCCTGGCCCGGTCGCTGTCATTCAGCGTGCTCGATCCGATGTCGCCCGCCGAGGGCATCGAAGCCCTGGACGGCGTGCTGGCCGGCGACTTCACCAAGGTCGGCGTGGCGAGGTTACGCCTGGACCGCGCGCTGGAGACCTTTCCGGAGATCCGCCAGCTCAGCTACTTCCATAACCTCGGCGCGGAACTGGACCTGCTCGACATCGAGGACGACTGGGGTGGGCGCGAGGCACTGGCCGAGCTCGACGCCGCCGAGGTGGAGCGCGTCGTCACAGCCCGTCTGCGCCGACGGATTTCCGCAGTGATGGGCTTCGCCGACGAGAACGCCCTCGATATCGGCGCACCTCTGACGAGTCTGGGCATGGATTCGTTGATGGCGGTGCGCATGCGGAACACGGTCAGAGCAGATTTCGGCGTGGAGCCCCCGGTGGCGTTGATCCTGCAGGGAGCCAGCATGACCGATCTGGCAGTCGACATCATCCGCCAACTCGGCCTGGCCGAGAATAGGGAGGAACGGCCCAGCGCGGTGGGGGAGCGGGCGCAACAACGCGCCGCGGCCCGACAGCGCGCTGCCGATCGGCGGAAGGTGCGGCGCGAGAGGTGAAAAGAAGTCTGTGACCAGCAGCAACGCGATTGCCGTCATTGGCATGGCCGGGCGGTTTCCCGGCGCGAGATCCGTCCTGGAGTTCTGGCGAAACCTGCGTGGCGGCGTGGAGTCGATTGTCGACCTGTCCGACGAGGACCTCATCGGCGCCGGGGTCGGCGAAAAGGCACTGGCCCACCGCTCTTACGTCCGGCGCGCCGCGCTGCTGCCCGGACTGGAGGAATTCGACGCCGACTTCTTCGGGTTCACGCCCAACGCCGCCCGGATGCTGGATCCCCAGCACCGACTCTTCCTGCAGACGGCCTGGCATGCGATGGAGGACGCCGGTTTCGACCCCGCCGAGAACGACAAGAGCGTGGGAGTCTTCGGGACCAGTTCCTCCAGCGGATACCTGCTGCACAACATCATGTCGCACTACGACCCGCACATGGTGATCGGCCAGGGCGCCAGCTTCGACATGGTGAACCTGTCTTTGCAGACCGACAAAGACCACCTGGCGACCCGGGTCGCCCACCAGTTCAACCTGCGCGGGCCGGCGCTGTCGGTCCAGACGGCCTGCTCATCATCACTGGTCGCCGTGCACCTGGCCTGCCAGAGCATCCTTAACGGCGAGTGCGAGATGGCACTGGCCGGCGGCTCGTCGCTGCGGGTGCCACACCGGGTCGGCTACTGGTATGAACCGGGTTCCATGGTTTCACCGACCGGGCACTGCCGCCCGTTCGACATCCGTTCGGACGGAACCATTTTCGGCAGTGGGGTGGGCGTCGTCGTCCTCAAGCCGCTGCAGGACGCCATCGACGACGGCGACCGGATCCATGCCGTGATCAGAGGCTCGGCCCTGAACAACGACGGCGCGACAAAGATGAACTACGCGGCACCCAACGCCGCCGGCCAGGCCGAGGTCATCGCCGAGGCACACGCCGTGGCCGAGGTCGATGCATCGTCCATCACTTACGTCGAGACGCACGGGACCGGCACACCGCTGGGCGATCCGATCGAGATCGAAGGTCTTCGACAGGCATTCGAACTCGCCGAGGACGAACGCGGCGGCCCGTGCTACGTCGGATCGGTCAAGTCGAACATCGGCCACCTCGAGACCGCGGCCGGGATGGCCGGACTGATCAAGACGATCCTGTGCCTGAAGCACCGCGCAATCCCGGCGACGCTGCACTACACCAGCCCGAATCCGGAATTGCACATCGATCGGGGACCGTTCGTCGTCCGCAGCAAGGACGGTCCGTGGGAATCCGACGGTCCGCGCCGCGCCGGTGTCAGTTCCTTCGGCGTCGGCGGCACCAACGCCCACCTTGTGCTCGAGGAAGCCCCCTCGCTGTCCCGGGCGGTAGACCGCCCCGGGCCGCAGGTGCTGCTGCTCTCGGCGCGCACCGCCGAGGCCCTGCAGACCGCCCGGGCCGCCCTCGCGACCGAACTCGCCGACGTCGACGAGGTGAGCCTGCGCGACGCCGCCCACACCCTGATCCGGCGAAGACGGGAGCACTTCCGGTTGGCCGCCGTCGTCAGCGACCAAGACAACGCGGCGGCGGTACTGAGCCTGCCCGAACACGACAATCTGATCGTCACCGAAGCCCCGGAGCGCCGTCGAGGGTCCTCAGCGGGGGAAGCCGATCGCGTGGTGTTCCTCTTCCCCGGCCAGGGGGCCCAGCATGTCGGCATGGCCCGCGGCCTGTACGAGTGCGAACCGGTGTTCCGTGAACACTTCGATGCCTGCGCAGCGGCGTTCGGCGAGGAGATGGGTTTCGACCTGCGCGCCGAGGTTTTCGACGGCGTCGCACGCAATCTGGAACGCACCGATCGGGCCCAGCCCGCCTTGTTCGCAGTCGAATACGCGCTGGCCAAACTGGCCGAGTCCTACGGAATCCGCCCCGCCGCATTGGCCGGTCACAGCATCGGCGAATACGCCGCAGCGACTCTGGCGGGGGTGTTCGACCTCCCCACGGCGGTGAAGGTGGTGTCGATGCGGGCGCGGCTGATGCACGCCTCCGCACGTGGTGTGATGGTGGCGGTGGCGCTGGGCCCCGATGCCATCGTCGAACACCTCACTCCCGAAGTCGACCTCGCTGCCGTCAATGACCCGGGCAGCTGCGTGGTCGCCGGGACGGAAGAGGCCATCCGCGATTTCCAGGCTGTGCTTGCCGAGAAGGGCATCACCGCCCGTCGGGTACGCACCTCGCACGCCTTCCATTCCCGGCTGATGAACCCCGTCATCGGCGAATTCACCGCCTTCCTGTCGCGGTTGGATCTTCGGGAGCCGCGGATACCGCTGTTGTCGAACGTCACCGGGACTCAGATGACGGCCGCCGAGGCGACCAACCCGGCAACGTGGGCCAACCAGATCCGCGCCACCGTCCGGTTCTCCGACGAGCTCGGCGTCCTTCTGGCCGACCCGGATCGGGTCTTCCTCGAGGTGGGCCCGGGCGGAACGCTGACGGCCTCAGCGATGCGCCACCCGAACTGGTCCGCCAATCACCGGGCCGTCCGCTTGATGCGGCACCAGGCCCAGAACCGAAGCGACCATGACACCTTCCTGCTTGCCCTAGGCCAACTGTGGTCGGCCGACGTCGACGTCGACTGGGCGCCGTTGCTGGGGGACAGTCCGAATTTGGTGACACTTCCCGGCTATCCCTTTGCGCGGCAACGGCATTGGATCGATTACAACCCATCTGTCCGATGGGCCACCGGGTCGGCCGTTGGGTCTGCTACGGTCGCCGCCGCAACCCCCGTGGCAGCAGGTGGTGGGTCCTCGATGGAGCTGACACTGCAGCGCATCTGGTCGCAATGCCTCGGCATCGCCGACATCGACCCCAACACCAATTTCTTCGAGGTCGGTGGCGACTCATTGATCGCGATCAGCGTCGCCATGACGGCCAGCAAAGAGGGTCTGGACCTCACTCCACAGGACCTCTACGAGAATCAAACCGTCGCAGCTCTGGCCAGGGTGCTCACCAAGCGGTACGCAGAGGGCGGCCTGTCGCGCCAGTCGCCGGCAGATGCCGTCCACCCGCCGATACCGCCCAATCTCGCGTACTTCCTCGAACGGGGTCTCCGCGATGTGGGGAGTTGGCGGACTCCGCTGATACTGCGACTGCGGCCCGACCTTGACGCCGAAGACGTGCGGGCAGTGTTGACCGCAGTGACGAGCCTGCACGACGCGCTGCGGCTGCGGGTAGTGGAGAACGCCGACGTCTGGGATCAACGGTTCGACGAACCGGGGGAGTACACCGGCTTGATCACCCGGTCGTTGGGTGACGGAATTCAAGCGGGGACCCCCGATGAGCGGGCAGCGGTCTGGAGCATTCTGGCCGACCAGATGCGCGAGCGTCACCTGCTCAGTTCGCCTTTGACAGCGACCTACATCAGCCCGGCGCCGGGTGGTACGGCCTACCTGGTTCTGAGTCTGCACGGCATCGCCGGTGACGAGTTCTCCCGCGACATCCTGCTCGCCGACATCTTCACCGCCTTCGGCCAACGGTCCGCCGGCCAGGAGATCCTGCTCGAACCGGTCACCACCTCGTGGCGGGAGTGGTTGCAGCGCTGCGCCGCCTTGGCGACGCATCCCGCGGTGCTGGAAAGCCGCGACTACTGGCTGAAACAGGCCAACCGGGGAACCTTGCACATGGCCGGCCCGGAGTCGCCGGAACCACCCTCCGTCCACGATCTGAAGCGGATGCCGTCGGCGCTGACCGCCGCGGAAACGGCCGAGGTTGACGACGCCCGGCGACGTCTGCGGCTCTCAGCGGAGGACATGCTGCTGGCAGCACTCGGACGCGCTGTCGCAGCCACCGTCGGCAGCGGCAGCGTCATCGTCGACCTCGGCGGCCAGGGCCGCTCGGTGCTCCGACCCGACGTCGATGTCCGCCGTACGGTCGGCTGGTTCACCACCCTCTATCCCGCCGTTCTCACCTGTGCCGACAGCGGGGAGATGACCAGCCGGCAGTTGCTCGAGGAAGTCGCAGCCACGCTGAAGTCGGTTCCGCACTACGGAATCGGGCACGGCCTGCTCCGATACCTGTACGCACCGACCGCGCAACCGCTGGGCCGCGCGCGATCTGCCGAGATCTTCCTCTCGAACATGGGGACGATTCCCGATCTGCCCGACGGTCAATCCGACCAGGCCCCGGTGCGTTTCGACACCGACATGGCCCTGCCGGTTCGCGAAGCGCCACCCGGCCTCGGTCACGCCCTGGAACTGCGGGTCTACCGCTTCTCCGGCGAACTCCACACCGATTGGTGGTATGACAGCCGCCGTCTGGGACATAGCGACGTAGAGTCATTGTCCGGTGAGTTCTCGGCGGCGCTGCTTCGATTGGCCAGAGAAGCACTCGCTGAGGACGAAACCGACTCTTCCGTTGACGAACTGGCCCTGGTGGACCTGTCGTGACCGAAGACCAGCTGACCAGATCGGCCAGATCTACTAGGAGAAGAAAAGGAATGGCCGGCACCGACAAAGCGGTGATCGTCGACGGCATCAGAAAGACCTTCGGCGACGTCGTCGCTCTGCGCGGAATCAGCTTCGAAGTCGGGCGCGGCGAGGTGCTCGGCCTGCTGGGACCCAACGGTGCTGGAAAGACCACGACGGTGGACATCCTGTCCACGCTGGCCACCCCGGACTCCGGACGCGCGGTGGTCGCGGGCCATGACGTGCTGGACGATCCTGCCGCAGTGCGCCGCTCCATCATGCTGACCGGTCAGCATGTCGCTCTGGACGACATGCTGACCGGCCGAGAAAACCTGATGATGTTCGGCCGTCTGCAGGGGCTGACGAAGACCCAGGCCAAGGCGAGGGCAAGCGAACTTCTGGAGCGATTCGCGTTGGTGGACGCGGCCGACCGGAGCGTCAAGACCTATTCCGGCGGAATGCGGCGGCGCATCGACATCGCCTGTGGCCTCGTGGTCCGGCCAGAGGTTGTTTTCCTCGACGAACCGACCACCGGACTCGACCCACGCAGCCGCCGCAGCATCTGGGAACTGGTGGCCGACTTCAAGGCGGCCGGTATCGCCACCCTGCTGACCACCCAATACCTTGAAGAGGCGGACGCGCTCAGCGACCGGATCATCGTGATCGACAGAGGCACGATCATCGCCGAGGGGACGGCCGACGAGCTCAAGGAACGCACCGGCGGCACCTACTGCGAGATCGTCCCGCGAAATATGAACGACGTTCCGGCTATGGCCGTGGCTCTCGGGCCGCTGCTGCCGGAGGCCAACAGAGCGGCGCTGACCGACGCCTCGGACCGGATCTCGATGCCGGCACCGGACGGACCGACCACCCTCATGCAGGCCCTGAGCCTGGTTAAGGCTGCTGACATCGCACTTCTGGACATCGCCTTGCGTCGGCCCTCCCTGGACGAAGTGTTCTTCAGACTGACCGCCGCCGACAGCGCCGAGATGCCGCCGCCCCGCCGAGACGCTGAAACCCACGCATGACGGCGGCCCCGCTCGGCGTCATCCCGGCGCAATCGCGGCCGATGCCGTCCGGCGCCCAACAGTGGTGGGTGCTGACCACCCGGATGATCACTCCCACGCTGCGCAACGGGGAGTTCGCCACCCAGGTTGTCGGGTCAATCGTCTTTACCATCGGCTTTTACCTGCCGCTGAAGAACATCATGGGTCAAGCCCAGCCGATGAGCAGCTACGCCCAATACCTGACTCCGCTGATCGTGGTTCAGGCCGTCTGGTTCGCGGCGGTGTCGGCCGCCTTCCGCTCGGCGACCGATGCGATCCAGGGCATCAACCGTCGGTTCAGGGCCATGCCGATGGCCGCACTCATGCCGATCGGTGCTCGCCTGACGGCCAGCTTGTATCGCTGCTCGATCGCCCTCGCGGTATCGCTGGCGTGCGGTCACATCATCGGCTTCCGGTTCCATGCCGGCGATCGGCACGCGATCGGCTTCGTCCTACTCGCGCTGGCAATCGGAGCGGCACTGGCGCTCCTGGGTGACCTGATCGGCATGGCGACCCGCAATCCCGAGGCGACGGCGCCTCTGCTGCTCGTTCCGCAGGTGACTCTCGGACTGGCTTCGGTCGGCCTGCAGCCCGTCGAGCGGTTCCCGCAGTGGATCCAGCCGTTCGTCCGGGACCAGCCGCTGTCGCAGTTCCTCAACGCATTGCGTGCGTTCGCCGGGGATACGACACCGGCGGCCCCTGCGGTCACATGGTCGGTCATCGGGCCGGCGCTGGCCTGGATCGCCGGCGGAATAGTGTTCAGTCTCGTGCTGCTCGTCCGAGTTTCGGAGAAATCCCAGTGATATCGGCGAAGTCCCAGTGATATCGGAGAAGTCCCAGTGATATCAGGGGCGGCTTTTCCGACGACATCCTCGGCGCCGCCGATGGCTGAACCCGAGGATGCCGATCGCCGGCGCGGTCAACGGCTCGCGGCGGAGACGTGGATCATGACCAAGCGCATTCTGCGCCGGTGGGCCCGCGACCCCGCGACCGTAGGCCAATCGCTGCTCTTCCCGGCTGGCTTCCTGATTGCGCTGAACATCGTCCTCGGGGATGGCATCCGGCAGGTCACCGGCGAAAGCGCGCTGTACGGCAGCGTGCCACTGGTGGCGCTGGTCGGCGCTACCTCCGGGGCGATCCTGGTGGCAATCGGGATCATGCGGGAGCGTGAAGACGGCCTGTTGTCGCGGTTCTGGGTGCTACCGGTACATCGACTATCAGGCCTGCTGTCGCGTCTACTGGCCGAGACATTCCGGATCGTGGTGCTCACCGGGTTCGTGATGTGCGTCGGGATGCTGCTGGGGTTCCGGTTTCGTCAGGGGTTCGCCGAAGCCGTGCTTTGGCTTTTCATGCCCGCGGTGTTCGGAGTGGCGTTCTCGGCCGTCGTGATCACTATCGGGCTGTATGCGGCGAACGTTATCGTGCCCCAGGCCACCGAGGTCATCAGCGCCATGTTGTTCTTCTTCAGCACCGGGTTCGTTCCGCTGGACCAATTTCCCCAATGGCTTCAGCCCTTCGTCGAACACCAACCGTGCAGCTACGTCATCGAGGCGATGCGGGGCCTGTCGCTGGGCGGGCCGGTGTTGAAGCCCGTTCTCGGCACAGTGCTGTGGTCTGCTGTGATTGCGGCCGCCTGCGCAGTTCCGCTGGTGAGCGGATACCGGCGGGCCAGTACACGTGACTGAGAGCCCCTATCTTGATAGAGGCCCTTCGTGATGAAGGCCCCGAGCATTAAGCACCCGAGCATTAAGCACCCGAGCATTAAGCAGGAGTATCCCGGTGTTTCCCTCTTCGGTGATCCGCAAGCTGGCGCGCAGCGAGGAGATGTTCGCCGAGACGCAGAACTTCGTCGGTCTCGCCGCTGACGTCAGCGGTCCGCTCGACATCGACGCCCTGTCGGAGGCGTTCGACCTGCTGCTCCAGTCGCATCCAGTCCTGGGCGGTCATCTCGAGAGGGGAACCGACGGACGGTACGCGATCGTCCTCGACGACCTCGAGCACGAGGGAATCGAGGTGGTCGAACTCAATGGGCCGGACGACAGGCCTCCGCCGCTGATCTTCGACCAGTCAGCGACGCTCATCCACCTGCGGGTGACGATCGGCGACGGGAAGTCCAGAGCAGCCATCTACATCCATCACAGCCTGGCCGACGGCCACCATCAGTTCAGCCTCCTTGAGGAGTTCTTCGCCAGTTACACCGATCTGGTCACCACCGGAAAGACGCGCCCGCCCAGCGTGCACCCCGCGCCGGACCCGTTAGAGAAGGTATTGGCCGACAGGGGGGTTCAGAAGAGGGAGCGATCCGGCCTGGAGCGGATGCTGCCCGCCCTGTTCGCCTACGAACTACCCCCGTCCCGTCGCGCTCCTTCTGCCGTCAATCCGGTTCTGCCGCAACTTGTTCCCATGGTCGAATGCACGTTGGGCGTAGAGGAGACCGAACGCATCATCGCCTACTGCCGGGCCAACAAGGTCGGTGTGAACAGCCTTCTCGCCGCGGTGGTTCTGATGGCGGAGTGGCAGATACGCCGGACACCGAAGATCCCGGTTCCCTACGTCTACCCAGTGGATCTGCGATACGTGCTCTCGCCTCCGGTGTCGGCCACCGAATGCACCAACCCGGTCGGGATCGCCACCTACCTTGCCGAGATCACCGAGGACACCGACGTCGTCGCCCTGGCCCGCGATATCAACGACACCTTCCGCAAAGACCTGGCCGAAGGGGTCATCCAGCAGTCCTTCCTGCATTTCACCCCCCAGTACGTCGGCAATCCGCCTGGTCTGCCCGACGTCGTGATGTTCACCGACAACGGCGTCGTGCCACCCCTGCCCACACCACCCGGCATGGAGTTCATCGCCAGCCACGGCGAGTTCTACTTCGCCGTGGGCGGTGGAATCGAGATCTACACCAGCAAGATATTCGCCGGTCGGCTGATGATCGAGTACCACTCGCACGGGCTGCAACCGGAGAAGTCCATTGCCGCCATCGAGTTCCTGCTGCACGGCTTGGCAGATGACGGCCCCCGCAAACCCTCTGGGTGAGCCGAAGTCAGTCGACCGGGCCGAACGAGTAGCGGTGGTACTGCAGCGACTTCCGCACCGCGGGCACAATCCGCACTGCGCGTTTGACCACCCGGAAGGCGCCCGTCGTGCGGCCGAAAGTGCTGGCGTCGAAAAAGGTTGCCGCTGTGAGCAATCGAAGCCCTGGCACGCGGTCGAGAATGTCCTGCGGGCTGTTGACGGCCCAGAACAGCTTCGAACCCGACGTCCGAACCAGAGCCTGGGTCTTCTGCGACTTGATCGCGATCCAATTGAAGAAGTCGATCTGGACCTCACCGGAGGGAAAGCGGTCGACGACGCGGCGCAGTAATCCGAGACCCTCCTCCTCGGTCAAATACATGCTGACGCCCTCGGCGATGAACAGCACCGGGAGGTCCACCGGAATCTGATCGAGCCAGTGCGCGTCGGTGGCCGAGGTCGCGACCAGGTGGTAGTCGGGACGACTCGGATACACCTGCCGGCGCAACTCGATAACGGCCGGGTAGTCGACGTCGTACCACTGAACCCCCGGCCCCGGATCGAGCCGGAACACCCTCGCGTCAAGGCCGCAGCCGAGGTGCACCACCGTGCAGTGCGGGTGAACGGCCAGGAACTGTCGAACCCAGATGTCGAACTGCGCGGTGCGGACCGTGAACAGCGGCGCCCACTTGGCACCGACGCGCAGGGCCGCCCAGTCGAAGTCGATCCGGTCAATCGCTCGCTTGGCGTGCCGGTCCCCGAGAACCGGATGCTCGAAATCAGCGTCGAGTGCCTTGAGGTACAGCGTCGACAACATGGTCTTCGCCGGGCCGCTCAGGTCGACGGAAACTCTGCCATTCACACGTGTGAGAGTATGCGCAGCGGATTCGCCCGCGGGGACCACCGGAGTTCGGGGGCTGCAGGGACGCTGCGGGGACGCTGAGGGAAGATAGGGTGCCGTGTGACCGAGCAACCGAATAGTCGGCCCGGCCGGGTTCTGTTGCTCTATTACAGCTACACCGGCCAGGCGAAACGGGTGCTCGAGGCGGCCGGCGACGTGTTCCGTGACCGCGGTTTCGAGGTACATGCGGCCAGGATCGAGTTCACCGATCCGCGCTATGCGGAACGGTTCAGCAGATTTCCGATGCGCAACGTGTGGCCGGATTTCCTCAGCATGCTGCCGGCCCAGACGCTGCGTTCCACCGGGGACATCCGCACTCCGGATGAAGTGCGCGACGGCACTTATGACCTGATCTGCATCGGGTCGCCGACCTGGTGGCGAACCGTCAGCATGCCGCTGCGATCCTTTCTGACTTCCCATGAGGCTCGGCCGCTGCTGGACGGCACGCCGTTCGCCGTTTTCGTGGTGTGCCGGCGCTACTGGCGGGAGAATCTCGGGGCGGTCCGCAAGCTCGCCCAAAAGAAGGGCGGTCGCTTCATCGGCAGCATCCATTTCGAGTACCCGGGTGGTCAGCTGCGCTCCATGCTGTCGTTGACCAGCTATCTCGGCTCGGGCGAGTATCGGAACCGCTACCTGGGTATTCGCATTCCGACCACCAACGTCAGCACTGACCAACTCGAAGAGAGCAGGCGGTTCGCCGCCAAGCTGGCCGCACGAATCGCAGGTCCGGTTCGTGGCGCGTAGCTTCGACGTCTCGACCGTGAACCGGGCCAGCGTGGAAGAAGTCCGGTCCGCGCTCGGCAGCGAGCAGTATTGGCTGGACCGGCTGGAGGCCTACGGCGGTAACGGGGCGATCACGCTGGATTCACTGGTCGTCAACACCGATGGAGGCATCGCGCTGGCGACCACCCAGGATCTGCGCCGCGGGGTGCTGCCCGCTCCGTTTTCCAATGCCCTGCCGTCGCGGTTGACCTTGCTGCGGGCGGAGACTTGGCGTCCACTCGGCGACGGCCGGGTAAGCGGGGAGGTCCTGATCAGCGCTTCCGGGTTGGCCGGCTCGGCTCTGGGCACCGCCGATCTGGCCCCGGCGCCTCAGGGCTCCAGCCTGCGTTTCGCGGGCTCCGTCACAGTTGGCATCCCACTGGTGGGTGGCCAGATCGAGAAGTTCATCGCCGCCCTGATCGTCAAGGAGATCCCGGGTGTCGGCCGCTTCACCAGCGATTGGATCGCCACGCATGCCTGAACATCCGGTTCCGGACCCCGCCGCGGCTTGGGCCCGGTTGGACATGCCACTGCAGGAAGCGATGATGACGCAGCGCGCGGTGCGGCGGCTGCGCCCGGATCCGGTCGACGACGCCTTGGTGCTGAAGTGCATCGAACTGGCCCTGCGGGCGCCCACCGGTGCCAACGGTCAGAACTGGGAGTTCATCGTCGTGAAGGATTCCCGGATCAAGAAGAAGCTGGCACGCAGGTACCGCCAGGCTTGGAAGCTCTACTACCGCGCGGTGATCCGCAATGTCGCGGAGTGGGACGAATCAATGGCGAAGACCGCCCGCGCGGTCCAGTGGCAGGTCGATCACTTCACCGAACTGCCGGTTCTGGTGGTGGCCTGCCTGCGTCTTACCGCGCGAGAGGGACGCATCCCGTACCTCCCGATGCCGCACGCGGCCGAATCGGCGTTCTTCGGGTCCATCTACCCCAGTGTGCAGAATCTGCTTCTGGCGGCGCGAGCGATGGGGCTGGGCGCCTCACTGATCACGTTGCCGCTGTGGAGTCTGGCCTCCGCGCGCCGGACCCTGAAGTTGCCCCTCGGGGTGACTCCCGTCTGCGTCATCCCGCTCGGCTGGCCCCGCGGTCGGTATGGCCCCACCACGCGCAGGCCGGTTGACGAGGTAGTGCATCTCGATACGTACGGGAACCGGCTGTGGTTCGGGCGAACCCCGCTGGATCGCAGAGGCCTTATCGGCCGGCCGCCCGGCTCACAACTTCTTGAGGCCCCGCAGGACGCGTAGGAACGGATGGGTGGCCACCACGGCCATCCTTGGGTTGGGGTTCAGCTGGCTGGCGTTGAGGACAAGCAGGTACCGCAGGCCCACGTCGCGCCATTGCGCCACCTGGTCCAGCACATCGCCGGGTGTGCCGTGGAAGCAGATCTCCTTCATCAGGGATGCGGGAACCTGGGCTGCGTAGTCCAGAGCCGTCTGCCGGTCGATGGTCTGCGGTACGAGATCCTGCACGCCGGCGAAGTCGACCCCGAGCGGATGCTCCACACCGTGCCGAGCCCAGACTGCAGCGGGCGCCGAGAGCGCCCACGTCTTCATCAAGACCCCGTCGAGCGCCTCATCGACGTCGTCGCGGTTTCGGCCCGTCACTATCGGACGGTTGACGGCCGGGACTATTGACATCGGGTCGCGACCGGCGTCGGAGGCGGCCGCCCGGACCGACTCCAGCGCCCGTGCGTAGTCCTTGGGCCGGGAGATGACGAATGGAACCCAGGCGTCGGCGTAGCGGCCTGCGATACGCAACATCCGAGGTCCGTGCGCCGCTATCCAGACAGGTGGCCATTTTCCGCGATACGGCGGGAGATCGAAGAGGGCGTTGCGGAGCGGAAAATAGGGTGAATCCCGCGAGATCGGCTCGCCGCCGGAATCCCACAGCGCCCGGATGGTGGCAACCGCCTCCTCGAACCTGGCTACCGGCTTGCTCCACTCGACACCGTACGGCTCGTTGGCCTCCCGCTCGCCCACGCCGATACCCAGCATCGCCCGGCCGCGGGTCAGCAGATGCAGCGTAGCCGCGGCCTGGGCTGTTACGGCAGGGTTGCGTCGGCCTGCGTCGGTCACGGCCACTCCGAGCCGAAGCCTGGCGATCCGGTTGCGGGCCGAAAGGTGGCCGAGCATCGTCCAGGGCTCCAGGATGGCGTCCACCTTGGGGATGAGCCGGGTGCCGACGCCCATATACTCAGGCGTCGCGATCGAACGGGGCAGCAACGAATTCAGGTGGTCGCCGACCCAGAACGAGTGGGCCCTCGATGCCGCGGCCATCAGGTAAGCGGCCCGAGTCAGCGCAGTTGGCGAAAGGCGTGAGTTAACGATGGCGTCGACAAGCCCGAAGCGGAAACCGGCCGACGTCACGGTAGGGACGGTACTACCGAATGATTGAGGTAATCGACCGGGGACAGGTCAGCGGCAAACATCCGGCTCCTCTGCTTTTCGTTCACGGAGCCTGGCACGCGGCCTGGTGCTGGGACGAGCACTTCCTGAGTTACTTCGCCGACCGGGGGTACCGTGCGCTGGCGTTGAGCCTGCGGGGGCACGGAGCCAGCAGGACGCCCATGGCGTTGAAAGACTGCTCGTTCAACGAGTACGTCGAGGACGTGCTCACCGTCGCCGACGGACTGCCCGGCCCGCCGATTGTGATCGGGCACTCCATGGGCGGTGTCGTCGTCCAGAAATATCTGGAACAGCGCAGCGCTCCGGCGGCCGTGCTGATGGCCTCCATGCCACCTCAGGGGTTTTTGCGCTCTGGCCTCCGATGGATCAAGCGCCACCCGTGGCATTTCACGAAACTGACCGTCACAGGCCGATCGCTGCCGTATGTCAGCACCCCGGAACTCGCCCGTGAACGGTTCTTTTCACCGCAGACTCCGGAAGAGATAGTCCTGGCCTGCGCCAATCGACTGCAGGAGGAGAGCCCCCGCGTCGGAGTCGACGGCATGCTGAAACCGCCGCGACCGGACCGGGTCAGTACCGAATTACTGGTCCTCGGTGCAGGCGACGACGGGGCCGTCACCCGCTCCGAGGTATGTGCCACGGCACATGCCTACCGCGCCCGAGCAGAGTTCTTCCCCGACATGGGGCATAACATGATGCTCGAACAGGGCTGGCGGGCCGTCGCCGAACGCATCGACAGCTGGCTAGGTGGTCGCAGCCTCTGACCAGCATTGCCACGCCCGCCAGCAAAGTGGACACGCGAACAGATCTTGGATACTTTCGTCGTCACTGCTCCGGCCGGAACATCGAAGGGAACTCCATGTCCGTCGCCGTACGTCCTTATCTCTCAGCCGGTCTGGCGCTGGCTAGTATCGGCGTCATCGCCGCAGCTCCGATCGCGAATCCGCAGCCGGCTGTCCGCGCAGCAAACCCACCGGTGAACCTCACCGCCAGCTCGATCGCGAATGTGCCGCAGAACGTCCTCAATGCCGTACTCAACATCCCGTCGGCTGAACTCGAGGGCGTGAAACGGTTGACGGCCGCGATGGTCATCAGCCGGAGCTGGTATGTCTACTCGCCGGTCAATGTGCTCGGGTGGGATCCGGGCAACCCGGAGATGATCAAGGGTCTGATCGACATGCTGATCCCCTTCCCGGCGTTCTCAACGCCGATCGGGGATCAAGTGAACGCAGTGGTGGAGGCAAACCTCCCCATGAACGCCGGCTGCACCGGGTTTCCGCCGTGTCCGGATCTGTCGTCCCTGACCAACGTGATGTTCAGAGTGCCACTCGTTGCGTTCATCACCGGTGGCGGCTACACCTTCGCCGAACCGGTCACGCCGACGAACAACCCGGTCAGCGTGCAGGAAGGGCAGTGGAACTTCGACCTGGGACAGACCGGTGACCCGGTGCCGTGGTACGCGCAAACGGTCAAGATCGATCCGCTGGAGAGCGTGAGATCAACCATCGATTACCTGACCGGGACTCCGGGCACGGTCACGATCCCGACCGGTAAAGAGATCGTGGACACCTATGCCGCGTTCGCCAAGTCACTGTGGGACAGCCTGTACCCCTTCGTGCCGCAGAGCGTCCTGTGGAATCCGGACTATTCGGTCTCGGCCTACGTCACCCGGCCCTTCTACAAGCTGCTGTGCCCGAGTTGCAACTCCTACGATCCGTTCATGCCGGTCGGCTGGGAGCCCGGCGGATGGGTTCCGGACGCCTTCACCTATGTTCCGACCTCCCCGTACAACCCACTCGAGCACTACCCGGTGTCCCATGGGCCCGATCCGGTTGACTACGACTTCGGCTATTCCCCGGATTCAGCTGCTGCGAGCACCGCAGCTGTGAGCGCACTTCCGACAAGTGCCGGGCAACGGGATGAGGCGACCGGGGGCTCGGCTGCCCAGAACTCGGCTGCCCAGAACCCGGCTGCCCAAAACTCGGCTGCCCAGAGCGGGTCTGTCCAGACTCGGGTATCCGCCCGTGCGAACAGGACCAAGGCACGGCCGGCGGCCGCTGCCGTCACGGGGCAGGATTCCGCTGACCAGACCGGCGCCCCCGCGGCAGCGGGGTCGTCATCGCAGGCCTCGCGGGCGGGTCTGTCGAAGAGCCGCCCGAGCCGCATCGCCAAGTGAGCACGCCCGAGTTCGACCCCGAGTTCGACCCCGAATTCGACGCAGTCATCGTCGGAGCGGGCTTCGGTGGGATCGGCGCCGCCATCCAGCTCAACCGGCTGGGCTATGACAAGATCGCGATCCTCGACCGGGAGGACGATCTCGGCGGGACCTGGCACGTCAACCATTACCCAGGCCTGGCCGTCGATGTTCCGTCGACCACCTATTCGTATTGGTTCGAGCCGAACCCGTACTGGTCGCGCCTGTACGCACCCGGTGCCGAAATGAAGAGCTACGCCGAATTCGTGGCCGACAAGTACGACGTGCGTCGTTACATGCGCTTCAACACCACTGTCGGCGGGGCCCGGTGGGATGAGGACACCAGATCCTGGGTCGTCTCACTGGCCGGGGGAGGGTCTCTGACCACCCGGTTCCTCATCGTCGCGACCGGCTACCTGTGCCAGCCCAAGACGCCCGACATCCCCGGCATCGACACCTTCGGGGGACGGGTGCTCCATGCCGCGAACTGGGACGACAGCTTCTCGATGACGGGACGGCGGGCGGCGGTCATCGGGACCGGTTCGACCGGGGTGCAATTGATTCCGGAACTGGCCAAACAGGCCGCCGACCTGACCGTCTACCAGCGGACCCCGATCTGGGTCCTGCCGAAGATGGATTTCGGATTCGCTCCCGCGATCCAGCGGGCCTTCGCCAGGCTTCCAATCACCCAGCGCCTGCTTCGGAAGTCCACCGACAACTTCACCGATCTGATGGTGCTGATCGCGATGTGGAAGTACCGGTACTTCAAGCCGGTGAACACGCTGGTGTCCCATGCCGCCGCGCTGCACCGGTTCGTCTCGATCCGGGACAAGGAGATTCGGCGCCGAATGCGGCCGGACTACCAGTACGGCTGCAAACGTCCCACCTTGTCGAACTCCTACTACCGCAGCTTCAACCGGCCGAACGTGCATCTCGAGTGCGCCGGAATCGAACGGATCGAGGCCGACGGCATCGTCACTCGAGACGGGGGCAAGCGGGTCGTCGACACCCTGGTGCTGGCCACGGGCTTCGATGTGTGGGACACCAACATGCCCGCGATCGAGGTGATCGGGCGCGACGGCCGCAACCTCGGAAAGTGGTGGCGGGAGGCGGGATTCAAGGCCTATGAAGGCGTCACCATTCCCTCGTTCCCGAATTTTGTGAACATGTCCAGCCCGTACGCATGGGTCGGTATGTCATGGTTCGATACCGTCGAGTACCAGATGCGCCACGTGAAGCGCCTGTTGACCGAGTTGCAGCGCCGGGGGGCGACGACATTCGAGGTCACCGAGGAGGCCAACGACCGATTCGTTGATCGGATGACGGATCTGCTGAGCGATTCGGTATTCACGCTGGGCAATTGCGCAACCTCGCGGTCGTACTGGTTCAACGAGTCAGGAGAGGCGCCGCTGTTCCGGCCGACGTCGGTCCGCAGCGCACTCAAGGAGCAGGGGCGGTTCCCGCTGTCCGACTATGTGATGGCCTGAGGTTCATCGTCGGCGGCGGGGTCCCAGAGATCGCCTGCGGCAGGGTCCCAGAGATCGCCTGCGGCGGGGTCACGTGATCGCCTGCGGCGGGACGCCCATCTCCAACTCGCGGGCCTGTTCATCACGCCTGGCCCGGACGGCTCGTTCGGCCGCCAGGGCAGGCAGCACGATGAGGGGAACGGAGATGAACCCGATGATGCCGAAGACCCAGCCCCCCAGCGTCGTGTCTTCGCCACCCAGCAGGGGGCCGGCCAGACTCGGCCCGAGGGCCAGACCGATCGCGGACATGCCCAGCATGAAGGCAACAAGCCGGCCGGAGTTGCGATCGAGGTCGGCCGCGATGGAGAGCGCCAACGGCAGCGTCACCCAGTAACCGAGATTGATCACCAGGTTGCCCGCGATGTACGCCGTCGGCGTATGGACCATCGGCACCACCAGAACCCCGCAGGCGGAAAGGAACAATCCGGCCGCCCCCAGCACTGCTCGGCTGACCCAACGCCCCAACAACCATGGCGCCATGGTCCCCAACAGTCCGATCAGCTGAGAGAAGCCGAGGAAGCTTGCGGTCAGTTCAGCGGACAACCCCGCAGCGGTGCCGAGTTCCTGGGCAAAAGTCCACAGCCCGGCCGTCGCGAGCTGGGAGAAGGTGACGGCCAGGCTCAGCAGGATGGGAAGCAGGCTGAACATCTTCAGCGCCGGTGCGTCACGGCGAAGTTCCGCCGCGAGGTCCGGGTCAGCTTCTTCGGCGGCGTGCTCGGCGGCGGCCCGCTCCGCAGCGATGATCCTGGTGTCGGGCAGTTTCCACCAGATGAGCGCCAGGCAGATCAACTGAACGGCGACCATCGCCGCGTAGGGCAATACGATGGGGTAAAGCCGGCGCAGATAGGGATTCGTGCTCATCATCACGAACACAAAGATCATGTACCAGAAGGTCAGCAGGCTGAACGCGCGCTCGCTGTTGCGGGCGTAAGACAGCGCCGCGTTGCCGGCGACGAAGGTCAGGCCGCAACCCGCCCCCAGCGCAACCATGCCGACCAGCAGCGACCAGAAGCCGTTGTCGCTCACCTGACTGATGTAGATGAGCGCCAGCGAAGCGATGACCACGCCATAGGTCGCCGTGCGCCTGAGGTTTCGCTGACCGATCGAGTGGGCCAGTCCGAGTTCCACGACTCCCATGGCTCCCAGGGCTGCAGTTACCAAGAACCCGGCCGCGGTATTGCTCAGGCCGAAACCTTCGTGGAGAGAGGACGCGTAGATCGGGCTGAGCAGATCCACCATCACCCCGGCAAGGCCCGCAGCGATCCCGCCGATGAGGAGACCTTTGGGCTCGCTGAGCCGCATCGTTCTCGTACCCTGACCGGTCACGCTCGCTCCTTGAGTGCCTTTGTGGCTGAGGTTAGCGCAGCGATTGGCGGTAACGGACCAGACGGACCAGGAGCATCCCAACCAGACCCGCAGCGAGGGCCGCCACTACCGTCGCGATCACCAGAACAGGATTCCTGGCATCCGACTGCCCGCCCGAACGGATCACCTGCTGGTAGGTATCGTCGGTCGGCGCCGGGCCGAAGGTGAAGTCGGCCGTGATCGCGGCAGGGTCGGTGATGGTGGTGGTGATCCGAGTCAGGTAGGGGTTGGCGGCGCTGAGCTCGGTGAGGGTCGCGTCGGTCGTGCGGCCGGCGACTGAACCCGCGTAATCCACGGTGACGTTCTGCCGGTCGGCGTCGGCGTCGGTGCGGTGCATGCGGTGCGGGCTCAGCGTGTAGGTCACGACGTGCTGAGTGCCCTTGGCCGCGGCCGACATCCGCATCGGATACACCATCTGGTCGGAAACGAAGTCCAGACGTACCGGGTCGAGTTGACCGCTGAGCGGTTTGGTACCCGTCAATCGCATCGCGACGAGGGACCACCCTTGCCGCAGGTACGGCTCGAGTTGAGCAGTCACCTCCGTGGGCATCGGGTAGCTGTGTGAATCCAACCAGTGCCGAACACCGGACAGATCGCCACCGGTCAGCGTGGTGGCCTCCAACGGACCGAGCTGGACCTGCGCGAGCACGGTGGGGGAGCCGCCCGGCCCGCCGGCTGCGGTGTCGGAGTCGGTGCGCGTGTTCCGTCCGGGCTCCATCCGCGGGGCTGTCAGCCGCTGAAGTTCGGGAAACACCGCCGGACCAGCCTGGGTTGCAGTGGCCGGTGCCGGGGTGGGAATGATCAATGCTGCGTTGTTGGCCACCGACTTCACGTCCAGACGCATCACGATCACTTCCCGCCCCCCGATCATGGCGAGCAGAGCCTGCTCGCCGGTAACCCGCGCATCGCGGTCGGGGCTGACAATGCCGCCGCAGGCACATGCGTCGGCCGGGGGAGCCGCGCCGACGGCGACCAGTCCGGCTGTCAGTACCGCTGCCGCCGAGACCCGCCGACGAGCACGACCCCGCCGATGAGATCGATGCTGGAGCATTTCGCCATCATGCCGCGCATCCGGTCTGGCCGCGACAACTCCGGTGGACCGAAGGTAGCGCCGGTTGCTGAAACGCCGCGCGAATGCGCCGAATCGGGACTGCCCATCCCTACGATTCACCGAGTGGCCGACCGATACGGAGCAGACGTTCTCGCCAATAATCCGCACGAGCGCGGCAAGGTCCGCTCGGTTGAGCAGTCCGCGGAGATCGGTCTGGTGGTCGAGGACCCTTCTTCTGGCTACGTCGGCGCCGTGGTCCGGGTAGAGGGCGACCGCGTCGAACTCGAAGACCGTCACCGCCGTGTCCGGGTCTTTCCGTTGGGTCCGGGATTCCTGGTTGAGGGCAGACCGGTGATCCTGACCGCCCCCCGGCGTTCCAGACCCACGACCGGACGCACCGCCTCGGGCTCGGTGAAGGTGACCGACACTCGGGCCCGAGTGGCCCTCGCCGGCCGAATCTACGTCGAAGGCCGGCACGACGCAGAACTGGTCGAACAAGTGTGGGGGGACGACCTTCGTGTCGAAGGCGTGGTCGTCGAGTACCTGGGCGGCGTCGACGACTTGGTCGACATCGTCAGATCCTTCCGCCCGGGCCCGGGCCGACGACTGGGTGTGCTGGTGGATCACCTGGTGCCCGGCTCGAAGGAGGCCCGGATCGCCGAGCGGGTACGCAAGGGCCAGGGCGGCGACCACACGCTCGTCGTCGGCCATCCGTACGTCGACATCTGGCAGGCGGTCAAGCCCGCACGCGTGGGACTGTCAGATTGGCCGACAGTGCCCCGCAATGTGGAGTGGAAACACGGAATCTGCGCGGCCCTGGGCTGGCCGCACCGCTCCCAGGCCGATATCGCCAAAGCCTGGCAGCGCATCCGGGGCACGGTTCGCAACTGGACTGACCTGGAGCCGGAGTTGATCGGCCGGGTCGAAGAGCTGATCGACTTTGTCACACAATCTGATTGATTCCAGCTACCGGGGCCGATTGATCTGAGTTACCGGTGCTGACCTCGCCTGTTGTTTGGGGCGTGACGTACGTCGCTGAATAACGCGGGCTGTGAGGCCGATCACCGCCGCGGCTGTTCGATTGGGTTAATCCCTTGTTGCCCTGGCAGTCTGGAATCTCCACAGGTTTGGAGAATTGATGGCTTCCCATAGAGACGGCGAACAAGCACCGCCGAAATCCGGTGTCGCAGAGGCGCTGAATTGGCTCGGTGGTGGCGACGGCCGTACCGTCCCTGAGCCTAGTGAGCGCTCGGCCGATGCACTGGCCGGGATTGTTGTGCTGGTCAATGCTTCCTTGGCGTGGCTCGCGGCGTCCGGGGCCCTTGCCGGTTCCCCTCAGATGCCGATCGGCGCGGCCATCGCGATAGGTCTGCTTTTCGGTCTTCTGGTCGGCGTGGTGAGCCGCGCTGTCGCCAGCGGGGCGAGGCCCAGCAGGCCGGCACTGGTGGGCCGTGCGGTCGGTGCCCTCGCGATCGGCGCGATCGCCGGCGAACTTGCCTCGCTGGTGCTTTTCTCTGGTTCGATCCAACGCCGCATCGATGAACAGGCCGCCCTGGCAGCCCAGTCCGTGCCCGCCGTTGTACAGGCCTCCGCCGACCTCGATCAGGCTCGGGCATCGCGTGCCGCGCTCGACACCGTGGTCGAGCAGGCCCGCACCCATCGCGACGAGGCGTTGGTAGTGGCCCGCTGTGAATACAACCCGTCACCGGACTGCCCCCAAACCCACATCACCGGGGTGCCGGGTACCGGGCCCGAAACCCGCACCGCCAACGGGATGTTGGCCGACGCGCAACAAGAGCTCGACACCGCCGTCGCTGCACGCTCCGATGGCGCAGCAAACCTTGATGGCGAAATCGGCACTGCTGAGCAGGCATTGGCGGAGGCACGCACGGCGGCGGCCGCCGACCCCGACCGCGGGCTGGGTGCACGGTGGGTAGCCATGAACGGTCTGACCATGGCCAGCGCCGGAGTCCTGTTGCTGCGATTCGTATCAGCGGCCTTCTTCGTGGTGCTTACACTTCTGCCCCTGATCATGCGAGCCTGGCGGGGCGAGACCAGTCATGATCGGGTACTGGCAGCCCGCATCAAGCGGGAGACCGCAGACCTCGAAGCCCAGACAGCGATTGCGGTCAAACAGGCCGAGATTCGTACCGCGACCGAAAACCTTTGGGCGGAACAGCAACTCGCCAATATCCGGCTTGCGGTCGAGGCCCAACACGAAATCAATCGCGAGCACCACCGCCGCCGGGTGGCCGCCGCGGTCGGGACATGGTCCGGCAGCATCGAGGCCCCGGGCAGCAACCACACAGGGCCGGACGACGTTTACCTGCCGATCGCAGCCGAAGCGGAGGCGGTAAGCCGGGCGAGCTCGGAGCGCAAGGCAGCCCTGCCGGCTGAGAACAGTGCCCGATCCAAGGCAGACCTCGAGCCGAGCGGCGAGCGTCCCGCACGGAGCCCGCTGATTCCGGTCCTGCCGGATGTCGACCCGTTGGCCAACATCAGGGCCGCCGCCCGCTGGATCAGTCCGCTGGTACCCCAGATCGTGGCCAGGGCGATCGACACCACGAAGCAGCCGCTGCGCACGGCCCGGCAGGCATTCGAGGAAGTCGAGGAAATCACCTTCTCGTTCAGGCGCGTTCACAAGGTGACGCTGGACAGTGCGCACGGAGTTGCAGAGGACGGCACCGGGGACCGGACAATCGTCGCCGACGCACCGTCGCCGGACAGCGGTCCGCGTTGGGTGCATTCCTCGTCCTACCGACCCGCGCCGGCCGGTCCGCGGACCACGGCCACCTCGCTGGGCGCCGCCTCGTCCACGGACAGCGCGCTGCACGGCCGGTCGGGCCGGCATGGTCAGGAGCTCAACCCCGCGGTCGGGCCGCACTCGCTTCCCGAGTCGGAGGGTCCGCTGGAGTTGCCGCCCTCAGACTGAGCTGCCATTCATGCACGAAACTGAGCTGATGCTCCCCTGACTTGCCGGGAGAAAGCGGCCCAGGCAGAAAATTTGGAGAGCAGGATAACGGACATGACCGCGCCCGCACCGCCGACGCCCATGGTGTCCTATCGCAGCTGGCCGCCCCGCCTGACCAATCGCATCCTGCTCGACCTGCGGATCTGGATGATGGGGTTCGGACTCCTCATCGGCATCGTCTTCCCGTTCGCGGTCGTCGCACTGGGAGTCCCGCAGGACGTCGCGATCCGCCCGGCCTTCTTCGCCGCGACCATCCTCGCCGGCCTGCTCGTCGGTGCCATCAATACCGCCCTGGTCCAGGTGGTGGTAGGTGTCCGGCTGCGAGCACTCGCCATCAGCATGAGGCGCGTCGAGGTGTCAATGCGCGAGGCCACGGAGACTGGCGACTGGTCGTCGTGTGACCCGGCGTCCTGCCGGGTTCCGGTCGACTCCACCGACGAGCTCGGCGAGGCTGCCGACTCCTTCAACCTCCTCGTTGAGAGCTTGGCAGCCAGTCACCGGGTGACAGAGGGAATATCAGCTATCGGAGAGGCCCTTGCCGCCCACCTGGAGCTCGCAGCTCTGGCCGAGTCGACCCTCCACCAGTTGACGGTGCGTACCGGAATCGACGCAGCCGCTCTGTTGGTAGTCAATGGCGGCCGTGTCGACCTCGTCGGCTCACTCGGTATCCGGGACGCGTCGGGGCTCGCGGATTCCGACGCCGTCCAGAGCGTCATCCGGTCACAGGAAGCCCGGGTTCTTCACCTGCCTCCCGAGGTCACTCTGACCGGGACGGTCGTCAGCTTCATTCCTGCCGAGGTGCGGGTTCTTCCTGTGCGCTACGGGGTCGCCATCGTCGGCGTCCTGGTACTCGCGGCAGCCCGCCCGATGGATCGGGAGGCCGTCGCCGTCGTCGAGTCGGTTCTTCCGAGCCTGGCGGTCGCCCTCACCAATGCCCTGAACCACCAGGATCTGCAACGCGTTGCCGCACTCGATCCGCTGACGTCCGCCTATAACCGCCGGTTCGGCGTCGAGAGACTCAAGGAGGAGGTCGCTCGTTCCCTCCGGTCCGGAGACTCACTGGGACTCCTCGTACTCGATCTCGACCACTTCAAGGTAGTAAACGACACCTACGGCCACATCGTCGGTGATCGTGTGCTCCAATCCGTCGTTCGCGCCACTCGGCAGGTGCTGCGCGACGGCGACGTGCTCGTCCGTTACGGGGGTGAGGAGTTCGTCGTCATCCTGCCCGGAGCTGGTCGAGGGGATCTGACGGACATGGCCGAGCGAGTCCGCCACATCATCTCGGAGGCGGAGATCGTCGCAGACGGACATCGACTGTCGGTCACCGTAAGTATCGGTGGCGCGGGTATACCCGACCAGGCCGTTCACGACCCCGTTGGACTTCTCGGAATCGCTGACCAGGCTCTCTACACCGCCAAGGCCACCGGGCGGAACCGCAGCGTCATTGGATAGAAACGCGTGCGTCGCTGAGCCGACGTGCTGCCCGCAAAGCGCACCGACTGCCCGCCGTCTACCGCGGTCCGAATTCGGTGCGGACCTCGACAAGCGTTTCGTCGTCGCACAGGCCCAGATCGTGGACGAGAAGGGCAGCCTGGGAGGCATCGGGCGCCAGGTGCAACGGGATCCCCTCGGCGCGCAACGCTTCCGCACGCTGTCGCACTGCAACATTGCGGTCGTCCTCGTCGGAGCCCACCTGGCGAATGACGATGAGCTTGACCCGACCCGGAAACTCGCGGGCCATCTCCTCGTAGGTCAGCGGATCGCGCTGACCGCTGTCGCCGAAGAGCACGAACGACATATTCGGGTACGCGTCGAAAAGCCGTCGGATAGCGGTTCGCTTGTGTTCGGCGCCACTGCGCCGCAGATAGCGCTCAGTCGGGCGCCAGTCGGTGAGGAACATCGGGCCCTGGGGAAACGCCCGCAACTGAACGAATTGCTGGAGCATCGGATAGAAGGTCCAACTACCGGTCGAGACATAGAAGAACGTCGGCTCCGGAGTGCGGTTGCCGGCGGAATCGATCACCCCGCGGACCAGACCGCGGTAGAGCGATGACATGCCCGGAATCGCCCCGCGCTGGCTCGCCTCGTGCAGGACGGTCCGGGCCACCATCGTCACGCCCTCGGTCAGCCCGGTCAGCAGAATCGTGTCGTCGATGTCGGAGATCACCAGGAATGGAGCATTCGGCGCCGGCTTCACCACCCGCCCGGATCCCGATGCCGTTTCACCACCGCCGCTCAGCGTGGTCTCGGCGTGCACGTCGTGCCATCCGACGCCCAACCCTGGAACCGGCAGCGAGAAGTTCGCGAAGCCGTGGCTGTCGGTGACCTCGATCGCACTTCTCTCACCGATGCGCAGTTCAACCTCGGCCCCGGCGATGGGCAGCGCGGCGTATCGGCGCAGGTTCTGTTGCGCGACGTCCCAGTAGGGAATCCAGCTGTCGCCGGGAAGTTGCGGCGACTCCTCCACCCGAACCCGAACCTTCGCCAGGTCGTCGGCGACGAAGCCCCGATACACGACAACGTGCAACCCCCGAAATGCCCCGGAGCTCATCTTCTGCTCACGGCGGCGCCCGGTGAGCTTCTTCTCGACGCCGGCGACAGCGGCGGCAGTCTCGGGTCGGCGCAGCATGGCGTTGAGTTCCGAAGTAATCCAGCGCGGTAGGCGGGCCATGTCCAACAGCATTTCAAATGCCTCCCCAATCGTGCGCGGTTCCGGCTTCGGAAGTACCCGGATAAGCCAGTCGGATGCACCAAGATGGCGGGCATGTCCATCGGATTACCGCAGAGCACCGCTGAACACGCCCGTCTGGAGGAGGCCGCCGCAGGCGGCGCACCGTGGCGTCGCTGGGGGACCTACGTCAGCGAACGAGCCTGGGGAACGGTGCGCGAGGACTACAGCGCCGACGGTGATGCGTGGTCCTACTTCCCGTTCGAGCACTCGCGCAGTCGTGCCTACCGGTGGAACGAGGACGGGCTGGCCGGATGGTGCGACAGCGACCAGATCATCTGCCTGGGAGTCGCCTTGTGGAACGAACGAGACCCCATCCTCAAGGAACGTCCCTACGGTTTGTCCAACCAGCAGGGCAATCACGGTGAAGACGTCAAAGACTACTGGTTCTACACCGACAACCTGCCCACGCACGCCTACGCCGCCATGGTCTACAAATATCCCCAGGCCGCCTTCCCCTACGACGACCTGTTGCAGGTCAACCAGAACCGCAGCCAGGACGACGACGAGTACGAACTGTTCGACGCACTCCGCGACCAATGGCTGGAACAACGATATTTCGATGTCGAAGTCCAGTACGCCAAAGCCGCCGCCGAGGACTTCTATTGCCGAGTGGTGGTGACGAACCGCGGCCCCGATCCGGCACCGGTACACGTCCTGCCGCAGCTGTGGTACCGCAACACGTGGTCCTGGAATCCGGACGAGCAACGACCGCGAATCACCAAGCGCGGCCGCGGTATTGCACATACGAACCATCCGGCGCTGGGGGAGCGCTGGTTCACGGTCACCACCTCGGACGGTTCCGTCCCGGAACTGGTGTTCTGCGAGAACGAGACCAATGACCAACTTCTGTTCGGAGCCCCGAACTCGTCGCCGACCGTCAAAGACGGAATCAACGACTACGTGGTCGGTGGAAACGTCGACGCCGTTAGCGCCACAGCGGGCAGTAAGGCTGCCGCGCATGCGGCCACGACACTCGGGCCGGGCGAAACCTTCACGGTGACAGTGCGGTTCGCGCCCAACGGACCGGATCTGTCGTGCGCCGACGCCGACCGGGTTCTGGCCCTTCGCAAAGCCGAGGCCGACGAGTTCTATGGCTTCTTGGCTGCCGACGATCTGACGGTGGACGAACGGTTGGTTCAGCGACAGGCGTTCGCCGGACTTTTGTGGTCCAAGCAGTTCTACAACTACCGGGTTCGGCGCTGGCTCAAAGGTGATCCAGGTCAACCGATTCCGCCCGATCAGCGCTGGACCGGCCGCAACAGCGACTGGCAGCACGTCGCCATCACTGAGGTAATCCTCATGCCTGACACCTGGGAGTATCCGTGGTTCGCGGCTTGGGACCTGGCCTTTCACTGTGTTGCCATGGCGCTGATCGATTCCGATTTCGCCAAACAGCAGTGCCTCGTCCTGCAGCAGTCCACCGCCCAGCACCCACACGGACAGATCCCGGCCTACGAGTGGACCTTTGGCGACACCAATCCGCCTCTGCTTGCCTGGGCGGCCTGGCAGGTCTACCAGATCGACCGCATGCATAACGGCATCGGCGATCGGGACTTCCTGGTTCAGGCCTACCGATCCGCCACCTTGAACACCATGTGGTGGCTCAACCAGAAGGATGCCAGCGACCGCGGCGTATTCGGCGGTGGCTTTCTCGGGATGGACAACATCGGGGTGTTCGACCGGGACCAGCCGTTGCCGACGGGCGGTCAACTCGCCCAGGTGGACGGCACTTCGTGGATGGCGGCGCTGATCTTCCACCTGCTGGAGATCACCGTCGAACTCTCCCTCGACGAACCGAATTACCTGTCGATGTTCGGTCGGTGGGTCTGGGATGCCTGGCTGATCGCCAATGCACTGGAGAAGGGCAGTGGGCACGTCAGCTTCTGGAATGACGACACCGGCTTCTACCACGACGTCATCGAGATGCCCGACGGAACCAGCAGGTCACTGGAGGTGTTCTCGCTACAGGCGATCGTGCCGTTGTTCGCCGCCATCGCGATTCCGGTGACCGTCAGCGACGCCGTGGACACCATGAAACGGTGTATGGACGATCTGGCTGCCGCTTACGAGCACACCAACCGCGACGTCCGGATCCGGATGACCGGAGGAGACGGCTCGCACTTCATGGTCGGTGTGGTAGACGCCGACCGGCTCTCGGCGATTCTCCTGCGAATCCTCGATCCGGAACAGTTTCTGTCCCCCAACGGTATTCGGTCGCTGTCGAAGTTCCACCGTGAGCATCCCTACCATTTCCGGGTTAATGGCGAGACCTATCAGATCGACTATCAGCCGGCCGAGTCCCGCACTCGCATGTTCGGAGGAAATTCCAATTGGCGGGGTCCGGTGTGGCTGCCGATCAACTTCCTGTTCGTGCAGGCCCTCGATTCCTACGCGCGATTCCTGGGCGACGAGTTCCGAGTTCCCGACCCCGCAGACCGGACGGAAAGGCTCACGCTGGCCGAGGTCGGCGATCGAATGGCCCGAAGCCTGACCGGCCTTCTGGTCCGCGACCCCGACGGGCGCCGGGCGGTATTCGGCAACAACAACTACTTTCAGACCGACCCCCACTGGCGGGATCTGGTGCCCTTCCACGAGTACTTCGATGGCGATACCGGACGAGGCCTCGGCGCGAGTCATCAGACCGGATGGACCGCCACAATCGCTCTGCTGCTGCAGTTCCGCGGCAGGTTGGGCTTCGGTCGTGGCGAGCACCCGGGAACGGGCGAATCGACGCGGTTCTGATCGCGGCTATCTACTATCGGAGGATCGGAGCCATCAACGGGAAGGAAGCGCCATGATGTCACTGAGTGCGCGGTTCGGGGTCGGTGTCGCTGGTGCGGCGTTGGTTCTGGCGGCAGGCATCTCGCATGCTTCGCCAGCGCCATTGGCTCCCGGCACCCCGGGTACTACGCCCCCGACCACCAGCGCCAATGCGTCGTTCGCACCGACGAATCCGGTGGATTGCACCGATCCGAACAACACCATCAACTGCTCGACGCCACCGATTGACTCTCCGCTGGTAGTCGGCACCGCTCCGCCCGGGTCACCGTTCCGGGACTGATTCCCGGCGGGCCGGTTTCGATCGCAGTCGTTCACATGCCGTGCCTTTAGTGCGCGGCATCGTCCGGGCGTTGCTGTGCGATGAGCAGCACCCGTTCGCGCACCAGATACCAGCCACCGATCAGCATCGGAACCAACACAGCCAGGCTTGCGATCGTCCACGTCCCGATCGGGTAGTTGAAACCCGTCAACACCAGGACTGCCAGAAGGAAGACCAGGGTCGCGTAACCGGTGTAGGGCGAACCCATCATCTTGAACTTGGGGCGGGTGACCCTGCCCTGTTGGGACCAGCGGTACATCTGGATCTGGCAGATGATGATGGTGGCCCACGACGCCAGGATGCCCAGTGATGCCACGTTCAGCACGATCTCGAAGGCCATGGACGGCACGATGCCGTTGAGCAGGACCCCGAACAGACCGATCGAGGCGGTCAGCAGGATGCCGCCGTAGGGGACACCCTGCTTGGACATCCGAGAAGTGAATTTCGGCGCACTGCCGTTCACCGCCATCGATCGCAGAATGCGACCGGTGGAGTAGAGGCCGGCGTTGAGACTGGAGAACGCCGCGGTCAACACCACGAAGTTCATCATCGTGCCACCGCCCTCGATGCCGATCTTGCCGAAGAACGTGACGAACGGGCTTTCCGATGCCGAGTAGTCGGTGTACGGCAGCAGCAGGGCGAGCAGGAACAGCGAGCCAACGTAGAACAGGGCGATCCGGGCAATGACGGAGTTGATCGCCCGGGGCATCACCTTTTCCGGTTCGGCCGTCTCGCCAGCTGCGATACCAACCAGTTCGACTGCCGCGTATGCGAATACGACTCCGGTCATGACGACCACCAGGGGCACGACACCGACCGGGAAGAGTCCGCCGTGGTTGCTCAGCACGCTGAAACCGGTGGAGTGGCCGTCGATCTCATAACGGCCGGCCAGGAAGATCGTTCCGGCAACCAGAAATGCCATCAACGCCACGACCTTGATGATCGCCGCCCAGAATTCGAACTCGCCGAACAGCGAGACCGACACCAGGTTCATGGCCAGGACCAACGCCAGCGCAGTCAGAGCGATGGCCCACTGCGGGACGTCCTTGAAGACCGACCAGAATTTGCAATAGGTTGCGATAGCGGTGGAGTCGACGATCGTCGTCATGGCCCAGTTCAGGAAATACATCCAGCCGGCGACGTAGGCGGCCTTCTCGCCGAGGAATTCCCGGGCATAGGAGACGAACGAGCCAGTCGTCGGCCGGTGCAGCACCAGTTCGCCCATGGCGCGCAGGATGAGGAACACGAAGATGCCGCACAGCCCGTAGACCAGGAAAAGTCCCGGGCCCGCACTGGCCAGCCGACCACCCGCTCCCAGGAACAACCCGGTTCCGATCGCCCCGCCGATGGCGATCATCTGGAGTTGGCGTGGCTTGAGGTTGTGGTGGTACCCGGCGTCCTCGCGAGTCAGGTTGGCCGGCACCGGCTCGCTGGGCGCTGACTCGGTGGGGGTTGTAGTCACGGCTGCTTGACCTCCGGAGTCGTGTCGGTGCCGTTGGTATGCGGGGGAGTCGGTATGTCCCGAAATGTGAAGATGAAGCCGAACACTGCGACCCCGGCCGCGATCGCATAACCGATGAGGGAATACCAACCCGCGCGCTGGTATGCCGTCACGGCCACGATCCCCATGGCCAAGAAGACCATGGACATCCCGATCAGCGGCGTCTTGGCCTTGAAGTCGATTATGTGCATGGCCATCCTTCGGCGTCGAGGGTCCGATCAGTAAACCGCGCGGGCCGAATCAGCTTGTATTGAATCGCGATATTTTTCCTCGCTGTAACATCGCCGGTCCTTCGCTACGAGAGGCTGCGAAGCCTTTTCTCTTGTGGTGGGATTGGGTCCCTTGTGGTGGGATTAGGCACTGTGGGCATCAAAGTGGCACTGGAGCATCGCACCAGCTACACCTTCGACCGTTTGGTCGAAGTCCATCCGCATGTTGTCCGACTCCGGCCCGCGCCGCACTCCCGGACCCCGATCGAGGCGTACTCACTCGAGGTTGAACCAGCCGACCATTTCATCAACTGGCAACAGGACGCCTTCGGTAATTTCCTTGCACGCCTGGTCTTCCCCAATCCCACCCGCAAGCTGACCATCACCGTCGGTCTGATCGCCGACCTCAAGGTCATCAACCCCTTCGACTTCTTCATCGAGGAATTCGCCGAGACCTTTCCGTTCAGCTACCCCAAGAGTCTTCGCGAAGACCTGGATCCTTACCTGCGACCGGTCGACGACGAGGGGGAGGGGTCCGGCCCGGGCGAATTGGTGCGGGCCTGGGTGGCGGGACACCGCTTCGACCCGGGGATGCGGACCATCGACTTCCTGGTCGGCCTCAACCACGCCGTCAATCGCGACGTTTCCTACAGCGTGCGCATGGAACCGGGTGTCCAGACCCCCGGGCACACGTTGCAGACCCGGATCGGCTCCTGCCGTGATTCAGCGTGGCTACTGGTGTCGATCCTGCGGCAGTTCGGGCTGGCGGCCCGTTTCGTATCCGGCTACCTGGTGCAACTGACCTCCGACGTCGAAGCCCTCGACGGGCCGTCCGGCCCCGCCGCGGACTTTACCGACCTGCATGCCTGGACCGAGGTCTACGTGCCCGGCGCCGGGTGGATCGGTCTCGATCCGACCTCGGGGTTGTTCGCCGGTGAAGGGCATATCCCGCTGGCCGCTACCCCGAATCCGGCCTCGGCGGCGCCGATCGAGGGGGCCACCGGGGTCGCCGAAACCACCTTCGAGTTCTCCAACACCGTCACCCGCATTCACGAGGATCCGCGGGTGACAAAGCCGTACACCGACAAAGCTTGGACGAAGATCGTCAAACTCGGCGAACTGGTGGACAAGCGCCTTGTCGATGACGACGTCCGCCTCACTGTCGGGGGCGAACCGACCTTCGTCTCGATCGACAACCAGGTCGATCCGGAATGGACCACCGACGCCGACGGACCCCACAAGCGAGAGCGGGCCTCGGTGCTGACAGCTCGGCTGAAGTCCGTCTGGGCGCCCCACGGTCTGGTTCAGTACGGGCAGGGCAAGTGGTATCCGGGAGAGCCGTTGCCCCGCTGGCAGATTGCGCTGCACTGGCGCCGGGATGGCAAGCCGCTGTGGAACGATGCGGCGCTCTTGGCCGACCCCTGGGGTGCCACGGGTCCATCGGTAGAGACCGACAAAGCCCGGCAGGTGTTGACATCGATCGCCACCGCCTTGCGGCTCCCCTCCGACCAGGTCCGGCCCGCATTCGAAGATCCGCTGTTCCGGCTGTGGAAAGCCGTTCGGCTGCCGGGCGGTCCGCCGGTCGAACCCGGCGACGACCTCGAAGCCGACGAGCGGGACAGTCGGACCGAATTGCTGGCACGGCTGGAGAATCCGGTCGGCGAAGCGGCTGCGTGGGTGTTGCCGCTGCACCGCCGCGAAGACGACTCCGGTTGGGCCAGTGCCAACTGGCGGCTGCGGCGGGGCCGGATCGTGCTGCTCGACGGCGACTCACCGGCAGGCCTTCGCCTGCCGCTGGACTCGATCAGCTGGCGGCCGCCACGAACCCAGTTTCCCGCTGACCCGCTGGCGAGCACACAGAGCGATCTTCCGGTCGGTGCAGCGGCTGATGAAGCGGTCCTCGATGAGGATGACACCGCACCCATCACGGCACTGGTCGCCGAGGTCCGCGAAGGCGTCTTGTACCTGTTCCTGCCACCGACCGAGGCTCTGGAACACTTCGTGGATCTGGTCGCCAGGATCGAAGCGGGTGCGGCCGAGGCGAATTGCCCGGTCGTTCTCGAGGGGTACGGGCCGCCCGCCGACGCCCGGCTGGAGACCCTCGCCATAACGCCGGATCCGGGTGTCATCGAGGTCAACGTGCCTCCCACCGCGAGCTTCGCCGAGCAGTGCGAACAGTTGCAGACGCTCTATGAGCAGGCCCGGCTGGCACGGCTGTCTACCGACTCATTCGACCTCGACGGCACCCACAGCGGCACCGGCGGTGGCAATCACATCACCCTCGGTGGGTTGTCGCCCGCCGATTCGCCGATGCTGCGCCGACCCGACCTGCTGGTATCACTGCTGACCTATTGGCAGCGGCACCCCTCGTTGTCATACCTGTTCTCGGGACGTTTCATCGGTACCACCTCGCAGGCCCCGAGGGTCGACGAAGGGCGCTCGGAGTCCCTCTACGAACTCGAGATCGCCTTCGCCGAGATCGCCCGCCTCGCCTCTTCCGACGACCCGAGACCCTGGGTGACCGATCGGGCGCTGCGCCATCTGCTCACCGACATCACCGGCAACACTCACCGCGCCGAGTTCTGCATCGACAAGCTCTACAGCCCCGACGGATCCCGTGGCCGACTCGGCCTGCTCGAATTGCGGGGCTTCGAAATGCCGCCCCACTACCAGATGGCCATGGTCCAGTCCCTACTCGTGCGGTCTTTGGTAGCCCGGTTCTGGGAAGAGCCGCTGCGCGCACCGCTGATCCGGCACGGGCTGAATCTCCACGGCCGCTATCTTTTGCCGCACTTCATCATTCACGACATCGCAGACGTGGCAGCCGACCTTCGTAGCCACGGGTTCGAGTTCGATACCAGCTGGCTGGACCCGTTCACCGAGTTCCGCTTCCCGCGAATCGGTACAGCGGTGTTCGACCACGTGGAGATCGAATTGCGGGGGGCGATCGAGCCATGGAACACCCTCGGCGAGGAGTCCACCTCCGGGGGAACGGCCCGCTACGTCGACTCGTCGGTCGAGCGGATCCAGGTGCGCACGATAGGTGCCGACCGCCAACGGCACATTGTCACGTGCAACGGCTTTCCGGTGCCGATGCTGGCGACGGATAACCCCGACGTCCAGGTGGGCGGTGTGCGGTACCGGGCCTGGCAGCCGCCGAGCGCTCTGCATCCCAGCATCACCGTCGACAGTCCACTTCGCTTCGAACTCCTCGACACGACCAGTGGCAGTTCGCGGGGAGGCTGCACCTATCACGTTTCGCATCCCGGAGGTCGCTCCTATGACACCCCACCGGTGAACGCGGTAGAAGCCGAATCCCGCCGCGGTCGGCGGTTTGAAGCACATGGGTTCACCGCCGGTCGAGTGGATATCGACGATATTCGGGAGAAACAGGCCCGGCTGGCCACTGACGTCACGGCCCCCGGGATTCTGGATCTGCGACGAGTGCGGACAGTCCTGCAGAACTGAACGGCACCCTCCAGGTAACGTCCCCCCGGAAGGTGGCAGCAAGAACAGGCGGGAGGTGGCGGATGTCGCTTGCGGCGGCCGGTCCCGACCTGACGCGGAATCGTTTTGACCAGGCAGATCTGCTATCCGCTTATCGCTCCGCCCGCGCCGCGGGAACCTACTCCCGGGCAATGGGGTACGACGAGTTCATCGACGAATCCTGCGTGGTCCGTCCCGCCTGGGCGGAAGTCGCCGAGCATCTCGCAGCCCACGACGTGGACGGACTGGATCGGCTCCGCGCCACGGTGCGCGGGCTTGTCGACAACGATGGCATCACCTATTCGGGGGTGGATCATCGAGGCAAATCAGTCACGGCTCCCGATGTCGCCGGGCCGGGTCGATGGCGCATCGACGGCATCCCACTGGTGTTCGCGGCATCCGACTGGGACATCCTGGAAGCCGGCGTGGAACAGCGCTCCCGCTTGCTCGACGCGGTTCTGACCGATCTGTACGAAGACCGGCGCTGCGTCACCAGTGGTGTCCTGCCGCCGAGTCTGCTGTTCGGCCATCCTGGCTATATCCGGGCCGCCCGAGGTATCGAAAACCCAGGCCGGCATCAACTCTTCATGCACGGCTGCGACCTGAGCCGAGCCGCCGACGGCCGTTTCCTGGTCAACGCCGACCGGACCCAGGCACCCTCCGGCGCCGGATACGCCCTGGCCGACCGCCGCGTGGTTGGCCGGGCCGTCCCCGACCTGTACGAGAGGGTGTCGCCCCATCCAGCGTCCCCGTTCGCGCAAGCACTGAGACTGGCCCTGATCGAGGCGGCACCGGCAGCGGCCGAGGACCCGGTTGTCGTAGTGCTCAGCCCCGGTATCCATTCCGAAACGGCGTTCGACCAAGCGCATCTCGCAACAGTTTTGGGCTTTCCGCTCGTCGAAAGCGCCGATCTGCTGGTACGGGAGGGCAAGCTCTGGATGCGCTCGTTGGGCAGCCTCAAGCGAGTCGACGTGGTGTTGAGGCGAGTAGATGCCGAATACGCCGACCCGCTGGACCTTCGCCCTGATTCGCGATTGGGAGTCGTTGGCCTGGTCGAAGCCCAACGGCGCGGAACGGTCAGCATCGTAAACACCCTGGGCAGTGGAATTCTGGAAAGCCCCGGTGTGCAACGTTTCCTGCCCGAGATGGCACGAACTCTGCTGGGCGAGGACCCACTGCTCGACACTCCACAGTTGTACTGGGCCGGTATCGACAGCGAGCGGTCACACCTGTTGAAGCGAATGTCTTCACTGCTGATCAAGTCGGCCGACGGAACGATCACCCTGGTGGGGCCTACGCTGTCGACAACACAGTGCGCAGAATTTGCGGCCCGCATCGAGGCGGAGCCGTGGCAGTGGCTCGGCCAGGAACTGCCCCAATTCTCCTCCGCTCCAACGGATTGCTATCCCGGAGACGTGACCGCAGCCAGTGTCGGCATGCGGCTTTTCACCGTCTCCCAGCGAAACACCTACGCGGCCATGGTCGGGGGACTCGGCTATGTGCTCACCCCGGGTCCGGGCGCCTTCAAACTGAAAAGCATCGCTGCCAAAGACATCTGGATTCGGCAGCCCGAACGCGTACTGGCCGAGCAGGCACAGACCCTCCCAACCGTGCAGCTTCCCAGCGGCACGGAATTCACCAGTTCACCTCGCGTGCTTTCCGACTTCTTCTGGATCGGACGCTACGCCGAACGCGCCGAAGGCTTGGCCCGGCTGCTGATCGTCGCTCGCGAGCGTTATTACGAGTACGGCAATAGGCAAGAGACCGCGTCAAGTGAGTGCGTCCCGGTATTGCTGTCCGCACTTCGCCGGATGAGCGAAGACCGCGACCCAAAGGTGCCGCCCGCCGAAGACGCTCCGACCGTCGCTGAGGCCCCTCACCTGCTGTGGTCACTGACTGCCGACCGGCTTCGGCCCGGTTCGCTGGCCCACTCGGTCGAGCGTCTCGGATTCGCCGCCCGGTCAGTGCGCGACCAGATGTCCAATGACACCTGGATGGTTCTCGCCGCAGTCGAGCGAACGCTGTCGATGTCGACGCCGGCTCCGGAAGAGGCGGAGGCGGACGGCGTCCACCGGCTGCCCGAGGACACAGCACTGGCGGACGCTCATCAACAAACCCTCAGCGGCATGCTCGCACTGTCCGGGTTGACCGCCGAGTCCCTCATCCACGACGCCGGCTGGACGATGATGGACATTGGCAAGCGGATCGAACGCGGCCTGGCCCTGGTTGCACTGCTGGACGCCACATTGACCGTGGTCCGTGGACCCGACGCGGAGCGGGTGATCACCGAGTCCGCGCTGATGGCATGCGAATCCTCGGTCGTCTACCGACGGCTTACCCTCGGCCGGGTCAGCGTCGGCGCCGTCGCGGATCTGGTGCTCTTCGATGCAGAAAACCCGAGGTCACTCGTCTACCAACTAGATCGACTCAGGGCGAACCTGCGTTCGTTGTCCGCGACGGCGTCATCGAGGACGGTGCGCCTGGTGGATCAGATCAGCACCCGGCTGCGGCGCCTCGACCGGGACGAACTGGAAGAGTGCGACGACGAGGGCCGCCGAGCCGAGCTTGCCGGCCTCCTCAGCGGAGTGCGAAGCGCCCTGCGCGAATTGTCCGACGTCATTACCCGCACCCAGTTGTCGCTGCCCGGCGACATGCAGCCGATCTGGGGAACCGATCAGCGGCGGGTGCTGCCGTGAGCAGTCGGTGCTACCAGATCACCCACAGCACGGAGTACACCTATTCGGCGGTGGTGACCAGCTCCTACGGCCGCAGCCACCTCACCCCCCGAGACACCACACGACAACGCCGTCTGGCTTTCGACCTGCACATCACGCCGCGGCCGGCCGACAGATCGACCAGCCGCGACGCCTACGGCAATATCAGCTCGTATTTCCACGTCGCCGAACGACACCGCGCCCTGACTGTGGTCAGCACGTCGATTGTCGAAGTCGACCCGCCGCCCCCCGCGTGGTACGGGGCAGGTTCGGCGCTGGCGCCGTGGGAGTCAGCCCGGCCTGCAGGGCTCGGTGGAGTGCTTGCAACCGAGTTCGCGATGGACCTGCGTCCACCTGAAATCACCGACGCGGTGCGGGACTATGCCGCACCGAGTTTCGTTCCCGGTGCACCCTTGATCGAGGTCATCCGCGATCTGAACACCCGCATCTTCACCGACTTCACCTACCGCTCCGGATCGACTACCGTCTCCACGCAGGTCGAAGAGGTGCTGGCCGCCCGGGAAGGGGTGTGCCAGGACTTCGCTCGACTGGCCATAGCCTGCCTTCGCGCCAACGGTCTTGCGGCGAGCTATGTTTCCGGATACCTCGCCACAGATCCGCCGCCCGGTAAGGACCGGATGATCGGCGCGGACGCCACCCACGCCTGGGCCGCGGTGTGGACACCGGAGAATCACTGGCTGAGCCTCGACCCGACCAATGACCAGCTTCTCGACGAGCGTTACATCGTCCTTGGTTGGGGACGCGACTATGCTGATTTGCCACCATTGCGCGGCATTATCTACACCGATTCGGAGAGCAGCACCATCGAGGTTTCAGTGGACGTAGCCCCCTTCGACAGGTCGATGGTTCGTGCGTGACTTCATCTGTCCAAGCTGCGGTCAGCACTTGGCGTTCGAGAACTCAGTCTGCCTGTCCTGCGGCAGCTCTGTGGGGTTCTCGCCGGAGGACCTTGCGTTTCTGGTGATCAGCCCAGGCACCGACAGTGTGCACCCCGGAGCGGTCGCCGCTGACGAATACCAACTGTGCGCCAATCTTCATCTGGCACAGTGCAATTGGCTAGTCAAGGTCGAGCCGGTCCGTGCTTTGTGTACGTCCTGCCAACTCACCCGGACAAGGCCCGCCGATCATGACTCCGCCGCACTGAACGCTTTCGCCGAAGCTGAGCAGGCCAAACGCCGGCTGCTGGTCGAGTTGTTCGAGCTGAAGCTTCCTTTGGTAACCCGCGAGCAGGACCCCGACTGCGGGTTGGTCTTCGATCTGCTCTCCAGCACATCCCAGTCGGTATCCACCGGTCACCACAACGGCGTGATCACCCTCGATCTGGCCGAGGGTGACGATGTGTATCGCGAACGGGTTCGGGTAAAGCTGGCTGAGCCGTACCGTACGCTTCTCGGACACTTCCGGCACGAGGTCGGGCACTACTACTTCTACCTGCTCGTGGCGCCGTTGGCGGATCTGTTGCAGCAGTTCACGGCGCTCTTCGGCGACAGCGACACAGACTATGTCGAGGCCAGAGACCGGTACTACAACGAGGGGCCAGAAGCCGGTTGGGAGCAGCGGTATGTGTCGTCCTACGCGGCGATGCACCCAGCCGAGGACTGGGCCGAAACCTTCGCGCACTATCTGCACATCCGCAGCATCCTGGATACCGCGGCGGCCTTCGGATTTGCCCCGGCGAACGCTACCTACGAACGTAAAGTTCTGGGCCCCAAGGGTTTCGACACGATCATCGAGATGTGGCTCCCACTGGCCTGGTCATTGAACATGGTCAACCGGTCGATGGGGAAAGCCGACCTCTACCCCTTCGTGCTGCCCGGACCCGTGTTGGAGAAGATGCGTTTCGTCCACGAGGTGGTAACTCAGGAGTAGCGCCCCCGCCACGCGTTCTTCCGGACCTTCCAGATGTCGCCGAGGAACGGCCTGAGGTGTGCAGCGACGTTGAACGTGGAGTCACCGCGGAACTCGACGTCCACGGGCACCTGGATGATCCGCGCTCCCATCCGGCGGGCCAGGTAGAGCACTTCGATGTCGAAAGCGAATCCGTCGATGGTCGTCTTGCTGAAAATTTTCTCGGCCCACTCGGCCGTGAAACCCTTGAATCCAGCCTGGGTGTCGGTGATGACCGGCAGCAACAGGGTTCGCCTGGTTGCCTGCACCGCAGCTCCGGCTGCGAGCCGGGAAAAGCTCCGCTCCGTCTCGGCGTAGTCGGAAAGCTTGCGCTTGCCCGTGACGACATCGGCTGCACCGGAACGCAACAAGGCCAGCGCTCGATCGACGTGCGCAGGTGCGATGTTCATATCGGCATCGACGTAGAACCGGTAGGTACTGGTGGCAGCCAACATGCCCGACCGCACCGCTGCGCCCTTGCCCCGATTCTGCGGTAACCGGTTGAGCCGGATGCGTGGATCGCCGGCCCGGGCCCGCTCGACCAGCGCGGCCGTACCGTCGCGACTGCCGTCGTCGGACACTATGAGTTCCGCCGAGCCGTCGAAACTGTCCATCCACGCCGCCCAGCCATCGATGGTCGGCTGCAGCCGGCGCTCTTCGTTGTAGGCAGGCACGACTATGGACAAGTCCATGACCAGCATGGTTCCAGACCGCGAACCGCGCCGGAGCCGAATCCCGCGCTAGCGGGTGCGGCGCGGTGAGATCAGGGCAGGGGAGATCAGGCCTTCATCTCGTAGGCGCCGCTGTACGTCAGCACCTCCGACACGAAGGAGTCTTCCGCAGCCGGGTCGATCACCGGCTTGCGCAGCACCGCCAGCGCCGCCGCGCTCTGGGCCTCGGTAGCCGAGCCCTGACCGTGCAACTCGACGGCGCGCGCCGCCATGTCGTTGACGAAGACCGCGAAAATCCGGTCCAGATGGGCCTCGGTGAGGTCGGACAGGTCGCTGACCGAATTGGGTCGGGTCTGCCCGGCGTCGATGGCCAGAGCGGCGGACTCGAGGATCAGCTGGGCATAGACGATCTGGGCGAACAGTTGCCCCAACACCTGCAGGTAGTCGAGGTCCTTCTGCTGGGCCTCAGTCGGTGGCGCCGTCATCACGAGCTGGGTGAACGCGTCGATCTGCTCACGGAAGACGGCCACGTTCGGCAGGTGAATGAACCGTTCGAACGACGGCCGCCAGTCGGTGAACCCGATTCCACCGAGTCCCTTGGCCGGCCCCTGATGGAACAGGTAGGTGTCGTCAGCGGCGTCCTGGCGAACTGGAATGTCGGGGTACTCCTGGGCAGCACCGTAGGCCGCCCCGAGATAGCGGGGCATGAACTTCAGCACCAGCGCAATGTTGACGTGGACCGTTCCCTCCAGCTTCGGCAGCGCGCGGATGTCTGAGGCAGCCCGGCTGAAATAGGTGTCGCGTTCGAAGCCGCGGGCGGCGATCACATCCCACAACAGGTCGATCACCCGCTCGCCCTCGCTGGTGACCTTGGCCTTGGTGATCGGGTTGAACAGCAGGAACCTACGGTCGTCCTCGCTGGCGCTGCGGAAATAGTCGGTGGAACGAGCCGCGAAGATCTTCATCGCCACCAGGCGGGCATAGGCGTCGGCGAGCATCCGCCGAACGTGCGGAAAGTCGGTGACCCGGTTGCCGTAGAGGATGCGATTGTGGGCGTGGGTGACGGCCTCGTAGAACGAGTGCTCGCAGATGCCGATGCTGGCCCACCCGAGGTTGACCTTGCCGACGTTGACCGTGCCCAGTGCCGCATCGAAGGCCGGCTTGCCGACGTGCAGGATGTCCTGCGGCGCCACCGGGTAGTCGTGCAGGTTGAAGGCCGCGACGAACATCTGGCCGGCGACGACGTTCTTGAGCAACTCGTAGCTCTGGTGACTGGGATCGACCAGGAAGAACACGTGCTCGCCGGGATGGTCGGGGTCGTTGTCGGCGAACTTGCCGTACACGCTGAGCCGGCCCGCGGCGTTGCCGTTGCCGATGTACCACTTGCCGCCGCTAGCGCTGTAGCCGTCCTCGGTGCGGGTCAGGATCATGTCCGAGGAGTAGATGTCGGCACCGTGCTCACGTTCGGAAAGTCCGAAGCCAAAGATGTTGCCGTCGTCGAGTAGTGTCGCGACCTCCTTGCGCGCCTGCTCGTTGGAGCTGAGCCAGACCGGGCCGAGGCCCAGCACCGTCACCTGCCAGGCGTACCAGTGCGCCAGGGAGTAAAAGCCGAGAATTTCGTTGAGTTCGTTGATCCGGGCCAGATCCCAGCGGGCCCCAGTGCTCCCAGATGTGCCAGAACTCCCAGAGGCGTCTCCTGCCAGGGCACCGACTTCGGCAGGGGTGCCGAAGGTCGCGAAGATCTTCTGGTCGGCGATCAACTTCAGGAAGTCGGTGTACCACTCGCCGGAGTAGTACTCCTCTTTGTTGCGCGCCAGACCCTTGTTCTCGAAGAAGTCGATCAGCGCGAGCAACTTCGCGCGGGTGGGTTCGTCAAACGAACTCGGGTCATAGGTGGAGGGGTTGAACAGCAGCGACATGGGTCAAGGGTACGTCCTGGGAATTTTCGGTCTGCGACACGCGCCCCGGGGTGACTGCCGCCGCCGCGGGCTGACGCACAATCCATGCGAGGGGGCGTTGATGGACTGGCTGGCAACGGTGGTAGCGCGACTGAACGCCGCAGCCTTCACCTTGTGGGGAGACCCGGTCAGCTGGGCCGAGTTGCTGGGATTTCTCACCGGCGGCCTGTGTGTTGCGCTGACGGTTCGGAGAAGCATCGCGAACTTCCCGGTCGGGATCGCCAATTCCACCTTCTTCCTGGTCCTTTTCGCCTCCGCAAGGCTGTGGGCCGATTCCGGACTCCAGGTCGTCTACATCATCCTCGGATTCGTCGGCTGGTGGCGATGGTTGTACGGAAGTGCCCAGCGGACGGCACTGTCCGTGCGCAGCACCACGCCACGCCAATTCGTGGTCGCGGTGTTCGCCGCCCTCTCGGGCACCGCCGTGTTGTATCCGCTTCTGACGGCGGTCCATGATTCGGCGCCGTTCCTGGATGCGCTGACAACCAGCCTTTCCTTGGTTGCGCAATGGCTGCTCAACGGAAAGTGGATCGAGTCATGGTTTTTCTGGATCGCTGCGGACTGCGTCTACATTCCCCTCTATCTGAGTCGGCACCTGACCCTCACCGCAGTGGTCTACACGCTTTTCCTGCTGCTCTGCATCGCCGGTCTACGAGCCTGGCGTAACGAGCGGGCGACTTTCCCAGGACTGGCGGTGTCACGATGAGCAGGTACGGACACGGCTTGCTGATCGGTAAGTTCTATCCGCCTCATCACGGCCATCATGCGCTTATCCGGGCCGGACTGAGCCGCTGCGAGCGGTTCACGGTGCTGGTGATGGCTTCGGCGGTAGAGACGATTCCGTTGGCGGACCGGATCGCCTGGCTGCGGGAGGAGCACGCCGGGGAGGCGGGGCTCGAAGTCTGCGGCATTGCCTCCGACGCCCCGATGGATGTCACCAACCAGCAGGTGTGGGCCGCTCAAGTTGCGTTGATGCAGGCGGCATTACGCGGCTGTGGCTCGTCGGGTGGCGTCGACGCGCTCTTCTGCGGCGACGACTACGGTTCCGAGCTGGCTCGCTGGCTGGGCGCCGAGGAGGTCCGGATCGCGCGAAGCGGACTCAGTAGCTCGGCGGTGCGCCGTGACCTGGCCGGCCGGTGGGGTGACCTCGCCGCTCCCGTTCGTGCCGGTTTGACCACACGAATCGTCGTCGTCGGTGCCGAGTCGACCGGAACGACCGCTGTCGCTGCCCTGCTCGCCCAGCATTACGCCGCCCGGGGCGGCTCGTGGGCCGACACACAATCCGTTCCGGAATACGGCCGCGAGTACACCAGAATCAAGTGGGATCGAAACCCGGCCGTGCCCATCACCGATTTATCCTGGAAACCAGAAGATTTCGACTTCATCGGCGGCGAACAGACGCGCCGGGAAAATGCCGCGGCCCGCGTGGGTTCTCCGATTCTCGTCTGCGACACAGACGCTTTCGCAACCGCAGTGTGGGAGCGTCGTTATCTGGGCCCAGCCGCCCGAACCGGCCAACCGTGGGCCGAAGTCCCGCCCAGAACCGTGTACCTGATCACTGACCACGCCGGAGTGCCATGGCAAGACGACGGTCTGCGCGAGGGGGACCTCGATATTCGGGCTGCCATGACGTCGTGGTTCGTCGATGAGCTGACCGCCGCCGGCCATTCCTGGGTACTGCTGACCGGCACGCTCCAGCAACGGCTCGACGTGGCTGTGCGAACCATCGAGCCCCTTCTCGCTGCGCGTTCACAGTTCGGCGAGCCCCTGCACGGGCCGGGCTTCGAGGCGATCGACTCATAGCCGACGAGGCAAACGGCATACCCGATACGGTTCGGAGATGGCCGTGCAGCGATTCGACTTCCCCAACCGAGAGGGCCGGCTACTGCAGGCTCTGCTGGAGAGCCCGCCCGGAGACGCAATCGCTTATGCCGTGTTTGCGCACTGCTTCACCTGCAGCAAGGAGAGCAGAGCGGCCAAACGCATAGCCGAAGCACTTGCTGCCCGACGTATCGCGGTGCTGCGGTTCGACTTCACCGGCCTGGGGTCCAGCGAAGGCGACTTTGCCGACACCGACTTCTCCTCCAACGTCGACGACCTCATCGCGGCCGCGGACCATCTGCGCCGCACCCGGCGGGCCCCCACATTGTTGATCGGCCACAGTCTCGGAGGTTCAGCGGTGCTGGCGGCGGCCGCCCGACTGCCCGAAGTCGAGGCGGTCGCCACCATCGCCGCGCCCTCCGATCCGAGCCACGTGACCGATCTGTTCAAGGACCGAGTCGCAGACATCCAGCTGCACGGCCATGGCGAAGTCACTCTGGGTGGCCGCACCTTCTGTATCCGACGAGAGTTCCTCGACGATGTCTCCGAGCAGAATCTGTTGGCGAACGTCACCGCGCTGCGCAAGCCGCTGCTCATCCTGCACTCACCGATCGACCAGGTGGTCTCAGTGGACAGCGCCAGTCGAATCTTCGGCGCGGCACGACATCCCAAGAGTTTTGTCTCCCTTGACGACGCCGACCATCTGCTGAGCCGACGGGCCGATGCGGTCTACGCTGCCCATGTCATCGCAGCCTGGGGGGAACGCTATCTCCCGTCCTCGCTGCCGGAATCCGTCACCAGCGTGCGGGAGTCCGACGCTCCACGCGACGTTGTCGTCACTGAAACCGGAACGGGCCGGTATCAGCAGGCGGTGATGATGGGACCACACCAGTTGATCGCTGACGAGCCCACCGCGGTAGGAGGACTGGACAGTGGGCCCTCACCCTACGATCTGCTGCTCGCCGCCCTGGGCGCATGCACCGCGATGACCCTGCGCATGTATGCCGACCGTAAGTCGCTTCCCCTGGACAGCGTGTCGGTCCGATTGCGACACAGCAAGATTCACGCCGCGGAATGTCAGAAGTGCGAAACGAGCCAGGGCAGCGTTGATCGGATCGACCGGCTGATCACCATCGGAGGAGACCTTGAGGAGGCTCAGCGGGTCCGATTGACGGAGATCGCCGACAAATGCCCGGTCCATCGCACCCTCACCGGCGAGGTGGATATCCGGACCGAGTTGGCAGCCGATTGACGCCGTGGCGTGATCCCACGGCTGGTGAGCAATTCTCGAAATCGGCTACCCGTTCCAGCCCGGTTCGGAGACTTCTTGTTCGGTCAGTTGATCGTCGGCAGGTGACGTGTATTGATTCTCGGGGCCGCTCGGAGCGCAACTGATCTCGGCGCTGCCGTTCTGGTCGACGACATTGCACCCCGGTGCGGCGAAGACGCTCGGAGCGTCGTGGATTGATGCCGTGAGGGCTGCAATTGCAGTTGCGAATGTTATGGCTAATCCTGCGGCGACCAGCGCTGATCGGCACAGATGTGTAAGACCAGCGGTCATGACGTCTCCTCGGCTTTCGCGGTTACTTCCAGTATGCCGGTAAGCCGGGGTGGCAGGTCATGGCTATGGGGACCGAGGTCAGGCCTACCTTTTCAGGTGACGGCGGAGAATCGCTCGGCATGAACCTGGTCGACAGGCACCCCGGCGGCCGTCAACGCCGCGTGGGCGGCGTCAACCATCGGAGGAGGTCCGCAAACGTAGACGTCGGGCATCTCGTCCAGCATTGCGACTTCGGCCGCAGCCAACTCAACTGGATTGCCCACCGGCCCGGTCCACTCCGCATCGGGCTGCCACACCACGGTGTCGGCCCGGAAATCTTGCAAGGTCAAGGCCAGAGCCGACAGTTGCTCCTGGGCGAAGACCTCATCGCGACGGGTCACACCGAAGAAGAGGCGGGCCGGCTGCGGATCGCCCCACTCCGCCATCTTGCGCAGCATGGACAGCAGCGGGGAGAGTCCTGTGCCGCCGGCGATGAACCAGCGCGGCCGAAGCCCGTTCTCCGCCAACCCGAAGTCACCGTCCGGACTCATCACCGTCAGCACGTCGCCGACCGCGGCCCGTTCGGCTAGGTAGTCGGACATGACCCCGCCCGGCAACAGTCGGATGTAGAACTCCAGTTGGCCGTCCCAGTTGGCGACGTTGGCGGGGGAGTAGGCCCGTCGCGCCTCGGTGCCGGGCACCATCATCCTGAAGAACTGACCGGACTCGAAATCAGCCGACGACGAGCCGTCCTCGCCGGGACGCAGCGCAAGGGTGACGTTCATGACGCCGGCGGCAACGCGTTCCAGCCCGGTGATCTCGGCTTCGTGACGGCTCGGCGGGGCGGTGACGATTTTGTGGCTTGCGTAGGGCAGCTCGATACGGCAGTCAGCGCGAGGAAAGCTGCGGCACAACAGGATTCCGCCGTCCTTCTCCGGAACCTCGATGACGTCGGGGTCATGGTCACCCATCTCCACCCGGCCGGTGGACAGCACGGCAGAACAGGCGCCGCACCCGCCTGCCTGACAGGACGATTTCAGGATCATGCCCGCCCGCTCCGCCGCAGCCAGCACGGTGGTCTGCTCGTCGCAGACCACCGTGGACTCCTGACCATCGGTGGTGACCAGCGTGACGCCGTATCCCGCTTCGCTGTTCGTCCGGCCGGGATCGGTCGGCATCTGGATGGCTTCGGCCACTACGCACCCGCCATTGCTGCCGCCAGATCCTCTGCCGGATCGCCGATCGGCTTGAGTGCGAACTTCTCCACCAGGATGTCCACCACGGCCGGCGTCAGGAAGGCCGGCAGCGTCGGGCCGAGGCGGATGTTGCGGATCCCCAGGGACAGCAGGGTCAGCAGCACCGCGGCCGCCTTCTGCTCGAACCAGGAGACGAACAGACTCAACGGCAGATCGTTGACACCACACTCGAAGGCATCGGCCAGGGCGAGAGCGATCTGGATTGCCGAGTAGCTATCGTTACATTGACCGACGTCAAGCAGGCGGGGGATGCCGCCGATCTCGCCGAAGTCGTGGGTGTTGAACCGGTATTTGTTGCAGCCCAGGGTCATCAGCACGGTGTCGTCGGGGGCGTGGTCGGCAACGTCGGTGTAGTAATTGCGCCCCGGGGCCGCGCCGTCGCAACCGCCGATCAGCAGGAACCGCTTGATGTCGCCGGCCTTGACCGCCTCGATCACCTTGTCGGCCACCGACATCACCGCGCCATGGGCGAACCCGGTGGTGACCGTCTCCTCCGGACCGGATTCGGCGAAGCCGGGCAGGGACTGGGCGGCCTTGATGACCAGCGACAGGTCGTCGGTATCGACATGGCGGATACCGGGCCAACCCACTGGTCCGGTGGTGAAGATCCGGTTGCGGTAGGCGGGTTGGGGCTCGATCAGGCAGTTCGAGGTCATCACGATGGGTCCGGGAAACGCGGTGAAGTCGCTCTGCTGGTCCTGCCAGGCGCCGCCGTAGTTGCCGGCCAGATGGGCGTGCTTGTGCAGTTCCGGGTAGCCGTGCGCGGGCAGCAGTTCGCCGTGGGTGTAGACCTTGATGCCGGTTCCTGCGGTGGCCTGCAGAACCTTGTCCAGGTCGTGCAGGTCGTGGCCGGACACCAGGACCGCTTTGCCGGCGACGGGGGTGATGCGAACCGGGGTGGGTACCGGGCTGCCGAAGCTGCCGGTGTTGGCCGCGTCGAGCATCTCCATCACCTTGAGATTGATGGCACCCAGTTCGAGGGCGTGGCCCAAGAGGGCGTCGGCCTCGGTCGGACCACCGGCGAGAAAAGCCAGGCCGGACTCGATACCGGCGTCTGTGTCGTCGCTGCGGTAGCCGAGTGCATGTGCGTGGTGGGCGTAGGCACATACGCCCTTCAGCCCGTAGAGGTTGAGGTTACGCAGGCCGACGATGTCCGCCCCGAGCGTGTCCACGTCAGCATCGACCCCGACCTCGACGGCTTGGGCCACCGCTTCGGAGATCTTCGATGCGGGCATGAATTGTGCTGGTCCGGTGAGGACTTCAGGCTCGATGCCCGCGGCTCGGGCCGCCTCCTCGTAGGCTTTCCTGGCGCGATCGCGAACACCGACCGCGTCGGCGATCAGCGCCATGAAGCGAGTCGCGTTGAAGTTGACGTTGGTCAATGTGGTGAAAAGGTCGAAGCAGGCATGCGCGGCGTACTGGGGGTCGGGCGCCCCTAGCTCACGAAGTTTTTGCGCATACTGGCCGATGCCCAGGTCGACCTCGACCAGCACGTCCTGCAGTGCGGCTGTGGTGGCGTCCTTTCCGCAATTCCCCTTGGTCGCCGCGCAGCCGAAGGCCAGCAGGTTCGGACGGCCGGGTTGGGGAGTGCGGTCGGTCTGCTCGCACTGGTAACAAAACATCGGATCTCCTCGAGTTCGACGGGCGTCGTAGACGCTACGGAGGAACCCGGGCGGAACGGTTTGATCTAGATCAAGACAACGCTGTGGGTCGCGTCACAAGACCGACTCGCTGCGGGCGTGGGCGTCCAATGCGGAAACATCGGGAATGTGGAGCACGGAGCCGTCCACCGAGATCAGGCCTTTCGATGACAGGTTTCGCATTGCCCGGGAAAACGTCTCCGGGGTCATGCCCAGCCGAGAAGCAAGTACCTGTTTACGGGCCGGCAGTTCCACGGCGGCGCTTCCGCCGACCTCAAGCGCGATCGCAGGGAGCGCACCGAGCACGTAGGCGACGATTCTCTGGCTGGCCGACTGCAACGACAACATCGCGATGTCCTGGACCTTGGCCTGCAACCGGCGCGCCATCGACGCGAGCATCAACCGGGCCATCGCGGGATCCTCGTCGAGGAGCCGATCGACGGCCCCAGCCGGCACGAAGATCAGGTGCGTATCAGCCAGAGCGGTGGCGTCCACCGGGTAGGGCTCACGGACAAACATCACGGCATGCCCGAACGCGCCGCCCGGTCCGATGATCTCCAGGACTCTGACCAGGCCCTCGGAATTCGACACCGACAACTGCATACGGCCGTCACGAACGACGTAGAAGCCGGTGGAGGGCGTTCCGCGCCGGAACAGCACCTGACCGGCCGGCAGAAGTATCGGCCGACTCGCAGCCGCCAAGAACTCCACGTGCGACTGGCTCAGCCCGTCGAACATGGGAACTGCCGCGATTTCCCGGTCAATCTCGCCGGTCACGGTGCCTCCCACAGTCGTAGCCTGGATAGCGGCGGATAGGAGAAGTGATGACGACCATAACGCTAGCTGGCCTCCGCGAGATTCTGATCTGGTCCCTCGTGGTGAACTGGGTGATCTTGTTGATCTGGTTCGCCGCGTTCAAGCTGGCCCATGACTGGATGTACCGCCTTCACAGCCGATGGTTCCGACTGTCCCGCGAGACCTTCGACGCCCTGCACTACGGAGGCATGGCGGCGTACAAGATCGGGGTCTTTCTGCTCAACCTCGCACCCCTGATCGGGGTTCTTGCGTTGGGCTGACCGCCCTGTCAGTCCGCTGTGCGCTTTGTTGCCAAGGCCCTGTGAATGTGCCTGAACGCCAATCTGATTGGTGTCTTGAGGACAGTCGATCCGTAGAGTCGAACTCATGTCGAATATCGAGCGTGTCCGTTCGGCGCGCAGCATCACGGGGCGGATCGCCGCCGGTCTTGTTGCGGCACTGGCGATCTTCCCATTAGCGGGAGCAGCAATCGCGGAGGCAGACGTCGAAGCGACTGGTGGGTCTGGAACCACGGTCGACACGGACGGCACCCAGGGTGACCTCAAACCGGCAGTCCAGGGAACCCAAGACAGCGACGGCTTTCAGGACGCCTACGCCAACGATTCCGAGAAGGCGGTCCCGCAGTACACAGCCAGATGATCGACGCCAAATTTGGCGAATCCGCTGCCGGTAGCATTCAGTTGAATGCTGGGAGGGCGGCATGGGCGTGGTGCTCGAATCGGGTCTGGTGATTGCGGCTGCCATCATGCTGGCAAGTCCGGCAACTGCCGGTCCGCCACCTACCCCGGGCATGGAGGTCGACGACGAGAACGGCCGGTGCACCGCAGGGTTTGCTGCCCAAGGTGAGGATGGCGCCTACTACCTTCTGACCAGCGGCCACTGCGATTCTCTCGATGGATCCGAGTGGACCGACGGGCAAGCCTCGCCGCTGGGCCAGATCGCCGCCAGTGAAGATGACGGCGAGAACGATGCCGCTATCATCCGCCTCGAGCCAGGTGCTGGAATGCCCAACGGTCACGTCGGGGTTTCTGTTGAAGGATTGCAAGTAGACATCGCTGATGTAGGACCGTTTGAGCGCAGCATCGCTACCGATCGGTTGATCGTTGCGTGCCCGCTGAGATCGAGCCCTGGCCAAGTCGCCGAGAAT